>CABXHG010000001.1:0-202863 GCA_902512035.1 uncultured Gammaproteobacteria bacterium
ATGACACCGTAACTTCGGGAGAAGGTGTACTCTTGTTATGTGAAATCACTCGCTGATAGAGCAGAAAAGAGTTGAAAATACTAGGTGGCTGCGACTGTTTATTAAAAACACAGCACTCTGCAAACACGTAAGTGGACGTATAGGGTGTGACTCCTGCCCGGTGCTTGAAGGTTAATTGATGAGGTTAGCGCTTGCGCGAAGCTTTTGATCGAAGCCCAAGTAAACGGCGGCCGTAACTATAACGGTCCTAAGGTAGCGAAATTCCTTGTCGGGTAAGTTCCGACCTGCACGAATGGAGTAACGACGGCCACACTGTCTCCACCCGAGACTCAGTGAAATTGAAATTGCTGTTAAGATGCAGTATACCCGCGGCCAGACGGAAAGACCCCGTGCACCTTTACTACAGCTTTGCATTGAACTCTGATCCTACTTGTGTAGGATAGGTGGGAGGCTTTGAAGCTTTAACGCTAGTTAGAGTGGAGCCATCCTTGAAATACCACCCTGGTATGGTTGGGGTTCTAACCTAGGTCCGTAATCCGGATCGGGAACAATGCATGGTGGGTAGTTTGACTGGGGCGGTCTCCTCCCAAAGAGTAACGGAGGAGCGCAAAGGTATCCTCAGCACGGTCGGACATCGTGCAATGAGCGCAAAGGTAAAAGGATGCTTGACTGCGAGACTGACACGTCGAGCAGGTAGGAAACTAGGTCTTAGTGATCCGGTGGTTCTGAGTGGAAGGACCATCGCTCAACGGATAAAAGGTACGCCGGGGATAACAGGCTGATACCCCCCAAGAGTTCACATCGACGGGGGTGTTTGGCACCTCGATGTCGGCTCATCACATCCTGGGGCTGAAGCAGGTCCCAAGGGTATGGCTGTTCGCCATTTAAAGTGGTACGCGAGCTGGGTTTAGAACGTCGTGAGACAGTTCGGTCCCTATCTACCGTGGGCGTTGGAGACTTGAGGGAAGCTGTTCTTAGTACGAGAGGACCGGAACGGACACACCTCTGGTGTTTCGGTTGTGACGCCAGTCGCATTGCCGAGTAGCTATGTGTGGAAAGGATAACCGCTGAAAGCATCTAAGCGGGAAGCCCCTCCCAAGATTAGGTCTCCCTGATTATTTAATAATCCTAAAGATCCCTCGAAGACTACGAGGTTGATAGGCTAGGTGTGGAAGTGCAGCAATGTATGAAGCTAACTAGTACTAATTGATCGTGAGGCTTGACCATATAACACCCAAGATATTTGGAGATGTTGTTGTGTCAACAGGCAATATGCCTTATAAACTTTACTTTATCCAATTTGTTATACCTCTGGGTATAAAAACTTTTTAATTCATTTGAGTTAGGTTTCGACTTAGTTCAAGTAAGCAGTTTGCTTAGTGATAATAGCAAGTGTGACCCACCTGATTCCATGCCGAACTCAGAAGTGAAACCACTTAGCGCCGATGGTAGTGTGGGGTCTCCCCATGTGAGAGTAGGACATTGCTAGGCTTTTATTCAAAATACCCCGACCTTTTATAAGGCGGGGTATTTTTTTTCCAAGCTATATTCAAGTAAAATTAATTTATGATTAATAGAGTGGATGTGACAAATGTTGCAAAAGGAATTAATGTTATTGATTCTGGTTACTATAGTAAGGACTTTGCAGCGATATACCTTCTTAGGCAAGGAAGTAAGGTTGCCATTATTGAAACTGGTAGTAATTTTAGTGTTCCTATCGTTGAAAAAGCACTTTTTGAAGATGGGCTAAGTTTTTCTGACGTTGCTTATATTATTCCAACACATGTACACCTTGATCATGCGGGCGGTGCTGGGGAACTCATGAAGCAATGCCAAAATGCAATTTTAGTAGTTCATCCAAGGGGTTCTCGACATTTGATTGATCCAAGTAAACTCATTGCAGGAGCTATGGCGGTTTATGGGGAAGAAAAATTCAAAGAATATTATGGCGAAATTATTCCAATCGATTCAGATAGAGTGATTGAGGCGGAAGATAATTTTGTTTTAGATTTTGACGGAAGAGCGCTTAAATTTATTGATACCCCAGGACATGCTAGACATCATTTTTGTGTTTGGGATAAAGAGACAAAGTCAATGTTTACAGGTGATACTTTTGGAATCTCTTATCGTGACCTTGATCATCAAAATGATGTGTATGTTTTGCCAAGTACAAGCCCTGTTCAGTTTGATCCAGAGGCATTAATTCAAAGCATTAATCGAATAATGGAGTTTAAGCCAGAACGAGTCTGTTTAACTCACTTTTCAGCTATTAAACCAACCCAAAGAGCGGTAAATCAACTAATAGACGGTATTCACTTTGTAAGTAATTTAGCAAAAAAATATGCAACATCGAATGAGGCTGAATCGATTATTTATAGTGAAATGATGGGCTACTTTTTAGATGAATTAAATAAAATAGGATTTAGTAACGATGATTTTTCTAAAAAAAGACTTGAGCTCGATGTTCAAATCAACACTCAAGGTCTAATCTACTGGCAAAGCAAATAGTTATAATAAAGCTCTGCTTCCAATAATAGCTATGAAGAATTTATTACTATATCTCAATAAGTATTTTGCGAAGGTACCCGGACAACTTATCCCATATCGCAAAACAGTTCTCATACTAGCCTTGCTATCAACCATTTTTATGGGATTTGGTGCCTCTCGTTTTGTCTTAGATACTTCATTCGATGTGTGGTTTAGTGAGTCCGATCCAGCAATTGAAGCTTTAGATGAGTTTCGTGATCAATTTGGAAGTGATGATGGTCTATTTATTGTTTATGAAGCAAAAGATGGAGATGTATTCTCAAATAAGTCGCTCAAGTTAATCTCTGAAATTACAGAGGTGCTGGATAACTATCAACAAATAAGTGATGATGTTTGGCTTGAAAAGTATGGGTTAAGCACTGATGTTGTTGAATCGCTGACTCATATTAAGCGTGTTCAGTCTTTGACAAACATACGAATTCAAAAAAATGAAGATGATGTTTTAAGTTCTCCTCGCCTAGTGCCTAAAAAAATTCCGAGCGATATTAAGAGGCTAAATGAGATCAGTGTTGAGGCTGATGAGCAGCCTAGTTTGTTGCTGTTTATGTTTTCAAAAGATCATCGCTATGGTGCTATTTCTATCAATACTGATTTTGGTGCTATTCCAGTAGTTCAAGGCTCTGATGATGAGGCCTCTCTTTTTTCTGATGATGATTGGAGTGATGATTTTGATGCAAGCGTGGATGATGGTGCTGTTATACAAAGAGTTGAATATCAGCCGGATGAGCCAGCACTTTATATGCCATTTATGAAGGCAATTACCGCGATAACTGAGCAACCAAAAATGACCGAGCATTTTAATTTTTATCCAATTGGTAATTCTGCAATGATTGCCTTGGCTATGGATACTATGATTCAGGCTGCATTTCTATTAGTAGGAATGGTAGTTATCATTAACCTCTTGCTTTGGACATTGTTTCGCTCTGCTAGTGCTGTTGTACTTCCCCAGCTCGCAATAGGACTGAGTATATTATTTGTGATTGGCGGGCTGAGTTGGTTGAATTTGGCATCGACAACGTTGATTGCTCTAACGGTAATGCTTGTTATTGCAGTAGGCGTTGCAGATTGTGTCCATGTCATGAGCTCCTACTTATTCTTTAGGCGTGATGGTCAAGAGCATGATGAGGCTTTATCAAAAGCTTATGGCAAGACTGGTGTGCCTATTCTCTTGACAACCATTACAACGATGGCAGGTATGTCTTCACTAGCTGCCACTGGAATGCCGATGTTCGTTCAATTTGGGCTGTCTTCCGCAGCAGGTGTCTTTTTTGCTTTCTTGTACACCATATATTTACTCCCAGTTTTGTTAAATTACTGGCATCCAATGCAAGTCAAAAAAATAAGTCAATCAGATAAAAACAGAAAATCTAGCATTAAGGCATTAGCATTATTTATGAAATCTAAGGTATTGAGTGTCCTATGCTTTTTTGCTAAGACTTTAATGAGAGGGGCAAAAAAAGTTGGCTTGGTCTGGCTGTTCAGTGCAGAATGGCTTCAGCCATTACTGGACAAGATTCCAGCTTTTGTAGAGCGTTTCCGATATTTAGTTGCAATCATATTTTTTGGTGGATTTATAGTATGTCTTTACGGGGCCACACAAGTCAAAATTGATTCAAATTTGGTTGAGCTTTATTCTGACGATGTTCCGATTGGCCAAGCCTATGACATTGTTGATGAGAATATGATGGGAACTGGAAACATGGTCATTGTGGTTGATACAGCAAGTTCAGATGGAATTATGGACCCAGATGTATTGAATTCAATGGATAGGCTTCAAAATAAGATTGAAGCAAGCTACAGTGATTATATTATCCGAACAAATTCACTGGCAGACCTCGTCAAAGATACCCACGCAATTATGCAAAGCTCAGAGGAATTCAGAACTATTCCTAACAGTCAGATTGCGGTATCTCAACTGCTTTACTTGTTTAATAGCTCGAATCCTGAAGAGCGAAGAGCTCTTGTTAGTGATGACTATAGCAAGAGTCATATTAGTGTTCAGCTCAGGAATGCAGGTTCAAACGAATATAAAGATTTTTTCAAAGAGATTCAACAAGATATCAATAGTGAATTTAACAAGCTAACAGCAAGCTATCCAGAGATTAAGGTTCAAATTACTGGTTCATTTGCACTGATGATGAGGCTCGCAGATGATATCAGTAAGAATCAGTTTAAGAGTCTAGCAATAGCTGCTGTTGTGATTAGTCTTCTTTTGATGTTAACTCTTGGTTCATTACAGGCGGGTGTGATGTCGATTATTCCTAATTTAATTCCAGCAACATTGGCATTTGGATTGATGGGGCTTCTTGGAATTCCTTTGGATACTGATACTTTAATGATCGCACCATTAATTATTGGTATAGCGGTCGACGATACTATTCACTTTATAAGTCACTACAGAATGTCGCTTGCTCAAAATCACAATATGAAGTTTGCTTTGGTTGAGACCATTAAAGAAGTCGGACAGGCGGTAACATTTACAACACTGATATTAGGCTGTGGATTTTTCATGCTTATTTTTAGTGATTATTTAGGTTTAGCTAAAATTGGCGGCTTTGGATCCCTGGCAATTTTTGTGGCATTGCTATGTGACTTGTTGTTTTTCCCAGCGCTTATAATGATATTTAAGCCAAAATTTGGTCAAAAAGATGTTGAAGATAATTTAAATTTTATAGAGGTTGCAAAATGAATAAACCAGTAATAAATGATTTGAATTTAAAACTATCATTAGTTTTTTTAAGTATTTGTTTGGGATTTATCAGTCCAACTATCATTGCAGAGACTGATCTTAGTGCTATAGAAATCATGGAAAGAGTTGACGAGGAGTCTCGAAAATCAACAGACTCTGCTTTTACAAGAATGAAGTTAACTACTTGTAAATATGGCAAAAAGGATGGAAAGATTAAGTGCGCTGAGAAGCCCCGCGTTAAGTTAGTAGAGAGCGCACAAATTAATACCGGTTTAGATAATAAAGATAGCAAGAGTATCGCAATCATTCTAGAGCCCGCAAGTGAAAAGGGAATCGGTATGCTCTCTTATAGCTATGATGATAGTAATCGAGATAATGAAACATGGTTATATTTGTCTGCACTCGGCAAGGTTAAGAGAATAAGCGTCAGAAACAGTGATGATGAAGAAACAGAGTCTGCTAGTATTTTTGGAACTGAAATGACAACAGAGGATCAAGAGACTGGAAAGCTCGATGACTACACTTATGAATTATTAGAGCAAGGGAAGTTCAGAGGGCGAGATGTTGCGGTTATTGAGTCGACGCCAAAGCCTCATCGACTCAGCAAGAGTAGCTATGGAAAAACCCAGAGTTGGATTGATACCGAGAGATTTATAAGCTTAAAGATCCAAATGTTTGATAAGTACAATAATCCCATCAAAAAACTTGAGGTTGGCAAGGTGGAAAAAATTAATGATGTTTGGATGGGGAGAAGTTTGACATTTTTTAATACTGTCAGTAACAGATTAACCAACATGAAGCTCGAAGCTATCAACTTTGACATGGATATCAAAGAGGACTTTTTAACGCAGAGAGCTTTAACAGATCAGGCTTTTAGGGAGAAATACCTGAAAGACCTTCGTAAGCAGGCCAAATAATTATTAATATAATGTTTAGCCTTGTTTTTAGACAATTTATATTTGTAATATTTTGCTTTGCGTTTGCCATAAATGTTAATGCAGAGGATTCATTTTTTGATGATGAAGTTGTTTTTGATGAGTCTGAGCAAGAGTTTGATGAATGGTCTGATGATAGTGATATATTTGGTGAAGATAGCTCTCAAACAGAGAAATCATTTACTTGGCTTGACCTTGGCGTTTCGCAAAAATGGGGCTTTAATCCCGCAAGTCATTACAGCACAACTAAAGAAAGAACTGAAATAACGATTGGTAGTAGCGGCTCAGTTTCAGATTCAGGATATGGAGAAGTTGAACTAAAAGCAACAAAATATTGGCCAAGTGACAGTAATTATTCGACCGAAAAACACGATTTAGAGGTTGAGAAGGCCTTTTTACAGTTTAGTTTTGATGATTGGAGTTCTAAATTAGGGAAATATACAATCGGTTGGGGTGAGTTAGAGGGTGGCGCACTTGACGTAGTAAACCCATCTGGAGGATTAACGGACCCATCTATGATTCCTCAGTGGTTTTTAAGTGCCACTCAATATTTTGATAACAGCGATTTAAGTTTTTTTTACAACACCAATCCAACAGTTTCTAAGAGCAAACTTCTTATTCTAAAAAATGATTCCTATGATGAGTTTGGAATGCGATATGGAATAAGTCGTGAAGGGAGTGATATAGCATTATATTTGGGCCAACTTGTTCCTAACGATGCACTCACAAATCTTACTGATGGCTTAGCTTATGCAACCCCCTATCAATTATTGGGTTTTGGCATGAATAAGGCATTTGATGAGTATTTACTTAAGTTTGATATTGCCTATAAACACAACATTCAACACAACCGAACGGGACAATTTATTAAAGTAGACAGGTTTGATTGGGACTTGGCCTTTGATATTCAGAAAAATGATAGGCAGTGGTTATTTTCTATTAACTCACAGTATCTTTTAGATTATGCCAATGACTATTTAACGCCAACATTGTTAGGCAGTGTCAGTGCAAAAAGGAATAGCATGAATTACATGGTTAGTGTCAGTGATAAGTTTGGAGATTCTGACTGGAAATGGGGATTATCTAATGTAATAGCCTCAAACAATGATCTGTCACTTAGTTCAGCTACTTTAGACTGGGATATTAATGATCAGTGGCAAGCATCATTTAGTGGAACATATATCGATGCCCAAGATAATCGTGCATTTGCAATATTAGATGACTATCAGCGAGTTAACTTAGAAGTTCAATATCAGTATTAAGGCGCATGAAATAAAAGTCATTTCAAAAAAGACTATTACTAGCTTTAAATCATTCCTTTAGATTAGTACATAGTATAATTTAGGCATAATAATTTAACTTAGTATCATGCTAGAGAGTAAGCTTTTAAGAGGAAATATCGATTTTGTTGTTGAGCAGCTAAAAAGGCGAAATTTTTCCTTTGATGTTAAAGAATTCAATGAACTCGAGGATCAAAGAAAATCGATCCAAGTTCAAACTCAAGATTTACAAAATTTACGAAACACCAAATCCAAATCTATTGGCCAGGCAAAGGCCAGTGGAGATAATATTGAACCACGTTTGGCAGAGGTTTCAGAGCTTGGCGAAAAACTTGATAATGCCAAAGCTCAGTTGCAGGAGATACAGTCAAAGATTAGCGAGATAGTTCTATCAATGCCTAATATTCCTCACTCATCTGTTCCAGAAGGGAATACTGAAGATGAAAATGAGGAGGTCTTTAGTTGGCCTTTGTCAGGACCAACTCAGTTTGATTTTGAGCCTAAGGACCATGTTGATTTAGGCGGAATGTATGGAATGAATTTTGCAGCTGCCGCTAAGATTTCTGGCTCAAGATTTGTTGTAATGACTGGAAGGCTGGCAAAGCTTCAGAGAGCTATAACTCAGTTTATGTTGGATCATCACACTGAAAAAAATGATTACAAAGAGACTTATGCTCCCTATCTAGTTAATGCAGATTCTCTGATGGGGACAGGAAATTTACCCAAATTTGAAGCAGATTTATTCAAAACCCATCTTCATGGGGAAGAGGGAGAAGCTAAGGAGCTTTATTTAATTCCTACAGCCGAGGTCCCAGTAACAAATATTGTTCGTGAATCGATTTTAAATGATTCAGAATTGCCATTAAAATTTGTAGCACATACGCCATGTTTTAGATCAGAAGCCGGCTCTTATGGCAAAGATACAAGAGGTTTAATTCGACAACATCAGTTTGAAAAAGTCGAGTTGGTTCAAATCTCTAGACCTAAAGAATCCTATGATATTCTTGAGGAATTAACCAATGATGCTGAGGGTATTTTGCAGTTATTAGAACTTCCTTATCGTAAAGTGGTTCTATGTACTGGAGATCTTGGTTTTTCATCAGCTAAAACTTATGACCTTGAGGTCTGGTTACCAGGGCAAAATGCCTATCGTGAGATTTCATCTTGCTCTTGTTTTGAATCGTTTCAGGCAAGGAGAATGCAGCTACGATGGAAAAATCCTGAGACAAATGAATCTGAGTTTTTGCATACTTTAAATGGCTCCGGGCTAGCAGTTGGTAGAACATTGGTAGCAATTATTGAGAATTATCAAAAAGCTGATGGAAGCATAACTATACCAAAAGTACTGCAGAGTTACATGGGCGGCCTAACTAAGATAAAATAACCCCTTTATTATTTTTTTGGAGTGAAAGATGAATCTACCACCAGAAATTTTTCTGATTGCAATGTTTGTACTGATGTATTTTTTATTAATCAGACCACAACAAAAAAGAGCCAAAGACCACAAAAACCTATTGAAAGAATTAAAGAAAGGTGATGAGGTCGTTACCAATGGCGGTGTATTAGGAAAAATTACAGCTGTTGATGAATCCTTTGCAGAGATAGAAGTGTCTTCAGGTATTTCTATGAAGGTTCAAAAACAAGGAATTAATCAAAAAATGCCAAAAGGAAGTGTGAAGCCGATGACTAAGTCAAAGGCTAAATCATAAGCATCCTATTAAGTAGAATAACTATAGGCAATAACCAAATATGAACCATTACGCAGCCTGGAAAAATATTCTTATAGTATTTTTCCTATTTATTTTAGGTCTCTATGCCTTGCCAAATCTTTATGGTTCAGATTTGGCGATTCAAATTTCTGGTTCGGGTAACTATGATGTTAATGAGAGAGATTTGGATAAAATAAATGACACTCTCTCAGATAATGATGTCGACTTTAAATCTATCTCTCTTGATAATGAAAATATATTAGTACGTTTTAGTAATTCTCAATCACAATTATCTTCCAAAGCAATTTTGAAGGATTCGCTCACCAGAAATTATGTGGTTGCTCTAAATTTAGCACCATCAATACCTCAGTGGCTCTCAGGGTTGGGCGGTAAAGCAATGTCTTTAGGGCTAGACCTTAGAGGTGGAGTTCATTTCCTGCTTGAGGTCGACATGGAGGCAGTAACCAAAATGGCTGTAGATCGCTATTACAATGATCTAAGAGCAGCACTGCGAAAAGACAAGCTTTATAAGAAAATTCGTAAAGAGGAGAATCTTCTTATTGTAAGTTTTAAAAGTGTAGAGCTCAAAAATGAAGCTAAAAAAGTCATAAAAAAAGATTTACCTGACTTAGTTATTGCAGAAGGAAGTGAGCAAGAACTTGAGTTGGGGCTTGAAATTACCTCAAATGCTCAAGCTGCAGCTAAATCAAGTGCACTGAAACAAAATATAATTACGCTCCGAAATCGTGTTAATGAGTTAGGTGTTGCTGAGCCAATTATTCAACAACAAGGCAAAGAGAGAATTGTTGTTCAATTGCCAGGCGTTCAAGATACTGCAAGAGCAAAAGAAATATTAGGTGCAGTTGCGACAATTGAATTTAGAATGGTTGATGAAAAAAATGATGTCCAAACTGCTATCCAGTCAGGGAAAACACCCGCAGGCTCAAAAATCTATAAGTTCAAGGATGGGCGGCCTTTACTTTTGAAAACGAACGTTATCACTACTGGAGAAAATATCGTTGATGCATCTTCCAGTATGGATGAAAACAATCAGCCTAGCGTTAGTATTTTTCTTGATAGTTCCGGCGGACGATCTATGCTCGATACTACGAAGGAATTCCTAGGCTACAGAATGGCTGTTGTCTTTATCGAAAACCAAGTTGAAACAGTCATGGAAGACGGCGTAGCTGTTAAGAAGCGAAGTAAGACTCAAGATATTATTAATGCTGCAACGATTCAAGGTACGTTCTCAAATCGTTTTCAAATAACTGGTTTAGATAGTGCTAGAGAAGCAACAAACCTTGCGCTTCTTTTGAGGGCTGGCTCTCTTTCAGCGCCTGTCGAGATTATTGAAGAGCGAACAATTGGTCCAAGCTTGGGTGCTGATAATATTCAAAAAGGACTCATTTCAGTGCTTGCTGGTTTTGCTTTGGTGCTAATTTTTATGGCTTGGCGTTATCGCGTTTTTGGTTTGGTTGCAAATCTAGCTTTGACACTTAACTTGATAACAATTATTTCTATTTTATCGTTAATTCAGGCCACACTGACTCTACCAGGAATAGCAGGAATTGTTCTAACAGTGGGTATGGCGGTTGATGCTAACGTATTGATTTTTGAACGAATTAAAGAAGAAATGCGCTCAAATAAGAATATTCAAAAAGCAATATCATTAGGCTATGAAAAAGCTTTACTAACAATTGCAGATGCAAATATTACGACGCTCATTGCGTCGATTGTTTTGTTTAGTTTTGGTACTGGGCCCATTAAAGGTTTTGCCGTAACTCTGACTATTGGAATCATTACTTCAATGTTTACAGCAATTATTGTTTCGAGAGCAATTATTAATATAATCTATGGCGGTAAAAAAGTTGAGGAGTTGGCAATATGAGTCTCAGATCTTTAAATATTCCAGTCATTGATTTTGTTGGTAAGCGTAAATTTGCACTCATTTTTTCAGCAATCTTATTGATTATTTCTATAGCCTCTTTAGGTTTACAAGGCTTAAAACTTGGTATCGACTTTACGGGCGGAACTTTAATTGAGTTGGGTTATGAGAAAACTGCTGATCTTGAAATCATAAGATCAAAACTTGCGACTGCAGAATACGAAGGTGCTAATGTGCAATATTTTGGCTCAGATACTGAAGTGCTTATTCAGCTAGAACCTCAAACCGTATCAAGCGCAAAGTTAAGTTCATCAATTATTAGAATGCTTGGTGAGGGCATAGATGTTCGAAGAGTGGAATTTGTGGGTCCAAAGGTAGGTGAAGAGCTTACTAATGATGGTGGACTTGCAATGCTCTATGCACTAATTGGCATATTAATCTACGTGGCATTTCGATTTGAATATCGATTTGCTTTGGGGTCAATTGCCGCCATAATCCATGATGTAATTATTACACTAGGCGTTTTTTCAATGCTTCAGATTGAATTTGACTTGACAGTTTTGGCCGCTATTCTCGCAGTAATTGGATACTCTTTGAATGATACGATTGTAGTCTTTGATAGGATTCGTGAAAACTTTCTTGCAACTCGACATGTTGAACCTGAACCTATTGTCAATGAGGCGCTGAATCAAACTTTATCAAGAACAATAATGACATCACTAACAACTTTGCTTGTTCTTCTTGCGTTATTTTATTTAGGTGGTGAAGTTATTAATAGTTTTGCTGGAGCTCTAATTATTGGAGTAATTATTGGTACCTACTCTTCAATCTATGTTGCAAGTTCTATGATTCTCGCGCTAGGGATTTCAAAAGAAGATATGCTCCCTTCAGAAAAAGAGAAAAAAGAGATTGCTGCTAGACCTTAGCTAGTTTTTTCGTTAAATCTTTCAAAAACAAGGCAAGCATTAGTTCCACCAAAGCCAAAGCTATTTGAAAGTATTCGGTTCAGTTTCACATTTTTTGTCTCTCTCACAATAGGCATTCCAGTGGCTTCAGTGTCAAGGTTTTCAATGTTAACAGATTCAGCAACAAAATCATTTTGAAGCATTAAAAGTGAATAGATAGACTCGTTAACTCCTGCAGCTCCTAAAGCATGGCCTGACAAAGATTTCGTTGAGCCTATAAGTGGAATTGAGTTATCTTCAAAGACCTCTTTAATTGCTCCCAGTTCTTTGATATCTCCTACAGGGGTTGATGTTCCATGAGCATTGATATAGTCAATAGGGCTATTAATTCCAGCAATCGCAATTTCCATGCATCTTTTTGCTCCCTCTCCAGAAGGCGCTACCATATCATATCCATCTGAGGTTGCTCCATAGCCAACAAGCTCAGCAATAATTTTTGCTCCTCGAGCTTGGGCATGATCTAAAGACTCAAGAACTAGGGCACCTCCACCACCTGAAATAACAAAACCATCTCTATCAGCATCAAAAGCACGTGAGGCTTTATCAGGCATGTCATTGTATTTTGAAGAGAGAGCTCCCATTGCATCAAACAACATAGTTAAAGACCAGTCTAATTCTTCACCGCCACCAGCAAAAACAACATCTTGTTTTCCAAGTTGGATTTGCTCCATTGCATTACCAATGCAGTGAGCACTAGTCGAGCAAGCGGAGCTAATAGAATAGTTAATGCCTTTTATTTTAAATAGTGTAGAAAGACATGCAGAAGTAGTTGAACCCATTGTTCTTGGAACACGATAGGGCCCTACTCTTTTAATACCTCTTTCTCTTAATATATCAGCTGACTCAACAATATTTTGGTTTGAAGCGCCTCCAGAACCCATAATTAACCCAGTTCTTTCATGTGAAATCATTTCAGGGGTTAGTCCAGATTCTTTAATGGCTTCATCTAATGCAGTTGCGTTATAAATTGCTGCATCCGCCATAAATCTTAGCATCTTTCGATCAATTATTTCACTAGGGTCAATTTCTGGAATGGATCCATGAACATGGGACCTTAGGCCCATCTCTTTGTATGTTTCACTATACTCAATACCAGATTTTGCTGACTTTAGGGATTTCAGAACATCCAGCTTGTTTGCACCTAAGCTACTAACAATTCCCATGCCTGTTACAACGACTCTATTCATCAGAAGGATGAAGTGTCAGTAAATAAGCCAACTTTTAAATTTGTGGCTTCATAGATAGTTTTGCCATCAACATCCATAGTCGCATCAGCAATACCCATGTAAAGTTTTCTTGCAATAACACGTGAAAGGCTCACGTTATAAGTAATCATTTTGTTTGTTGGCAGTACTTGACCTGTAAACTTGATCTGCCCTGAGCCCAAAGCACGACCTCTGCCAGGCCCGCCTAACCAGCCTAGATAAAATCCAACTAACTGCCACATGGCATCAACACCCAAGCAACCAGGCATTACAGAGTCTTCATTAAAGTGACAATCAAAAAACCATAAATCTTTTCTTATATCAAGCTCAGCAGTCATTCCACCCTTGCCATAGTCGCCAGCATTTTCACTAATATTTGTTATACGATCAAACATTAGCATTGGTGGTTGTGGAAGTTGCGCATTTCCAGGGCCAAATAGTTCTCCTTTTCCACATTGGATTAAATCTTCATAGGAGTAGCTGTTTTGCTTCATAAAGTTTGTTAAATCAAGTTCTGAACAAATTTTAACATAGTTGAATTGAGCTTAAAATTCAACTTAAGGCTTTAGATCAGCAATAATATCTTCAATATTTTCTAATCCAACAGAGATACGGACAAGGTTCTCTGAAATACATGACTGTCTTTTTTCTTCTTCAGTCAGTCTTACATGGGTCGTTGTCGATGGATGAGTAATCGTTGTTTTAGCATCACCCAAGTTTGCAGTAATTGATATCATTTTTGTATTATTGATAAGTCTAAATGCTTCTTTTTTACCGCCTTTAACTTCAAACGAGACAATGCCACCATAATCTGTTTGTTGCTTTTTAGCAGTTTCTTGATGAGGATGATTTTGAAGTCCTATATAGTAAACCTTGTCAACAAATGCTTGGCTCTCGAGCCAGTTTGCAAGTTTCATAGCGCTTTCACTGTGTGCCTTCATTCTTAGGCTAAGTGTTTCTAGACCTTTAAGAGCAACCCAAGCATTAAATGCACTTAATGTCGGCCCAGTGCTTCTAGTAAATGAACTTATTTCATCTACAATCAAACCATTTCCAGCAACTGCACCTGCGAGACATCTTCCTTGTCCATCAATATATTTTGTGGCCGAATGAAGGACAAGATCGGCTCCAAGTGATAACGGTCTTTGAAGTGCAGGCGTCATGATGCAATTATCAACCGCTAGAACAATATTGTTTTTCTTTGATATGGCTGAGAGTTTTTTGATATCTACCACTTCGCCTAAAGGATTCGAGGGCGTTTCTAAGAGAAATAACTTAGTATTTTTTTGAACACTTTTCTTCCAGGCATCTAGGTCTGGTAGGTCGACAAAAGTCACTTTTATTCCAAATTTTGTAATAATATTGTTGAGAAGAACGATTGTAGTGCCAAACATGCTGCGAGATGCCACCATATGTTCGCCCGGTTTGAGTATCGTCATGATAGTTGCAAAGATAGCAGACATACCACTCGCGGTAGCCTGACACTTTTCAGCACCTTCTAGTGCAGCTAGTTTATTTTGAAAAGATTCAACTGTTGGATTGGTAAACCTAGAATAGATATTGCCTTTATTACTATCAAAACGCTCAGCAGCTTGCTCAGCGCTATTAAATTGAAAGCTCGAGGTTAAAAAAATTGCAGCTGAGTGTTCTTGCTCATTGGAAGATTTTTGTCCCTTTCGTACTGATTTTGTTTGAAATCCGCTATCTTTCATGATTTTGCTTGTTAGTCAGCATCATTGTAAATTAATTCAGAGCTTGCATTGGTAATACTGCTTTCTTTTGCTTTGTCAGATCTTATTGTTTCAAGGTTGTCAAGGTAGGGTTTATCAATATCATTAGTAATGTAGTTTCCATCAAAGCATGAACAATCAAAAGCTTTGATGCTTGGATTGCCTTGCTTGACGGACCAAATTAAGTCATCAAGATTTTGATAAATTAATTTATCAGATCCAATGGCTTCACAAACTTCATCTGTAGTTTTTTCATGGGCAATGAATTCGTTCTTACTTGCCATGTCAATACCATATACGTTGGGGTATCGAACAGGAGGTGCTGCAGAGGCGAAGAATACTTTTTTTGCACCTGCTGATCTTGCCATCTGAACAATTTCTTTGCTGGTGGTGCCGCGTACAATTGAGTCATCCACAAGAAGTACATTTTTATCTTTAAATTCTAGTTCTATTGCACTTAATTTTTGACGAACTGATTTTTTTCTTTGCTTCTGTCCTGGCATGATGAATGTTCTTGCAATGTAACGATTTTTAATGAACCCTTCTCGATACTTTATATCTAATTCGTTAGCTAACTGAAGCGCTGCAGTTCTTGAGGTATCAGGAATAGGCATCACCACATCTATTTTTTCATCAGGCCACTTGGACTTTATTTTATCTGCAAGCTTTTCACCCATTCTTAGGCGAGATTTGTAAACTGAAATGTTATCAATAATTGAGTCAGGCCTAGCAAAATAAACAAATTCAAAAATACAGGGGGACAGTCTTGGGTTTTCTGAGCATTGATGCGAATGAATTTGTCCTTTTCGGTCTATAACAACAGCTTCTCCAGGCGCGACATCACGAGTTATTTTATAACCAAGAGCTGTTAGTGCAACGCTCTCAGAGGTTAACATATATTTGGTACCATTTTTGGTTGTTCTCTCTCCAAGTATTAGAGGACGAATTCCATTGGGATCCCTAAATCCAAATATTCCATACCCAGGAATCATTCCAATAGCAGCATATGCGCCCTTCACTCTTTGGTGGAGTTTGGTTATTGCCTTAAAGATATCATTCTCATTAATTCTCCGCTTCTGCTCTTCAGCAATTTCACTAGCTAATATATTAAGTAATATTTCTGAATCAGAATTGGTATTAATATGTCGAAGATCTTGCTCAAAGATTTCTTGAGCAAGAGTTTTTGCATTAGTCAAGTTTCCATTATGTGCAAACGCAATCCCATAAGGAGAGTTGACATAAAAAGGCTGGGCTTCAGCCTCGGAAGCGCTTCCTGCAGTAGGGTAGCGTATATGGCCAATACCCATATCTCCAATAAGTTTTTCCATATGTTTCGGCCTAAATACATTTCGAACCAGTCCATTACCCTTTCGCATATAGAATCGACCTTTATTAGCAGTCGTTATTCCAGCGGCATCTTGACCTCGGTGCTGAATGATTGTTAATGCATCATAGATGTAGAGATTCACATCTTTCTTTGTTGTTGAGAGAATTCCAATAATTCCGCACATTTCTTTTATTCCTTTAAAATTTCACTTTCTATAAACTCAACCACAATATCACCTGGCTCCAGTTCAACAAACAGTAGATGTTTTGACAAAACTGGCTTAATGTCAACAGACCAATCTTGAAATGTTCTAAGAGCTCCAGTAGTCTCCACCCAAGCATGATTTTGCGTAACCCAAGACATGCTTTGAAGAATAAGAACGGCAATTAGGACGAACGTGCCTCCCTTGAATAGACCTAATGCAGCACCAAAAAATTTATTTTTTAGCCCAAAAATATTTCTTGCATTAATCAGAATATCCAAAGCACTCAGTGTTCTTAATATACCCTCATATGCGGGTGCCATAAGGGAAGGATTTTCTGTATCAACCTTAATATTAAGAAGCTTTGATAGTGCGATCATAGCAATAATTAGAACGGCAAAGAGCAAAACGAATGATATAAAGTTTCTAAGCGATTGATTTGATATGAGCGATTCAAATGCATTAACATCAGAAAACACTCCTAAATAGTTATAACTGATTACCGCAATAATTAAAGTTATAAAAATATTTGCGAAGGGTCGATTTAAGTAATTAGAGTTTTGATTATTTGATGAAGCGCCGGCAATTCTATATAAGCCCTTTTTGATAAGCCATATACTCAAAAATATTCCACCAAAAGATAACGCGAATGTTGACTGATTATCACTACTAATCCAGCTATTCAGAAAAGTTTTAGCAAATGTTTCATAGTATAGCCAGGCTATGACAATTGCAATAATAACAAAAATAAAACTAATGACTTCCTTTGCCAATCCCTGAATAAAGCCACGAACTACAAATATAATGAGAATAATTAGGGTAAGCCAATCTGACCAAGCCAGTAAACTGATAGCACTCCAAACGTTGTCAAAAAAATTGCCCATGAGCTCCCTGATAGATAGGTTCAATTTTACAGCAGTTTATTAAGCTTTGTCGTTCTCTACTATGACTAATAATGATTACAATTTATCGACAATCAAGGTCGCATCAGCAATTGTGTAAAAAGAACCAAAAATAACAACTCTTTCTATATTTTTCAGTTCTAATGATTTTTTAATTGCACTATTCATATCTTCACAAATCGTTGTTGAATTTGGTTCAGAAAATTTTTTCTTGAGTTCTGTTGACTTAATTGCCCTTTCTGAGGAAAGGGGTACCAAATACCAATGGTTAATTGTATCTGATGCCAGGTTAACCATATCGATGATATTTTTATCAACCAGTGCTGAAAAAATAGCTACTGTTTTCATTGGAGATTCGGAGAGAGTTTCTACTAGCGTTTTTACTGCAGCAGGGTTATGTGCTACATCAAGAATAATTATTTTGTCACCAATATACCGTTTTTCAAAGCGTGCTTTTATTCTTGCATTCTTAATGCCATCAGTAATCATTTGATTTAATACTGGAAATTTATCCATAAGGCTTTCAACGGCCTTGATAGCAACTGCAGCATTAAGTCTTTGATGAGCACCATCTAGTCCTATTTCGTCTTGGTAGCTTTTTGAAACGAAAGTGATAGGTGTGTCAATTTCTTTGGCATAAGATAACAAGCTTTGTGGCGGGTTTTGATCACCACAAATACATGGCCTTAAAGTTCTCATGATGCCTGCCTTTTCCCTACCAATGGTCTCTCTCGTATCACCCAGATAATCGGTATGGTCGATTGCAATATTCGTGATAACAGTGACATCGCTATCGACAACATTGACGGAGTCGAGTCTACCTCCAAGACCAACCTCTAGAATAGCAAGATCGATATTCGCTTCGGCAAATATTATCAATGCTGCAAGTGTTGAAAATTCAAAATAAGTTAGTTCTACTTCTAGTCTTTTTGTTTCAATCAACTCAAACGCATTAATGATTTCCTTATCAGAAACTTCGACTCCATTAATTGCGTAACGTTCGTTATATTTCAATAAGTGCGGTGACGTTGAGCGGCCAATTTTGTATTTGGATTGGTTGTATATGCTATCAATAAAAGATACTGTGGAGCCCTTGCCGTTGGTTCCTCCTACAGTGATAACTCGAAATGGGACGCCATTTGGGAAAAGCCTATCATAGACGATTTGAACTCGGTCAAGACCCAAAACAATCGTCTCTTCCATTAAGGTTTCTTGCCAATTTAGCCAATCATCAAGGGTACGTTTGTTTTGCATGGTAGGACTAAATTATGTTTTAAAGTTTTGAGTTTTATTTATCTTCCCAAAACTCGCCTTCGATAGTTTCATCTTTTTTGCTTTTTGATTCAGCCGCTCCAGATTTATGGATAAATACTGAACTCCTTGGTTTAAAGACTCGCTCCGCATTTTTTTCAAGGAAGTGGTTGATAAAGTAGCGCCTACTCCAAGGCATTAGGCCGAGCAATCCAAGGGCATCTGTAAGAAAGCCAGGTGTAAGCAAAAGGATTCCAGAAACTAGTATCACAACCCCCTCTAGCATTTCAATTGCTGGCGTTCTGCCTTCTGCCATGCTTTGTTGGGCTTTCGCCATTGTAGACCAGCCCTGATGTCTTAGAAGGCTTGAGCCAATAAATGCAGTAATGATAACAAGTAGGACTGTTGAGAGCCCACCTATAGCTTGACCAACACTGACCAATACATAGATTTCAGCAAGAGTAACTACAACAAATATAGGAAATAACATTTAACCTCCCTTTATGTTTGTAAAAATAATGTCCCAAACACCATGGCCCAGTTTTTGACCTCTATTTTCAAATTTTGTTAACGGCCTATATTCAGGTCTTAAAGAATATCTATGGGCGCCAGCACAATTTTTAAAGTATGGATGAGACTCTAACGTTTCCATAATATGCTCCGCGTAATTCTCCCAGTCAGTCGCTATATGTACAATTCCATGATCTTTAAGTTTTTTTGATATTAGGTCTAAAAAACTCATTTGTACAATTCTACGCTTATGGTGTCTCTTTTTGTGCCAAGGATCAGGAAAAAATAGTTGAAAATTGGAAATGCTACTGTCAAGAATATTATTCTCAAGAACCTCAACAGCATCCTCTTTAATGACCTTAAGATTATTGATGTTTTTCTTGCTGGCCTCGTTCACAACTCGTCCAACACCCGCTTCATAGACCTCGATGCCTAAAAAGTTTTGGTCAGGCTGTCGAATTGCCATCTCTATGAGGCTGTCCCCATTTCCAAAACCAACCTCAAGGGTAATATCGTTTTGATTTAAATAAATTTCTTCAAAATTCAGGCTACTTTTATCAACATCTATTCCGTAATCACTCCAAAGTTCATTGAGCCCTAAAGATTGACCCTTGGAGAGCCTTCCTGAGCGTTTAACAAAACTTTGGATTTTACGAAGTTGTTTTGCTTCTGTCATAGCCTGTAATCAATTATCAATGGAGAGTGGTCTGAAAATCGCTCCTCTTTATAGATCTCGCATGAATGTGCAAGTCCAGCTATGTTGGCACTTACCACCTGATAATCAAGTCTCCAACCTGTATTGTTTAACCAGGCCTGACCCCTGTTCGACCACCAGGTGTACTGGAATTCTTTTTTATTAATTTCTCTGAATGCATCTATATACCCAACCTCATTGTAAAGTATATCGAGCCAGGCTCTCTCTTCTGGAAGGAATCCTGAGTTCTTTTGATTCGATCGCCAATTTTTTAAATCAATTTTTTTGTGGGCGATGTTCCAGTCACCACAAATGATGTATTTCCTTCCATCTCTCTGCAGGCCCTTTAAGTGAGGCAGAAAGCGTTCATAGATGAACTCCATTTTTAGGGCCTGTCTCTCCTCTTTGGATGATCCAGACGGCAGATAAATTGAGAGCACGCTGAGATCACCAAAGTCCGCCTGGATAATCCTACCTTCTGAATTCATATCATTCCAGGGGCTGAATGAAATCCTGTCTGGTTTTGATTTACAGTAGAGTCCAGTGCCGCTATAACCTTTTCGCTCAGCACTGTGATAAAAAGTATGCATATTTGAGGGATAAAATCGCTCATCAAGTTGATCTTCTTGAGCTTTTATCTCTTGGAGGCATACAACGTCGGCATTTTGTTTTTTTAACCAGATAAAGAAGCCTTTTCTTTCAGCAGCCCTAATTCCATTAACATTAATTGTTATAATTCTCATTACACTCATTTTAATTGCTTAGGAATATTTGATGGAACAGTATCAAAAGGATTTTGTCGACTTCACGTTAGAGACAGGCGTATTAAAATTTGGTGAATTTACTCTTAAATCTGGAAGAGTCAGTCCGTATTTTTTTAATGCTGGTCTCTTCAACACAGGGAGTCATTTATCTGAGCTTGGAAAATTTTATGCCCAGGCAATTGAGGCGAGTAGTCTAAAGTTTGATGTTTTGTTCGGTCCTGCCTACAAGGGAATTCCTTTGGCTGCTGCTGCATCAATTGCGCTTAATGATAGGTTCAAGACAAATATTCCATACAGCTTTAATAGAAAAGAGGCAAAAGACCATGGCGAGGGTGGGAGTATAGTTGGACATCCGCTAGAGGGCGATATTCTTATCATTGATGATGTTATTACAGCGGGTACTGCCATTCATGAAGCTCAAGAAATTATTCAAAGTTGTGGTGCCAATGCAAAGGGTGTCATTGTTGCACTTGATCGTCAAGAAAAAGGAAAGGGAGAGCTCTCTGCTATACAAGAGGTTGAACAGATTTTTGGAATTACAGTATTGAGCATCATCAATCTCTCGCACATCATTGACTATTTGGGGTCGAGCAATGACTCACAGGTCTTAACTGATATAGAGAGCTACAGGTCGCAATATGGGATAAGCTAATCTAATTAAGAGTCGACTGGCTCGACAATGAAGGTAGCAGATTCGACATCAATTATTTTAACGGTTTGCCCAACGCTCAGTTCAGAGCCATTCGCGAACCAGAGCGAACTTCCTATCTTGACCTTGGTGGTCCCATCCTCAATTGAGCTGACCTTGCACTCTTTTCCGATATAGGTTTGGGCTTTCTCGTGCAGTTCATCGTCAACTGTTTTGACCGGGTAGTATCGTTTTGAAAGGTAGGTTGTAGCTAAAGAGAGTGCAACAAAGATGAGAAGTTGTATTGGCCATGCAGTATCTGGCATAAGGTAGAAAAAGATACTTAATGTAATGGCTGATGCCCCAATCCAGAGCAGAAAGACTGTCCACAAAAAAAGCTCTAGGATGATAAGCGAAAGCCCCAGAGCTAGCCAATGCATAAAGTTTAAATTTTCAAATAGCATCTCCATAGCGATAATTTTATATTCTTTCTAATCAACCATTAAATTTTTCTTTATTTTTTCTTGAGTTTGGTTCATAATGCTTTTTGGAGGCTTCATATGCAAGACAATAAAGGTTTGATTAACCAGTTTCATAGGGATGGCTATCTCTTCTTTGAAAATGCCATTACTAGTGAACAACTGGCATCACTTAACTCTGAGCTGGCCAAGTGGGTTGATGAGAGCAAAAAACATAAAGAGCCTTTTGGCAGAATCATGGACGGTAGACCACGATTTGATCTCGAGCCAACAACACACTCCCCTGAAACACCTGCGGTTAGAAGGATTACTTCTCCGGCAGAGATTTCTGATGTATGCCTTGATGTTGTAAAAGACAATAACGCACTAAATCTGGTTGCTGAGATCTTTGGTCCAAATATCACTCACTTGGGCAACAAAATAAATCTCAAGTTGCCTGGCGCTGGAACTGAAGTAAAGTTCCACCAAGACTTTCCTTTTGAGCCACATTCAAATGAGGATATTATGACTGTCCTGTATTTTTTGGATGACGTGACTTTAGACAATGGACCTTTGGAGGTTGTCCCTGGCACACATAACGGACCGCTCCACTCTCATTGGCAAAACGGTGTTTTCACAGGGGCAGTTGATGACAAGGTTATGGAATCAAACAAGGATAGGGCTCTAAGCTGTACTGGAAAGGCGGGCTCGGCTTGCCTCATGCATTCAAAGTTGCTGCACGGGTCTGCGCCTAATTTATCGGAACATTCAAGATCACTATTTATTGTGACCTATAAAGCTGAGGATGCAGTGGCTCTATCACCAAATCACCTCCCTAGTGATCTCGTTGGAATGGTTGTCAGGGGAAAAGAAACTGGAACTGTAAGGTGCACAAGTTATAGTGTTGAGTTGCCAGAGTACCCTAAAGAGGTTTCATTTTTTGGACAGCAATCCAAAAGTAAAAATACGGCAATGTAGAGTTATTTTGAACTGTTAAGGCTTTATTTATGAAGGGGATATAATCGATTTAATCAATAAAATTTCTATAGTTGATGATGAGTTGGTTATCGACTGGAAGGACGGAAAAAAAAGTTTACTCTATAGCTACTGGCTAAGAGACCACTGCCAAATGCCTGAATCAAGAAACTTAGATAATGGGCAAAGACTATTCAGCGTTAAAGATTTACCCTCTAGTATATCTATTGAAAAAGCTTACAAGGATGACCAGGGAAATGTCTGTGTGCAGTTTCAACCTGAAAATCACTTGTCAGTCTTTCCACAAGAATGGTTGCGGAGTAATTGTTATGAGTTAAACAATTGCTTTGAAGACAGGAGTGAGAAACAAAAAATGCTCTGGCAAAAAAATAGTTTTGAGAATGGATTGCCACTAATTGACTATGATTCAATGACCAAGGATGATACAAAATTAAAAGCGCTTTGCTCTTTGAGAGGCATAGGTTTCTTTGTTTTAACAGGTGTCCCGACAGTTGAAGGTCAAGTATTAAAAGTGATCAGTGAAATGGGATACACTCGGGAGACAAACTACGGGGCTTTGTTTGAAGTAAGAACTGAAGTTAAACCAAATAATCTTGCTTATACTAATCTTGGTCTTGGTTCTCATACCGACAATCCTTATCGAGATCCTGTTCCAACTGTACAGTTGTTGCATTGTCTTGAAAGTTCAACTAAAGGTGGAGATTCAATCTTGGTCGATGGATTTAAAGCTGCCTCAATTCTTCGAGAAGAAAGTAGTGAAAACTTCTCAATATTAACAAACAATTGGATCAATTTTCGTTTCTCTGATGATAATACTGACCTTCGTTCAAGGGTCCCGATGATTGAGTTAAATGATAAAAATGAAATTATCAAAGTTAGATATAACAATCGTTCAATCGATACGATTAATTTGCCAAAAGATAAAATGAGAGCTTTTTATAAGGCCTACCGTCAGTGGAGTGAGATTATTGAGAGAGATGAATTAAAAGTTCAATTTAAGCTCTCAGAGGGCGATTTAATGCTGCTTGACAATACTCGAGTTATGCATGCAAGAACTGAATTTTCTCAAACTGGAAAGCGTCATCTGCAAGGTGCTTATTCAGACCTAGATGGTCTTTACAGTCTCCTAAATACTCTAGAAAAAAAATAATGACTAATATCACTTCGAAAAATATTGTAGATCTTATTCAAGACATTTTTCTTCGAAGAGGAGCTGAATCATACTTAGGTGAGCAGGTAACGATGGCACAACATATGCTTCAAACGGCTCAATGTGCTGAAGAAGCAGGTGCAGATAATAGTCAAATAGTGGCGGCTCTTCTTCATGATATAGGTCATTATAAAAATGAAATTCCTGAAACGTCATTGGCAAAGGGTGTTAACAATTATCATGAAGAGGCAGGTGCTAATTTTCTTGAAGAATATTTCCCAGATTCTGTCGTAGAGCCGATTCGTCAGCATGTTGCAGCAAAACGTTATTTATGTGCAGTTAAATCAGATTATTTTGAGCGACTTTCTTCTGCATCAGTTCACACTCTCAACCTTCAGGGCGGACCCATGAATGACAAAGAAATAGAACAATTTGAAAAAAATGATTATTTAGATCACTGCATCAATTTAAGATATTGGGATGAAGAAGGGAAAGACCCAGAAAGAGACCACCCGCCATTTTCTTACTATCGCCCATTAATTGAGTCTCTAGTCAAAGGCTAATTTTTTCAATTTAGTTATCAACTAGACTCATCCAAAAGAGTAAGATTAAGTCCATATACAACAAACCTTGAGGTATATATAATATGCCAGAGTGTTGTATAGTGCTTAATGCAAGAAATATTTAATTATTTAGACAATAATGGACTTCATCAATAAATGAGTAATGGTAAATTATTAATAATTAATGGACCTGGATTATCTGATCTAAGTGAGCTTAATGAGTCAGTTCATGATGGTCTATCTTTAGCTGATGTAAAGCAAAAATGCATCAAGACTTGTGCAGGCTTTGGTCTGGAAGTCGATTTTCGCCAAAATGATGATGAATCTGAGTTATTGAGTGTTTTAATTAATGATATTAATAGTTTTGATGCTTTCATAATTAATCCAGCCGGATATTCAAAATCATCATCTATAGATTATGAAGCTTTTAGCACAGCAATAAATAAAATTACTAATCAAAGTAAGCCAGTTATTGAAGTTCGTATAGAAAATATCTTTAAGCAGGGCAGTAGTAAGCCTTTGCAGGGAGCTGAAAGTGGAGTAGGATTTGTCAGCGGACTTGGCAAGTATAGTTACGTACTTGCTATCAACTCGATTAACAAAACGCTAAGTAATTAATAGATGAATATTTACGTAATCAATGGCCCAAATATAAATCTTTTAGGTACCCGTGAGCCTGAAATTTATGGCAAGGAGACTCTAGAAGGTATAGCTAAAGATTGCCAAGAAAAGGCATCAAAAGATGACCATGTTGTTAAATTTATGCAGTCTAATTATGAAGGTGAGATTGTTGAATGGATTCAAGATGCAATCATTCAAAAAGTAGACGCAATTGTTATAAATGCTGCTGCCTATACCCACACTTCAATTGCGATTCATGATGCATTAAAGTCATATTCAGGATATAAAGTCGAGTTACACATTTCAAATCCACATTTACGTGAGTCATTTCGCCATGTTTCTTTTATTTCTTCGGCAGTTGATTCTGTTGTAGCTGGCCTTGGGGCAGATGGCTACAGCCATGTTATAGAGTTATTGTCTGAATTGCCTATCAAAGTAGACTAGCTAAATAGTTTTTTGTTCATTAAGTCAATATGTTCAGTATGAACTCCACAGCAGCCGCCAATGAAGCTTACACCTTGATGTTTCCATTTTGCAGAATATTCACAGTATTCTTGAGCTGAAATGACATTATTAAATGTCCATTCTCCATTCACTGATTTACCCGAATGAGCATAAACCCCAATCAACCCTTTCCATTGACTTTGAAGAATATCTAAACATCGGTCAACGAACTCAACCTCGGTATGCATAATATTAATTACATCTGGATTATAAGATTTAATTACATTTATAACATTTTCAAGCTTATCTCCATCTCGCAAACACATCTCGTTTGATATGTTAGGTTCACAGGTTAGTCCAATCCAAAGAGGGAGTCCTGAAGATTGAGCAGCTTCAATAGTTGTAATCATTTGCTCGATGTCAATCATCATTTCGAGCATAATAAAGTCTGCTCCGGCATCTCTCATAATTTGTGCTTGTTCGGTAACTGATAGCTTTAGCTCTTCTAGTGAAGGTTTATTTCCGGTCCATGTCCAATATGAGATTCCTCCAGCAACAAGAACTTTGTCATTTTTTAACTCCTCTTTTGCTTGAACGGCAAGCTCAACACCTCTTCTATTCAAAACTTCAAAGTTATTTTCTTGATTTGCGTCAGTGAGTGCATGTTTGGTTGTAGCAAAAGTATTGCTGATTACAATTTCAGCTCCCAAATCAATGTAGTCTTTATGAATTTGCTTGACAATTTCTGGATGGCTTAATGCGCCTCCTCCATTCCAAGCATTATCGAGTTGTGGAACGCCTCTTCGTTCTACTTCGGTTCCAGTAGCGCCATCTATTAGGATACATTCTCCATTCTGAGCTCTTTTTATTAATTTACTATATTGATTCATAGCCATCTTTGACTCATACGTTATACTAATATTCTACTATAGCTTTCATCGTAAGGGCTAAATGGGATAACTTCTGCAGAGATCAATTCCCCTAATAAATCCAAATTCAGCTGAGTTCCTATTTTTGATTTTTCAGGATTTACAAATGCATATGCAAGGTTTAAATTAACTCTGTGTCCCCATTCGCCAGATGTTATTGTGCCAATTACATTTCCATCCTCCATAAGCGAGGCTCCGCCGTATGCAGGGGCATGTTTACAAGCTACTTTTAGACAAACAAGTTTTTGATTTGGGCTTTTTTTAATTCGATTTTTTAATGCCTCTTTACCAATAAAGTTATCTTTCTTTAGATTCACAAAGCGGTCAAGGCCGGTTTCAAAAGGATCAAACTCAGTTATTAAATCTGACTTCCATCCCAAAAACCCTTTTTCCATTCTCATGGACTCTACAGCTCTAGACCCAAAGAGCTTCATTCCAAACTCTTCTCCTGCTTCAGTGAGTTCTAAGTATGCAGCATATAGAGATTCATTGGGTACATGCACTTCATAAGCGAGCTCACCAGAGAAACTAACTGACATTACGGTGGCCGGAGAAAAGCCAATGAAACATTCTCTTACACTGAGCCATGGAAATGACTCCTTGCTCCAATCTTCGCGACTACATTTGGAGAGGACTTCTCTCGCTTTTGGTCCAGCTAAAAGAATTATTGTTTGGTCATTTGTTAGGCTTTTGATTGCAACATCTTCATCATCTTTTAAGTTCTGATTTAGCCAATCCATATCGTGAAACTCAGAGGCGGCAGCGGAACCATACCACATTCTTTTTGGGCCACGGTCTGAAGCTGGAATATTGGATATAGTGGCTTCACTTTTTATCATTCCGAAGTCATTCAGAAGGTAACCTAAGCCAACTCGACCTGACTTCTGGGTAATGTTGCCACAAAACATTCGGTCAACAAAACTGTTGGCATCTGAGCCAGTAATTTCAAATCGATTAAAGCCATTCACTTCAGTAAGCCCTACATTATTTTGGACATTTTTTACTTCGTTTGCCACAACATCAAATGCTTCATCAAAGTGAAACGAGAGAGAAGGGTGGAAGTCTTTTGAGGGCTTAATATATTCAACACGCTCCCATCCATTAATCACAGTAAATTCAGCATTTTTATTTGCCATGACTGGTGTTAGAGGAGTAGTTTTGGCAGGGCGAGCAGCCGGACGATGTTCGTGTGGAAAGTGAAAACGAAATTCGTTTTGATAATCTTCAATGGCTTTTAGAGAGGTCATTTCTACATTAGCGTGTGCTGTAAATCTTCGCGGGTCAAGACACCATGTGTCATAGCATGCTTCACCATGAACAATCTGTTGAGCGAGTAACCAGCCATGTCCGCCACCTTCACCAAGGCCTGCTCTTAATCCAATGATGCAAAAGGCATTTTCTTTTCCAGGTATTTTCCCAACCAGTGGCGCCCCATCGATTGTGTAAGTAATTGGGCCATTAATTATGCTTCTTATTCCAGCATTCATTAAGACTGGCATTCGAGCAAATGCACCATCTAAAACATCGGTAACTCTTTCTAAATCATCTGGACAAAGGGCATTTACAAAGTTTGGATCAATTCCATCCATTCCCCATGGTTTGCAATTTTGCTCGTAAAATCCAAGAAGAAGTCCATCCTTATCTTGTCGACAATAATAATCAGATATTGGGCATCTTAAAAGAGGCATTCGGTGGCCTGCATCGATAATTTCTTGAATATCTTCTGTCAGAAAATACTGATGTTCCATTGAAGCTACAGGGTGGTGAACGCCCATCATTGCACCCACTTCATTGACCCTGTATCCGCAGGCGTTAACGATAACATCGCAATCAATATCACCATTTTCTGTAGTTACTTTCCAGGTGCCATCTTGGTATTGTTCTAGAGCGATTACAGGAGTGTTTGTGTAGGCCTCAGCTCCAGCTTGCCTAGCCCTTCGACATAAGGAGTGACACAACTGATATGGGTCTATATCTCCATCAAGCGGATCCCATAATCCACCAATTAAATTATCAGTTGAAATTAATGGATGCCGTCTTTGACATTCCTTAGCATCAATGACTTCAAAATCAACATCCATGCCTCGAGCCATTGAAGCGAAATGGCGGTATCCCTGTATTTGCTCTTTTGTATTTGCAAGCCTGATTCCTCCATCACCATGATTGTAGTTGATTGGATGATTCGGGTCATCAGCCAATTCCTTGTATAGATTAATGGAGTGTGTTTTTAAACCAACCATTGTTTGGTTCATTCCAAAATTCGTTACCTGGGCAGCAGAGTGCCAAGTAGTTCCGCTGGTTAGATCATTACGCTCAAGAAGTACAACGTCAGACCAGCCCTCTTGAGTCAGATGATACAAGGTTGAGCAGCCTGCAATTCCTCCACCAATAACTACAACCTTTGTTCTTGTTTTCATTTGACTTCCTAATAGTAAAACTCTATGGTTGAGACTGAAACATCAGAAACATAATCTTTACCGTAGGCAACAATCCCAAAGCTTCTAATATTTTTTGCATCCAAAGTTGAATTGGTTGACCACTTGCGTTCGAACTTATTAAAAGGTAGATCGATAATTTGCCACTCAGAATCAGCTATAAATGTAGCCGAATAATAGTCAGATGGAGACCAATTCTCATTAGTCCGGATATGAATATAGTAAGTCTCACCATTGCCTCTTACATTGAGACGAACGCCTTGGAGATTATTGCCATTCTTTTCAGAGTTTGCAAATGAGACCCCAGCACGCAACTGAATGAAACCACCATTGTTTGCAGTACTAACATTCCCACTGAGTCTCGCATAATACATTTCTCCTTCTTTCTCAAGATCAACCTTGCCATCGGAAACTCCACCCATTACTCGATCACTAACATATTGCCAGTATTTACCACTATCAGCATTAAATGGAAAGCTAAGATTTTCTTCAGCCGCAAATATATTTGAACTAAGTGTTAAAGTAATCAATAGAGCCAGAAATGAGACTAGCAGTCGTTTTTTCATGCCATGATTATATCAACTTCAAACTGATATAAATAGAAGCTCAAGTTTTGATAAATTTTTGAGAGATGCAGGGAATCTAGATCTTGTTAGAGCTCATTTAGTTAGAAAAAACTACATCTGTGATTGAGTATAGTTTTCAATACCAATTTTTTTAATTAATCCGAGTTGTATTTCGAGCCAATATGCATGATCTTCTTCTGTGTCTTTAAGTTGATCTCTTAAGATAGCTCTTGTAATAAAATCTTGTTCTTCTTCACAAAGCTTTATCGCTTCTTTGAGATCCTTAACGACTTTGTATTCAAGTGCTAAATCATTTTCTAAGCATGATACAACATCTGAACCTATGTTTATTTTGTCTTGAATAGATAAATCAGGGGTTACTTCTAGAAATAGTAAGCGCTTAATAATTTGATCTGCATGACCTGTTTCTTCCTCCATTTCATGATTAAGTCTTTCATGTAGTTTCGTTAAGCCCCAATCATCATAAATTCTAGAGTGAGCAAAATATTGATCGCGCGCAGCTAATTCGCCTTTAAGTAAGTATTGAAGTTTCTTGATAACTTTAGCACTTCCCTTCATAAATTACCTCCATATTAAATAATTGATTGATGATAGTTTTCCGATCCAAGTTTGATATCAAGTTCGATTTGTGTTTCAAAGAAGTCAATACGTTCTTCACAATCTTCAAGACATTCTTTTAGATGGTCACGAGTTATATAGTCTTTTTCAGTTTCAGATTCTGCAATTCCATTCTGAAGAACAGTACGAAAAGCTTCTTCCATTGATAGGTTGCTTTGAAGAATTTCAACAACATTTTCTCCAATCCTGAGATTTCCCAAGTCTTGAAGATTAGGCAAGCCTTCTAAAAACAATATTCTCTGAATTAAAGAATCTGCATCCTTCATTGTCTGAATAGAATACTTATAATTTTTTTCTCCAAGATCATTGAACCCCCAATCATTAAGCATTCTGGCATGCAAAAAGTATTGATTAATCATGGTCAGTGAAGCTTTTAGAACTTGATTAAGAGTTTTATTGATAGAGTTTTTAATTTTCATTTCTATGCCTTTATTATTGACAGATTTTGTTTAAATATATATAATGATAATCATTCGCGTTTATTAAGATATTTTCATTATGTACGTATGTATTTGCAATGCAGTTACTGAAAGAGAAATACAAGAAGCTATTAATCAAGGCTCTAATTCTCTTGAAGATTTAAAGCAAGAACTTCAGGTTGGAGATTCCTGCGGCAGTTGCATTTCTTGTGCTAAAGATATACTTAATAAATCAACTTCGGCAAAAGCTCTTCAAGTTTCCAGTATTAGTTTCGATAAGTCTCCGTTTGCATTAGCTTAATGTCTATTTATAATACTGAATTATAAATACATATTCTTCTTTTATAGTATTATAAAATTAATTAAACTTAAACATTCTTCTGATATATTTTGTATATTGAAGAATATGTGTATTTATTTTCTGTAAATGATTATCATTAATAAATGCAAGTGTTTATTGTTTGAAAGTTCAATCTGAATTATTTTCTTTCCAAAATGGCACCATTGAAGCCCAAACCCCATCTTTTTTTAATCGGTGATAAATTGCAGCTAAAAAATGGATACCGATAAGCCAGTAGAGAAGTGACGCTGAAAATTCATGAGCACCAATTACTACGTTGATTAAAATCCCATTTTTTAAGTCCAGCCAAAATAACAAGGCAATTATTAATCCAGAGAAGGGAATAGCTGCAAGACATATGTACATTCCAGAATGAACGACTTTAGCTGCAAATTTTTGTGATTTAGGCGTGTGCTCTGGGAGCGAAGATTGTTGTGTTTTTTTCATATAAAAAAAACGAATAGCAAGCAATGATAAAAATGTTAAAGCAAACAATACTTCGAACTTTAATAGATTATTGTCTTCTAATTGATTAACGTTATCTATTTGCTTGATTAAACCATAAATAAATATTAGCACAAAACCCCAGTGCATCAATTTAGCTAAAAAACTATACTTTGGATTATTAATATTCATAAATATAAAATTTATAAAACATTATTAAATGATTTAATACAGGGGGCATATGGTGGAGGGACAGGGATTCGAACCCTGGAAGGGTATTAGCCCTTGCTGGTTTTCAAGACCAGTGCATTCAACCGCTCTGCCATCCCTCCGAAAGATTGGTATGATACAGTTTTTATCAATAAAGTAAATGCAATTTATCTAAAAAATCCGCAGTTTTTTGCGTATAATTCACCCTTTTTAGAAATTTGTATAGGTAGTTGTTATGTCAAAAGTATGCCAAGTGACTGGTAAGAGACCTGTAAGTGGAAATAATGTTTCCCATGCTAACAATAAAACGCGTCGTCGTTTTTATCCTAACCTTCATACTCATCGTTTTTGGGTGGAGAATGAAAATCGTTTTGTTAAGTTAAAATTATCTGCAAGAGGCCTTAGAGTGATTGATAAAAAGGGTATTGACGTGGTATTAGAAGAGATTCGTGGTCGCGGTGAAAAGGTATAAGGGGTAGTATATGAGAGAAAAAATCAAATTAGTTTCTTCAGCTGACACTGGACACTACTACACAACAACTAAAAATAAAAGAATTCACCCAGATAAAGTCGAGGTAAAAAAGTTTGATCCGGTTGTTAGAAAACACGTGATGTATAAAGAAGCTAAGATTAAGTAATTCTTTTGACAGAATAATAAAAGCCGCTTTATGCGGCTTTTTTAATGTTCAATTGTTAACTTTCGAGGATTACTTCAAGGGGAACATTTGAAGAAGATTCTTGGTAATCTGCGATCTGATTAAAGTTAAGATATTGATAAATTTCACCGGATAAAGGTTCAATATCTTTCATTAAGGATAGGTACTCTTTGGGGGTAGGAATGTATCCTAACTTTGCAGAGATTGCCGCTACTTCAGCTGATGCCAAAAAGACATTACTGTTATCACCCAGTCGATTTGGAAAATTTCTTGTAGATGTTGAAACGACTGAGGCACCTTCTTCAACCCTAGCTTGATTCCCCATGCAAAGAGAGCATCCAGGAACCTCAGTTCTCTCTGTAAGGCGCTCAAATGTTTCATAAATTCCTTCAGCTCTTAATTGCTTTTCATCCATTCTCGTAGGAGGAACTATCCATAAAACAGTATTAAGTTCGGTCTTGTCTTTGAGTAGCTGAGCTGCTGCTCTAAAGTGTCCAATATTTGTCATACAAGATCCAATGAAGACCTCATCAATAGATGTTTTGGCAACCGAGGAAAGGAGCCTGACATCATCTGGATCATTAGGACACGCCAATATTGGTTCTTTAATTTCATTAAGATCTATTTCAATAACTTCTGCATACTCGCAGTCTTCATCAGCTTCAAGAAGTTCGGGGTTTTCAAGCCACTTTTTCATATCCTGTATTCTCTTGGCGATGGTTTTTTTGTCATCATAGCCAGAGTCAATCATAGAGCCTAGAAGTGTAATATTAGAGTTTAGATATTCTGTAATTGGCTCTTTATTAAGTTTGACAGTGCATCCATTAGCTGACCTTTCTGCTGTTGCATCAGCAAGCTCGAAGGCTTGCTCAACTTTCAGATCTCCAAGGCCTTCAATTTCTAGAACGCGACCAGAAAATACATTCTTTTTATTAGATTTATCGACAGTTAGCAATCCTTTTTGGATAGCAATATAAGGAATTGCGTTGACCAGATCTCTTAGTGTGATGCCAGGTTGCATTTCACCTTTAAATCGCACTAGTACAGATTCAGGCATGTCTAATGGTAAAACGCCAATGGATGCGCCAAATGCAACTAGACCAGAGCCAGCAGGAAAACTGATTCCTATTGGAAAGCGAGTATGAGAATCTCCACCAGTTCCAACGGCATCAGGTAACAACATACGATTTAACCAAGAGTGAATAATGCCATCTCCTGGTTTGAGTGACACACCGCCTCGAGAATGCATGAAGTCTGGAAGTGTGTGTTGCAATTCAAGATCAATCGGTTTTGGATAAGCAGCCGTATGACAAAAACTCTGCATCACTAGGTCTGCAGAAAATCCTAAGCAAGCCAACTCTTTTAGCTCATCACGAGTCATTGCCCCTGTTGTATCTTGTGAACCAACAGTACTCATACGAGGCTCACAATAAGTTCCAGGCCTAATGCCTTTAACCCCACAGGCTTTGCCAACAATTTTTTGAGCTAGTGTAAATCCTAATGAACTATTCTTAGAATCAACAGGGCGATGGAAAACGTCACTAACCTCTAGACCAAGATCAGCTCTTGTTTTGTCAGTGAGACCTCTACCTATAATGAGTGGAATTCTCCCTCCTGCACGAACTTCGTCAGGCATTGTGCTTGGAGCTAGATCAAACTTAGAAACAACACTTCCAGATGAATCTTTGATGACTCCATCAAAAGGGTATATTGTAATTTCATCACCCATATTAAGTCCTGAAACGTCGCACTGAATGGGGAGCGCTCCAGAATCTTCAGCCGTATTGAAAAATATTGGTGCAATTTTTCCACCAAGAATTATTCCCCCACTATTTTTATTTGGGATATAGTCAATTGGTTCTCCCATATGCCATAAAACTGAGTTGATAGCTGATTTTCTTGAAGATCCGGTACCAACAACATCTCCAACATAAGCCAAAGGAAGGCCTTTTTGTTTGAGTGCAGCAATTTGTTCAAGGGGATTATCCATTTTCTTGATGATCATTGCCTTTGCATGAAGAGGAATATCAGGACGTGACCAAGCTTCAGTTGCAGGTGAGAGGTCATCTGTATTGGTTTCACCATCGACACGAAAAACAGTCACTTTAATACTTTGTGGCAAGGCATCTTTCGAGGTGAACCATTTGGCATCAGCCCAAGAGGCAACTATTTTTTTTGCATAGTCATTGTTTGCTGATTTTTCTAAAATGCTTTGATAGGCCTCATAGATAAGTATCGTATGAGATAGAGCTTCACAAGCAGCTTCAGCAGTTTCTTTGTCATCAAGAAGGTCGATTAAAGATGCAATACTATATCCACCAAGCATTGTTCCTAATAAGAAAGTGGCGTGTTTTCTGGAGACGGCTTTACAAGTCTCATCACCCTTAGCAATACTAGTTAGAAAACTAGCTTTAACATATGCAGCCTCATCAACACCTGGAGGGACTCTATGTGTTAGTAGATCAAGATAAAAATCATTATCAACTCCATCAATAAGGCTTTCAACGACAGATTTAGTTTGTTTAGCATTAAGTGCTAGCGGAGGTAAATTGTTTTTCTTTCTCTCGTCAAGATGTTTTAAATATGTTCCTTTCATTGATATTAACTACCCATTGCTTAATTTAAACTAAGAGTATAATTTTATCGTTTTTAATGTAATTGATTAAAATTATTCATTTAATCATTCATATTATGATTTGAATTTTCATTTTATTCTTTTATAATAATTGCTACAAATTATATCTTTTTTATAAATTAATCACGTATAATATCCTTTAAATAGACTTTTATAGTCTAATTTATAAATAAATGATACAATAATTATCGGAATTATTTCAAATGACAAACTGGATATTGCGCACGAAAAGTATCATGCGCGAAAAGAAATTGACTCAAAGTGACCTAGCCCCAGTAATGGGGAAAAAGAGTCGCGGTGCTGTTGGTCATTATTTCACAGGTAGATCTAAACCAACATTTGATCAATTAGAATCATTAGCAAAATATCTTGGAGTCTCTCTTTCCTGGCTGTTATCAGAGCAAGAAAATGAAACGACATTTGATACACTTACATCAATTTCTCCTATAGATGGTCGTTATCAGTCCAAGACAAATAGTCTTAAGGATATTTTTAGTGAATTTGGATTGATTAAATATAGAGTTTTAGTTGAGGTTCGATGGCTAGAGGCAATGTCAAAGAATTCTGAAATTTCTGAAGTTCCTTTATTCAATAAAAAATCCCATAAACTTCTTTCTGGGCTTATTGATAATTTTTCCCTTGATGATGCAAGATCAATCAAAGCAATTGAGAAAAAGACCAATCATGATGTCAAGGCTGTTGAATATTATATTAAGGATAAGATTTCATTATTATCGGAACTCCAAAATGTTAGTGAATTTGTTCATTTCGCATGCACTTCTGAAGATATTAATAATTTATCTCATGCTTTAATGCTTGAAGATGGTAGAAAAATTCTTTTAAAAGAAATGAACAAAATTCTTGATCAAATTAAAACTCTAGCAAAAGATAATGCAGATGTTGCAATGCTTTCTAGAACCCATGGTCAAACCGCTTCACCAACTACTTTAGGTAAAGAAATGGCTAATTTTGCTTTTCGTTTGAAGCGTCAAATTGAGCAACTAGAGGGAGTACAAATAATGGGTAAATTCAATGGAGCTGTTGGTAATTTTAATGCTCATTTAAGTGCTTATCCAAAAATTCATTGGCAAGAAGTTTCACAGAATTTTATTGAAAGTCTAGGAATAAATTATGCCCAATATAGTTCACAAATAGAAACACATGATTATATTGCAGAATATTTTCATGCATTAAATCGATTTAATACGATTATGATTGATTTTTGTCGTGATATATGGGGCTATATCTCTCTTGGTTATTTCAAACAAAAAACTATTGAAGGAGAGGTTGGCTCATCAACTATGCCTCATAAGGTTAATCCAATTGACTTTGAAAATGCCGAAGGAAATTTAGGTTTAGCTATAGCGATAGGCGATCATTTTGCGAACAAACTTCCAATTTCAAGATGGCAAAGAGATTTAACTGATTCAACGGTCTTAAGGAATTTAGGTGTTGGCTGTTCGTATTCTTTAATATCTTACGCTTCTGTAATAAAGGGAGTTTTAAAGCTAGAAGTCAACCAATCTAAGATAGACAATGATTTAAATGATGCTTGGGAAGTTTTAGCTGAGCCAATTCAAACTGTTATGAGACGTTATGGTGTTGAAAATCCTTATGAAAAGCTTAAAGAACTTACAAGGGGAAAGTCAATTGACGCCAAAATTCTAAATGACTTTATTGCTTCATTAGATATACCTTCAGAAGCCAAAGAAGAGCTTTATAAATTAACACCCATGAACTATATTGGAGATGCGATTAAATTGGCACGCGACATCTAAAACTGATATAATTTCCCGCCTTAATAATTTAACAATCTAAAAGGAGCAAAAAACCCATGGTTAAGATTAGACTAGCCCGAGGTGGAGCCAAGAAAAACCCTTTTTATTCGATTGTAGCAACAGACTCTAGAAAGAGAAGAGATAGTGGTTACATAGAGCGTATTGGATATTTTAATCCTGTCGCTCGCGGACAAGAAGTCAGGCTTCAACTTGAAGAAGACAGACTGTCACATTGGATTTCACAAGGAGCACAGATTTCAGATCGTGTTAAGCAACTTGTGAAAGAATATAGAGACCCTTCTATACGTGAAAAACAATTAGCAAAGCAAGCAGCAAAGGCCGATGAAAAGGCTAAAAAGATTGCAGCAGAAGAAAAAGCAAAGGCAGACCTAGAAGCTAAAGAAGCCGCAGCCGCAGCAGCAGAAGCTCCAGCCGAAGAAGCCGCAGCCGAAGCTCCAGCCGAAGACAAGCCAGCGGACAAGCCTGAAGAAAAATAATTCGGTGTCAACAACACCTCATTCAAACGATAAAAAGCTATTAGTCGGAAAGATTAATGGCTTTTTTGGTTTACAAGGATGGGTAAAAGTATTCTCATATACTGATCCTAGGTATAACATTCTTAATTATTCACCTTGGTCAATTAAAGTTGACGGGAATTTCCAAAAAATTAATATCGCAAACGGACGCGAACAGTCCAAAACGATTGTTGCTCATATTCAAGGAGTAGATAATCGCGAGGACTCTCAAAAATTCATTGGTAAAGATGTTTATATAGACAAAGAACAGTTACCTGAACTGAAAGAGGGTGAATATTATTGGCATGAGCTTATTGGGTTTGATGTCATTAATAAAGATCAAAAAAAGCTTGGAGTGGTCGATTACTTTGTTGATACAGGCGCAAATAATGTCCTTGTAGTAAAAGGAACAAAAGAGCACTGGATTCCCTATATTGAACCATTTTTAATTTCTATTGATTCTAAAAATAAAGAAATTTTGGTTGATTGGGACAAAGATTTTTAATCAGAAATTAAAAAAAATCTAAGTTTAACCGCTCTAGTTAGGTACACTTATTGGTGAACTAGAACTTAACTTCAGAAACATACTTCATGATTTGGATAACAAGACTATTTCCGTTTTTATTATGGATTAAAGACCTTAGTAGCCCAAAAACTATCAAAGCCGATATTGTGGCAGGCGCAACTGTTGCATTCGTTCTAATTCCTCAATCAATGGCCTATGCACAGCTTGCTGGACTAGGGCCCCAATTCGGTCTTTATGCTTCATTTCTGCCTGTATTGATTGGCTCTTTGATGGGTTCATCAAGACAGCTCTCAACAGGGCCAGTTGCTGTAGTTTCTTTGTTAACAGCGGCAGCACTTGGAGAAATTGTAACTGATCCATCGAGTTATGCTGTGTATGCTGCTCTGCTAGCTTTAATCGTTGGCTTATTTCAATTTTTTCTGGGTATTCTTCGACTAGGTTTTGTAATTAACTTCCTATCTCTTCCTGTAGTAACTGGTTTTACAAATGCGGCAGCAATTATTATTGGAGCCTCACAGCTCCCTAAAGTATTTGGAATTAGGGTTATCAACTCAAACGACTCTGATTGGGAAACTGCATGCCAACCATTAACAATCATTGAACGAATTGAAAATGTAGATGTCAATGGACTTCATACTATTTGTAATGCAGATCAAAGTTATGAGACGTTAGCAAGACTTTTTCAGGCAGCAGCCTTCAATACTCATCTACCAACCTTGGCTATGGCCATTTCTGGTGTATTAGGAATCATTATTTTTCAGCGTTTTTTCAATAGATTACCAGCTATCTTGTCAGTCGCAGTTCTTTCAACAGCTGCATCATTCTTGATTGATTATCAAGGCATGGGGGGAGCAATAGTCAATTCAATTAATATTGATGGTTTGTTTAGTTTTAAATTGCCAAGTTTTGATTTTAATGCTGTTGGAACTTTGTTTATTTACGCTATTACAATATCATTAATTGGATTTATGGAGGCTATCTCAGTAGCTAAATCAATGGCCGCAACAACTAAACAGCGTTTAGATGTCAACCAAGAGTTAATTGGTCAGGGATTGTCCAATGTGACTTCAAGCTTCTTTCAAGGTTATGCAGTTTCGGGTTCTTTTTCTCGCTCGGCAGTTAATTTGACTGCAGGAGCAGTGACTGGATTTTCATCTGTAGTTACAGCCATTATTGTGGGCCTAACAATCATCTGGTTGACTCCATTGCTCTTTCATCTTCCACAAGCGACCTTAGCCGCAATTATTTTAATGTCGGTTGTCAACTTGATTCATTTTTCTCCCTTGAGGCATGCATGGAAGGTTGAAAAGCATGATGGTCTTGTCGGCTTATTAACTTTCATAATGACTCTCACTTTTGCTCCTCACTTAGAGAATGGAATTGCTTTTGGTGTGATTATGTCTTTAGGGTTATTTCTATATCGAACTATGGAGCCAAACTTTTCTGAATTGTCAGTTGAGCATGGTTCGATTATTGCCTCAAGATTTGCAGATGAATCAGTTGAAGTGAGTCCTTCGGTTAAGGTTGCAAAGTGGAGTGGTTCACTTTACTTTGCTAATGCCGCTTATTTTGAAACAAAATTTCTAGATTTGATCGCTAGAAATAATGATGAATTGAAGTACGTAATTGTTGATGTAGCTTCAATCGTTCAGGTTGATGCAAGCGGTGAGCAGGTTTTGTCAGGCTTGGTCGAGACATGCTCAAACTCGGGTGTTGAAATACTTTTTGCAAGAACAGAGAGACTTGAAGCTGAATTATTTCGATCAGGATTTAAAAAACGTTTTGGAGAAAATCGTTTCTTTGAGCTAAGAGCAGATGCTTTAAAGTTCGTTTGGCAAGAGTTAGAAGATTTTGAGAATAAGGATGATGATTTAAATGAGGACGAGGAAGACTTAGACTTTGAAAACGCTGAATTAGAATCTAATTAAAGCTCTTCATAGAAAGCTTGAATAAAGTACAAACCTTGCGGTTCTGCAGTCGGACCTGCTTTTTTTCGATCCTTACCGGCTAAAACAGATGACATCCATTCAACATTCTTCTCCCCTCTTCCTATTTTTAAAAGAGTTCCTACAATATTTCGAACCATATGATGAAGAAAGGCATTTGCCTTGATGTCAAGTATTAGTTCATCTTCAAATGACTTAATTTCAATGTGTTCAATAGTTTTGATTGGAGACTTCGCTTGACACAAGCTTCCTCTAAAGCATGAAAAATCATGCTCTCCCAGTAATAATGCTGCAGCTGATTTCATATCATCGACATTTAAAGGCCTTGGTTCCCATAGATAATAATCGGCCTTAAGCGAAGATCTCACAGGATTATGATGAATCTTGTATTTGTATGATCTTGCAAATGCGCTAAATCTTGCATGAAAGTCTTCACTAACTAACTTAACCCACTTAAAATTAACATCATTTGGAAGGTTAACATTGCCACCAAAAAGCCAAGCCCTTTCAGTTCTAATAGTTTCAGTTTCAAAGTGAATAACTTGTTCTACTGCATGAACACCTGAGTCTGTCCTGCCACTACAAAATACACGAACTGGGTGATTTGCTACCTTAGTTAGGGCTGATTCAACAGAGCTTTGAACAGTTCGAAGGCCAGATTTTTGAATTTGCCAGCCATGAAAATTCTTCCCAAAATATTCAACACCTAGTGCAACTTTCATAATCAACCATTGATTTTATTTATTGTAAAATTGATGATAACATTTTAACAAACTATTACAACTTGCCTGACGAGTCTCTTTTTGAAAGCTGATTATATGAATGAAAGTAAAAAACCAACTGGTATAAAAAAACTTTGGCTTGCATCTATATATTCTGCAAAAGGGTTGAAAGCATGTTATCAATCTGAATATGCTTTTCGGCTTGAGGTGTGGTTGGCAGTATTCTTACTCCCGATAGGGTACTGGCTCGGTGAAACTTCTATTGAAAAAGTGCTTCTAATCATTCCAATTTTCTTGGTGTTGATTGTAGAAATGTTAAATTCCGCTATTGAAGCTGTTGTTGATCGAGTGGGGATCGAACATCACGAGCTTTCAGGCTTTGCAAAAGATGTGGCCTCAGCAGCTGTTTTGATCTCTTTAATTATTTTCCTATTAACATGGACCATTATTCTTCTCTGAAGAAGCTTCTTGGTAATGATATTGATAGTCATTTTTTTGATTCAATAGAAAGTACCAATTCCTTTCTAACAAATTCTCCATACACAACTAAGTCTCAGTTATGTATCACTAGAGAGCAAACCAAGGGGAGAGGTCAACATGGAAGAGATTGGGTGTCACAAAAAGATGGAAGCATTATTTTCTCAATTCGAAAAAGTTTTGTTGAAGATACCAATTTAAATGGTTTGAGTTTGGTTGTTGGAATGGCAATAATTAAATCTATAGAAGTAGAATGCCAGTTGAGAGGTTTAAAAATTAAATGGCCTAACGATGTTTATTTTGGAGAGAAAAAGTTGGCCGGAATTTTGATGGAAAATAGTTTTAACAACGGAAGGCAATATGTATTAATTGGAGTTGGAGTTAATTTTCAATTGGGAGAAAAAATGGATATTGATACGCCATGGACTGATTTGTCTAAAATTGTTAAAAGATTGCCAGATTTGCAAAAATTGACTGCGTCATTAATCAATAATATTTTGCTTATGTCTGAGGATTTTGAAATGAATGGTCTGTCTAGTCTTTTATCTCAATGGGATGATTACGATATGCTTAAAGGGATCAATATTAGATCAAGGCAATCTAATGGCCAGTTTGAGGGTAAAGTTGATGGAATAACCAATCAAGGCGCACTCAAGATTATAACAAAAGGCGGCATCAAGGAACTATATAGCTCCATGCATATTGAATACATTTAGGGTAAGATAGTTCCTCAACATAAAGGCATTGAAATTGAATGTTAGATCATCAGAATCAAGTAGGATTACCTTTCAATATGCTTGAAGTAAAAAATCTATATAAAAAATATGCAAGACGTGAAGTAGTTAATGATGTCTCGTTTTCTGTTAAAGGAGGAGAAATTGTTGGCTTATTGGGGCCCAACGGGGCTGGCAAAACCACCTGTTTTTATATCACCTGTGGCCTAGTAAGATCAAGTCGAGGAGAGGTCACTTTAGATAATAAAAGTATAGGTCATATGCCCATGCATAAAAGAGCTAATCTAGGACTTGGCTATCTTCCTCAAGAGCCATCAATTTTTCGCAAATTAAGCGTTGAAGATAATATCTTGGCTATTTTGGAAATGAATAAATCAATATCTGCTAAAGATAGGCCAGGCCGATTAGAAGAACTTTTATTAGAATTCAAAATTGAGCATGTACGACATATCAAGGGTATTACGCTCTCTGGTGGTGAGCGAAGAAGAGTAGAAATTGCTAGAGCATTGGCAATGAACCCTAAGTTCCTTCTGCTTGATGAACCATTTGCAGGAATAGACCCCATTTCAGTTGGTGACATTCAAGAAATTATTTACCAACTAAGAGAAAAAGGAATTGGTATTTTAATTACTGATCACAACTACAGAGAAATGCTTGATACTTGTAACCGTTCTTATGTATTAAGTGCTGGAAAGATTATTGCCAAAGGTGGAAAGGACCAAATTTTGGCAAACGAAGAAGTGAAAAGGGTTTATTTAGGTGAGACAGCAGTTGGCTAGAAAAAATCTTATCACATTGGGGATTGAATCCTCTTGTGACGAAACTGGAATTGGAATTTATAGTGGTAAAGATGGTCTTATTTCACATAAGCTCTTTTCACAAGTCAAACTGCATACAGAGTATGGCGGAGTGGTTCCAGAGCTTGCATCGAGAGATCATATTCAAAGAGCTATACCCTTAATTAAAGATGCGCTCGCAGAGAGTAGAGTCAGATTAAATGAGTTAACTGGAGTTGCATATACTGCTGGACCAGGTTTGTCAGGCGCGCTGTTGGTCGGCAGCTCAATAGCTCAGAGTTTGGCTTGGGGTCTTGGTATTCCGGCTCTTGGTGTTCATCATATGGAGGGACATCTCTTAGCGCCATTATTGGAAACAAAAAAACCAGAGTTTCCTTTTGTTGCACTTCTAGTATCAGGTGGACACACATTACTTGTTGATGTTCCCAGAATAGGAGAATATAAGATTCTAGGAGAATCACTTGATGATGCAGTTGGCGAAGGGTTTGACAAGACTGCCAAAATACTCGGATTAGGTTATCCGGGTGGTCCAGCATTAGCAAAACTAGCAGAAAAAGGAGACAAAGATCGATTCACTTTTCCAAGGCCAATGATTGATAGGCCAGGTCTTGACTTTAGCTTTAGCGGTTTAAAAACTTTTGCTAGAAATACTTTTTTTGATTTTCCTGATGAAAAAGCGAATATAGCAAAAGCATTTGAAGTGGCAGCTATAGAAACATTAACAATTAAATGTAATCGAGCACTCAAACATACTGGATATAAAACAATAGTGGTTGCTGGAGGAGTAAGCGCAAACCTGTCACTGCGTAAATCTTTAAATCAGTTGAGTCAGGAAAATGATATTAGTATTTTTTATCCAGCGCTTAATTTCTGTACTGATAATGGAGCTATGATTGCACTAGCTGGACATTATCGATTTCTTGCTGGCCAGTCTAACGAGAATTATGAAATATCAATTAAGCCTCGATGGAGTCTTGAAGAACTTCTTCCTGTCTAGCTGAATCAATAATGCTTAACATATTCTAGCTCAAAAGGCATAGAGTATAATTACTCGTGTGAACTGAAGTTATCAACCCACTTAAGATTTTATGATTATTATTCCTGCAATTGACTTAAAAGATGGCCAATGTGTTAGACTTCGTAAAGGTGTTATGGAGGACACGACCGTGTTTTCAAATAACCCTACTGAGATGGCTGCTAAATGGGTTAATGAAGGGGCTCGAAGACTCCATTTGGTTGATCTTAATGGGGCATTTGAGGGAAAGCCTATTAATGCAGATTGCGTTAATGAAATTACAAAATCGTTTCCAAATATTCCAGTTCAAATTGGTGGTGGTATTCGTGATCTCAAAACTGCACATGCATATATTGATGCAGGAATAAGTTATCTAATTATTGGAACTATGGCTGTTGAAAAGCCAGATTTTGTTGAGGAGCTTTGTATAGAGTTCCCAAATAAAATTATTGTAGGACTTGATGCCAATAATGGCTTTGTTGCAACTGATGGTTGGGCAAAGCAAACAGATATTAGTGTTGTAGAATTAGCTAAAAAATATGAACAGTATGGAGTCAGTTCGATTGTGTATACAGACATTGCACGAGATGGAATGATGCAAGGTGTTAATGCAGTGGCAACAGCAAATCTAGCTAATAAAACCTCGATCCCAGTTATTGCCTCTGGAGGTGTAACTAATCTTGATGATATAGCTGCACTTCTAAAAAATGCTCATCATGGAATAATTGGTGCCATTACTGGCCGAGCCATTTATGAGGGGCAGCTTAATTTTAGAGATGCACAATCAATGAGCGATATTTATGATAGTTGAAGTTGTATTCGCTTGTGATGATAAACAAAGCCTGATTAGTCTTGAAGTAAAAGAGGGGACAACGCTCAAAGAGGCTATAGAGCTCTCAGGTATTCTAGAGATATATAAAAAAATCGATTTGTCAAAGGATCGATTAGGAATTTTTTCTAAATTTGCAACTCTTGATACTGTTCTCAGAGAGAAAGATAGAGTAGAGATTTATCGAACACTTATCGCCGATCCGAAAAAAGTCCGAAAAGAAAGAGCAGCACAGACCAAATTAATGCGAAGCAATAAAAAAGTCTAATACAAGGTAAAATAGTAAACCAATAATACATTTAAGAGCTATATGAGCGAAGACAAGCCTCCGAGTAGACTATTTTTTTACAAGTTATTTGAAAAGTTTTTTCCTAAAACTTTAAAGCCCAGAGCCCAATTAATGCAAGCCTTAGAGGAGGCTGAGAAAAACCTTGTAATTGATCCCTATAGTAGATCAGTTATTGAGGGTGCGTTACAGGTTGAAAGCCTTAAGGTTCGCGACGTCATGGTCCCGCGTTCAAAGATGATTATGATTAGTTCGGAATCGACTACGAAAAATCTACTTCAAATTATGGTGGCTTCTTCACATTCACGATTTCCTATTCATAATGAAGAGCAAGATTCGATTTTAGGTGTTGTTTTAGCTAAAGATTTACTTGCACATCTAGCTCAAAACCAAGACGATGAGTTTAACTATAGAGAGTATCTTAGAGATTCTTTATCAGTCCCCGAAAGCAAACCATTAGGTGCTTTGCTGAGAGAGTTTCAACAGAATAAATCACATATGGCAATTGTGCTTGATGAGTACGGTGAAATTGCAGGATTGGTTACACTTGAGGATGTAATTGAGCAAATTGTTGGAGAAATTGAAGATGAGCATGACAAAGAGGAGGACAATATTATCGACTATGGAGATGGTCGATATTTGCTCCAAGCCAACACAAGTCTAACAGAATTTAATGAGTTTTTTGACTCGAACATCTCTAGTGCTGACTACGATACAGTTGCCGGTCTAGTTATTTCAGGTTTTAGTTACTTGCCAGAGCAGCTAAGTGAGATTAATCTTCATGGATTTCAATTTAAAGTCTTAAAAACTGATAACCGTAGAATACATCTTTTAGAGGTCCAACATAAAGTTGTTGGCGACAAACCTAAATTTAAATAAAGCATTAATTGAGGCTTTGATTAATTTTAATCAATTAGTATAATTCCTCCTTATGAATCCTCTAGATCAAACAACACAATTAGTCATAGACTTAATTAAAAAAAATAAAGCTACAGATTTTGAATTTTCAATTGGTAAGAGCTCTGGTGTTTCAACTGCAGTTAGGTTGTCAAAAGTTGAAACTCTTCAATACCACTTAGATACTAGTTTTGATGTTAGTGTATATTTTGGAAAGAACAAAGGCCAAGCAACGAGTGTTGATCTGAGTAAGGAGAGTTTAAAAAAAGCTATTGATTCTGCATGTATGATAGCTAAATATACTCAAGAAGATCCATTTAATGGACTAGCTCCAAAAGACAGAATGGCCTGGGATGTGCCTGATTTAGATCTTCATCACCCTTGGAGCTTAGATGCAAAACAGAGTATTGATATTGCTACAGAGTGTGAACAAATTGCACTTGAGCAGGATGAAATTAATAACTCAGATGGTGCTGAATTATCAAGTTATGAAGGTGAAACTTATTACGCTAATTCAAATGAACTGGTAACAAATATAAGAAACACTAAGCATTCGCTGCACTGCTCCTTAATTGCCAAAAGGGCTTCTGAAATGCAAACTGCTTATGAATACTCTATTGCACTTGACTCAAATGATCTAATGAGTCCATCTCAAATTGGTCAAAATGCAGCGAGTTTTGCGCAACAAAAACTTGGCTCACAGAATTTAAAGTCTCAGAAATGTCCAGTTGTTTTTATTCCAAGACAAGCTTCAGGTTTGTTTTCTCAGCTCTTGGGAGCCCTAAGTGGTACAAGACAATTTAAAAAAACATCTTTTTTGTTGGATTCAATAGATGAGTCTGTCCTTACAAGTTCTATAAGTATTTATGAGGATCCGCTTCAATTAAAAACTCTTGGCTCTAGAGCTTTTGATCTTGATGGTGTATTAAAAAACAAACAGTTTTTTGTTAAAAATGGGAGAGTTGTTACTTATTTAATGGGTCAATACTCTGCTAATCAGCTTGGATTAAAGACCACTGCAAATGCTGGTGGGGTTAGTAATTGCTATATTCAGTCTAATTATGATGGGGGACTTGAAGAATTAACTAAGGATTTAAAAAAAGGCCTTATTGTGACAGATTTAATGGGCCATGGTATTAATGCAACTACTGGTGATTATTCTCGAGGAGCAAGTGGCTTTTGGGTGGAAAATGGGGAAATTCAATATCCAGTCTCTGGTGTTACAATTGCCGGCAACCTTAAGACTATGTTGAAAAATATAGTTTATGTCGGTAATGATATTGACCTAAGAGGCAACCTTAAAGTTGGGTCAACCTTGATAAATGAAATGACAATTGCTGGGGAAGGATAATCAATAATTTTGATGTCGTCATTATTGGTGGAGGCATGGTTGGGCTATGTCTCGCTATTGAACTCTCTAATAAAATGAAACTCAGTATTGCAATTGTTGATCCAAATGATTGCAACCCTTCAATCAGCAAATCGTTTCATACTAGAGTTAGTGCCATTACACCAACTTCAAAAGAATTTCTGTGCTCAATTAATGTATGGAATGAAATACAGAGAAAAAATGGGTTTGTCGGAACCAAGGTATGGGATCAAAATTCTCATGGACATCTCAATTTTCATGCAAAGGATGAGGGCATAGAGTACTTAGGCTATATTGTTGAGAATGATTTGATTCAATCCGCACTATTTGATTCCATCGACGAATCCAAGGCCACTATTATTAAAGCCAGTTTAGAGATGTTAAGCAAGTCTGATTTAGGTTACAAGGTAGAGCTCGATAATGATCAGACTTTATCTTGTAAGCTTTTGATCGGTGCAGATGGAGCTCAATCAAAGGTTAGATCTTTGGTCAATATAGAGGTTAAGGAGCATGACTATCATCAAAAAGCTATTGTTGCAAATATTTCAACTGAAAAGCCGCTCAAGCAAACGACTTGGCAGAGGTTTTTATCTGATAGTATTCTTGCTATCTTGCCTTTATCTGAAAATCAGGCGTCAATTGTATGGTCTTGTGAGTATTCATTAGCTCTTAAGCTGGAAAATTTAGATAATAATAATTTTAACAAGCTATTGTCTGATGCCTCAGAGTATCAGTTTGGACCTCTGGAACTTCAAAGCTCAAGAAGTTATTTTCCTCTCGTGACAAGAAGTGCAAATGATTATGTCCTTCAAAGCCTTGCACTGGTTGGTGACGCGGCCCATAATATTCATCCTTTAGCAGGTCAGGGTGTAAATTTAGGATTTTTAGATGTAATGGAGCTCAGTAAGCAGTTGCAAAATAATTACCAGGCGCCCTTAGGTGATTTCCTTGTTCTTAGAAAGTACGCAAGAGCAAGAAGGCTTGATAACGAAATCATGTCCAAAACAATGACAGGGCTTGACTGGATTTATAAGGAAAATAATGAACCATTAAGATGGCTCAGAGGTTATGGAATGAATTTGATTAACGAAACCCCAATGTTAAAATCTTTTTTTCAAAGGCAAGCCCTAGGAAAAGTAAATAAAAATTAGTTATTTAATAAATCGAGTTGGTGTGACTATTCCATCAACTGGCACATCCCAAGGTTGTGAAGTCAGACGGCCTACTTCTTGAACATCGAACGCTAATCCAAATAGTTTAGGGACTTTGAATTCCTTTAGTTTGGTATGAAAGCTGAGAGTTTTGTCATAAAAGCCTCCGCCCATTCCTAGTCTATTCTTGTGCTTATCAAAGCCGACAAGAGGCATAAGAATAATGTCCATTCTGTGGGCGCCTAAAAGAGGACTAAAGATTGGCTCCACAATGCCAAACCTATTTTTTTTGAAATATCTACCCATCTTTGCAAACTTCAACTTTTCACCTACAAGGATTGGTAGGTAGACAGAATAACCTTGATGAACTAAAAAATTTATCGTATCTTCTGTTTCAATCTCACCATCGTTTGGAATAAATATTGCGACATGTTTCGCGTTTCTAAAAATACCATTTTTTTGGCACTGGTATAGAAGTTGTTTACCCTTCTTTTTTCTTGAGGGTTGGTCAATTGACCTTCTGATTTTTCTAAGTTCTCTTCGAAGTTCTTTCATGATTCATTGTTTAGAAATTTGTACTAATTTTAGCAGTAGAAAAAAGAAAGAATGGATATTTAATTTGCGAGTGAAGGGTCCGTTGTGCCGTGTTGACATGGTCCTGAACCATTCTGGCTCAAGGCGGAAGTTCGATGTTTACCGTAGGTTTCCCGCTTCAAGGCGGGCTTACACAATAGCAACCAATCTCATCTCCTTTTCTGTACTTAATCGGCTCAGGGAAATAAATCAAGCACGAACACAACAGATAAATAAATTATCTACTCTTAATAAATTATTTGCAATGTAATTTCTTCTTTTCTTTGATATTTAGTTTGTTAAGCAAGAGAAATATATTTTTAAATAGCGTTTTGTTCGATGCCTATTCCTATAAAATCCATTTTTTAATTTTTTTTAAGTAAATTATTTAAGTGACTGTATTAGCTGCAATTTTATTACTAATAATCATTATGGATCCCATAGGGAACGTGCCTGTATTTTTAAGTATTCTTAAAAATATTCCGATGGAAAGACGAAAAATAATAATTATTAGAGAATTAATTATTGCTTTCGTGATTTTGCTGTTTTTTATGTTTGTTGGAAGGTTTGTACTCCAATTACTTCAAATAGAGCAGTCTTCACTAGGAATTGCTGGAGGTATCATACTTTTTATAATTGCTATAAGAATGATTTTTCCTGGAACAAAACCTATGTTTAGTCATAGCGAAGAATCAGAGCCGTTAGTCGTGCCTCTTGCTATTCCTATGCTAGCAGGACCATCTGCAATTGCAGCAGTTATTTTGTTTATGGCTCAAGAGCCTAATAGGTGGATTGAGTGGACTTTTGTAGTATTTGTAGCAAGCTTAATTTCAGGAATTATATTAATTTCATCTGAAGCTTTAGGTAGAAAGCTTGGTAATAGAGCGTTAACTGCGATTGAAAGATTAATGGGTATCTTTTTGATAATGGTTTCAGTTGATTTTATTCTGGATGGAATTAAACAAACATTCAATATTTGATATTGACTTTTCTTGAAGTTAATAATCTATTTTTTGTCAATTCAAATTTGCTATGTAAGCTTGCAAAGGCTATAATGGCGCCTTTTTTAAAAAGTAAATGGTGAAGAATTTGGCACCTATAGTTATGAAATTTGGCGGTACGAGTCTTAGAGATGAGGATTGTCGTACGCATGTTTTGGATCATATCAAACGCTACCATGAATCTGGAGAGAGAATTGTGGTTGTCGTTTCTGCTATGGGCAGAAAAGGTGAACCATATGCAACAGATACCCTTGTGGCACTTCTGAGAGATGTAGGACATAATATTAATCCAAGAGAGTTGGATCTTGTCATGAGTGTTGGAGAGACCTTAAGTTCTGCTTATTGTTCTCATCTATTAAGTCACAATGGAATGCCAGCTGAATCTTTTAATGGAAGGCAGTCCGGAATTTTGACTGATGACAATGCTGGTAATGCTGAGATTTTAGAGATTGATCCATCACGAATTGTCGAAGCTCTTGATAATGGCTTTATTGCAGTGGTAGCTGGTTTTCAAGGTGTAAACGATAAGGGAGATATTCGCACACTTGGGCGAGGCGGAAGTGATACCTCAGCTGTTGCTCTAGCTTCTGCGTTGGGAGCTGAAAAAGTTGAAATTTTTTCTGATGTGGATGGTATTGCTAATTGCGACCCAAGGCAGGTTGAGGGCTCAAGTTACTTAGAATCTATAAGTGTTAATCAGATGCTTGCAATGGCAGATGAGGGTTCCAGGGTGATTCATCCTCGTGCTATTAAAGCTTCATTACAAACAAAAACTCCAATAATCGCCAAAAACAACTTCAACGATAATGAGGGCACATTAATACACCACGATGATTCTAAAAAAGAAGAAGTTGTCGCTATTGCACATCGTGAGAGTATGGTATTGGTTGAGTTTGCACTTGAACATAAAGCTGCAAGTCATGTTAATGGCGTTGTCAACATTGATTCAAAAAGACTTCTTCTCAATGATGATGTATATTTGAGTGATAAGTTAGCGCAGCTTGAAGAGAAGCTTGGTTTTTATAAGTTAAGCAGACACTGGGCGACTATATCTGTCGTTTCCAATCACAAGGTTTCAAAGAAGCCCGCTGAACTGGACTATGCTGAATTACTAGATTCACCAGATACCATTATCAGGTATCTCCTAAAAGAGACGAAGGTTAGAGAGACTCTGAAATTCCTACACGGAAGATATGCAGCCTAATTAAGGTTTGTAGCCAGAATTTTTTACATAACTAAGAAGTATTTCATCGGTAAACTCTGCCTCAAGTTCCGCTGCTTTTCTTTCGACTGGTTCTTTTAAATCCCCATCTTCAATTTCAGTGACTTCATTGTGCCAGTCTGTAAGATATGCATCCGCATCCGTTGAATCAGCAACTGTAGCAGCAGAGTCGACAGCCTCCATAAAACGATTATCTAGCTGAACTTTCTCAACTTCTCTTCTACTTTTTTTTATCATTACCTGTGTCGGTATATCGCGCCATTTAATTACAGTCAGCTTCATTTAATTCTCCAAAAAAACAATAAATAGTTAACCAAATAAATTTCAAAAAATTCTACCATTAAGTTGTTGATGTAATTGCTATAATTTAGGTATATAATTCACGTTTTTTTAAGTTTGACTTTGTATTGGAGAAGTGATGAAAAATAAAGCCCAAGTAGTAGTAATCGGTGGAGGCGTTGTCGGCGCTGGAACACTTTATCATTTAGCTAAAAAAGGTTGGACTGATGTTGTCTTAGTTGAGCGTAAAGACTTAACATCCGGTTCGACTTGGCATGCTGCTGGACTTTTACCACTGTTCAACATGAGCTATTCCGTAGGAAAGCTTCACCAGTACTCAGTTGATTTTTATCATGAACTCGAAAAAGAGACTGGAATGAATGTTGGCTTCAGTGTCGTTTCCAATATTCGTTTGGCAAATTGCCAGGATCGAATGGACGAGTATAAATACTATTCTGGTGTTGGAAGCACAGTTGGCGTTAATGTTAAATTTCTATCCCCTGATGAAGTGAAAGAGGTTTGGCCTTTATGTAACACTGAGGGTTTAGTTGGAGCAATCCAGCATCCAGATGATGGCTATATTCAGCCAGCAGATTTGACTCAAGCTTTATGTAAAGGGGCGAGAAATCGTGGTGCTGAAATTTATGAAAACACTGTAGTTACTGATTTAGAACAGCAGAAAGATCATACATGGGTGGTAAAGACTGATAAAGGTGATATTGCTTGCGAGCATATTGTGTCTTGCACTGGAAGTTTTGCAAGAAAGACAGGTGAAATGGTCGGGCTCGATGTACCTGTTATACCTGTAGAACATCAGTTTCTTGTCACTGAGCCTCATCCTGACATTCAAGAAAGAAAGAAGCAAGGGCTTCCTGAGATGGCTGTTCTTCGTGAATCTGACGCAGCTTATTATCTTCGCGAAGAGGCAGGAGGAATGATTTTAGGTATCTATGAAAAAGGCGCACCCGCATGTTATGTTGATGGACCAAGTGATGACTGTAAGTATGAGTTATTTAATGGCGAACTGGACCGTTTAATGACTCACATTGATGCTTGTATAAATCGTGTTCCGGCTTTTGGTGAGGTTGGAATTAAGGAGATCTATAATGGTGCAATTGCATATACTCCAGATGGCAACCCAATTGTTGGACCAGCTCCAGGCCTTAAAAATTTCTGGCTAAACGAAGGACATAGTTTTGGAATAACTGCTGCTGGCGGTGCTGGCTGGCAGCTTGCAGAGTGGATAGTTGACGGAGAGCCAACCGTTGACATGATGGGAGTAGATCCGCGTCGATTTGGTCCATATGCTACTCGTGGGTATTTGAAAGAAAAGAATGAAGAAGCCTACGCTAATGTTTTTACTACGCACTACCCTGACGAAGAGAGAAGCGCTGCTAGGCCCCTTAAAACTGCGCCATGCTACGATCGAATGAAGGCTTTGGGAGCAGTATTTGGATCTGTTTATGGTTGGGAGCGCCCAAACTGGTTTATGCCAACTGCAGATTACTCACTCACTGCTGAAGATTTAAATCAGGCTGACCCTTCAAAAGTTATTCTTAATAAAAACCACTCGAAAGCTTTAGATGATGGACGTATTGTAGAAAAGAATTCCTTTCGCCGTTCTAACTACTTTGAGCATGTAGGGAATGAATGTAAACACGTTAATGAAAAGGTTGGACTATTGGATATGTCTGCTTTTGCAAAATGTATCGTTAAAGGTCCTGGAGCAGAGGATTGGCTAGAGTCTATTTTTGCGAATAAGATGCCTCAGACTATTGGCAGAATAAGCCTCGTTCATATGCTATCTTTGAATGGCGGCGTAAGGGCTGAATTTACTGTTTATAAGACCGGACCTCAAAGCTATTATTTAGTTTCTGCCGGCGCCTTTGAAACGCACGACCATGATTATCTATATAAGCTTGCTCCAAAAGATGGAAGCATAACTGTTCAGCGTGTAACAACTCAAACGGGTGTTTTGGTTTTAGCTGGACCAAGGTCTCGTGACGTTCTTCAAAAGCTTACTGATACTGACTTATCTAATGAAAACTTTAAGTGGTTAACAGGTAAAGCAATAAATTTAGGCTACGCATCTGCTGAGGCTCTTCGAGTTAATTTTGTTGGCGAGTTGGGCTGGGAGCTTCACCATCCAATCGAAATGCAAAACTATATATTTGATCAGGTAATGGAAGCTGGAGAAGAATTTGATATTAAACCATTTGGAATTCGAGCAATGGATAGCATGCGCCTTGAAAAGTCTTATCGCTTGATTCCTAGAGAGATGTCAATTGAGTATTCTGCCTATGAGTCTGGGCTCGATCGCTTTGTAAGGCTTGATAAAGAAAATGATTTTATTGGCAAAGAAGCTTTAAAGGATTGGCAGGATCGTGGAGCCGCTAATGGCTTTGTTACACTGGAAGTATTAGGAGTAGAGGATGCTGATTCACGCGGCTCTGAGGCTATTTATAAGGATGGAGAAGTTGTCGGGAGGGCAACATCAGGTGGCTTTGGATGGCGTTGTGGTAAGTCTCTTGCGCTAGGACTAGTAAGGAAAGATCTTACGGCTATTGGAACTGAACTTGAAATAGAGATATTGGGTGAAAAATACAAGTCAGTTGTAATAGACGAATCACCTTTTGATCCAACCAATGAATGTTTAAGGTCATAATATAGTATGTCACTCATCAAAAAAAATTCTAAGCTTCATAAACAGATGGTGATATGGCGACACCACCTTCATAAGCATCCTGAGCTAAGCTTTAAAGAAGAGTTGACCAGCGACTATATTGCCTCAATACTTGAGTCTCATAATATAGAGATTCATCGAGGATTGGCAGTAACCGGCATTATTGCAACAATCCATGGTCAAAAGAAGGGCGGAGTCATTGGACTTCGAGCTGACATGGATGCCCTTCCAATTCAAGAACTTAATGAATTTAGTTACAAATCTGTTCATGATGGAAAGATGCATGCTTGTGGCCATGATGGTCATTCAACAATGCTACTTGGTGCTGCAATTTATTTGAAAGAGCATAATGATTTTTCTGGAACAGTGCATTTTATCTTTCAGCCAGCCGAAGAGGGCGGTGGCGGTGGAAGAGTTATGGTTGAAGAAGGTATATTTGATAAGTTCCCATGTCAAGCTGTATATGGTATGCATAATTTTCCAGGTATTGCTGAAGGCCAGTTTGCTGTCCATGATACTGCAGTTATGGCTGCTAACGAAACACTCAAAATTACAATTAAAGGAAAAGGCGGGCATGCTGCAATGCCAGATTTGTGTATTGATCCAGTTGTTGTTGGTGCACAAATTATTAGTGCACTTCAGACTGTTGTTGCAAGAAATGTAGCTCCACTTAATTCTGCTGTTGTAAGCATAACAATGGTCAATGCTGGATTCGCTTCCAATGTCGTTCCTGATGAGATGGAATTAACTGGCTCTCTAAGATATTTTAGTAACGAAATAGGCAATAAAGTGAAAGACAATATAAAGAGCATTGTTGAAGGAATAAGTAAATCAATGGGAGCGACTGCTATATTTGATTCAACTCCTAATTATCCAGCAACAATTAATACTCCTAAGCATGCTGAACTTTGCGCTATTGCCGCATCAATGGTAGTTGACAGTAAAAATGTTTTGAGAAATGAACAGCCCACTATGGGGTCCGAAGATTTTGCTTTTTTATTGAATGCATCTGAAGGAGCTTATATTTGGATTGGAAATGGACTGGTTCCTGAAGATGGCCCTAAGGGCGGTTGTATGCTCCACAATACGCAGTACGACTTTAACGATGAAATTCTTCATATCGGCAGTAGTTATTGGATTCAGTTGGTTAAAAATATTCTGAAGTAGTAATGTCTTTGTATAAAGGTTAGTATATGTTTTCTAATGCAATTGTTAGAGTCCCAGGAAAGAGTCTAGTTAATGGTTTGTCAGATTCTAAGGAACTTGGGCTGCCTGATTATGATAAAGCTATTATTCAGCATCATTCTTACATAGAGGCGCTTCAATCATGCGGTCTCGAAGTTAATGTTTTAGAGTCTTGTGAGGATTATCCAGATTCTACATTTGTTGAAGACGTTGCTTTAATTACTCCAAATTGCGTAATCATGACTCGTCCAGGAGCCAAGTCAAGAAGAGGTGAGGTTGAGCAAATTATGGCTGTCTTAAAGAATCAATTTAATAATCTTGAGGCCATAGAAGCCCCGGGGACTATTGAGGCAGGAGATGTAATGATGGTTGGTAATCATTATTACATTGGTTTGTCTGATAGGACTAACCTTCAAGGCGCTGAGCAATTAATTGAGTTACTAGTTAAGCATGGCCACACTGGCTCGACTGTTGCACTCAAAGATGTTCTTCATCTTAAGACCGGGTTATCCTATCTCGAAAATAACATGCTTGTCATTTGTGGTGAATTTAAGAGAGACCCTTTCTTTTCAGGGTTTGATCATATTGAAATCCCTGAAGAAGAAAGTTATGCTGCGAATTGTATTTGGGTAAATGATAATGTTCTTATTCCAGCTGGATACCCACTTTCAAAAGAAAAAATTAGCACTACTGGATATAACGTTATAGAGGTCGATGTTTCTGAATTTAAAAAGCTTGATGGTGGATTAAGTTGTCTATCGCTTAGGTATTGAAATAACGAGCTTAATTAGTCAAATACACCTTTAATTTCCTCAAAAGTTGCTGTTATAGCGTGGACATTTGAATAACCCATCTCATTTAATGTTAGGGCTGCAAGCGAAGCACGACCACCTCCACCACAGTGAGTTAAAATTAAAGTTTCAGAATTTTGGCAATTTTTTTCGATTAACATTTCTATGAGACCCCTTGGAATATTAATCGAATTATTGAGGCTAGACTCATCATAATTTTTGGCTTCGCGAACATCTACAATCACGGCATCATTAGAATTATCATATAAAGCTTTAGCTTCAACTGGATTAACGCAATCGATTTGTTTCTGAGCTAGCGTTATTAGTTCACCTGCCGTTTTTATCATATCAATAATCTCCTATAATAATCTTAATGTTTAAAATGGCGCATTCCGGTAAAAATCATAGCAATGTCATGCTCATTTGCAGCTGATATTATTTCATCATCTCGCATTGACCCACCGGGGTGAATAATTGCAATAATTCCGGCTTGGGCAGCTGCATCTATTCCATCACGGAATGGAAAGAATGCATCTGATGCCATTACAGAGCCCTTAACTTCAAAATTTTCATCCGCTGCTTTAATGCCAGCAATCTTAGCTGAATAAATTCTAGACATCTGACCCGCTCCAACACCAATCGTCATTTGGTTTTTAGCATAAACAATAGCATTAGATTTAACATACTTTGCAACTTTCCAAGCAAACAATAAATCTTTCATCTGAGAGTCTGAAGGTTGTAATGAAGAGACACACTTCATATCATCCAGATTTAAAGACGCTAAATCTTTATCTTGAACAAGAAGCCCTCCAGAGATTTTTTTATAATCAAATGAATGTTTAGCCTTTTCTAAATTGCCACACTCCAGAACCCTGATATTTTCTTTGCTAAGTAGGACAGCTTTAGCACTATCTGTAATTTTTGGAGCTATTATTACCTCAACAAATTGCTGGTCAATAATACTTTTTGCGGTGTCTTTATCTAGTTCACGATTAAAGGCTATGATTCCTCCAAAGGCAGATGTTGGATCTGTCAGGTACGCACTTTGGTAAGCATCGTAAATATTTGTTCTTGTTGCAACCCCACAAGGATTCGCATGTTTAATAATAACGCAGCTTGGTTCTTCAAAATCGCGCACACACTCTAGAGCAGCATCAGCATCTGCTAAATTGTTATATGAGAGAGGCTTTCCTTGGATTTGATGACTGGAAGAAACTGACGCTTCAAAGAGATTTAGTTCTTTATAAAAAGCAGCACTTTGATGAGGATTCTCACCGTATCGCATTGTTTGCGACTTAACATATTGAAGATTTATTGTGTTGGAAAATCCATCCTCCATTCTTCCAAGATAACTTGCTATAGCGTCATCATATTGGGCTGTATGCTCAAATGTTTTCATGGCTAGAGACTTTCTCATTATGAGCGTTGTATCACCATTTTTCGTTATATCATCTATAACTGACTGATAGTCAGCACTATCAACAACAACAGTTACTGAAATGTGATTTTTTGCACTTGAACGAAGCATTGCAGGTCCGCCAATATCAATATTTTCAATAGCATCTTCTTCGGTAGAGTTAGGATTATTAATCGTTTGTTGAAATGGATATAAATTAACAACAACTAAGTCGATGGGTTTAATATCATTGCGTGACATTACCTCTTCATCCTTACCTCTTCTGGCTAAAATGCCGCCATGAATTTTTGGGTTAAGCGTCTTAACTCTTCCTGCCATCATTTCTGGGTAACCTGTAAAATCTGATACCTCAATAACAGAAATATTATTGTCTTGAAGGAGTTTCGCAGTACCACCTGTTGATATAATTTCAATATTTAGTGATGATAGACTTTTGGCAAATTCAGCGATTCCAGTCTTATCTGAAACGCTTATTAAAGCTCTTTTTATAGGCATTTTCTAGGGTTTTCGGTGTAGAAATTTAAGGTTTAAATTATAAACTCTTACAAGTTGTAAAGGCTTACTTTTTTCTTTAGGGTGGCACGATTTATGCCAAGAACTCTAGCAGCTTCACTTTGATTTTGATTGACTTTGTCTAGAACAAACTTAATAGTTGCTGACTCAGCTTGTTGGGTAACCATCTTAAATACGCCGTTCGATGGCTCACCGTTTAAGTCTGAGAAATACTTCTCAAGATTATCCTTGATGCAATCCTGTATACCCCTTTGTTTCATATCGAATACAAAAAATCATGTAATTTTGAATATTGCTCAGAGTGATCTGTCACTCTATTAATCTTTGGCCAAAAGGCTACGCCTTTTTCACGGTCAAGGTGCATAGAATACCAAAAAATATGCTTCCTGGATAGCTGTGTTCCCATTTTATGTCCATAAAAATCATGAATTTTTCTAATATGACTTAAAATTTGCGGTATTTTTTTTTCAATAGGGGGAGCTTCAGGTTTATTACCCGTGGTAAGAAATTGATTGACCTGGCTAATGAGCCATGGATTACCTTGAGTCGCTCTTCCAAGCATTACTGCATCAGCTCCAGTAAAGCTTAAAATTTCTCCAGCTTTCTCTGCTGAATCAATATCTCCATTTGCAACCACCGGAATAGATACTTGTTTTGCAATCTTTCTAACTGTATTAAACTCAGCTTCTCCATTAAACTTCTGTGCTCTGGTTCTTCCATGGATTGCAATCATTTGGATGCCATTATCTTCAGCAATTTTAGCAATTGTTGGCGCATTTTTATTTTCATCATTCCAACCCGTTCTCATTTTTAGTGTTACTGGAACCTCTACAGCATTGACTACAGATTTAATAATGTTTTCAGCCAATTTTTCATTTTGCATAAGTGCAGATCCTGCGGCCTTATTGCAAACTTTTTTTGCTGGACAGCCCATATTAATATCAACTATATCAGCATTAAACTCGAGTGCTTTTTTCGCTGAAATAGCGAGTTCGTCTGCCTGTGATCCTGCTATCTGTATGCTTATTGGTGATTTCTCAGAAGTAAAATCTAAGCGATGCTTTGATTTATTTGAGTTTATTAGATGGCTTTGTATGACAACCATTTCTGAGGTTGTAAGGCTAGCACCTTGTTCTCTACATATCATCCTAAAAGGTTTGTCGCTAGTTCCTGCCATTGGTGCAAGTAATACTTTTGAATTGAGTTTGTGTATGCCTATATTCACTAAATTAAAGTTTTTTTGATTGTTTTTCAGCTTTCTTTTTAAGACGTTTCTGTTTCAGCTTTGAGAGATGATCCACAAATAGTATTCCATTGAGGTGATCCATTTCGTGCTGAATACAAATAGAAAGCATTTCATCTGCTTCAATCTCAAATGGCTGACCAAGTTCGTTCAGAGCACTAACTTTAATCTCGTTTGCTCTTTTAACATTTTCATAATAATTGGGCACCGAAAGGCATCCTTCTTCGTATTCAATCTCTCCATTTTTTTTAATAATTTCAGGATTGATAAGACATAGTGGTTGATTGCACTCTTCTGAAATATCGATAACGATTAGGCGTTGATGAAAATTGACTTGAGTAGCAGCAAGCCCAATGCCTGGAGCTTCATACATAGTCTGAAACATATCTTTGGCTAGTTGCTTTATCTCAGTATTCACCTCTTCAACTGGTTTAGCAATAGTTCTCAGACGTTTATCGGGATATTTTAATATTTCTAATATCATGGTTTAGTTATCACTGTATTTTCAGTTTCACTCTTCTGGTTTGGATAATCTTGATTAAAGTGCAAACCTCTACTTTCTTTTCTAGAGAGGGCAGATTCTACAATAATTTTAGATGTTTGAGCTAGGTTTCTTAGCTCTATCAGATCCTCTGTCACTATATAAACTCGATAATACTCATTGACTTCTTTATTAATTTGTTGAATTTTTAAATAAGCCGATTTAAGTCGGTTATTGCTTCTAACAATACCAACAAAATTCCACATTATGAGTCTTATTTCATGCCACAAGTGAGCTATTACAACTTTTTCCTTGGACGGAGCTACTCTTGATTCATCCCATTTCGCGTTTTTTGGTAATATTTTCTCGAGCTTACTTTTAGAAATATGATCTGCACAAGATTTTGCAAAAACGATACACTCAAGTAAAGAATTGCTAGCCATTCTATTTGCTCCATGAACACCCGTGTGTGCAACTTCGCCTACAGCATAAAGATTAGTTATATTGCTTTGAGCATCTATATTTGTATTTACTCCACCACAGGTGTAATGAGCAGCAGGAACTACTGGGAGGGCTTCCTTAGCAATGTCAATTCCAAGTTCACTACAGCGCTGGGTAATTGTAGGAAAGCGAGATTTAATCCACTCTTCATCTTTAAAGGAGAAATCTAAATAAACACAATCAAATCCATGAACCTTCATTTCATTATCGATCGCTCTGGCAACAATGTCTCTTGGAGCAAGTTCAAGTCGATCATCGTACTTATGCATAAATTCTTTACCATCAGGTAATAGTAGTTTCGCCCCTTCGCCCCTTAGCGTTTCTGAAATTAAAAATGATTTAGCATGTGGATGAAATAGACATGTCGGATGAAACTGAGTAAATTCCATATTAGTAATTTCACATCCAGCCCTATATGCCATAGCAATACCATCACCTGTTGAAGTATCAGGGTTTGACGTATATAGATATGATTTTGAGGCGCCACCAGTAGCTAAAATGGTTTTCTTGGAGCCAAAAGTAATAACTTCTTCAGAGTTTTTATCATAAACATAGGCTCCATAACATTTACCTTCTTTAACAATTAAATCGACTGCAACATATTCTTCAAAAAGTTTAATATTGCTTTTCTTTTTTGCTTGGGCTAGTAGATTTAGTTGAATAGATTGACCCGTTTTATCGGCAACATGTGCAACTCTATTTGAGCTGTGACCACCCTCTGTAGTAAGGTCATATTTATTATCAATGGTTGAAAATTGAACGCCAGCTTTTTCAAGGTCAGTGATGGCATGAGGAGCATTTTCAACCATAAAACGGATACTTTTTTCATTGCCAAGATTAAGTCCAGTATTTATAGTATCGGTAATATGCGACTCAAAATTATCATTTGGATCTAGTACTGCTGAAATCCCTCCTTGCGCATAATAAGATGAGCCTTCTAATACTTTATCTTTTGCTATAACCGCAATAGACATATTATTAGAGAGCTGAATTGCACTCATTAAACCTGCAGCTCCTGAGCCAATAATGAGAACATCAAATTGATAATCGTTTGACATGATTAATTGTTACAAAAAGACACAAAATAAAAAATTATAAAAACTATTTATATATATAATTTTTCGCAAGTTAAAGCACTACTATATTTAACTTACTTCTCCTTTTAATAGTAGACTAACCCCACACTCTTATTCGAGGTGGGGTTTTTTATTTTATAAGACTTTCTTATTCATTCTTGGTTTAAATATTATTAGCAATTTAGGAAGTAAAGTGAGATTTATAGTCACTGCACTTAACATTGATATTGCCATAAAAATTCCAAAATAAATACTTGGTATAAAGTTTGACAATACTAGAACAAGGAATCCAATTGCAACGGTTGCTGCAGTATAAAACATAGATACACCAATCGAGTTATGAGCTCTATACATTGAAGAGACATAGTCACTATCTACCAATAATTCAGATTTAAATCTACTGATATAGTGAATAGCATTATCAATTCCAATTCCAATAGCAATTGCTGCTATAGTGATCGTCATAATGTCTAGCGGTATTCCCACTAAACCCATTAATCCTAGGATTACTAGTGAAGGCACAATGTTTGGTGCGACTGCTATAAGAGCAATAGATATTGACCTGAATACAATTAAAAAAAGTATAAAAATAATGGTAAATACGGTAAGGATAGTTTTAATCTGTGATGAAAATAAACTTTGAAGAAGGTTGTTGTAAAGTGAAAAGGTTCCAGTGAAATAAAAATCATCTTCATTAAAGTAATAATTTTCTACTAGTGCCTTTTTAATGTCAATTATTAACTGATTTCTATCAAGATCACTTGTAGTTTCGTTTACTCTAGCGACAATTCTTATTTGATCTGTTTCATCAGAGATGTGAGGCTTTAAAACTTGAGATTTAGCAAAATCAGGCATATTATTTTTACCAAGAATCAGTAAAAAGCCATTAGGTGCTTTGCCCTCATTTGAATCTTTTAGGACTTGCATAAAGGTATCAATCGAGAGAACTTTTCCAATACTTGGAAGATTATCTAGATAATTATGAACTTCATGAAATTCTTCTCTTAAACTGGCGTCAGCCCAATATGCGCTGGCTATATCATCAAAAACGATTTCAAGTGGAATCGTTCCTCCAAGTTCTTTGTCAATAAAACTAAGGCCTTGATATATTTCGGTATTTTTTTTGAAATAGTTAATAAAACTATTCTCTACAGAGAGCTTACTTAAACCAAAAATTGCTATCGCAGCTACAATTGCAATACTCATTATTATTGACTTGCCGTGTATATCTGTTGATTGAGCTAGTCTTTGAAGTATAAAAAATTGTTCAGGTTTTTTAGGCGGCTTTGGTTTTTTTAAGAGCGTCATTACTATTGCAAAACCAATAAATGATAATACAAACGCTACTGTTACTCCTATACTCATCATTAACCCAAAGTCAATTACGGGTTGTACCTGGCTTGAAGTCAATGAAGCGAATGCAGCTATAGTTGTTATGACAGTGTAGGCGCAAGGCCTAATCATCTGATTTAAGGTTTTTCGAATAATATCAGAATTACTTTGATCTATTTCTTCGCTTACTATTTCTCTAAATCGGACAATTAAATGGATAATTACTGAGAGAGTCATCACTAGCAGAAGTGAGAAGAAATTGGCTGAAATTACTGTGACTTTCCAACCAATGGCACTAATCAATCCGGTCATACATATAGCTCCGATGATACTGATTGATATAGGAATGACAACCCATTTAATTTTTCGAAAGAAGACTGAAAGCATGATTGACATAGCAAAGACAACAGCAAGAGTAAATACAATTAAATCTCTTTTAATGTAATCAATTACATCATTCCTAATCATAGGAACTCCGCCCAAGAAAAGAGTTGCATTATCTCGATAGGAGTCCATCGTTGAACGAATATTCTTTATTATTATCTTCAATGATGCATCATCAGCTGCCAATGGAATTAATAGAGCTGTAGTTTTTAGATCAGCGCTGACAAGATTATTAGCATAGAGCGGACTATTTTTAAACTCTTGTGCTACGAGTTTTTGGTCTGCTTTTCCATTGTCAATTGTGTAAACGTCACTTGCAAGTTCTGCCAAAGACAATGGTGGCGATTGAAAAAGAGATACATCCAAAATTGATATAACAGAGCTTATCCCCTCGATACCCAATAAATCGTCCCTTAGTAATCTTAGAAAACTTAATTGATCTTCAGATAGGACAGTTCCATTTTTTGCGGAATAACTAATGATTAAAGATTCATCTGAACCAAAGGTTTCTTGAGTTGCAAAGTAAAGCTCAAGGTTATTGTCACCATCAAGAGATAATGACTCTGAAGAGGCGTCAAGTGAGAAATTTTGAATCTGTAGAGCTGACGCACCGATAAGAATTGAAAAAGCTATTAATGACCAAAACGGCTTTTTAAAAATAAAATTTAAAATTGAATTAAGCATACATGCCTATTTCAAAATCAAAAAGAGAATTGTTCAATCGGTTCATGACCTTTCATAAATTCTAAATGAGTTTCAAAGAGAGATTTAGAGTGCCAATCAAGTTCATTTGTTCTTAAAATTAAAGTAGCATGCATATGATTTCGTGATCCAATTACAACAAATAACTTTCCACCTATTGTAAGTAGTTTTTTTAAATCAGCTTGGACTAAGGGTAATGCAGAGCTAATGACAATAGCGTCAAATTGTTCTTCTTGAAAATCTGAACAATCAAAATCATCCTTGATAAGGGTAATATTTTTCAGCTTTAATTTTTTAATATTTTCTTTTGCTAAGTCATGAAGTTCTTGATCAATTTCAATTGATTGAACTGATTTAGATAACTTGGCTAGCACAGAAGTAAAGTATCCACTTCCAGTACCAATCTCTAAAACATCTTCATTTCCTTGGAGGTTAAGACTGTCTAAAATTCTCCCTTCAATTTTAGGAGACAACATCTTATCAACTGAGTTTAGTGGTATTTCAATGTCTGCGAATACAAGTTTTTGATATTTTTCAGGGACAAATTTTTCGCGCGGGATATCCGAAAGAGCTTGATTGGCTCTAACATTGAGCCCACCCCATGGCCTTATTTGTTGTTCAATTACATTTTTTCTTGCTTGCTTAATATCCATATTAAACCTATTTTCTTTTCCTTGGAGGCATCAAATCTGTAATTGTTCCTTCAGCCATTTCTGCAGCAAAGGCGGTGGTTTCTGATAGGGTGGGGTGCGCATGAATTGTCAACGCAATATCACTCATATCGCAACCCATCTCAATTGCAAGACTAGCTTCAGATATCAAATCGCCTGCATTAGTGCCACAAATTCCCATTCCAAGAATCTTACCTGATTTGGAATCAAATAGCGCTTTAGATACTCCTTCGCTTCTACCTATACTCAGACTTCTTCCAGATGCTGCCCATGGGAAGACACCTTTTTCGAATTTGACGCCTTCTTCTTTTAATTCTTTTTCAGTTTTTCCTGTCCATGCAACTTCTGGATCTGTATATGCAACAGATGGAATGGTTAGGACGTCAAAACCAGATTTGTGACCACAAATAACCTCTGCTGCAACTTTAGCTTCATGAACTGCCTTGTGAGCAAGCATTGGTTGACCAACAACATCTCCAATTGCAAAGATGTTTTCGACATTTGTTTTCATTTGTTTATTTGTCTCAATAAATCCATTCTCATTAATATTGACACCAGCCTTGTCAGCGTCAATTAAGTTGCTATTAGGTGTTCTTCCAACCGCCACTAAAACTTTATCAAAAGTGTCAGTCTTAGGAGCATCTTTGCCTTCAAATTCAACTTTTATGCCCTTTTTAAATGCACTCATTGAAGTGACTTTAGTATTTAAGAAAACATTTGCATAGCTTTTCTTTGCTTTCTTAAAAAGAGGCATAACAATATCTTTATCTGCTGCTGGAATAATTTGACCTCCAAGCTCGACGATAGTGATCTCACTTCCAAGAGCATCATAAATTGTTGCCATCTCGAGACCAATAATCCCGCCTCCAACAACAAGCATTCTTTTAGGTATGTCTTCAAGGAGAAGAGCATCAGTAGAATCCATGACACGTTTATCTTCAAATGGAAACATAGGAAACTTAGTCACACTTGAGCCAACAGAGATGATACATTGCTCAAATTCTATCACTTCATCTGTGCCGTCAAGGGCGACCTGATTTTTTGAAAGAAATTTTGCATAGCCATTAATAATCTTTACTTTTCTGGCTTTTGCAAGAGCCTGGATTCCGCCAGTAAGCTTATTAACAATACTGTCTTTATTTTTTTTGACACCCTCGAGATCAATTTTCGGTTTTGAGAAAGTTAATCCAAGTTGGCTTGCGTGCTTAGTTTCATTAATGACTTCTGCGGTATGGAGAAGCGATTTAGATGGAATGCATCCTACATTTAAACATACACCACCAAGAGATTCGTGACGTTCAATCAGCGCTACTTCTTTGCCTAAATCTGCAGCTCTAAATGCTGCAGTGTATCCACCAGGACCCGAACCAATAACTAAAACTTGAGTTTTAATCATAATAACATCTCCATAATATTACTTAAGACTTCATTTAATTCGGCCATAAATCTTGCGCCTTCAGCTCCATCAATAACTCTATGGTCATATGAAAGAGCTAGAGGAATCATCGCCGCAGGATCAAAAGAGCTACCATTCCAAATAGGTTTGATTTGAGTTCTAGAGACACCTAAAATTGCAACTTCAGGTGCATTAATGATTGGTGTAAATTGAGTTCCACCTATGCCACCTAAACTAGAAATTGTAAACCCAGCTCCCTTCATTTCATTTGCGTCCAGTTTTCCTTCTCTTGCTTTTACAGAGATTTCAGCAAGCTCTTCAGAAAGCTCAATGAGAGATTTTTTCTCAACATTCTTAACCACTGGGACTAAAAGGCCATTCGGAGTATCAACCGCAATTCCAAGATTAAAGTATTTTTTAAGTACAAGATTTTCTCCGCTTTCATCTAAAGAGGCGTTAAAGTTTGGATGGCGTTTTAATACTTGCACAACCGCTTTCATAATGAAAACAAGAGGACTTAATTTAATATTTTTTTCTTTTTGATGCTTACGAAATTTTTCTAATTGGTCAATATTAACTTCATCAAATTGAGTGACATGAGGAATCAAATTCCAAGACTTGGAAAGATGCTTACCAGATAATTTTTTTATTCTCGATAAAGGGATGACCTCAATTTCTTCAGCGACATTGCCATTAGTTACAAGCTCTTTAACGAAGGATTTTAAATCTTTTTCAAGAATCCTGCCTTTTTTGCCTGTTCCAGTTACTCCTGAGAGATTAACGCCAAGTTCTCTAGCTAGCTTTCGAATTGAGGGTGATGCATGATAACTCGAATCTGTATTTAATGAGAGTTCTTCTTTTTGGATTTCACTTTCTTTCTCTTGAGTGGGAGTGTCTTCTGGCTCAGTATCTTTATTTGCTTGATTATCTGATTGAGTTGACTCAACTTTTTCTTCAGGACTCTCTTCTTCCTGATCAGATTCACTCTCAAGAGTCAGTATGAGGTCGCCTTTGACAACTTTATCACCTACTTTAACTGAGAGGGCGCTTACCTTTCCAGCAAAAGGGGCTGGAATTTCCATTGTGGCTTTATCTGTTTCCAGAGTAATGATACTGTCATTCTCATTAACAGTATCTCCAACCTTGACAAGAACCTCAATAATATCTACAGCATCAAAATCACCAATATCGGGTAACTCAACATTTTTTTGGGTAGACATATAGACTATTCAATAGCTTTGAATTTAATCCAGATAATTATCCCAAATTTAGTCTATTAAAGGCGATTAATGTTAAAATTTATTTGAATGCTAAAACTCTAATTTATTTATTTTTATTATCTTATTCTCGTTTAAATCCACGCTTTATGTCGCTTGCACTTTCAACAGATAGTTTAGTCAAAACATATTCCAATAAACTTGAAGCCCTCAAAGGTATCAATCTTAAGGTTGAGGAGGGAGATTTTTTTGCTTTACTTGGATCTAACGGTGCTGGAAAGACAACAGCAATTGGAATTATTGCAGGACTTTTAAAAAGAACTTCAGGCGAAGTTATTATTAATGGTTTAAACCAAAAAAATCATTCTCATGAAGTAAAGAAAATGATTGGACTCATGCCACAAGAATTTAATTTTAATCCTCATGAACCTAATATTGAAATTCTAATCAACCAAGCTGGATATTTTGGTATTCCTAGGAAAGAAGCGAAAATTCAAGCTGAAACTCTTTTGAAAAAAATGGAGCTATGGGATAGGCGTTTTGATGTTGCGCAATCTTTGTCTGGAGGTATGAAAAGGCGTTTAATGCTTGCTAGAGCATTAATGCATAAGCCTAAAATTCTTATCTTGGACGAGCCAACTGCAGGAGTTGATGTTGAGATACGTCAATCAATGTGGCATTATCTGAGGCAGCTAAATAATGAAGGAATGACTATCGTCTTAACTACTCACTATTTAGAGGAAGCAGAATCCTTATGTAGAAATATTGCAATATTGAGTCATGGGATATTAGTAGAACAGTCAAATATGAAAAAACTTCTTGCCAAGGCTAAAAGGCAAGTTATTATTATTGATACTATTGAAAAAATATCTGGAAAAATTGAAATTAAAAACTGTGATTGTAAAGTTTTAGACGAAAATACTTTGCAAGTTTCTCAGGGCGAAAAAATATCAATATCTGATGTGGTTTTAGCACTCTTGGATCAGAATATTAATGTGTCTCATATTCGAAGTTCTCAAAATCGTTTAGAATCACTTTTTTTATCTCTTACTAGCTAAATCATTATGTGGATTGCTTACAAAACTATTGTCATTAAAGAGATACTCAGATTTGCTAGAATTTGGGTTCAAACCATTGTCCCACCAGTTATAACAACCTCTCTCTATTTACTCATTTTTGGCGGATTAATGGGCGGCAGGATAGGTCAAATGCAAGGTATTGACTATATTAATTTCATAGTGCCTGGAATTATTTTAATGACAGTGATTATGCAATCTTATGCCAATACTGTCTCATCTTTTTTTATGACTAAATATAATAATAGCTTTGAAGAGTTGCTTGTTTCCACAACTCCAAACTGGATTATTTTGCTAGGATTTGTGAGCGGTGGCATTGCGAGAGGTTTTTGTGTCGGCTTAGCGGTAACTCTTACAATTTCATTTTTTGTTGAAATTAAAATCTTCAGCCTTTTAATTATTGCTGCAACATTTTTGTTAACGTCAATAATGTTTGCGCTAGCTGGCTTCATTAATGCGGTTTTTGCAAGAACCTTTGACGATATCTCAATTATTCCAAACTTTGTTTTACTGCCCTTAACATACCTTGGTGGAATGTTCTATAGTATTGATATTTTGCCCAGCTTTTGGCGAGGCTTATCTGCATTTAATCCAATCTATTACATGATGGATGCATTTAGATTGGGTTTTTTGGGTATAGGCACAGTAGAACTATGGAAGGCTTTTCTAGTGCCTTTCTCGATGATAGTAGTGCTGGCGATAATAGCTAATACTTTATTAAATCGTGGTGTTAGTATCAAAACAGAGTAAGTTATTTTGAGGAGCCTATTGCTCCTTCTTCACCATTCATAATCCTTCTAATATTTTCACGGTGAGTGAAATATATAAAGAGATTTACAAGAAAAATAACCACTGTAGCTTTTACATCGTGTGTTGTAATTAAATAAAAATAAATAGGTGAAAGAACTGTCGCGGTTAATGCTGCAATGGAAGACACTTTAATTACTTTAGCAACGATAAGCCAGATAATTGCAAAAGTGAGGCCTACAAAGAAATTAATGGCTATAAGGCCTCCAAGATAGGTTGCTACACCTTTGCCACCTTTGAATCGATAATAAACTGGAAACACATGGCCTAGAAAAGCAAATAAGAGAATAAGAGTTGAATCAAACAGATTGTATCCATAATAATGAGCGAGAAAAACAGGAAATGCACCTTTAAGTCCGTCAAATATTAGCACAAGAACAGCTGCCACCTTGCCACCCATTCTTAAGACATTAGTAGCACCAGGATTTTTCGATCCTTCGGTTCTAGGGTCTGGCAAATTGCAGATTTTGCAAATAATAATAGCGCTAGAAATTGATCCCAGTAAATAGCTACCAATTAAAAAATATAACAAGTAATTCCCCTAAATTTTTTTCCAAAATATAATTCTTTATTAGTAACAAATTATATCAATGAAAACATTTTTATTGTTGTTTTAAGTTGATATCACAAAGGTATCATAATACTATTATTAAGTAAATATATTAATTATGGATATTGTTTTTGTTAAGGGTCTCAAAGTGGATACTGTGATAGGTATTTATGACTGGGAGAAGAAAATTCGTCAAGATATTGTTCTTGATATTGAAATGTCATCAGATATTGCTGCTGCTGCTGAGACTGACCATATTGATCAGGCGCTAAACTATAAAAATGTTTGCAAGCGCGTTGCTAGCTTTGTAAGAGATTCTAAGTTTGAGCTTGTAGAAACGTTGGCAGAGAAAATTTGTCAGATTATTCTTAATGAATTTGATGTTCATTGGGTCAAATTAACACTAAATAAAGGCGAGGCAATTACAGGCGCTAATGGAGTCGGTGTAATTATAGAGCGGACCAAAAGTTAATGAGCCTTTTGCACCTTAATATCGGGTCTAATCAAGATAGACGGAAAAATATTCGCTCAGCGTTAGAGCAGCTTGAACTTTTCTTCGAAAAAATTACAGTTTCTTCACTTTTTGAGAGTCCCGCTGAAGGCTTTAATGGTAATGATTTTTATAATATTGGAGTTAATGTTGAAACTCAAAAAAAGGTATCAGAAGTTGTAAATATTTTGCACCAAATCGAAGACTCACTAGGCAGAAATCGCACACTTCCAAAATTTTCTTCTCGAATTATAGATCTTGATCTTGTTCTCTACGATGATGTTATTGATGAAGAATTAAAAGTTCCACGAAAGGATATACTCAGATATGCATTTGTGCTTGCGCCTCTTGTAGAACTCAACCCTGATGGTATTCATCCTGAAAAAAAAGTTTCATATATAAAGCTATGGGAGGATTTTCAGAGCAATATGATTTTTGAACTGAAAAAGCATAGTATCGATAAACTATATAGTTAAAACTATTGAAATTTATATACTGCAATATTATTTCTCGTTAAATAATGAGTGTACATAATCGAATTTCTCTATAATTTATGTTGAACCTATAATGATAAATAACATGAAAAAAATTACCGCACTAACTTCTGTAATTGCTTTAGCAATTTTTGTATTCTTTACCAATGCATCTCAAGCAGAGTTTGTTGCGGGTAAAAATTATATTGTTTTGGATAAGTCTGTTGAAACTGAAACTGGAAATCAGGTTGAAGTTAGGGAGTTATTTTGGTATTTTTGCCCTCATTGTTTCTCCGTTCATCCAATGCTTGAAGATTGGATGCAGACAATGGACAGTTCAGCTCAGTTAGTGCTCCAGCCAGCTGTTTTTCCAGGATGGGAGTACGGCTCTACTTTTTATTATGTTCTTAAAGAGCTAGGAGAGCTTGATCGATTGCATTCTGCATTGTTTAACGCAATACATATTCAAAAATTAAACTTTAAAACTCAGCAGGATTTTGTCACATGGCTGGCATTAAATGGGGTTGATGAAGCAAAGGCAAATAAAGTTTATGAGTCTTTCCCAGTCAAGGTTGCAGTGAATAAAGCAAAAGCTAATACTTACAAATACCGCATTACTGGAGTTCCAGCTTTCATTGTCAATGGTAAATATATGGTTAACGCTTCGAGTGCGGGCAGTGAAGAGAAGATTTTTGAAGTCATCGATTATTTAATTCAAAAAGAAACCCAATAGAAAGTGAAAAGGCATTCAGCCGATACTATTTTATTATTCTCAGGTCTTGATCCAACTGGTGCTGCTGGAGTTACAGCTGACATTGAAACAATTAATCATTTCGAACTCACACCACTTCCAATTATTACTTCACTGACAGCTCAAAATACTCAAAAAGTAGACTCATTAGAGGTAACAAAGGATAGTCTCTTAGAGAGCCAATTTAATCTAATTGCAGAAGATATTTCATTTAATACAGTGAAAATTGGTCTTTTAGGTTCAGTGAGCCAAATAAAAACTATTTCGAGATTGCTTGATAAAAAAAGTCCGCTCAATATTATTCTTGACCCCATATTACTTTCAGGAACTCGAGAAAATTTAAGTTCAAATAAAATGATTCAGGCTATGAAAAGCCATCTTATCCCAAAGTGCTTGATTTTAACTCCAAATCTAGAGGAACTGAACTGTCTGGCCTCAGGTTTGGATGAGCAGTCGGCAGTTTCAAGTCTAAATTGTCCTTGGGCACTCGTTACAACCTCAGATTCTTCTGAAGTTGAAGTTGAACACCGCCTTTATAATAAAGGCAGTTTGATTAGAAGGTTTAGCTATAAAAAATTACCAGGTGCATACCATGGGTCTGGATGCACATTATCTAGTGCAATTTCAGCATTAATAGCTAGAGGAGTAGCCATTGATGATGCTTGCGATCAGGCTCTTGACTATACTTACCAATGTTTATTAAATGCGAAAAAGCTTGGTAAAATGCAGTATCATCCAAAAAGATTCTCGTATCAATCAAAATGACATTTATAGATCAATGGCTAAGACCAGATATTAAGAATATCAGCGCTTACCATGTCCCTAAATCAAAAAACTTGCTTAAATTAGATGCAATGGAGAGTCCTTTTGGAATCCCTCAAGATCAAAAAGATGAATTTCTTAAATATATTGATCAGTCAGAGATTAATCGATATCCAGATACTGAATTAACTCAATTAAAGGATACTCTCAGAGCTCTTATGGATATTCCAGAAGAGTTTGAAGTTCTTCTCGGGAATGGTTCAGATGAATTGATTCAGTTATTGGCACTTGCTTGTAATAAGGATGATTTAATAATGAGCTTTGAGCCCAGCTTCGTGATGTATGAAATGGTTTCAAAATACGCTCATTTAAATTACTGCGGTGTCAAACTTGATTCTAATTTTGATATTAACCTGAGCAAAACACTCCAAACTATAAATAGTAAAAAGCCAAAGCTTATCTTTATTGCTTATCCGAATAATCCCACTGGAAATGCATTTGACTATGATGCAATCCTTGAAATTATAAGGACAACGGATGCTCTAGTTGTTCTGGATGAAGCCTATTATGCATACTCAGATAAGAGTTTCTTATCAGAAATTTCAAATTATTCAAACTTAGTTGTTTTGAGAACAATATCAAAAATAGGCTTTGCTGGGCTTAGGCTCGGTCTTTTAATTGGAAGTAAAGAGACGATAATTCAATTAAATAAATTACGGCTTCCTTATAACATCAATACATTAACTCAGGTAAGTGCAAATTCTTTACTTCAAGATAGGCAGCGAATTCTTAACAATGCACAAATATTGATTGAAGAAAGACAGCGTCTTTTTGATGAGCTCTCTATGATCTCGCAGCTTAAAGTTTTTTCATCTCAGACTAACTTTCTCCTCGTGCAGTCTGATGATGCTCTATCATTGCATAGTTCATTAATTAAAAATGGGATTTTAGTAAAGCGTTTTGCAGCTGAGTCTGATTTGTCAGGGTTCATTCGGATTACGATCAGTGAGCCTAATGAAAACAATACTCTTATTGCAGCAATTAAGGACTATTATGGTTGAAAGAGATGAGTTAAACAATTATTGTAATAATTATTTAAGTGTTAGTAAATTTAAAGATTATGGTCCTAATGGCCTTCAAGTAGAAGGGTGCCAAAAAATTAATAAAATTGTAAGTGGCGTTAGTGCTAATCTAGATCTTATTCAGTTAGCTGTCGAGGAAAAGGCAGATACTATTTTTGTCCATCATGGTATCTTTTGGGATAACGAGCCTAGTGTGATTGCTGGTGCTAAGCGAAAAAAGATTGATTTATTGATCAAAAATAATATCAACCTTTTTGGCTACCATCTTCCATTAGATGAACATCCTGAGGTTGGAAATAATGTGTCATTAGGGAAAATTCTTGGCATTCAAAAAATGAAGTCTGTTGACGATAGTTTTCTTTGGCAGGGTGAATTAGATACTGATCTAAAGAGATTTACAAGTCTAATTGAAAAGAAGTTAGATAGGATTCCTCAAGTATTTGGTGAAACAAATAAGTCAATAAATAGCATTGCCTGGTGTACTGGTGGAGCGCAAGGCTTTATTGATGAGGCAATAAATCTTAATGTAGATTTGTACCTTAGTGGAGAGGTTTCAGAAAGGACGCCTGCTGCAGCAAAAGAAAATAATATCATTTATATTTCAGCGGGTCATCATGCAACAGAGAGGTATGGTGTCCAATCTTTATGTAAACACCTCAGCTCAAAATTTAATTTAAAGCATCAGTTTTTAGAAGTTGAAAATTCTGTTTAATTTTCATTACTTCATTTAAAACTAGTGAAAATATTGAAAAATCCCTTGATTTGATGCTGTTTAGACCAAATTTGCTATAAATTGAACTAAAAGTGGCCTGTTATTGAATATATTTTTGAATATTGGCTCATGTGCCTCGTATAATCTATACATTTTTTAAGTTCTATCACATAATATGAGTAAAAAATATAATGTTGCTGTTGTTGGGGCAACTGGTGCTGTAGGTGAAACTCTTATCTCAATTTTAGATCAGAGAAATTTTCCAATTGAAAATTTATATCCTTTGGCATCTAAACGATCAGCTGGCAGTAAAGTTTCATGTCAGGGGGAGTCGTGGGTTGTGCAAGACCTAGATACCTTTGATTTCTCCAATGTGCAAATTGGTTTATTTTCTGCTGGCGGAAGTATTTCTGAAAAATACGCACCTATTGCTGCAGAACAAGGCTGTATCGTTATTGACAATACATCTCAATTTAGGCGTGATGAGGATATTCCGTTGGTTATACCAGAGGTCAATCCTCATGCCATAGCTGACTATAAAAATCGCAATATTATTGCTAATCCAAATTGTTCAACGATTCAAATGCTTGTTGCTCTAAAGCCGATTTATGATGCAGTAGGAATCTCCAGAATTAATGTTGCTACTTATCAGGCAGTTTCAGGGAGTGGTAAAGAGGCAATTACAGAGCTTACAACACAAACTGCAAATTTGCTAAATGGTAATGATGTTGAGGTGGATGTTTACCCTAAACAAATAGCATTTAATGCAATACCTCATATCGATACTTTTCAAGAAAATGGATATACAAAAGAAGAAATGAAAATGGTATGGGAGACACAAAAAATCTTTGAAGATGAAGATATTCTTGTTAATCCGACTGCGGTCAGAATCCCCGTAGTTTTTGGTCATTCCGAGGCAGTTCATATTGAAACTAAAGAAAAAATAAGTGCTGACGATGCTCGTAACTTGCTTGAGAAGGCTGATGGAGTTGAAGTCATGGACAAAAGAGAGAGTGGTGGATATGCCACTCCTTTTCAAGAAGCAACTAATAATGACGCGACCTACGTTAGCAGAATTAGAGAAGATATTAGTTTTGAGAATGGACTAAATTTATGGGTAGTGTCCGATAATATTAGGAAAGGCGCAGCACTTAATACAATTCAAATAGCAGAAATTCTCATCAGAGAGTATATTTCATAAGATAAAATCAAAAAATGGTTAATAAAGAGCGTAAGACGAATGAAACAGATATCAAGGTAATTCTTGAGCTTTATGGTATTGGAAAAGCAAATATTGATACAGGTGTACCCTTCCTAGACCATATGCTAGACCAAATTGCACGCCATGGTTTGATGGATTTATCAATAGCTTGCAAAGGAGACACTGACATAGATGACCACCACACTGTTGAAGATATCGGAATAACGCTCGGGCAAGCTTTTTTTGAAGCTGTGGGCGATAAAAAGGGCCTAACACGTTATGGTCATGCGTATGTCCCATTAGATGAGGCATTATCGAGAGTCGTTATAGACTTGTCGGGTAGGCCAGGTTTAGAACTTGGGGTGAAGTTTACGAGGGATAGGGTTGGCACATTCGATCTAGATCTAATTAGAGAATTTTTTCAGGGATTTGTCAACCACTCGTTAATCACTTTACATATTGATAATCTAAAGGGCATTAATTCTCATCACCAAGCTGAAACTGTCTTTAAAGCATTTGGAAGGGCGCTTCGAATGGCGATTACACCAGATGAAAGGCAGTCAGATGTAATTCCTTCAACAAAGGGCTCACTCTAATACAATTAGGAACATCAGCATGCAACAAATTGCAATTGTGGACTATGGAATGGGAAATGTCCGTTCTGTTCAGAAAGCACTTGAGTATGTTGCACCAAACGATACGTGCATTCTTACCAAAGACCCTCAGGTCATTAGAGATGCTGATAGAGTTGTTTTTCCAGGACAAGGTGCGATGGGGCCATGTATGAATGCGCTCGAATCAAATTCTCTTATCGATGAAATTAAATTGTCATTTAAATCTAAGCCATTTTTGGGTATTTGTCTAGGATTGCAGTTACTATTTGACTATAGTGAAGAAAATCAAGGAACAAAGGGTCTATCAATAGTTCCAGGTACAGTCGAAAAATTCAAAAGTAATGAATTAAAAATACCGCATATGGGTTGGAATAATGTTGACCAGATTAAAGATCATCCACTTTGGCATAATATTGATAATAATAGTCGTTTCTATAGTGTCCATAGCTACTTTGTAAAACCAATTGATTCTAATTGTGTTTTTGGAACAACAAACTATGGACATACATTTACTTCAGCCATTGCTATAGACAAAGTTTTTGCAGTTCAATTTCATCCAGAAAAATCACAAAGTGATGGACTTCAACTTCTTACTAATTTTGTAAGCTGGTCTTAACAATTAATTAGAAAAAATTTAACTTTGGCAATTAATCTTTAATAAGACACTTTAACGACCTGAGATAGTGTTCGAGATCCATTGGCTTAGCGTATTTTTGTGAATTAAATATCATTTCCGCTATGTGATCCATCATTATGTGCTCAACTTGATGAGCATCTTTAACTTTTTTTAGTAGATTATTATATATTTTCTTAATACCTTTTGGCTGGTCTAGACTAAGTTGATCTTGTAATGATAAATGGAGATTAATATGTAGAAATGGATTGGTTTTCCCTTGTTCAGGAAAATATTCAGTATCTATGTTTTTTATAATATCTTGATACTCAGGATGATTTTCTATTATCTTTGCTAATTGCTCTTCAAGGGGATCTAACAAATAATTAGAATTATATTTTTCCCAAGCTTCGGCTAATAATTTTCGTTGCTTTGATCTATCTGTTGAGAACACTTAATAGAATTTAGATGTTTTTCTCTTCATACTCGCACAAATCGAGCAATGTACAATCATTACAATACGGTGATCTTGCTTTACAGACATATCTGCCATGAAGAATCATCAGGTGATGGGCAGGTACTTTAAATTCATCTGGAATAAATTTAATTAATTTTTTTTCAACCTCAAGCACAGTTTTCCCAGAAGCAATAGCTGTTCTATTTGCTACTCTATAGATGTGCGTATCAACAGCAATAGTGGGCTGTCCAAAAGCAGTATTAAGAACTACATTGGCAGTTTTTCTTCCCACACCTGGAAGAGCTTCTAATTCTTTTCTTGTTTCAGGTACTTCAGAATTGTATTTATCAATCAGAATTCTACAAGTTTGAATAATATGTTTTGCTTTTGAGTTAAATAGCCCTATTGATTTGATTGTGTCTCTTAGCTTAGTTTCTCCAAGTTCAAAAATTGTCTCAGGAGTATTTGCAAGAGGAAATAAGATGTCAGTTACCTGATTGACACTCTTGTCTGTAGCTTGAGCAGATAAAGTAACGGCCACTAGCAATTCGAATGAGGTTGAATAGCTAAGTTCAGTCGTTGGATTTGGTATTTTTTTTAAAAGCCTACCAAACATTTCACTTCTTGTTTCTGCGTTCATTTGAACCTTTTTTGATTTAACTATGGGTGAAATATTATACTTAATTTTTCCTAATTTATCAATAACAGGCAATTCATCTAAAGAAATGAACTTGCATAATCTTCGAGCTCTTTCCAAAGATTCTCTTTCTCAGGAGAGCTGTCTTTTAGCTTATTTAAGCTCTTTTCAAAGCTATCAATCGATAAGAATCCATTTACACCATTTTGAATTCTAGATTGAACAATTTCAAACCACTCTTCTTGTTCATAATCATTAAGTAATTGAGGATAATTTCTTGCTTTAAAGTTAAGAAATAATTTAGATAAACGGTTCTCTTCAAAATTAGGAGTAAATTGGCCAATTTCATCAACTGAAAGGCTTTGAATTTTTTCACACAAGGCTTTATCCTTGTTACTTATAAAGCCGTCATAAAGAGAATGATCAACATCGTTACTAGGTTGCCTTTCTGAATCATTTTTATAAATAGATTGAACTTTTTGTTCTATTTCCCATATATTATTTTGAATATATTGCAAATTTTTTAAGCAGCGTTCCATATCAATATGAAACTTATCAATCAGGACTGGAGAAATCTTGAAATTATCTCGATTTGGACTGCAAACAAACATAGGACTTTTATTAAAAATAAGTTCATTAAGCTCAAGTTTTTCGAGTCCTTTTGGCAAATCTGCTTTTCTGGTAAATGTAAGCTTTTTTAAATCTTCGACTTCAAGTTCTAGAAGAATTTCTGGATCTTGATTAAGATTAATAACAATTGCACGATCTGAGTATTCAGGGTGATAACAAATTGCAGTCACAAGCCTTGTAAATGATGATTTATATCCAAAGCTTGAGGATGTCAAGAGCATTGGATGATTGAGTTTTACAAGACTCCCAACTTCTTTTTTATTGTTAAGACTTAATGCGTAATCAAAAAATTTTGGCTGTGTTTTTTTAATTATTGATGCAATACCAATTGTTGCTCTTACATCTGCCATAGCATCATGAGCATTACTATGCTCTATATTATTTGCAGGTGCAAGATTATCAAGCTTAAAAATAGGCCTATTGTTTTCATTTTTAACCCAATTAAGGCTTTCATCTTCTTTATGGGCATAGCAGAATCTTGCTACATTGAGGATGTCCCATCTTGAATTACCATTCTGCCAATGCCACGAGTAGGGGTCTAAGAAATTTCTGAAAAGTGCATGTCTTGTATGCTCATCGTCAAAAGCTATTGAGTTGTAACCGACAATACAGGTTTCAGGTATACAGAACTCATCATGAATTTTTTTTATAAACTCATGCTCTATTAATCCCTTTTTTTCACATAGTTGAGGGCTGATTCCCGTTACGGCACATGCTTCAGGGGCAGGTAGGCAATCATGAGTTGGTTTACAATAAAACATATGCTCATCTAGAATATTAAGATTTTCATCTGTTCTAATTCCAGCAAATTGAGCAATTCTTTGCACTTTTGGAGAGAGGCCAAAAGTTTCAAAGTCGTACCAGTAGAATGTTTTCATAAAGCCTAATTTTTCTATAAATTATATATGGATTGACTTCATTAAAACAGGGGTGATTTATTTGAGAGCACTATAAACAGTTGGACAGGCAGAATCATAAGTCCTATAAATAATAAGAAATTTAATTACTAAACTGAAAGTTTTAAGAATTAAAACCGATGCAGCAGTTTAGTCTAGGGATTAATATGTAAAACCCAGAAAAATACTGGGTTTATATTTTTTAAATTATTTTGCTACTACGTTTGCTGCTTGAGGGCCTTTGGCGCCATCCTCAAGCTCAAACTCAACTTCTTGACCTTCTTCAAGAGTTTTGTAACCTTCGCTTTGAATTGCTCTAAAGTGAACGAATACATCATCACCACTTTCTTGCTCAATAAAACCGAAACCTTTCTTTGCGTCAAACCATTTAACGCGACCTGTAGTTGTAGACATGCAGTCTCCTAAAAAAAAATAAAACATGGAAAAGATGCAACCAACTCAAATCACTGTGAAACCGTCTTACTATGAAGCAACAACACAACATCAAAATCAGCTGAATATTAACCAGCAAGGTCAATTTTAACCTAAAAAACTAATAATATTTATTTATTTAGTGAGCTCTGAAAGAAGCCTATTTTCTTGATTTTCCTCTTGAGAATTTTTTGTCTCTGGTTACTTTTGGTTTGACTCTTCTGCGTTTCTTAGATTGGTTTCTTTTGAAATTACTGGTTGATTCTCGTTGAGATGAATTGTTGTTTTGTTCTGTTAGCTCCTCCATGTTGAGTTTTTTGTCAAAAACTCTAGTATTCTTGAGTATTTGAAGAGTTTCCTTTGGCATCTCATCTGGCAAGTCTACAGTTGTAAAATCTTGATAGATTTGAATGGCGCCAATAAATGAACTGCTAATTTCAGCTTCATTTGCAATGGCTCCTAAAATGTTTCCTGGCTTAATATTATCCTTTCGACCAAGTGATATTTTATATCTTCTCATTTGGATAGAAGGATTGTCCCTTAATGGATCTGCTTGAATTGAAATTGATATATTATTTTTACTTTTGGAGTCTAATTTAGGCTGAATAATTTCTTTTTCACTAAGTAACAAAGGTTCAGTACCCTGTGCCATTAAAGCCAGTGATGATGCAATTTTGAATAAATCTATTTCATTTTCTTTCTGATAGCCCAAAATAAGATCTTCAAAAATAGATAGGTCTTGATTCTCGAGAGTGTTAGTAATTCTTTGTTTAAAGTTGACCACCCTTTGTTCATTGATAATTTTTGCGGATGGGAGCATCATTGGTTCTATAGGCTGTCGAGTAATTCTTTCAATCGTTTTAAGCATTCTTCTTTCACGCGGAGCTACAAAAAGGATTGCTTTGCCGTCCCTTCCAGCTCGACCTGTTCTTCCAATTCTATGAACATAGGATTCTGGATCTTGAGGAATATCGTAATTTATAACATGAGATATGCGATCCACATCTAGACCTCTTGCCGCAACGTCAGTTGCAATCAAAATGTCAATTTTTCCATTCTTAAGATGCTGAATTATTCGCTCTCTGTGATTTTGAGCTATATCTCCATTAATTGCTTCTGCGGTGAAGCCTCTAGCTGAGAGTTTTTCTGCTAAGTCGATAGTGGCCGTTTTGGTTCTTACAAAAATTAGAAGAGCATCAAAAGGCTCGACTTCTAAAATACGAGTTAATGCATCAAGTTTATGAACACCACCAACAAGCCAATATCTTTGACTGATTGTCATTGCTGTAGCAGTCTTTGTTTTTACTTTAACTATTTTTGGATTATCTAAAAATTTTTCTGCAACTCGCTTAATAACATCTGGCATTGTTGCCGAAAACAAAGCTATTTGGCGCTGCTCAGGAAGTTTTTCCATGACCCATTTGACATCATCAATAAAGCCCATTTTTAACATTTCATCTGCTTCATCTAAGACTAGAGCCTTAAGTGAGTTTAGTTTGAGGGTCCCCCTTTTTAAATGATCCATTACTCTTCCAGGCGTACCAACTACCGCATGAACGCCCCTTTTGAGAGGCCTTAGTTGGATGTCATATGATTGACCTCCATAGATAGGTAAAACATGAAAGCCTTTTATATGTCTTGAGTAAGTTTGAATGGCCTCAGATACTTGGATAGCAAGCTCACGAGTTGGGGCTAATACCAAAAGCTGAACTTGATTATTTTTTATATCTACTCTGTCAATTAAAGGGAGTGAAAATGCTGCTGTTTTGCCTGTCCCGGTTTGAGCTTGACCAATAACATCATGACCATTAAGTAAGTGCGAAATACATTGCTCTTGAATGGCAGACGGCGTTTCATATCCAACGTCATCAAGTGCTTGAATTATTTCTTTTGATAGATCAAAACTATTAAATGTAATGCTTGATGCATTTTCAGACATTTTTTAGATGGGGAAGTGAGGAAAAGAGGAGCATTATACCTTTATTTGGCACCATGCATTTAAACGACACCAGTCCATTTGAAATTTATTAAGGAATGTCTTTAGTCAAACCACTTAATAGAGCATCCCATTGAAGGAATTTGGTCAATAGGGCCGTTGCCAGTGATTGCAATTTCTTTCATTGCTTCAAATAATTCTCGCTTTGCACCATTAATTGACTCTTTTCGAGACTCATCTAACCTTCCTCGATATTGAAGACCAAGTTTTTTGTTGTATCCAAAAAAGTCAGGAGTACAAACCGCACCATAAGCCTTGGCAACCTCCTGAGTTTCATCAATAAGATAAGGAAATGGAAAGTCAAGGTCCGATGCAATTTTTTTCATATTTTCAAATGAGTCTTCTTCGTACTCATTTGAATCATTTGACATAATTCCAACACTATTTATCCCAAGATTTTTTAATTCTTTTGTATCTCTAATGATTCTATCAATTATTGATTTCACATAAGGGCAGTGGTTACAAATAAACATAATTAGTAATCCATTTGTTCCATGAAGTGAATTCAGATCATAGTATTTTTCATCAACTCCCTTAAGTTTGAAATCAATTGCTGGGAGATTGAACTCACAAATTGGGCTTTCTGTTCTTACCATAATAAAGTTAATAATATACTAATCATGATTTTAATATAGCTTGAATAATATGCCCCGCCATCATTAATCCAAAAAGATTAGGCATATATGATATAGCACCATTGACTGCTCTTGGTCTTCCTGGCGGTGAAAACTCTGTTGCAGTAATTGCTTCATGTGGGAGCGCTTTAATTTGAAGTTCTTTGGAGTGAACTACTGGAAACTTTAATGATGCACGCTTATTTCTAAGCTGTCTTCTGAGTTCACGAGCTAGCCCACAGTATTCTGTTTTATCCATTCTTGAGATTGTAACTTTGGTTGGGTCTAATCTGCCTCCAGCACCCATGCTTGAAATTATTGGTTTTTTAAATCGATTACAAGCGTCAATTAAATTGGTTTTACAGGCGATTGCATCAATGCAATCAGCAACAAAATTATAATCCTCTTCATTCGCTATTTCTTCGGCTTTTTTACTATCGATAAAAAGGTTCTTTTCATTAATTACAGTGTCAGGATTTATGTCTCTAAGTCTTGCTGATAATACTTTAACTTTTGATTTGCCTAAAGTTGAATGTAGAGCAATAAGCTGACGATTAAGGTCGGTTTTTGCTACAGTATCAAAATCAATAAGGGTTAATTCCCCAATTCCAGCTCTGCAAAGTGATTCAGCACAAGCTCCGCCAACACCTCCAAGGCCAGCAATGACAACATGTGATTCTGCTAATTGAGACAAACCGAGCTGTCCAACTAGTATTTCTGTTCGAGCACAACTTCCAGCCATTAGCTTATCTTAAAAATATTGTAAGTATTTTGATCGCATTGTTCGATCACCTGATCAACACTAATTTTTTTTATTCTAGCAACTCTTTCAGCAACTTGAATTAATTCATCAGGATTGTTTCTATCGTCTGTTTCAATGACTATGGACTCAATAGGTAAGAAATTGACGATATCGTGTAATTTGTAGGCGTGAGGGTTGGTGAGTGAGGCTCCAAATCCGAAAGAAAAATTAATTTTTAATAAATTTTCAGCTTGTTGAAGGCTTCCCGAAAAGGCATGAATTACACCTCTAGACTTTGAGTATGATTTAAGTAAGTCAGTCACATCTTCTGTGGCATGGACTGAATGAATGATTAATGGCAAGTCAAATCGAGTAGCTAAAGCGACCTGCTCATCAAAAAAGAATCTTTGAGTATTTTGGTCTTTAACTTTGGCATAATCTAGTCCACATTCACCAACAGCAATAGGTCTTTCTTCTTCGATTCGTACTTCAAGATTATATAAGTCGATCATTTGATGGTCTTCAACAAACCATGGGTGAATCCCGAGAGCAAAATAACTGTTTTTATTTGATTGACAGCATGCAATCACGCTATCCCAATTATCTTTACCAGTTGAGGGAACAATGACTCCGGTTGTTGAATTTGAGGGAGATTTAACATTATCAAAATCTAAGTGTATATGTGAGTTAAGCATTACTACCTTTGTCTTCTAGTGGATAATATAATATAAATTTTTTTGTCTAAATTAAATGCAATTTTTTTCTAAGAAAATTTCGCAAGTTAATCTAATATTGTTTGTTGGAGCCTTTCTAACAATAACCGGTAATTTTACATTTTTCGAAAAAACATTGCAGGTTTATCCATTTTCTGAAAACTGGCTGTTTCTCGCTTCTTTGTTTTTATTCTTGTTTACATTTCATGCCGCAATTTTGCTGATTGTCTGTTATAGGTGGACTATTCAGCCAATTTTGATCTTCCTTCTGCTTGTCTCATCAGTCTTAACCTATAGCACTAATAATTATGGAATAGTTTTTGACCATAATATGATTACAAATACCTTTGAAACCGATACAAGTGAATTAAGTGATCTAATTAGTATTCAGTCAATTCTGTATTTCTCTCTCTTGGGTCTGTTGCCATCTTATTTTGTATGGAAGGTTAAAATTATAAATTTCCCTCTAAAGTCTCAGTTATGGCAAAGATTAAAAGTTTTTTTGACTTTGATTGTTGTCTTTATAGTTGTCGTATTGTCCTTTTCAAAGCATTACACTTCTTTTGCTAGAGAAAATAGAGATTTAAGGTTGTATATTACTCCGACTTATTTTCTTTATTCTTCCATTAAATATATTGACTCACAAATTGAAACTTCAGCAAAGCCATTCAAGGTTATTGGTCTTGATGCTAATATAAATAAGAGGTCTGATAACAGGCGCTTAGTAATATTTGTCATTGGAGAGGCTGCTCGCAGAGACCATATGTCGATAAATGGTTACGACCTTAAAACTAATCCAAATTTAGAGAAAGAAGATATTATTTCTTTTAAAGAAATGACTTCATGTGGAACTGACACCGCTTTATCTGTCCCATGCATGTTCTCTTTGCTGGGCCGAGATAGCTATTCTCATTCAAAAGGGAAAAATATGAGTAATGTGCTTGACCTAGTTAGTCATGCAGGTGCAAGCGTTCTTTGGTTGGAGAATAATTCCAGTTCGAAAAGTGTTGCTGATCGCGTGGAATTTAGGGATTATCGTACCTCAAAAATTAATCCTATTTGTAATCCAGAATGCCGAGATGAAGGGATGTTAATCAATCTTCAAAATTATATTGATCAGCAAAACGGTAAAGATGTTTTAATTGTTTTGCATACCATGGGAAGTCATGGGCCAGCATATTACAAAAGGTATCCTGAGAATTTTGAAGTATTTAAGCCGATTTGTAAAACAAACCAGTTGAATGAATGTACAGATACTGAGATTAGAAATGCTTATGACAATACAATTCTTTATACGGATTATGTCCTTTCTCAAGTGATTGAACTTCTTAAAAGAAATTCTCAAGTTTCTGATGCTGCAATGTTTTATGTTAGCGACCATGGGGAGTCTCTAGGAGAGGGCGGTCTATATCTGCATGGCATGCCTTATTTTATGGCGCCAGATGAGCAGATTGATGTTGCAGCATTTATGTGGCTTGATGATTCTATGTCTAGAGTATTTGACAAAAATATTATTAAAGAAAATGCGGATTTACCTCAAACTCAAGATAGCCTTTTTCATACCTTGTTGGGCTTAATGGATGTTGAAACTCAGCTGTATGAAAAAGACCTTGATTTGACTGTTAAATAGCGCTTTATCCACATCAATTAGAATTCTAGATATTTCATATATTTGCCATATGAAAACTTACATTAGGAATAAAAAGTGATTATAATAGTGCGCTTGTTCTAAACTGACAAAGATAAAAGGGTTATGAAAACATTTAGTGCGAAAGCTGATGAGGTAAAAAGAGACTGGTTTTTAGTTGATGCAGATGGCAAGACACTCGGTCGTTTGGCGACTGAAGTTGCATCTCGTCTTCGTGGTAAGCATAAGCCAGAATATACGCCTCATGTTGATACTGGAGATTATATTGTGATTGTTAATGCAGCTAAAGTAGCTGTGACTGGAAACAAATATAATGACAAAATGTATCACCACCACACTGGATATGTTGGTAATTTAAAGTCAGTCCCTTTTAATGAGTTGCTTGCTAAGAAGCCTGAAGAAGTCATTCAGAAAGCAGTGAAAGGAATGCTTCCTAAAGGACCTTTAGGTAGAGAAATGGCAAGAAAAATGAAGGTTTTTGCTGGTGGAGAACATACTCATGCTGCGCAACAACCACAACTATTAGATATTTAAGGCATATTAATATGGCAGATAAAGAAGTTTTTTACGCAACTGGAAGAAGAAAAACATCAGTTGCTCGAGTTTATATGACGAAAGGCAAAGGTGTTTTTACTGTCAACAAAAAGCCAATGGATGAGTATTTTGGTAGAGAGACATCCTCGATGATCATCAATCAGCCTTTAGATGTTGTTGAGATGCATAAAAAATTTGATTTCAATATCATGGTTAAAGGTGGCGGTGATACTGGCCAAGCTGGCGCAATCAGACTTGGAGTGACTAGAGCATTGATGGCATATGATGAAGCCACTCGTTCAGATCTCAGAAGTGCTGGTCTTGTAACTCGTGATGCACGTGTAGTTGAGCGTAAAAAGGTTGGCAAGAAGAAGGCCCGAAAGAGTGAGCAGTATTCCAAACGTTAATTCTGAAGATAAAATTAATTCAAAAAAACCCGCCTATAGCGGGTTTTTTTATATTTGATAGAACTACTCTTAGTTCAAAAAATCATGTCTTTCTAATTGATTAAAGTTAATTAGTGATTTAATTGAATCAATATATTCATTGCCTGGGAAAGCATAATTTCCTAGACCTTCAGCTAATACTATTCCCGTAATTGCTTCAAGGTTTTCACGCTGATTTTTTCTAATTTGACGAAGATCCTCATAGGCATAGCTTCGATTAATATTTAATACATAATAGTCGATACAATCTTCTAACGAGTTAAAGCGTGCCACTTCATGGGTCGCAGTTTCTTCTCTTTCTTTAGGGACGACTCCACAGCCTTTAGAGAAGCACCATATGCCAAAATAATTATTGTACTCTTTGGCAAATCTTGATCTTCCCCAGTTTGATTCATTGGCTGCCTGGGCAAGAACGAGCGAAGGAGGAAGAATATCAATTACTTTAAGTAATTCTTCTTTTGAAATTGAAGTCTTGATACGGTATTTATTGGCTAAATCGTTGAGCTGCTTGTTGCTTAGTTCATCATTAGAAATAGCATTTCTTAATTCAAGTATCTCTGCATTTTTTTTATGAATTGCTGGTAGTAGATAATTGAAAAATACTTCTTTTCTGACTATTGTACTTTCAATAGAGTCAAAGCTAGGTTTAAAGGATGAAAGAGAGGCTGAAGACACAAGAGAGCTCATTGTAAAGAGCATCAATAAAAGGAAAAGAGTTTTTAGATTTTTATTGATATTTCTATATTTATTGACCATTTTATAATCAACTAACTATTGAAATTTCTGCTTATTATCCACAAAAAAAGGTTTGTTTTACCTATTTTTTAAATTTTATTTGCAAATCCAATTATATAACAATTAGGATTAAATAGGGCCTTAACAAATTACTCGTCGCTAGGTTTTCTTAAAAGGAGTTCAGTGACAGCCTCTTTTGGAGTTATCTTGCCCTCAGTAACTTGAAACACATGTTCGCATATGGGCATTTCTATTTGATATTTATTTGCTATCTTTAGGACTAGCTTTAATGTTTTGAAGCCTTCCACAGTGGCATTAATATTCTTGAGGGCGGTATCTGATGAGACATTATTGGCGAGTTCTTTTCCAAAGCGTCGGTTTCTTGATAAGTCATCCGAGCAGGTAAGGACTAGGTCGCCCAGTCCAGAAAGCCCCTGAAAGGTCAATTTATTTGCACCCAAGGCAACGCCAAGTCTAGTCATTTCAGCTAGGCCTCTGGTTATTAAAGCAGCTTGGGTATTGGCTCCAAAACCAAGTCCATTTACAATCCCCGCAGCTATCGCAATAACATTTTTAACCGATCCTCCAACCTGTACTCCGACAATATCTGAATTTGTATATGCACGAAGTGTTTTTGTTTGGATGATATTAGACCAAAATTCTCTGGTATTTTTGTCTTGAGATGCTACAACAATGGCTGCTGGTTTTTTTTCAACAATTTCAGCTGCAAAAGTGGGGCCAGATATAACGCAAGGATGATGGCTAGGAATTTGTTGATTGAAAGTTTCATGGAGTAGGCTTCCACTGTCTGGATCAAATCCTTTAGTTACCCATGCTAGAGGAATTTCATTTATGTCATCTTTTATTCTTTTGAGCACACTAGAGAATGCAGAGCTTGGAGTAGCAATAAGAACAGCCGTTGATTTATTGATTACCTGATAGCTTGGACTTATCTTAATGTTCTGACTGAATGGCTTAGAGAGTGCTGGATGCTGATTGCCAATACTTTCAGCATTCTCTTGATCTTCCGAGATTAGATAAATATTATCAAATTTATCATTTAGAGCAATCGCAAGTGCGCTTCCCCATGCGCCTGCTCCAATGATTGTAAGGGAGTTGCTCATCGTGTTTATTTTTGTATAGGAAGTTCAGCTTTTAGCCATGCATTAAAACCGCCTTTAAGGCTATAAACTTTTTGAAAATCACTTTTAGAAAGACTATCAGCAATTCGATCTGATCTAGTCCCATTTTTACAATACACGAGAATATTTTTTGATTTATCGAGCGAGTTAATCTTTTTTTTGACCTGACTCATTGGGATATTAAGATCATTAGTAATAAATCCTACAGTTCGTTCTTTCTCCTCTCTCACATCTAGAATAGTGAGTTTATCATCGTCCATTAGAGATACCGCGCCATTCGTGTCAACAACTTGATACTTCCTGTACTTCTCACTGTAAATATTTACTATGAGTAATATGATTAGAGCAAATAATGTCCCTGTTAGTAATAGCTCGCCTTGTAAAAATTGAATAAATTCCATAATTATTTGTTGTCCTGTAAAAAAGTATCCAGCATTTGGTGTCCATGCTCAGTAAGAATTGATTCTGGGTGGAATTGTACGCCTTCAATAGGATAAGCTTTATGGCTAACTCCCATAATTTCTTCAATTTCTCCAGATTCAGTATTAGTCCATGCAGTGACCTCAAAGCAATCTGGCAGAGACTCTTTTTCAGCCACTAAAGAGTGATAGCGAGTTGCATTTAGAGGATTCTTTAGGCCTTTAAAAACACTTTTAGAGGTGTGATGAACAGGGGAGACTTTTCCATGCATAATTTTTTGTGCGCCAATAATATTCCCTCCAAATGATTGCACTATTGCTTGAAAACCTAAGCAAACACCCAATATTGGAAATTTACCAGCTAATTTTTCTATTAAATCTAATGAAATTCCAGCTTCATTTGGAGTACAAGGACCTGGTGAAATAACAATGTAATTAGGATTTAAATTTTGTATCTCTTTAACTGAAATTTGATCATTTCTGTGAACAACTACTTCTTGACCTAGCTCGCCAAAATATTGAACTAAGTTATAAGTAAATGAGTCATAGTTGTCGATCATTAGTAACATATTGAACCCTGTTTGAAGGAGAAAATAACTTAGTTTATTTTACAGATAAAAAAGAAACAAAGTTAAGGCACTGAAAGAAGCAACTGGTGTCATTAAAGCCACAATCACGTAAGCGTTTTAGATGTTCTTCTTTTGTTTCAGTGATAAGTACATTTTCAATCGCTTGGCGTTTATTCGCAATTTCTAGTTCGCTATATCCATTCTCTCTCTTAAAGTCCATATGGAGCTTTGTAATTTGATTTTGAATCTGTTTGTTCTCGAAGTGTATTTTTTCACTTATTATTAAAACTCCACCAGGGTTTAGACCCTCGTAGATTTTTTTTATGAGATTTGAACGCAGTTCGACATCGATAAATTGAAGTGTCAAATTAAGAACAACAATTGATGCGTTTTGAATATTAATTTGGTTAATATCTGCACAGATTATTTGCAAATTATTAACTTTATTCTTTAGATTTTTTTTACATTGATTAATCATATCTTGTGAGTTGTCAATGGCAAAAAATTGATTATTTTTGTGTTTATTATTAAGAGCAATTGAAAGTGAAATGGCACCAGTTGAAGACCCAAGGTCATAATAGTTTGTATTTTCTTGACCATACATTCTCGCAATCAGGCCAATCATTTGAATCATTGAGTCGTATCCAGGTACTGATCTTCTAACCATATCATCAAAAACTTTAACAACATTTGCGTCGAAACGGAAGTCAGCAATGTTGATTTGATTATCGAATAACTGATCACGCATACAATGACTCCAAAAAGATCTCTGAAACAAGTAAATTAGTCTCTCCTATTGTAAATGTTGAGCGCCTAGCCCATGAGCTCTTAAAACTTCCTACCTCTAAATGGCCGCGTTTAATTTTAGGGTCATCAAACAAAATTTCACCTAGTGGACGAGAACCTATTGTTAAGATATCTCTTGTATCCTCTGTTAAAGGTATTAATGAGCGTGCATTTACTACAGGTTTTTGATGTCCTAGAAGTTCAACTTCTCTAACAATGATAGTTTGGTTTTTCGACGATCCAAGTAACTCTAATTCGCACTCATATGGGTTATTTTGCTTTTGCGAAATTACGTTAACTTTGAAGTCTTTATATTTTTCTTTTAGTTTGTAGGTTAAAGACTTGTTATCCAATAACCAAATACTAACGTGCGCTGGTATTTGTTTTTGAGGATCAAAAATTCGCCAATTAAATTTATCTGGATTAAACATAAGCGGTGTATTTTACAAGAATCTAAGTTTTTTATAAATTCTAAAATGATTATGCATCAAAATAGTGGGTTTTTTCGTCATCTATCCATCGACTAATCATAGCATTTTGACTGTCTTCACTTGCCTCTAGCATTTTTGATGAATAGTAACCTGCTTCTTTAAGGAGGTATGTATCTCTAACAATATTAGCAATTTTCATTGAAGCTATGCCAGTTTGCTGGGTTCCTAATATTTCCCCTGGACCTCGAAGCTCAAGATCTTTCTGGGCTATCATAAAGCCATCGTTACTTTGACGAAGGATATCAAGTCTCTCTTTAGCGTTGTCACTTAGAGGCGATTGATACATAAGGATGCAGATACTTTTTTCAGAGCCTCTTCCAACCCGACCTCTAAGCTGGTGGAGTTGAGCTAAACCAAGGCGTTCCGAATTTTCAACAATCATCAAGCTTGCATTTGGAACGTTTACTCCAACTTCAATGACAGTTGTGGCAACAAGGAGATTAATTTTTCCTTTTTCAAAGTCTCTCATAATCATTTCTTTCTCAGACTTTGTTCGTTTTCCATGAATCATAACCACCGTTAAGTCTTTAAGATTATCAGTAAGATAATTAAAAGTTTTTTCTGCTGACTCAGCTCTAAGGACTTCTGATTCTTCAATGAGAGTGCATACCCAATAAATTTGACGTCCTTCATCAGATATTTTTTTTATTTTTTCAATAAGTTCATCTCTTCTTGAATTGCTTAATGCAATCGTCTCAACAGCTTGACGACCTGGAGGTAATTCATCTATAACTGAAGTGTCAAGATCAGCGTACGCACTCATTGTTAATGATCTAGGAATTGGGGTAGCAGTCATTACTAATTGATGCGGCGTTTTATTCGCTTTTTTTGAAAGGGAAAGTCTTTGATGAACTCCAAACTTATGTTGTTCATCAATAATCACTAAGGATAAATTTTCAAAGTTGACACTTTCTTGAAAAAGTGCATGAGTTCCAACAACGACTTTCGCTTCTCCACTTTCAATAAAATCAAGATGCTCCCTTCTTTCTTGAGGATTTTGAGACCCTGAAAGGTATGCAATTTGAATATTTAATGGCTTTAGATAATCAGTAAAATTTTGAAGATGTTGTCGAGCTAATATTTCTGTTGGGGCCATAATTACAGCTTGAAAATTATTTTCAACTGCTTGAATTAGAGCAAAAACTGCAACTATCGTTTTTCCAGAGCCAACATCTCCTTGAAGAAGTCTAAGCATTGGCTCAGAACTCGATAAGTCTTCATTGATTTCTTTGATACAGCGTGATTGAGAATTAGTTAAGTCGAAATCAAGAGACCCTAGAAGTTTGTTGCTTAACGAATCTTGAATTTTAAATGCATTTGTCTTTTTACTTTTTCTAGCTTTTTTAGTTTTTAATAGGTTGAGCTGGTTTGTAGCAAGCTCTTCAATAATTAATCTTTGTTGTGAAATATGTTTAAAGGATTCAATCTTAGATAAGTCTTCATTTTTTTCAGGATGATGAAGCAACATTAACGAACTTTTAAGACTAGGCATTGATTGTTGAGTGATTTTTTCAAAATAATCATCAAGTTGACTAATTTGTAGAACCTCAAGAGAGTAATTAACCCATTGTTTCATTTTATTTTGACTAATACCAGAGCAGAGTGGATAGATCGGTGAAAGGGTTGACTCCAATAGGGGTTTTTGGTTTTGAGAGATGACTCGATACTCAGGATGATGCATTTCTAATCCTTGACGACCAATTTTGATTTCTCCAAAGCACTGAATAGTCTCCCCTCGAATAAGCGCCTGTTTTTGATATTGCGTAAAATGAAAGAAACGTAATAGGATTCTATGATTTTGATTATCAGATAGGTAGCAAAGAAGTTGTCTCTGTCTTGATGGTACCACCTCAATTCTATCAATAGTAAGCTCAATTAAAATCTCATCATTAACGTTTGCCCTAGAGAGAGGTGTGATTGATGTTTTGTCTTGATATCTTCTTGGTAAATGAAAAACCAAGTGCTCTAAAGAGTGAATTCCTAGCTGGTTTAGTCTGTCAGAAGTCTTCTTCCCTAACCCATTAATCGAGATGATTGGATCAGAAAGAGACGGCATAAATTTAGAAGCTGTAAGAGTCCGAGCTAATAACCATAACGCCATCCATTTCTACACTTACACCTTTGGGAAGTTCGTTCACTCCGATGGCAGCTCTAGCAGGATAAGGCTCCGAAAAATAGGTCGACATAATCTCATTTAAAGTTGCAAAGTTATTTAGATCCGTTAAAAAAATGTTTAATTTAACTATGTCACTTAAGCTTCCTTTTGACTCTTCACAAACTGCCGTAAGATTCTTAAATACTTGATGGATTTGTTCCTCAATTCCACCTTCAACCACTTCCATTGTCTCAGGTACAAGAGGAATTTGTCCAGATAGATAGATAGTTGTCCCACCCGTAACAGCAACTGCTTGAGAATAAGTTCCTACTGCTGCAGGAGCTTTATTTGTTGAAATAATATGTTTGTTCATAGCTTTAAATTCATGCAATAAATAAGTTTAATTATATTCGGGATCTTATTTTTTGGAGAACTCTTTTATTGCATTTAATGTTTAATACTATATTTAATTTTCCAAATTATTAAAACTGCAAGAATTGATATAGTTAGGGTTAAAAGTATTGAGGAGTCATAACTATTGTTTTTCTCATAAAGCCAGCCAGCAAGAGAAGGGGAAATCAGTCCCGCGGCCCCCCAGGCTGTAAAGACCTTGCCATAAACTGAAAAATATAGCTTATTGCCAACAATATGATTGACCAGTGTTGGATAGATTGCAATTACAGCACCATAAATCGAGGCAATAAAAATTAATAAGAATAATAAGAAGTTAACATTGGTCAATATCGAAAGTCCAAAAACAGCAACACAATTCATAATGAGTATAGTTATAAGAGGGCGTTTACATCCAAAGCAATCTACAAGCCAGCCAGCATAAATTCCTGCGATTGCACTTCCAAGAGTCATTAGGGTAATGGCTGTGATTGCATTAGAAGTCGATCCACCAAAAGAATTAATTAATGGAACAGCGTGCCCAATAACCATAAGCCCAGCAAAGACCCCTAGAAAATAGCCAAACCATAGCTTTGTTATTTTTGGCGTTTTGGAATTATTCTGAGTATTGTCAATTGAATTTGTAGTGATTCTTACTTTTGAAGACTTAAAGGACATTAAGCCAATAATCACAACTAATGAAAGAGCAAATATCCCAATAACATAACCTCTTTCAAAGCCAAAGTATCTAAATAAAAATGGGTAAAGCATAGAAAAGACTACAGCTCCAAATGCATAGGAAGCAGTTACTAATCCCAAAGCAAATCCAAGCCTTTTTCTTTCGGTAATAGAGGAGGCAATAAATAGAGAGAGTCCATAGCCTAAACCACTGGAAAACCCAAATAGAAATCCATAGCCAATAATCCACCCAAGCCAGCTTTGTGAATATGAAAAAAATAAGCCAATGAGTGGCAAGGTTGCTATGAGTGTAATGAGTAAATTAGGTGAAAATTTTCGATAAAGAATATGACCAAAATATACTGCTAATGTCACATTGACCAGTGCAGTAGAGTAGACAAGGCTAGAGGCCATTCGACCAACAGCAGTCTGAAGTTCAATATTTTGTATCAGTGTACTGAAAGCATGGACAGTGCCCATACAGAAAGAGATTAAAAGACAGGCAATTAAGGCGAGTAGTCTTTCACTATTTTTTTGAATGCCCTGCGAATTCATTCAATAAACTATACATTAAAAGCTAGTTATTAAATGAAAGATAAGATAGGGTTAATGAGGAGTGACGCCTCGGATTTTTTCTGATCGGCGACGAAGCATTTCAAGTGTTGTCAACAACAGAATAGAAAATATGACTAGGATTGTTGCAGCAGCAAGAATCGTAGGACTGATTTCATTTCTAATTCCAGACCACATTTGTCTAGGCAGAGTGTATTTAGTTCCACCCACAAAGAGAACTATTACGACTTCATCAAACGAGGTAATGAAAGCAAAGAGGGATCCCGAGATTACACCTGGCGCTATCAGTGGAGCCTGTATTTTGAAAAAATTCCTAAGTGGAGATCCGCCTAAAGTTGCTGCAGCACGAAGAAGGTTATTGTCGAAGCCAGCAAGAGAAGCCGTCACTGTAATTACAACAAAAGGTATTCCTAAGATAGTATGAGCAACAATTAATCCTGGTATGGTTGCAACAAGGTTCAATTTTGCAAAAAAGAAAAACATTCCAGCTGCAGTAATGATTAGTGGGACAATCATTGGAGATATCATGAGCGCCATTATTAAACGATTAAATGGCATATGACGATTTGATAATCCTAGAGCTGCTAGTGTTCCTAATACACTAGCGAAGAAGGTTGCAAAGACAGCAATCAGCGCACTATTTTTGATGCCAACCATCCACCTATCTGTGCAGACTGTTGTTCCTGAATTTTCACTACAAATACCCAGTAGTTCTTTGTACCAGCGTATTCCATAACCGTCAAAATTAAAAGACCATGTCTCAAAACTAAAGATTTTCATTTCAGGCACAAATTGAAGGAAAACTGAATTCGTAAATGATAGAGGTATGACAACAATGAGAGGGGCTACCAAGAAAAACAATACAAGGCCACAAAATGTCCTATAAGTATAGAACCAAAGCTTTTCTCGAGGTGTTGTGTAAGAAGGAAATTTCATCATTAACCCATTTTCAAATTATCAATACCAATCAGTCGATCATACGCCCAATAAAGAATCAAAACTGCCGCCAGAAGAATTGCACCCATTGCAGCAGCAAGACCCCAATTCAAGGTTTGTTGCATTTCACGAGCAACAAAGTTACCAATCATGAGTCCATCTTTTCCGCCTACTAGTTCCGGGGTAATGTAGTAGCCAATGGCAACAATAAACACTAATATACATCCAGCGCCAACCCCAGGAACTGATTGAGGCATGTAAACACGTATAAAGGCACGAGTAGGAGTCGCTCCGAGGTTTTTCGCTGCCTTCATGTAGCTTGGCGGTATTCCCCTCATAACGCTATAGATCGGCAAAATCATAAACGGTAGAAGCACTTGAGTCATCACAATAATGGTTCCAGTAAAGTTGTACATCATTGGAATACGATCCTCTTCACTAAAGCAGAGATCAATGTTAGTTTCTCCAAAAAAAGGTAAATTAATTGGTCCTTCATAGATACATGGAAGAACAGTGAGCATCGTATCATTTACCACACCATTTTGTTGAAGCATAATCATCCAAGCAACAATTCTCACTAGTAGTGATGTCCAGAAAGGCATCAAAACACAGATCATAAGTAGATTGGATATCCTCATTGGCAGAGTTGCCAGTAAATAAGAGACTGGATAAGCAAGGATTAGGCAGAAAATTGTCACCATTAAGCTAACTTTGAGTGTTCTCATCCAAATTGTTTTATAAATTTTTAAATGATCTGCTTTTTGAATAACATTTTTATTAGCGTCATACCTCAGGTCAACAGCATTAAGATAATAACCCATTGTATAAGGATCTTTCATTGCTCCAAGTGATTGCCAGAACTCAAGTTTGCCCCAGCGCTTATCTCTTTTAATCATCTGTTCTTTGTAGGGTGCTTCCCATTTATAGGGCTTGATTTCTTCTTTTGATCTTTTGTTTACTGCAGTCGCTGATTTGACTGTCTTTAATAATAAACTTCTCCACCCAGAGTACTCATAAGTCATCCTAGTACCAGCTTTACCTAGTAAATTTTTACCAATATTTTTGCCTTTGCTATCCTCAAGTTTATGAGTTATTCGAATATCGTTTATAACTGCGGCAAACATTTCTTCACTAGGAAGTATGGATTTATCTTCCCATAGTTCATACTGAGCAAATGTTTGAGGAAGTACTGTATTAATATTTATGTCATCAATACTTCTGGATAGAAGAGAGCCTATCGGACCGACAAACATTATTAATAAAAATAAGAGTGGAGTTAGTAGTAAAAGGAATGAGCGAATTTTAGTACGTCGTAGTGATTTTCTTAAGCTTTCTTTAAGAGGCACACCATCATTGGTCAGCAATTGACCTTTAGAATCAATAAGGGAAGTATCGCTCATATAAATACCAATATTTATAACATTATAATTTAAGGTAAAAAATTAAAAACAGGCCGATACTTATACCGACCTGTTTTTGTAAAACGAGATTAAATCTATAAGCTCGTTTAATGGTCAGCTAACTATTGAGCCATCCAAGCTGCATAACGATCATTTACTGCTTGACCATTATCTGCCCACCAGTCAGGATCAGCTAGGATACCACCTTTCATGTGCTCATCTGTGTTAGGCATATGCTCCATGATGTTTACACCAGTATTGAACCATGGCTCGCCTGCTTCCATAATTGGAAGAGCAGATGGACGCATAGGACCATAGTTGATCCATTTAGCTTGATCTGCCTGAGCTTGAGAGCTAGAAGCATGAACTAAGAAGTGAAGCGCTGCAGCTCTGTTCGGAGCTCCAGTCATAAGAACTAACCATTCCTCTTCAAGAACCTGTCCATCCCAAACCGTAACATAGTCTGCACCGTCGTTTAGCACAGCTCCACCGATACGACCGTTATAAGCTAGTGACATAGATACCTCACCAGAATTAACTAGATCTAGAGGTTTTGCACCTGCAGACCAGAATACTACGTGATCTTTAATTGTATCAAGTTTAGCAAAAGCACGATCCTGTCCATCTTGAGTACTTAAGACGTCATAGATATCAGGAATAGCTACACCATCAGCATACAATGCCATCTCAACGATAGCGTTAGCCCAAGTGTGAACACCACGCTTTCCAGGGAATTTTTCTACATCAAAGAAGTCTTGGATAGTAGAAGGTTGCTCACCTGAGAACGTGTCAGCCTTATGAAATGGTACGTATGACCACCAAATTTGTGGAACTACGCAATCATTTGGAACATCAACCATTAGGTCTTCATCCATCGGAGTGCCATCAGGCGCAGGTAAGAAGATACTACGATCTAGCTCTTCAAACAAGCCTTCGTCACAACCTGTACGAGCTTGCGATGGAAGTACGTCAACGATATCCCATACAACATTGCCAGATTCAACTTGTGCGCGAACCTCACCTAGACCACCGTTGTAACTTATCATGTTGATTTCTCCACTTGAGTAAGTATCAACGTAAGCTTTTTGTTGTGAAGCTGAATAGCCTCCACCCCAAGAAACCACAGTTACAGATGCTTGAGCTGCACCAGCCAACATAGCTGCTGAGATAGCACTTGCCACCAGAGTTTTTGTTATTACATTTTTCATTTATATTTCTCCTTATATTAATATCTAGACTCTATCCATCTAGAGCTAGACAGTCCTCCGTCATCCAGCCGATATTAACTTCCTTGCCTTCTTTGAGGCTGATATTATCGACTGAGTTAGGAATTTTGACGATAAAATCGTCGTGTCCACACACACTAAAGCGTGTGCGAATATGGTCGCCGTGATAGATTAGCTCCTCTACCTTAGCGGAATATGTATTAGGGGTTTTGCCTTTTGAAGGCATAACCATTATGCGCTCAGGGCGCAGTGATAATGTGGCACGTTCACCTGCTTTATTAACATTGACTTTAGATGCAACGACAATATCCCCTGAATCTGTTTTAACTGTTGCCTTATCTCCATCAATTGATTCTACAGATCCCATGAGGCGGTTGTTTTCTCCAATAAAGTTAGCTACAAAAGCATTTTCAGGTTTTTCATAAAGGTCTTCTGGTGTCGCGCACTGCTGAACAACACCGTCATCAAAAACAGCTATTCGGTTTGACATCGTGAGTGCTTCAGTCTGGTCATGAGTTACATAGACAACTGTCAATCCGAGTTCTTCATGTAAATGTTTGATTTCATATTGCATTTGCTCTCTTAAGTTTTTATCAAGGGCACCTAATGGCTCATCCATCAAAACTAAATCTGGATCGAATACAAGAGAGCGAGCAACAGCAACACGTTGTTGTTGTCCACCAGATAGCTGCATAGGGCGTCTAGCTCCAAATTCTCCAAGCTGAACCATATCTAGGGCTCGATTAACTTTAGCTTCTCTCTCGGTTTTTCCCATTTTACGAACTTCAAGAGGAAATGCTAAATTCTCTGCAACAGTCATATGAGGGAACAATGCATAGTTTTGAAAAACCATACCAATTCCACGTTTATGTGGGGGTACATTATTGATGGGTTTGTTTTTTAAGTAGATCGTTCCATTTGTTGTTGGTTCAAATCCTGCAAGCATCATTAGACAAGTCGTCTTTCCTGAACCTGAAGGGCCTAACATTGTGACAAATTCTCCTTGAGCGACGTCTAAGTTGAAATCTTTAACAACTAATATTTCACCATCATAACTTTTTTGGACATTTTCAAATTTAACTAAAGGTTCGGAGTTACTCATACAATAATAATTTTTTATAAAAAATAAAAACCATAAGGCTGATTTATCCAGCCATTTTTTCGTTCCTATAGGTATTAACTTTAGAACTTAATGCTCTATAACAGGTGATAAAGATGACTGTTATAAAACTTAAGTTTAATTCAATGCAACTATAGTAAATTTAACTTAAGACGAAATATACCATATAGATAGTAACGTATGTTCAAAAAAATGCCATAAAAAAGGGGCTATAAAGCCCCTTTTAAATAAAACTAGACTAATTTAACTAGCCTCTTTTTCTCCCATAATGGCACTCAAAATGAGAACTGTAAGTCCACCAGTAGTAATAGCAGAACTAAAAATACTGCCCATAAGTTTGCCAAATGTACCACCAATATTAGTGGCTAAAGCACCTGCAAACTGCGGAACTAACAAGACTCCAATTCCCATACCAAAGGAAACTGCAAGAATCAGCATGTTACGTCGATTCATGTCAACTGACGCAAGAATTTTGATACCTGCTATAGCAACAGTACCAAACATTACGATAGTTGCACCACCTAATACAGGGTTAGGAAGAGCTCTCAATATAGAACCTATATGAGGAAATAATCCCATTAAAATTAGAATTGCACCTATCCAGACACCAACATGCCTACTTGCAATCCCAGTTAATTGAATTACGCCATTATTTTGACTAAACGTTGTATTTGGAAAGGTATTAAAAATAGCAGCAATTGCTGAATTAACACCATCACCAAGAACACCATTCTTGATTCGTTCAATATAACCTTCACCCTTAACATCTTGTTTAGATATCATGCAATTTGCAGTAATATCTCCAGAGGATTCAATAGCAGTAATCACATAGATGAGTGCTATCGGGATAAAGGCAATAATGTCAAAATCAAAGCCATATCTAAATGGTATTGGAATACTGATCATCTCCTGTACTGCGAACAATTGGCTTGTATTGACTTTACCCATAAATAATGCCACAACAAAGCCTATTACCATACCAATGACAATTGAAGATAATCGAACCCATTGATTGCTTGAACGATTCATAATAATTATTGCAATTAAAACTAAGAATCCCAGAAATAGATTGGATAAAGATCCCCAAAATTCTGGTTTATTATCGAGCAACCATTGGCCTCCAGCTAAATCAGTTAGTCCAACTTTAATTAAGCTAATACCAATAATTGTAATTACTGTTCCAGTAACAATAGGTGTAATTAGTTTTTTAAGTTGAGGTAAGACTTGGCTTAATCCAATTTCTATAAATGCACCTAAGAAACAAACGCCCATAATCATAGCGAGTATTTCATCAGGTCCTCCACCTTGAGATTTTGCTAAGAAACCAGCCGCAAGAACTGAGCTTAAAAAAGCGAAGCTAGTACCTTGTAGACAGATCATTCCTGCGCCAATGTTCATAGGCTTTTTTGCTTGGATTATTGTACCAACTCCAGAAACCATCAGCGCCATACTAATAAGATAAGGTATGTGCTCTCCTAAACCAAGCGCGCCTCCAATGATTAAAGTTGGTGTGATAATTCCTACGAAGCTTGCTAGAACATGTTGCAGTGCAGCAAAAAACTTTTCAGCTGGTGGTGGATCAGCTTCGAGTTCGTAAATTAACTCTGAATCACTCATATTTACTCTCCTTATTTAGTGTTATTTAAATTGCTAACAAAAATTGTTAACAATGAAAATACTACCAGAAAAATTATGGGATTTTTTTTAATTAATTAAATATGAAAATTAAAAAATTCTAAGGTATAAAATTATAGAAATCGGTTGTAATTTAAAAGAGTTTTATGAATTTAATTTCAGGCTTTAATGAGGCGCTTAAACAACTCAAATCTGTTGTTGGCGAAAGTAATTATATTGATGACCCAAAAAAAATGGATGCCTATCTTAGTGATTGGCGTAATCATTTTCGAGGATCTTCTCCACTTATACTGAAGCCTACTAATACAAAAATGGTTTCGGAAATATTATCAATCTGTAACTCAAATAGTATTTCAGTCGTTCCCCAAGGAGGTAATACAGGATTAGTCGGTGGAAGTGTGCCTAGTGAAAGAGGGAATGAGTTAATTATATCTTTGGAAAAAATGAATAAAATCTTAGATATTGATCCAATAAATTACACAATGACAATAGAAGCTGGATGTATTCTTTCTAATGTTCAAGAAGCTGCCTTAAATGCTGATCGAATCTTTCCACTTAGTCTTGCTGCTGAAGGCTCATGCCAAGTTGGGGGCAATCTTGCAACTAATGCCGGTGGTACTGGAGTTCTTCGATATGGAAATGCAAAAGAACTTGTTCTAGGGCTAGAAGTTGTTCTAGCTGACGGGTCAATTATTAATAGTCTTAAACGCCTAAGAAAAGATAATACAGGTTATGACCTTAAGCAATTATTTATGGGGTCAGAAGGTACATTAGGGGTAATTACTAAAGCAGTAATTAAGCTATTTCCAATTCCTAGAAATAAAGTAACGTGTATTTTAGCTTTGCCAAATATTGATGCAACAGTGGATGTTTTAGCAAGTTTTAGAGTATTAACTGGAGATAATATAACTGCTTTTGAATACCTCGATAGGAATTGTATTAATTTACTGATAAAAAAGTTAGAATTAAATGATATTTTCTATAAGAAATATGAGCACTATGCATTAGTTGAGCTTTCTTCTAGCCGTCAAAATGAAAATTTAATGTTGTTATTGGAGGATGCAATATCAACTTCTATTAAAAACGAGAGCATCAGTGATGCCATTGTTGCATCAAATGAAACACAAGCAGCGCAGTTTTGGAATTTGCGTGAGTCATTATCAGGATTACTAAAAAATAATGGTGATTTTGTAACTTTTGATATATCTGTCTCTATATCTTTACTTCCTGAATTGATAGAAAAAGCTGAAAAGAAATGTAATCATGTATGCAAAAATTCAAAAGCTTATATATTTGGACATATTGGTGATGGAAATATACATTACTATTTGTTTAAACCAACAAAAATGACTAATAATGAATTTAAAAGTCTAAAAGATCAAATTAAATCGTCCATTTATGATATTACTATGGAACTCGAGGGAAGTTATAGTGCAGAGCATGGAATAGGTTTAGCAAAAAAAGAAGAGTTAAAGTATTACAGTTCGAAATCAGAGTTTGAGTTAATGAAACTCATTAAAAAAACACTCGATCCAAAAAACATAATGAACCCTGGGAAAGTTCTAAAATATAAAGATTAGATTTTTATGGAGCTAGTTATTTTTTTATGAATTTACAAGAGTATAAAAAAATTTGTTCAGCATGCGACAGAATTCTTAATCTAGCATCCAATAATGATGAGATTGTAGCATTTCCAATTTTGCATGTAATTAGAGAACATCCAGAATATTTAAAAATGTATGATTTTATTTTTCCTAAATCTAGAAATTTCAAATCTAAACCTTTTAAACTTTTTAGGAAATTAAAATTTTTCTCAAACTTTCTATTTGACAGTAAGATACAAAAAATTCCAAATTACTTTGATGATGAATCAATAAAATTAATAATAGTTTCGCATATCCATAATCCTCTTCAATGTATTAATTCAAATGATGCAAGTTTTGGGATGTTGCATAATGACTTAATAGAGTCTTCAAATGTAAAACCCATAATATTACTAATAAATCACACAAACATAAGTTCGAAAAAATTACAAAAAAACTTCAATAATAATCAAATAGATAGAATTGTTATACCAAAGTCATCAGGCATATTGAATGAGTTGGGATTTTTGTTAAAAACTTTATTGTCTTTAAAGAGGTTTTCTAAGTCTGTAAAAAATCTTAACTCAATTGAATCATCATTGGTCGGTATCATAAGCAATCCTCGCCAACTATTTCAAAGTTTGTCGATACTTAGAATAGGTTTTTTTGTAGAGATTTTAGTTAAGCAATATATGCCTAAATTCATAATCACTACTTACGAGGGCTATGCAAGTGAGAGACTTATTTTTTCAAGTGCTAGATCAGGAAATAATAAAATAGTATGTTTTGGATATCAGCATAGTATTCTAAATAAACACCATCACTCATTGACTAGAAATATTCATAAGAAATACAATCCAGATTACATTTTTTGTTGCGGTGATGTTACAAATAATATTTTGAAAGATTATAGTGCTTTAGATGGAGTTAAAACTGCAGTTTTAGGCTCTCCAAACGGAGTTCCTATTAATATAAAAAAAGACATAGTGGAGCATAAAAATTTTTTAACATTTCTTTTTCTGCCAGAAGGCATTCAGTCAGAGTATGAGATTTTTTTTAATTTTATTATTGAGTGTGCAGCAAAATTCCCAAATCATAATTTTGTTTGGAGGTCACACCCTTCGCTCCATTTAGAAAGCCTGAGCTTTTTTATGAATATACAATTACCATCCAACGTAATCATTTCAAAAGAAACATTCGATGATGATTTAAAGTATTCTAGTTTTGCAATTTACCGAGGCACAACTGCGATAATTCGAGCAGTAAGAGCAAATTTAATTCCTATTTACTTAAAAATTAAAGGAGAGATTGGAATTGACATTTTACATAGCTTAAATGTAATCCGAGTTTCTTCTTCTTCAGATTTGCAATTTATCTTGAAAGACTCTAAATCAATCAATAATAGTGAAAAAAATTTGAAATTTTGTCAAGAATATTTTAAGCCTTTAGACTATAGGTCCATTATTCATGTTATAAATCAATATGATGCTCCAAAGAATGTGAAATAATTTTTTAATTTGTATAATTATTTTAATTGATCCAGCTATCTCATTTAAAATTAACTCTAAAGCACTTGATTCTCAATAGTACCAATAAAATTATTACTAAGGCATAATGACTAGAAAAAAGTTAGTATTATTTGATTTAGATGGTGTGTTAATTGATTCTAAAGAAAATATGAGTTTAGCCTGGGGAGTAGTTAAAGAAAAATATAAACTTAATGTCGAATTTAAAGAATATTTTAGTAATATTGGTAGGCCTTTTAAAGAAATCCTGGAAATTATAGGCATTAAAGATAATCAATCTGAAATTGAACATGATTTTAATAATGTGTCCACCAATTTTATTGATAAAGTAAGCATTTATGATGGTGTTGAAGATTTATTAACTCAGCTTTTAAACAACAATATCAAAACTGGAATAATTACTTCAAAAGAAACTAAAAAGACTCATAAAATGCTTTCTTTGATTGATTTTAAATTTGATATTGTTCAAACACCAAATACTGATTTAAGGGGAAAGCCAGCTCCTGATCATATTCTTTTCGCGATGAAGAAACTTAAAATTTATCCGCCAAATGTTATTTATGTTGGAGATATGGATGTTGATTATGAGTCTGCAACACGAGCAGGGGTTGACTTTGCTTTTGCGTCGTATGGATATGGAACGTGCCATAACGAAAAAACAATAAAATTAAAAAATATTTCAAGTTTAATGGGAATTTTATAAATGAAAACAATTGGAGTTATACCTTGTCGTTACCAATCTTCAAGATTTCCAGGAAAGTCACTTGCTCTTATTGGCGACAAGCCGATGATGTGGCATGTTTTTCAGCGAGCAATTGAGTCAGAGGTATTTAATGAAATCTATATTGCTACTGATGATGACAGAATAAGAGAATGTTGTGATGATTTTGGTATTGAAAGTATTATGACAAGTTCTGACCATTCAACTGGTACCGACAGATTAGCTGAGGTTGCAAAGGCTATTGATGGCGATTACTATATTAATATCCAAGGTGATGAGCCATTTATAAATCCAGAGGCTATTAAGGCTGTTGCAATGGGCATTATAAACTGTCAAGATAATAGTGTTGTTGCTTCTAATGGGTATGCACGAATGGAAAATACATCCGACATACTTAATACTAATTTGGTTAAAGTTATAATGAACGTTAAATCTAATGCATTGGCATATTCAAGGAATCCAATTCCTTATCCTCATTCTGGTTTAGCAAAGTATTATAGGCAATTAGGTTTGTATGGATTCACAAAAAAAGGATTAGAGATATTTAGTAGAACTGTTCCTGGTCCAATTGAGATTTCTGAACAAGTTGAAATGTATCGAATTATTGAAAATGATCTAAAAGTAGTAATGATTGAGACATCTGATGATTCAATTTCTGTTGATACTCAGCACGATTTAAACAGAGTCATTGACATAATGAAAAAAAAATATAAATAATATTATGGTGCCCGGAGCCAGAATCGAACTGGCACGGAGTTTAACCTCCGCAGGATTTTAAGTCCTGTGTGTCTACCAATTTCACCACCCGGGCAGAGAAGTTTGAAGAACGGCAAATTATATACTATCGATAATAAATTTTTAATCAATTATCAATCCAATTAATACTAAATATTAAAACCTTGTATTAAGCCAATCAATGAAATGTTGTGTTGTTTGATCACGATTGATTTCATTAAGCCTTTCATTCAGAGCCAAGAATAATTATGTAAAATTTGTGTTTTAATTGTTGAATTCTTAAGGTTGTCTCTTTGTTTATAAAATTAATTTTAGTTTTGCTTTTAGGTTGGGCTGGATTCAGTCTTATTAAAAGATTAAAAAATTCTAATTCTTCAGGCCCACCAAAGAATGGACATGGTCAAAAAATGGTTGCTTGTGAGACCTGTGATACTCATGTCCCAGAGTCTGATGTTATTGTTAAAAATGGTAAAAATTATTGTTCTAAAGAGCATGCGGAGTAAATTGAAATGAAGTTTCTATTAGATTTTGGGCCAATCATTCTGTTTTTTATAGTTTATAAGTACTATGGCCTTTATGCTGCAATCTATGCAATGATTACAGCAACATTTGTTCAAATTATGTATTCAAGGGTTTCAACTGGAAAATTTGTTACTTCGCAAGTTCTTACTTTTGCTCTACTCGTGGTATTTGGAGGAATCAGTATTGCCCTTAGAGATCCAGCATTTGTAATGTGGAAGGTCAGCGTTTTGTATGTTATTTTCGCAGCTGTTTTAATTGGAAGCAACTATTTTGGAAGTAAAACTCTACTTGAGAGAATGATGGGTAAGGAGCTTCAGTTGCCAAGGAGTGCTTGGGTAAACTTAACCTGGTTTTGGAGTCTTGGATTTGTTATTATTGCAGCAATTAATGCTTTTTTTGTAAATACTGCTCTAACTGCGAGAAGCCAGTTCTTAAATGGTGGAGCAATGATTGATTCAAAAATAGATTTAAAAAACTTTGATTGTAGTCAAACTCCAATTGAAAATCTTTGTCTATCAGCACAAAGCTCAGAAGAAGCTTGGGTAAACTTTAAACTGTTTGGAACTCTTGGACTGACTCTAGTTCTAATTGTTATTACCGTATTGATTTTAAGCAAGCATATCAAAGAAAAGTAAGCTAATAATAAATCTGCAAAGGATTGATTTCATATAATTGGAGAGAACCTTGTCAATAATTGGTGCCCTCGCTGCATACAAAGGTAAGCCGGCTAAAGTTGTTTCTTGCACTACTCATAAGTATGAAATTAGTTTTTCTGACGGTAGTAAACAAAAAGTAAGAGAAAAGGATTTTCACATTATACATCCTGAATTTTCCTTAGTGAATAATGAATGTCCTGATGTCGATACTTCAATTTTGAGTGATTTAGATATTGAATCGTTATCTCTTAAGGAGCTAACCGAATGGCTTTTTGATGACTTTACAAGTCAAAATGCTTGGTTTATTTATTTAATGTCTGTAGATGGATTGTATTTTTATTGGAGTAAGAATATTTTAGTTTTGAGATCTTCAGAACAGGTTCAAATAATCAAGCAAAAAAGACATGAAAAAGTCTTGGAAGAAGAAAGCTTGAAGAGATGTGTTAAAAATTTAAATGATAATTCATTTGATAGTGAAGATATTTTTTGGATTCATGAGATAGAGCAAGTCGCAAATAATCAATCTAAACACTCCAAAGCAATGAACGCATTATCTATTGACAATTCCCCAGAAAATGCGCATCGCCTATTAATAAAAATAAAATATTGGTCAGAACTAAACAATCCATATCCACAGAGAAACAAGATTTATGATGATGAAGACTTAAATTTTGAGTCAAGAGAAGTTGAAAGGAAAGATTTAACCCACCTTAATTGTTTTGCAATTGATAATAGTGACTCTAGTGATGCAGATGATGCAGTAAGTATCGAAGGTGAGCGAGTTTGGATTCATATTGCAGATGTTGCAAGTTATGTGGATGCTGATAGTAGTCTTGACATCTTTGCTCAAAAAAGAGTTTCAAATTTATATTTACCTGATCAAATCTTTCATATGCTTCCACCAAAACTCTCAACGGTTTGTTCTCTAGGTGCTGAAGAGAGATCAAATGCTTTATCAATTAGCTTCAATCTTAATGGATTTGAAATAAGTGACATTCAAATTCAGTTAAGTCAAATTAAAGTAACAAAAATGAGCTATGAGGAAACTGATAAAGCCTTAAAGAAAAATAAGATATTATCAAAGCTCAATGAAATTGCAAAAGTGCATAAAAATTTAAGGGCTAAAAATGGCGCAATAAGACTAAATCTCCCTAAAGTAGATTTAAAACTTAAGGACCAAAAAGTGCAAATAGTTCCTCAATCTGATAGTGAAAGTAGAGAGTTGGTTTCTGAAATGATGGTTTTAGCAGGGCGAGTAATTGCACAGTTCTCAATTGAAAATAATATTTCAATGCCCTATCTTTCGCAGGCTCCGGGAAAGTTTAGCGACGAAATTATTAACAATATAAACAACCTTTCCCCAGCTAAGGCTTTTGAAGCCTCTAAGGGCTTTAATAGATCTAGATTATCTGTAAAGCCTTCTCCACACTCTGGGTTAGGATTAAATGCTTATTTAAGGGTTACCAGTCCAATGAGGCGATATTTGGATTTATTGGTTCAGCAACAACTAGTTAGCTTTATATTAGGTTGTGGGCTTTTAAATGATGCGGAAATTAAAGATAGAATAAAGTTGGTTAATTCTTCAATATCAAAAGTTAACAAAGCAACCCGACAAAGCCTTGAGCACTTTAGATGTCTATATCTTAAACAAAACAAAAAATGGCAAGGAGAAGGCGTGATTGTTGAAGTTAATGGACAGAAGGCTTCATTAATAATTCCTGAGCTTGCAATGGTTACTCAAATCAAATTTAAATCAAAGGTCGACTTGGAAGATAAAATTAAGTTGGCAGTTAGCTCAAATGATTTATTTGATAGGTCAGTTGATTTCAAGCCACTCTAATTTGTCTGTTAACTTGATTGCATTTCCATTATTTGTTGACCAGTCACCAAGCACATACCTTGTATATTTTTCATCAGAGTGTGTTTTTTGTCTATGAGTATGGCCGTGTATAAGATCAAAGCCTGGATGGTTTGACATTAATAAATCCGTTGAGGCTTGATTTACATCCATTAACTCTTCCGACTTATAACTCTGTGCTTCAAGACTTTTTTTGCGAAGTTGCCCAGTTAATTTAAGTCGAAAAGTTTTTGGCAAGCTTAAAAAGATAAACTGAATTATAGGATTTCTGAGAACTTTTTTTAATTTTTGATAGTTGACATCATCTGTACAGAGACTGTCTCCATGAATTAATAGAAATTTCTTTGAATTTTGGTCGAGAGTGAATGGCTCTTTGATTAGTTTGCAGCCTGATTCTAGTTCAAACTTTTTTGATAGTAAAAAATCACGGTTACCTGCCATCACAAAGACTTTTGTATTTTTAGTTAAGTCTTTCAGTATATTAATAATTTCTATATAGCTAGAGATTGATACATCATCTCCAATCCAAGTGTTGAAAAGGTCACCCAAGATAAATAATTGATCGGCTTGTAACGCGTGTAACTTACAAAAGTTAGCAAAAAACTCAATTTTATCTTCTTCAACGTTAGTAAGGTGAAGGTCAGAGATGATTAGTGTCGTTAGCATAAAAATTTAATGTTAGAAATGATCTAACAACATAAAATTAATTTTGAATTGATGCTTTTTTAATAATTACAGCTTCTCCTGGAACGTCAGCATGGTTGCCAAGATTAATCGTTTCAACTTTTTCAATTTTATCAACAATCTCATGCCCATAAACAACCTCACCAAATACGCAATAACCCCATCCATCTTGACCTGGAAAGTCTAAAAATTGATTGTCATTCGTGTTTATAAAAAATTGTGAACTAGCAGAGTGAGGCGCCATTGTTCTTGCCATAGCAACACTATATTTGACATTTTTTAAGCCATTCTTAGCTTCGTTTTCAATTGTAGCCTTGGATGTTTTTTGATGCATGTCTTCAGTCATACCTCCACCTTGAATCATAAAATTTGGAATGACCCTATGAAAAATTGTTCCATCAAAAAAACCTTCTTCCACATAATCAGTAAAGTTTTTCGCGGTAATTGGAGCTTTTTCAGCATTAACAGTAATGTGAATTTCGCCCATATTGGTTTCTAGAATAATCATGTGTAATCTCGGTTAATTAAAAAGATAGAATTATAACTTATTTCGATAACACTACTTTCATTAAGAGCAGTGTTCAAGTATAATTCACTCTTTTTTTAGCAATCAGATTAGGATTTGTTATGTACGCAGTAATTAAAACAGGTGGAAAGCAGTATAGAGTTTCTGAAGGCGAGACTCTTAAAATTGAGAAGCTTGAAGTCGAGCCTGGAAAGAAAGTTACTTTTGATGAAGTTTTAATGGTCGCAGATGAGGATAAGGTTCAAGTTGGCTCCCCACTTGTTGCTAAGGCAAGTGTTGAGGCTAAAGTGATTTCACAAGGTAAAGGCAAAAAAGTACACATTCTAAAATTTAAACGTCGTAAGCACTCTATGAAGCAACAAGGACATCGTCAGTTGTTTACAGAGGTACAGATTGGTAAAATAAAAGCATAAGGAGAGTAATCTATGGCACATAAAAAAGCTGGCGGTAGTACTAATAATGGCAGAGATTCGGTATCCAAAAGACTTGGTGTAAAGCGTTTTGGCGGCCAATCTGTATTAGCTGGAAATATTATTGTCCGTCAAAGAGGCACTAAGTTTCATCCTGGATTAAATGTTAAGAAAGGTAAGGACGATACTTTGTTTGCTGTTGCTGATGGGAAGGTGCAATTTGGAAAAAAAGGCAAGTTTAATCGTCAATATGTTTCAATTCAAACTGCCTAATTGTCAAAATTTATTTACTTGAAAAAGCGCCTTAAGGCGCTTTTTTGTTATTATTCCTTTTATAATTGCGTTTAATATGAAATACTCAATTGTATTCCCAGGTCAAGGCTCTCAATCTTTAGGGATGCTATCTGATCTTAATAGTAATTTTTCAGTTGTCAATGAAGTTTTTCAAGAAGCAAGTGATGCTATTAGCATTGACTTGTGGAAGATTGTTACTGAAGATCAAGATGCCCTTAATCTTACTGAAAACACTCAGCCAGTTATGTTGGCAGCCGGATATGCTACTTATAAAATACTCTCAGAAGAAATAACTTTGTCACCTATTTCAATGGCCGGTCATAGTTTGGGTGAATATACTGCACTTGTGGCATCAAACTCTTTAATTTTTTTTGATGCTATTCGATTAGTTAAAAAAAGGGGCAACGTAATGCAATCTGCTGTCCCTAATGGAGCTGGTTCAATGGCAGCAATAATTGGACTTGAAGATGGTCTAATTATTGAAGAATGTAATAATGCCAGTGAAAAAGGGATTGTTGAGGCTGTTAATTTTAATTCTCCTGGTCAGGTCGTTATTGCTGGTGAGGCAGAAGCAGTAGCCCATGCTTGTGAGTTATTGAAAGAATGTGGAGCAAAACGTGCATTAATTCTTCCAGTTAGTGTTCCATCACATTGTTCCTTAATGAAAGAAGCTGCAAACGATTATAAAAATTCAATAGAAAGCACTGATTTTAAAATGAGTGATATTAAAGTTATTCATAATGTAGATGCAAATTATTCCAATAATATAGATGATATAAAGTCTAAATTAGTTGACCAACTTCATATGCCAGTGCTTTGGTCATCGTCAGTTAAAAAAATGAAAGAATTAGGGGTAGAAAAGATTATAGAAGCTGGACCTGGAAAGGTTTTGACAGGGCTTACTAGGCGTATTGATAAATCACTTGGTGCTTCGGCTATAATAGATGTAAATTCATTAAAATCTACTATTGAGGAGATATCAAATGCTTGATGGAAAATTAGTTCTTGTTACCGGAGCAACTAGAGGTATTGGCAAAGCAATTGCTTTGACTTTAGGAGATGCAGGTGGCACTATAATTGGAACTGCTACAAGTGAAGAGGGCGCTAAAAAAATCTCTTCATTATTCACAGAAAATAATATTTCAGGCAAGGGTATGAAACTTGATGTTACAGATAATGAACAAATCTCAGCTCTTATTAAACATATTGCTGAAGACTATGGATCTATTGATATTTTGATCAATAATGCTGGAATAACTCGTGATAATATTCTGTTAAGAATGAAAGAAGATGAGTGGGACGAAATTATAAATACTAACCTTTCTTCTATTTATAAAACATCTAAATCTGTTTTAAGAGGAATGATTAAAAAGCGTTCTGGAAGAATTATTTCTATTACTTCAGTAGTTGGTGCTATGGGAAATGCAGGACAATCAAACTATGCTGCATCTAAAGCTGGAATTATGGGTTTTACTAAATCATTGGCACAAGAAGTTGGTGTTAGAGGCATTACCGTTAATGCGATTGCACCAGGCTTTATTGAAACTGATATGACTGATAGTCTTCCTGATAATCAAAAAACTACCTTAGCTTCTCAAATCCCTATGGGAAGATTAGGGAAAGCTGATGAGGTTGCTCAAGCGGTTTTATTTCTTGCAGGGGAAAGTGGTTCTTATATCACAGCACAAACTATTCATGTTAACGGCGGCATGTATACACTTTGATAGTCTATAGAAATTTTATTAGCTAACTAAGATTTTCTATAAGCTGATTTAATTAGAGCAATAAAAATTGAAATGACCAATCCCATTATTCCCGATAATATGACATAAAACCGTCTGTTAGGAGGAGATTCACTAATCGAAGGCTCTTTAATAATATTACTAGGTTTGGATATAAAAAATTTATTTGGGTTTTTGAGCTGTTCAATTAGACTACTTTGTCTTGATTGTAAAAGATGTTGCTCAACAAGAATATTACCTTTTTGGGTGCTTAAATTTACGATACTGTTAAGTAAATCTAGATTGGAAGCTATAGCAATTGGATTGGTTAAAACTAATTCTACTCCTGTAAGTTTATTTAAAAGTTCAACATCAAAATTTTCTAAATAAGCTAATCTAATTTCCAAAGATGCCATTTCAAGATCTATATCATCTAATGTTGACTTTAGATTATTTGTATAATTAATAATATTCTCTTCAATTTGACTATTTGTTTCGCTTAATACGAATTCAATTCCATTTAATACAGAAGTTTTAACTTTTTCTGGGCTACTTTTGCTGCCAGAGTCAAATAACAAGATATTATCGCTAATTTTTATTATATCGATTCCAGGATTGTAAAATAGAGCTTTTTCAATATCAACTTCTATAATTGCATGATTGAAATGTCCAACTTGCAAAGCCGCTGAAGAATTATAACTTGGTTTAAGTGAGTTGGCATATACAAGTCCAAACAATATAAAAATAAATGTGATTATAATAATCAGAACCTTTGAATAAATCAAAGTATTGATTATTTGTTTTATGTCTATTTCTGCTGTAGATAAAAGTCTATCCTCGGCTGTATTTTTCATAAGGTTTTATTAGATAAAGTTTATAGTTTTTTGGAGTTATCATCAAAGTTGAAGTTATTATAGTGCCTAGTTAATTATAATTGTTAGTGATAATTTAAAAAAGCATATTTTTGTATTATGAACTATCTTTTTGCTTTAAAAAATTCCTGTAATAATTGACTACATTTATTTTCTAAAACACCTCCAGTTATTAGAACTCTATGTTTGAAAAACCTTGCATGAACCAAGTTTTCACTTGATCCACAGACTCCTGTTTTTGGGTCAAATGCCCCAAAGACTACACGTTTAATTCTTGCGTGTACTATTGCTCCAAGACACATAGCACAAGGCTCTAGAGTAACATATAAGGTTGTATTTGGGAGTCTATAGTTATTGAATTTTTTTCCAGCTTTTCGAAGAACTTCTATTTCTGCATGAGAAGTAGGATCATTGTTAGTGATTGGCTGGTTATGTGCTTGAGCTACTAATTTATTATTTTGGATTAGAACTGCACCAACTGGAATTTCATTTTCTTTCATTGCTAAATTAGCTTCTTCGATTGCAATCTTCATCCAATGTTCATCTTTATTCATAGGGTTATTTTAACAAGGCAAAAGATTAAAGCCAACCACCATGAGAGGCTAGATTTAAAGCGATAACAAACATAATTAATGCTATTAATAAATCAAGAATTCGCCAATGTGTAGGTTTCTGCATTATTGGAGTAAGTAATTTAGCACCATAGGCAATACCAAAAAACCAAATAAAACTTGCGCTACAGGCACCAAATACAAAATATACTCTATTAATATTCATAAACTGTTGAGAGATAGACCCAATTAGAATCATAGTATCAAGATAGACATGAGGATTTGCAAAAGTCAAAATGGAAATTATTGAAATAGCATTTACTGCACTTGATGACTCTTGATTTTTAGAAATTATTGTTGAGTTAACTCTAAATACAGACCGAAGTCTTATGGCTCCATAAATGAAAAGCCAAAGGGCTGCAAAACAAAAAATTATTTTTGAGTATTCATTAATAAAATCATTTAGAAAATATGAAATCCCTGCAACTCCAAGGATAATTAGTATGGCATCAGAAATTGAACAAAACAGAGCAATATAAAAGATATGCTGTCTAAGAATTCCTTGTCTTAATACAAAAGCATTTTGCGCACCAATTGCCACAATTAATGAAAGTCCAAGAAAAAAGCCAGTGAAGAATGCCTTAAGCATAAAGTCAATAAATGTATTTTTAAATATAAAAGTTAAAGAAATTTTACATTGAATTATTAATGGGTAGAATTAAGTCCTAGTTCAAAAATGACTCTACTATGAAAAAACTAATCTTACTTCTATTCTCAATATTGATTTCATCTAATTCATTCGGAGATAGTGAAATATCTCTTTTTAACTCTAATGGAGAGGCAGTTGCGTATATTGCAGTAGATGATGAACTTACAATATATTTATGGAGCGGAGACCCAGTGGCATATATTGATGATGAAGATGTCTATGGTTTCAATGGAAAGCACTTGGGTTGGTTTTCAGAGAGCATGATAATTGATCATAATGGTGACTCACCATGTGTAATGGAAAATCGATATCCAGGTTATACTAAATATGAGAGTTATAAGAGTTATAAGTCATATAAACCTTATAAATCATACCAACAGTATGCTCCATATAAACCATACACATCTAATAGGTTTTCTTCTATACCATGCTCTTTGTTTTTGGCAATGGGAAAATAGAACTTGTTGATGATATCTTTAGAGACGATATAAATTTGTATAAAAGTCACTTTGGAGATCGAGATTTATTATTTTGACTTTTTCATTCCCACTCAATGGTCAAACTCGTATAACTTATTGATTTAAAAGTACTTTTAAAATATTCTGCCCTAAGTCTGCCGCTAATAGTGGTATCAATCTTAATCATAGGTGTAATTAAAAAAATCAATATCATTTTTATAAATTTCAGACACTAATTCAATACTTTCTTTGTTGTAATAATCCTTAAATGAATAATAGTTGCCTTTATTCGTGTGAGGTAAAAGGCTGAAGTTAGCTCCAGTTTTCTCTGTTAGCTTAGTATAGTTGTCTTTAATTCCCTCTAGTTTATAAAAATCATCAATTAACATTTCACCATTATGATCTAAAATAAAATCAACTTGAGATTTCCATTGAACGTGATCTTTTTGTAATATAAGATTTAGGTATTCAATGAAGGTGGCATCAGATTTCATATTAATAAAATCTCTTAGATCTTCCCTCATAGACATATATATAAATTGCGATACTGATTTACTCCAAGGGTTTCGAACTATTGCGAATTTATAGTATTCCTTAAAAATATTAGCACCAATTTCATAATGAATTTGCTTTGCTAAGAGGTGCTGTAGGCCCCCTGTTTGGTATTTATTATAATAAGGGCGAACAAAACCCATCCAAAGGTCACTTTCAGTTCTTGTTGAAATATTTGGCCAGAGTAAATTTTCTACACTAGTGCCTCCAGCTTTGGGAATATGAACAAATATAGTTTTGAGTGAGTGAAAAATCATTCGATTGTAAGATGCACTAACATACTAGATATGATATATAAAAAATAAGATTTGAAGAAGGCTAAAAGTGGTTAAGAAGAAAAATCTAAATTCATAAAATTTTAAGATTAATTTGTTTTACAATAGAAGTCCTATGGGTTTTTTTAAACTACTTCCACTCAAAAACCTATATATATCAAACATTTAAAAGGTTTAAACTATTCCCACTCAATGGTAGAGGGTGGCTTTCCTGATATATCATAGACTACTCTGGAAACACGATTAATTTCATTCATAATACGATTTGATACATGATCCAAGAAGCCATAAGGGAGTCTTGCCCATCTTGCAGTCATGAAATCTACAGTCTCTACAGCTCTCAATGCAATTACATAGTCATACCTTCTCTCATCACCAGTAACACCTACGGATTTTACTGGTAGAAACACAGCAAAAGCTTGACTCACAGAATCATATAAGTTATAGCTATTTAGTTCTTCCATAAAAATACTATCAGCAAGTCTTAAAATTTCTGCAAATTCTTCTTTAACAGGACCTAAAATTCTTACACCTAAACCCGGACCTGGGAAGGGGTGACGAAAGAGCATTTTTTTAGGTAATCCAAGTTTTACCCCAATTGACCTTACTTCATCTTTAAAGAGCTCTTTAAGTGGCTCAACTAATTCAAATTTCAAATTTTCTGGCAAGCCGCCAACATTGTGATGAGATTTTATTACTTTTGCTTTTCCAGAGGCTGCTCCAGCTGATTCAATAACATCAGGATAAATAGTTCCTTGAGCTAAAAATCCAATATCTTTTATTTTTTTTGCTTCTTGATTAAATATTTCAATGAATGCATTTCCAATAATTTTTCTTTTATTCTCAGGATCACTTTCATTAGAAAGTTTTTTATAAAAGTACTGCTGGGCATTGGATCGAATTACTCTAACCCCCATATTCTCTTTGAAGGCCTTCATTACTTCGTCACCCTCATTAAGTCTCAATAATCCATTATCAACAAAAACACATGTAAGTTTCTCTCCTATTGCTTTATGAAGAAGTACTGCAACTACAGAAGAGTCGATTCCACCTGAAAGACCAAGCAAAACTTTATTTTTACCTACTTGTTTTTTAATTTTTTGCAGCAGGTCGTCAATAATATTGTCTGTAGTCCAATTCTTTTCGCATTTGCAGATATCGCTAATGAATCTATCTAAAATCTTAGTTCCTTGTTTGGTATGAGTTACTTCTGGATGAAACTGAAGGCCAAAGTAATTTTTCTTTTTATTTGCAAAGCCAGCAATAGGGCAGTTATCACTTGATGCAATAAGATCAAAGTCAGGAGGTAATTTATTCACCTCAATGCCATGACTCATCCAAACATCTAAAAAACTATGCCCTTCTGAATTAATTTCATCCTCAATATCAAATAAAAGTTTAGAATGATTCCTTGCTCGAATTTGTGCAAAACCAAACTCAGCTTTTTGTGCACTTCTTGCTTTACCACCAAGTTGAACAGCCATAGTTTGCATTCCATAACAAATTCCTAAAATCGGAACTTGAAGTTCAAATACAGTTTTTGGAGCCCTTGGAGAGTTTTCTTCACTAACTGTATCAGGACCACCAGAAAGAATAATGCCACTAGGATTGAAATTTTTAATAAAATGAGTATTAACGTCATAAGGCAATAATTCACAATAAACTCCAATTTCTCTAACTCTTCTTGCTATTAATTGAGTATATTGAGAGCCAAAATCAAGAATTAGAATCTTATGGTGATGAATGTTGGACATAGTAAGAATTTTGCTTTAGAAATTCAATTATCAATAGTTTGTTATTTTAATGAAAATTAAAGATCGCTACATTGCTAAAACACTTCTAACCTATACATTAGTTGTTATGTTAGTTTGGCTTAGTATTTATAGTTTTTTTAACTTTTTATATGAGTTAAATTCAGTTGGGATAGCTAAATACACAATTCTTGAAGCATTTAAATACATTATATTTCAGGTGCCTGAAGTCGTATATGAACAAGCATCAGCAATAATCTTGCTTGGATGCATTCTAGGGATGGGACACATGGCAACAACTAGACAGCTCCTTGTATTTAGAGTATCGGGTTTATCAGTATTGAGAATTACTTGGCTTACTGTAAAAAACGCAATGATTTTTGTATTTTTATTGATTTTAATTGGTGAGGCTTTGGCGCCAATTTTAACTCAATATGCTGAAAGTGAAAGATCTAAGGCTTTGGGTCAAAGCAGCTTATCAGGCGATCAAGATGGCTTTTGGATTAGAGATGGAGATAATTTTATTAATGTTGAAAATAATATTGATGGAAGTTTATTTACTGGAATTACGGTTATTGAAGTAAACAAAGCTAATCAGATTGAAAGAGTCATTAACTCGGAAAGTGGCACTTTTGACGGAAATTCCCTTAGCCTTAATGAAACAGATATTTTTTCAATTGATGCAAAAAATAAATTTGAAAATATTTTTCTAAAAGAACGAAATGTATATAACAAAAGTGTTGCTTTTGATCAGGATTTGATTGCTAGTCTTGAAAAAGAACCTAAAGATCTCTCTACTTTAACAATTATCAAGCAAATACAATTTTTGACAGAAAACAAACTAAGGGCTGGAGTCTTTGAAGTGGAATTATACAAAAGACTTGTTAAGCCTATATCACTTATTGCTATGGTTTTGCTAGCCATGCTATTTATTTTTGGGTCGACTCGAGATGTGACACTTGGAAGAAAAATATTTTTTGGAGTTGCTATAGGTTTATCATTTGAATTAGTCTCTAGAATTGGCAGTGCAATGGCATTGAGTTTTGAGTTTAACCCATTACTTAGCTCTTTTATTCCTGCTCTTTTAGTAATAATAATTGCAATTTTATTATTAATTAAAAAATCAACAAATTAATTTTATGTCACAAGTTGAGTCAAAAACAGCAAAACAAAAAATCAAACTTCCTAATCGGTTCGATGTGCTTTTGTTAAACGATGACTATACATCAATGGATTTTGTTGTAGAAGTGCTCAGAAATTTTTTCAATAAAGAATTTTTAGCAGCTGAGGCAATTATGCTTAAAATACATATCGATGGAGAGGCAGTGTGTGGAACATATTCTTATGATGTTGCACAAACAAAAGTTTCGCAGGTCATAGAATATTCACGCAAAAATGACCAGCCATTAATGTCAGTTTTAAGGGAAGTAATTTCTTAGTTAAATTAATTTTTATTAGGAGATATTATTATGTCAATTCAATCAATTAAGCCTGAGAATGATGGTTTAAATATATTTTGGAATGATGGCTCATCTAGCTGTTTCCCGTGGCTTTGGTTGAGAGATCATAGTGAGAGTGAAAATGATCTTCATCCAGACTCAAAGCAGCGCCAAATTGATGTATTTAGTGAGACGTTAGACAATTCAGTAGTTGATGCGATATTAGATCAAAACACAAAAAATATTTTAGTTCATTGGAGTGATAAATCAAACAGCTGTGTTTCATTTGAGTTGCTTGAAGCATTGGCATCAACAGGTCGTCCAAGTGCACAAGCATTAGCTAGGGATAGTTACTGGAATTCTTCTAACGAAATCAAAAATTTTCCAGAAATGTCATTTAATGATTTCATGAGTGAAGATGGTTTAAAGCAATGGCTAAGGCATATTCAAAGAAATGGATTTGTTTTGGTTTCTGGAGTATCAGCGACAGCAGATGCCACGAAAGAGCTTATGGAGAGGATTGCATATGTGAGAAATTCTATTTTTGGTGGTTTTTCAGTTTGGGATAACAAACTTGAAAATCCAGATGATACAGCTTTTACCTCTCTTGCAATTGAGCCTCATACTGATGGAACCTATGTTCATGACGCTCCTGGACTTCAAACTCTCCACTGCTTAAAGAAAGATTCAGTTGGCGGTGAAAATCAACTAGTCGATGGTCTTGCTATTGCTGAAAAAATAAGAGCTGAATATCCTGATTATTTTGAAATACTTTCGAAAATAAATATTCCAGGAAGATATATTAAGACAGAAACATATTTAGAAGCTAAGAGGCCTTTGATTAGACTTAACGATCAGCAAGAGGTGGTTCAGGTGAGCTTTAATAATCATGACAGAGCGCCCTTTAGACTTGATAATGACTCAATGAATCAATTTTATGAGGCATACAAGGTTTTTCATAATCTAGCTAATGACAAAAGTCGTCAATTTGAATTTATGTTAGAACCTGGCACAGTTTTAACATTTGATAACTGGAGAGTTCTTCATGCGCGTGCGTCCTTAACTGGCTATCGTCAGCTTTGTGGCGGCTATCATAATCGTGAAGACTTTGAGAGTAGATTGAGATTAATTTAGTATGATAATTTACTACATAAATTGAATTTTTTTTTGAATCAAATTCCTTTCAGAGCTGTTAAAATTAAGCTTAGAGATTAAAAAATAATAATATTCTATGATTGAGCAGGGTTTACAACAAGAAATTAATATGGTAATGACTGAGGCTAGAAATCGACGCCTTGAATTTGTTACTGTTGAGCATTTATTATTAGCACTTCTAAATATGGATGATGTGGTTGCTTTTCTTAGAGGAAAGAGAGTTAATATAGATGAGCTTAGAGCAGAACTTGAGCAATATATCGATTCCCACACTCCAATTATCTCTGAAGACGCAGAAATTGATATTGTTCCAACTGTAGGTTTTCAAAGAGTTTTGCAGCGAAGTGTTTATCAAGCTCAATCAGCACAGAAAAATTCTGTTAATGCTATGAATGTTTTTGTCAGTATTTTTTCTGAAAAAGAGTCTCATGCTGTTTACATGCTTAAGCTTAATAATATCTCTAGGCTTGATGTTATGGAAGGAATTTCATCTCAATTAGCTGACACTCCTTTGGAAGAGACCAAAAAAGTTGATGGTGAAAAACCGTCAAAACCTTCTTCTCTCGATTCTTTCACAAGCAACCTATGTGAGAAGGCTAGGTTAGGTGAGATTGATCCTCTTCTAGGAAGAGAAGAGGAAGTTCTGAGAACAGTTCAGGTTTTATCTAGGCGTCGAAAAAATAATCCATTATTTGTTGGTCAGGCTGGCGTTGGAAAAACTGCGATTGCGCAAGGTCTTGCTAAAAAAATAGTTGATGGTCAGGTTCCAGATGTATTGAAAAAAGCTACTATATATTCATTAGATGTTGGTGTTCTAATTGCAGGTACAAAATACAGGGGAGATTTTGAAAAACGCCTTAAATCTGTTTTAACTGATTTAGAAAAAGATAAAAACGCCGTACTTTTCATTGATGAAATTCATACATTAATTGGTGCTGGAAGTGTTTCTGGAGGCTCTTTAGATGCTTCTAATCTTCTAAAGCCAGCTTTAGCTGATGGTTCTTTAAAGTGCATTGGCTCTACTACTTATGAAGAATTTAGAAAAGTGTTTGAAAAAGATCATGCACTTGCAAGACGTTTCCAGAAAATTGATATAGATGAGCCTTCTGTTGAAGATACCATTAAGATTCTCCATGGTTTAAAAAAGTATTATCAAATACATCATAAAGTTAAATTTTCATCAGCAGCTCTTGTTTCTGCTGCTGAACTAACTCATCGACATATTGGAGATAGGCGCCTTCCAGATAAGGCAATCGATGTAATGGATGAAGTTGGCGCACTTCAGCAGATTCTGCCTAAATCAAAACGCAAGATTAATATTGGGGTTTCTGATATTGAGAATATTGTTGCTAAACTCGCTAGAATCCCATCAAAACAAGTTAATAGTGATGATAAGTCCCAACTTAAAAATCTTGAGAATGATTTAAAACTAGGCGTTTTTGGCCAAGATAACGCAGTTGACTCATTATCAACTGCCATTAAACTCTCTCGATCTGGACTCTCACCTGTTGAACAGCCAATGGGTTCATTTTTATTTGCCGGACCAACCGGTGTTGGAAAAACTGAGATTTGTAAGCAGCTATCCAGAATTATGGGCGTTAAGTTGTTGCGTTTCGATATGTCTGAATACATGGAAAGACATTCAATATCTAAACTAATAGGCTCTCCTCCAGGTTATGTTGGATATGATGAAGGAGGACTTTTAACCGAAGCAGTTAATAGCAATCCTTATGCCGTTCTTTTACTTGATGAGATTGAAAAGGCACATCCTGATATATTTAATCTACTTCTTCAAGTGATGGATCATGGGCTTCTGACTGATGCAAATGGACGAGAGGTAGACTTTCGTAACGTGATACTTGTAATGACTTCTAATGTTGGAGCTCAAAGTGTTCAGAGGGCATCCATAGGTTTCAATGAGCAGGATCACTCCTTTGACTACGAAGGAGAGCTTAATAAGACCTTTACTCCTGAATTTAGAAATAGACTCTCAGAAATTATTTACTTCAATTCATTAAGTGAAGATGTTGTGGTTTATGTTGTAAACAAATTTATTTTTGAGCTTGAAGATACCCTAGAGCAAAAAAATGTTTCATTAATTGTTTCAGAAAATGCTCGAAAGTGGTTTGCAGAAAATGGCTATGATTCAAAAATGGGAGCTCGACCAATGTTTAGGTTAATTGAAAAAGAAATTCGCAAACCACTTGCTGATGAGCTTCTCTTTGGCAAGCTAAGCGCTGGCGGAATTGTTAAGGTTAATGTTAAGAAAGATAAAATTACCCTAAATATCTCTTAAATGAGAATTCTTATAAGTAACGATGACGGCTACAAGGCTGATGGAATTATTCAGCTTGCAAAATCTCTTAGTGAAATTTCAGAGGTAATTGTTGTTGCTCCTAGTGAAAATAAGTCAGCTGCTAGTAGTTCATTGACTTTAGGAAAGCCTTTAAAACCAATTCAAATCGATAAAAATGTTTACGCGATTGATGCTACCCCAAGTGATTGTGTTCATCTAGCTTTATGTGGTTTTCTTAAAGAGTCAATTGATTTAGTTGTTACTGGAATTAATTTTGGAGCAAATCTGGGCGATGATGTAATTTATTCTGGAACTGTAGCGGGGGCAATTGAAGGCAGATTTTTAGGGCTTCCTTCAATTGCAATATCATTGGCTAGCTTTGAATGTGATCATTTTGAGACTGCTGGAAATATTGCTAAACTTCTCGTTGCTGAAATTGCTAAAGCCCCACTGTCATACAATACTATTATTAATGTTAATGTGCCTGATATTCCAATGCATGAAATTAAGGGAATCAAAAGTACGCGCTTAGGGAATCGTCATAAATCTGAGCCTAGCATTCAAGATTCAAAAGATCCATCTTTATATTGGATAGGTGAAAATGGTAAAGAAGCTGATAATGGGGAGGGAACAGATTTCCATGCAATTTCAAACAATTTCGTATCTGTTACACCTCTTCAAATTGATTTAACAAGATATTCCGAAGTTACGCAACTATCCAATTGGCTAAAAAATATAGACTATTGAGCCCAAGTATCTCTCAGTCCAACTGTTTTGTTAAATACTAATTCCTTTTCTTCACTATCCCTGCAGAAATAACCTTCTCTTTCAAATTGATATGCCTTCTCTATTTCAGCGTCTTTAATGCAAGGCTCAACAAAACCATTTTTAATAATTAGGGAATTTGGGTTAATTATTGATGACATATCATCAAATTTGGAGGGATTTGGCTCTATGAATAGTCGATCATAAATATTGAATTTAGCTTGGATTGCTTCACTTGATTCAACAAAGTGAATTACTCCCTTGATTTTTCTGCCATCAGTTGGATTTTTGCTCAAAGTATCCGGATCATAATTGCAATAAATAGTTGTTATATTTCCCTTCTTATCTTTATCAACATGAGTTGCTTTAATAACGTATGCATTTCTGAGTCTAACTTCTTTATCTATAGATAATCTCTTATATTTGTTATTGGGGGCCACCTCTTCAAAGTCTGCCTTATCTATATATATTTCTTTACTAAAAAATATTTCTCTATCACCCATTTCTTTATTTTGAGGATGTATAGGAGCATTAATTGACTCCATTTTTCCATCAGGGTAGTTTTCAATTATTAACTTTACTGGATTAATTACAGCCATGGATCTTGGAGCATTGGTATTTAAGTCATCCCTGATTGAAGATTCTAATATTGAAATATCAGTAAGACTATTAACTTTTGAAACACCAATTCTTTCAGAGAAATCTCTAATAGCTGCAGGAGTATATCCTCTTCTGCGAAGACCAGAAATTGTAGGCATTCTTGGATCATTCCAACCTGAAACATCTTTATTGTCAACTAAAAGCTTTAATTTTCTTTTGGAAGTGGTTGCGTATTCAAGATTCAATCTAGAAAATTCATATTGATGAGGTCTATTTGGCTTATTAAAGGCCTCTAAATTTTCCAAAGTCCAATCATAAATTCTTCGATTATCTTGAAATTCTAGAGTACAGATGGAGTGAGTTACACCTTCAATTGCATCTCCTAGGCAGTGAGCAAAGTCATACATTGGATAGATGCACCAATTATCATTAGTCTGATGGTGATTTTCAAAGCGAATGCGATATAGAGTTGGATCTCGCATGCACATGAAACTTGATGCCATATCAATTTTTGCTCTAAGAACGCACTCACCTTCAGTAAATTCACCTGATTTCATTTTTTCAAAAAGAATTAAGTTTTCTTCAGCAGTTGAATTTCTATATGGACTATCTTTGCCTGGTTTTTTAAGAGTTCCTCTATATTCTCGAGCTTTTTCAGGACTTAAAAAGCAGATATATGCTAAATCTTTTTTTATTAGTTCAATAGCGCAGTTATAGAATATATCAAAATAATTAGAGCTAAATTTAACTTCTTTGTCCCAGCTAAAGCCCAGCCATTTAACATCTTTTTTTATTGAGTTTACATACTCAATGTCTTCTTTTAATGGGTTTGTATCATCAAATCTTAAATTGCAATATCCATGATAATCTGATGCAGTTCCAAAGTTAAGGCATATTGATTTTGCGTGGCCAATATGTAAATAACCATTCGGCTCTGGAGGGAAACGGGTTATTACAGTTTTATGTTTTCCTTTTGAAATATCCTCGTCAATGACATTACGTATAAAATTAGTGGTCTTTTCAGAAGTCTTTTCAGAGTCCATTAGTATCAATAATGATGATAGTTTAAGGTACCTAAATTATATCATTAAAAGTCTAAATTAATATGAGGCACGTAAAAAGTGAATGACGTTGTAAAATAGTTTTCTATGAGAATAGCTATAGTAAAACTTTCTGCTTTAGGAGATATAGTTTATGCAATGGTTGTTTTGCAGTTTATAAAGAAGTTTAATCATAATATTTCAATAGATTGGATAGTTGAAGAGAGATTTAAAGAGGTTCTAGAATTTAATCCAGATATCAACGAAATTCATACTATAAATCTTAAAAAAGCTAAATATAAAAAATCATTAAGCTTATTTAATCGTGATTTACAAAAACTTAAAAAATTAGCTCCTTATGATTTAGTAATTGATATGCAAGGTTTAATCAAGTCTGCTGTAGTCTCAAAAGTCATTCCATCTAAATCAATTGTAGGGTTTGACAAATTTTCTGCAAGAGAAGGATTAGCATCATTTCTTTACAATAAAACTTTTAATATAGGATATTCAGAAAATATAATCAAGAGAAATTTGAGGCTTTTGGAATTTGCTATAAAAATGCCTTTTCTCATAGAACAACTTGAAAGTAAGTTGCCTTATATATTTTCTAGTCGAAAGTACGAAAGCTCAGATATTTCAAATTCAAAAAAAAATGTTGTCATAATAACTGGCGCATCTCATTCTTCAAAAATTTATCCAAGCGCTAAATTGGCTAAATTAACCAAAATGTTGGATGCCAATTTTATTATTATTTGGGGCAATAAAGATGAAAAAAATATTGCAAATGAGATTAAAGTAATTTCTCCTAAAGTAAATGTGTCGAATAAGTTATCCTTGGATATTTTAATTTCTTTAATTGGTCGTGTTGACCTTGTTATAGGTGCTGATACTGGCCCAACTCATCTTGCGTGGGCGTTAAATATTCCTTCAATTACTCTATTTGGCTCAACACCAGGTTATAGAAACACTTTAGCTTCAGAAAAAAATCTAATTATTGAATCAAAATCTAAGGTTAACCCAAACAAGATAGACAAAAATGATTTCTCTATAAGGGATATTAAAGTTGAAGAAATCTTAAATGCTGCTCAACAGATTTTGAATCCATAATAAGTTATTAGTTAATTATTACTTGCCTTGCTTGTTTAATTGAGTCAATAAAATAGCTTGCATTAGAATCGAATTCATTAATTTTATGGCCACTTCTAACAAGAATAGTATTATTAATATTTGCATTATTAGCAGCAGAAATATCAACTTCTTTATCACCAATGAGCCAAGAATTCTTCATATCAATGTTGTGCTTAAGTTCGGCATCAATAAGCATTCCAGGTTTTGGTTTTCTACAATTACAATTTGATTCAGGTAGGTGTGGACAGTGAAACACGTCTAAGATATTTATCCCATTTTTTTTAAATTGGCTTAACATCCAATTTGTTACAATTTTATAATCATTTTCTGTGTAGAGTTGTCGAGAAATTCCAGATTGATTTGTTACAATAATAATTTTATATTTAAGATTTATTAGATATTTACAAGCCTCAAAAACTCCATTAATAAACTCAAAATCTTCTATTCTATATAAATAATTTATTTCTTTATTGATAACACCATCTCGATCAAGAAAAATAGTTTTAATAGTCATAAATTATGCTGAGTATAATTAATATTATTTGTTGAATAGATTAAATCTAATGTCTCTAAATGTTTACATATTTTAATATAGATAAAATATACCAATTTTTATTAATTACTTTAGCATTTTTAATTCCTTTAACTGTCTTTGGAGCTAATTTAATAATTGTATTAATTTGCATTATTTGGCTTTTTTCAGGAAAGTATAAATCAAAATTAGATCAAATTATTAATAATAAATTACTTCTAGTATCAATACTATTTTTTGGCATTCATGTCTTAGGATTGTTATGGACGGATGATTTTAGCTGGGGGATGCACATGGTACATAAAATGTGGTATTTTCTAGCATTATTTCCAATTCTTTTTTCATTAGTAAGAAAAGAATTTATTCGTTATTATATTTATTCATTTTTAACTGCAATTGCAATTACTGAAGTCTTTTCTTATCTCATCTGGTTTGAAGTTTTAGAACCTTTTAAATATGCTTCAGTTGAAAATCCTACGCCATTCATGAGTCATATTTCATATAACCCAATACTGGCATTTGCAATTTATTTAGTTCTTCATGAAATATTTTTTAATAAAAAATTAACCAATTTAATCTTTTCTATTTATAGTTTCTTTGCATTAAGTATGTCAATGAATATGTTTATTACTGGAGGGAGAGCAGGCCAAGTGGCTTTTTTTGTTGTTATTGGAATATTAATTATTCAAGTTTTTCCTAAACAAAGAATTAAATCACTCTTAATTATTCTATTCATTATCCCCTCAATATTCATTACTGCATACCAAACTAGTGAGCTTTTCTCTAGCAGAGTTAATTCAGCAGTCAATGATGTTTTAACCCTTGCAAATATTGCTAATACATTCCATTCTTCTGTTGGTTTAAGAGTTAATTTCGCACGTAACTCATTAGAATTAATTAACCAAAATTTATTATTTGGTGTGGGTACAGGAGATTATCCTCTTGAGTATAAAAGAATTAATCAAGTTAATTCACCAGAGTTACCAAACACAACCAACCCCCATAATATGTATATTTTGGTTTTAGCACAGACTGGTTTAATTGGACTTATTTCAATGTTAACTATTTTTTATTTTCAAATTAAGCTTTCTTTTAATTCATCAAATAAATTTTTTCGAGATGTTGGATTGACTTTGCCGATAATGTTTTTAGTTTTGATGATCAGTGACTCATATCTATTAGGTCATTACACGACCTTAATGTACATATTTTTTAGTTCATTTTTGTATAAAGATTTTGAAAAAAACTAAAAAAATCCTAATAATTATTCAAAGATCCAATGGGGATGTTTTTTTAAGTTCATCCTTAATTAAGTCACTTCATGAAAATTATGATAATCCCCGAATTGATCTCTTGGTTAATGATGATACTATTTCAATTGCTAAGCTAATCCCCTTTGTTACAAAAATTCACGTTTTCTCATACAATAAAAAAGAGAAGAGTAAGTGGAATCAAGAAAAAAATATTGTAGTGAAATTATTTAAACAATATGATTTAAGCATTAATCTTACTTCTAGTGACAGAAGTGTAATATATGCATTGATGTTAGGAAAAAAATCAATAAGTGCTGTGGAGAGGGTTTCTAGGAAATCATGGTGGAAAAAAATACTTTTAACTCATTACTATTACTTTGATAACCTTCAACACATCTTAATTAATAACCTTGAGCCATTGAATTTATTAAAAATTGATTTTGAAAAAATACAATATCCTATTGAGGTCTCTAACAAAGTTAAAATTAAAATTAAAAATAGATTAGAGTCTAAAAACATAAAAGATTTTTTGATATTTCATGCTTCTACACAATATCGTTACAAGACGTATCCTAAAAAATTAAGAGATAAACTCCTATTTAATTTGAATGAATTAGGAGTTTCAATAATAGTTACTGGAGGAAGTAACTCTATCGATTTAGAGATAAAAAATGAACTACCAGATTTACCCAATCTACATGATTTTATAGGAGAAACTTCGCTTGAAGAATATATTGAGTTAAGTCAATTGTCACTGTGTTATGTAGGCATGGACACATTAAACATGCATATTGCTGCATCTCAAAACAAGCGAATTTTTGCAATATATGGCCCTACTAATTTGAAAATGTGGTCTCCATGGTCAAATCAATTGCAAAAAGCTACTAAAATAAATCAGCCAATTCAATCCTATGGGAATGTAACAATTTTTCAGGCTGATATGCCTTGCGTAGCATGTGGAAAAGCAGGATGTAATAATGACTTTAAAAACAGTGATTGCCTTGATAAAATAAATCCTATGTTAATTTCTGATGTTGTAGGCAAATGGCATGAAAGCATTCGAATTTGAAAAAATATTTACTCTCCCATTTAAGTTTGAGATTCCAAATTCAAGTGAAAGATTCATTAAGAAAAGTTCTTTCATTAAGCCTCGAGTTAAGTTTATAAAGCGATATTTGTATTTAAAGTATAAAAGACAAACTCTACTGGAGGCTTTTAATATTTTGCCTCATCATCAAAATATACTTTGGATTAATATTTCTGCACCTAGTTTGGGTGATAGCCTAATGGACCTATCTAGTAGAGAGATGCTAGCTAACAGAAATATAGATCTTTTCACTGATAAAAAAAATGCATCAATTTATCTACAGGACTATTTTTTTTCGTCAATATTTTCAGAATTAAGTGAAATTGGCAATAAAAAATATGACCTAGTGATCTTGGATTCTTATAGTACAAGGAGTGTTTATATTAAGTCAAAACTAGCATCTTCAACTCCTTTCGTAGGAATGTTTGGCTACTATAATGGGCCTGAAGTTAATAGAGTTTTGTTTAGCTTTCATCAAATGAATAATTTATTAGGTTATGAGATTAAAGAAAGTTATTTAAATAAAATTGCGAAACCATCAATTTTTATATCTGAGAAAGATCAGCAAGTAATTTCAAATCTTAAACTTCCTGATAGTTTCGTAGCAATCGTAATTGGGGGTGGATGGAGTTATAGAACTTTCAATAGTTGGGATAAAGTAATAAAACAATTAATTAGGTTAGATCAGATGATGAACATAGTGCTTATTGGATCTGATAATGGCATAATTTCTGCAAACCTTATAAAAAATAAGTATTTAAGTAATCAAGTATTAAATTATGTTTCTAAATTTACTTTTAATCAGACTGCGGAGTTAATTAGTAAATCTAAATTAGTAATTTGTTGTGATGGAGGTCTTATGCATGTAGCAAATGCTTTTGGAGTTTCTTCTGTTGTACTATTAGCAAAGTTAAATCAAGAAATGCAGTTAACAGAGTCAAATAATTCTTTCCCAATTTATGATACACTTGATGTAAATAATATTTCAGTAGAAAATATACTAGAGAAGTATCAAGAAGCCACTAGGTCCTTTGATAGTCATCTTCAAGTCTAATAATATCATCTTCACCTAAATAACTTCCAGTTTGTATTTCAATAATTTCAAGAGGTATTTTTTTAGTATTTTCAATTCGGTGAATTTCACCCTTGGGGATGTATGTTGATTTATTAGCATTTATATCAAAAACTTTGTCCTTGATTGTAATTCGAGCTATTCCTTTGACAACAACCCAATGTTCAGCACGATATTTGTGTTTTTGAAGAGATAATTTTGCTCCGGGGTTTACAAGAATTCTTTTGACTTTAAACCCAGTGTCAAAATCTATACAATCGTAGTAACCCCATGGCCTAAAGACTTTTCTGTGATTATTGAATTCTGGACGATTATTTTTTTTAAGATGTTTTACGATGTTTTCAATATTTTGAGAATTATCTTTACTAGTAACTAATAATGCATCTTGAGTATCGACAATAATTAAATTCGAAACACTTGCTGCTGCAATTAATCTATTGGAACTAAGTGCAAAAGTATTTTTTACATTATCAAGTAAAACATCACCTTGCACGACATTACCATTTATATCCTTCTCTTTAGAATTAGATAAAGCCTCCCATGAGCCAATGTCACTCCAATTAGCATCAAGAGGAATTACAACACTTTTTTCAGTTTTTTCCATAACAGCATAGTCAATAGATATGCTAGTACATTTATTAAATTCTTTATTATTTAATCGAATAAAGTCAATATCTTTGAATTCATTCATAATTGATTTACTGCAGGTTTTAAAAATATTCGGCTCGAATTTTTCTAATTCTGAAAGGTAGACTGAACATTTAAACATAAACATTCCACTATTCCATAAATAATTTCCTGAATCTAGATAACACTCTGAATCTTTTTTATTTGGCTTTTCTTTAAATGATTCAATTTTAAAATAATCACCAGATTTACTAGAATCAATCTCTATATAGCCATAACCAGTCTCAGCTCTATTTGGAACAATGCCAAAGGCAACCAGTTTACTATCCATTGCAAGTGGTTTTGCAATATTAATCGACTCGTGGAAAGCACGAGTATCTTGAATTATGTGGTCAGCTGATAATACTAATAATAAAGGATCATCAAAATTATTACTTAATTTTAATGCTGCTAAAGCGATTGCAGGAGCAGTATTTTTTCCTACTGGTTCGAGAATAATTCCATTAGATTTAACATTTATTTGACGAAGTTGTTCAGCTGCGAGAAAGCGATGTTCTTCATTGCATATTATTAAAGGCTTCTCAATATTTGTTGGCAGGCGCTTAATAGTATCTTGAAAAAGGGTTGAATCATCTGCTAGATTAATAAATTGTTTTGGATGTTCACTTCTTGAAAGGGGCCACAATCTAGTTCCACTTCCGCCGGATAAAATTACGGGAATAATCATTTTTGAATTTTTTTTTCTGAATTTATTGATGATTTCCAGTTTTTTTCTACTTCTAATAATTTAATATATCGGTAGAAAGTTCCTTCAAAATTTCCAAGAGCTATAACAAATCCAGGTCCACCATCTAAAAATCCCAGTTTAAAAATGTAATGCTTTAAAAAAGACCATAAGCCGTGAAAAAGAGCAATGAAAAATCCACTTTTTTGACCTTTATTTATAAGTTTTTCCACTCCAAGAGTTGAGTAACGGTTAGTTTTATGGAGAAGTTCTTCAACATTTTTAAATGGCACCTGCCAAATATCGTTTTTCAATACTCCAATTCTTTTATTACTGTGACTTATGAAGCCTTCATGAACCTCATCTAAAGAATATTCCATCATTCCATTTCTAAAAAGTTGAGGCTGTCTATAATTAGGATACCATCCAGAGTATTTGATCCATCTGCCCATAAAAAAATTTCTTCTTGGAATTCGATAAATGTCTAAAGTCGTTGTTTTGATTAGGGATAAAATTTCATCTTTAACCTCAATTGTGCATCTTTCATCTGAATCAAGGCTAAAAATCCATTCATTGTTGCAATGTGAGATAGCTTGATTCCTTAAATTTCCAAAGCCATTAAATGGGATATTGACTACTTTTGCTCCAAGATTTTGCGCAATTTCAGCAGTTTTATCAGTGCTATATGAGTCTGCAACAATAATCTCATCTGCCCAGAGTGCACTTTTTATGCATTCACCAATTTTATCTTCTTCGTTAAATGCAATAATATAAATAGATAAGCTCATAACAAAAATTAAATAGTATAGATAATCTAAAAAACATGATTATTTCTAAAAAATACAAATGTTACAGAATTATTTTTATTTAGATAATAATTCTTAATAATAGTTATGAAAACTTGATCATACTCGCTACATGTATAATTTAAGTCATTAGTCATTATTTGAGTATTTTAATGAAGTGTAGTTTAATTATCTGTACATATAATTGGCCTGAAGCATTAAATTTAGTTTTAAAGAGCGTTTCTTCGCAATCAGTCATGCCAAACGAAATTATTATTGCAGACGATGGCAGTGGAAATGCAACATTACGAGTAATTGAGGCGTTCAAGAAAGATTCGCTTGTTTCTGTTGTACATTCTTGGCAAAAAGATTCTGGATGTAGAATACCTCATTCTAGAAATCGAGCAATCGCCAAATCAAAATATGATTACATAGTAGTAATTGATGGCGATACAGTTCTTCATAAAGACTTTATTAAAGATCACAAAAGCTATTCTCAAAAGGGTATTTATATCCAAGGAAGTAGAGCACTTCTTCAAGAAAAATTTACTGATAACATTTTTAAGAGGAAAGTATTTAATAGACCTAAATTTTTTTCAAATCATTCGAAAAATAAATTAAATATGATTAGAATTCCGCTTCTAACATTTGTGATGATTTTTTTTAAATCAAGAAAACTCAAGAGAATCCGTGGATGTAATTTTTCAATATTTAAAGAAGATATTTTAAAAGTGAATGGTTTTAATGAAGAGATTACTTCATGGGGAAGAGAGGATAGTGAGTTTGTTCAAAGATTATTTAACGCTGGGGTTGAAAAAAAGCATTTAAAATTTTCTGGAATTCAGTACCATTTATTTCATAATGAAAGGGTTGTTAATAGCCAAGAAAGTGCCAAAGCTAACAACCACATATTGAAAGATGCAATTCACAAAGAATTAGTATGGTGTAATTATGGTATTGATCGCTACATGTAAATGCTTTTAAATATGAAAATAAAAGCATATTTGCTTAGACTTTTAACACAAAAAAAGTCAATAGACTTTGATTTAAAAAATACTAGTACAGTATTATTTTTTCGTTATGATCGAATAGGCGATATGATTATCAGTACTCCAGTATTCAGAGAATTAAAACTTGCAAATCCACATATAAGTATTTCTGTTTTAGCAAGTAAATCTAACAAAGAAGTTTTATTGAATAATCCATATGTTAATCACATTTACGTCAATCATAAAAATAACTTCTTTAAAGACCTTCCTTCACTAATCAAACTGAGAAAAAAAAAGTTTGATGTATGTGTAGAATTTGACCATTCAGTAATACCGCATGCAATTCTTCGACTAATAATTATTAAACCTAAAAAAGTAATTTCTGTGAAGAAAAATGGTAGATATGGAGTTAATGGTAATGAATTATCTTTGTATGACAATTATACAGAGAGGGGATATCAAAAACATTTTCGCGATATATTGCTTGAAACAATTAAACCAATGGGTGTTGTTGAGCCAAAATCTAAAAACTATGATTTATTTATTACTAATATCCAAAGAAAGCAAGCCAAAAAATTCGTTGAATATTATCACTCAAAAATACTAATTGGTATCAATCTTGAGGGTGCAATTAAGAGCAAAAAAATAGGTTTTTCTGAGTTAAATGAAATATGTAAGGGTTTGCATAGGCATTTTGATAATTTACAAATTATAATTTTATCAACGCCAAAAAAATTTCAAAGTATTAGAAAAAAAATTGCAAAAATAGAATTAGACTTTATATCAGCTAGCTACAAAACAGACACAATTTTGGATGTTGCAGCGCTTGTAAGCCAATTGGATTTTATTATTTCTCCTGATACTTCTATAAGCCATGTTGCATCTGCTTTTAACATTCCAGTAGTAACCATACATGAAAAAAATCAGGAAAGCTATCAACTATTCGCGCCTACTAGCACTTTAAATAGAACAGTTTTTTCAAAATCAAAAGATAGTTTAATTGGCTTTTCGATAGATTTATTAATAGATTATTGTATTGAGTTAATTAACCTAAATAAAAAAGGAGATTATGAGTAGTAGAAGATTAAAATATTTAATAAAATTAAGATTATTTAAATTTGCAAGAGATTTAAAAGATAAAAGCTCTCTAGTAAATAAGGAATTAGTATAGCTATGAAGGTTAGTGCATTCACATTTATTAAGAATGGTCAAATACTAGGATATCCATTTTTACAATCAATACAGTCAGTTTTACCAATTGTGGATGAATTTGTTGTGAATGTAGGAAATAGTGAAGATAATACATTGCAGCTTATTAAATCTATCAAAAGTAATAAAATTCGTATTATTGAGTCTACTTGGAATGATGAAATGAAAGATAGAGGCTATGTTTATGGTCAACAAAAAATGATTGCACAATTTAATTGTACCGGTGATTGGGCTTTCTATATTGAAGGTGATGAGGTTTATCATGAAAGTGAATTAAAAAAAATAAAAAGCTCAATGCAAATACATTTAAATGACTCTAATGTTGAGGCATTAGTTTTTGATTATTATCACTTTTATGGTAATAGAAATAGTGTACTTGATTCTCCTGGTTGGTATAGATCAGAAGCTAGAATTATTAAGAATTCTATTAGGACATATGCGCCTGATGGACTTTTTTGGCTTGTTTTAGACTCAAATAAAAAAGGAAGATATCCAAAATCAAAGCATACAGGAGCAACTTGTTATCATTATGGCTGGGTTAGAAGTGAAGAGCAGATGAATTTAAAGACCAGTAAGGTTCAGAAATATTGGGGCGATGCTCCAGTTTCCATTGATTATTCCCAAATGGATGGTTTAATTCTTAAGGAGTTTAAAGGCACACATCCTGAGGTAGTTAGAGATTGGCTTAAAGGCGCCAATGGCTTATTTCAAGTAGATCAAACTTATCAACTAACTAGAAAGCAAAAAAAACATCGTATGATGATAAAAATTGAAAAATTTTTCAATCTTGAATTGAGTAAAAAACATTATAAATTGGTTTAATGAAAATTCTAATTGAACTTCCAACATGGCTTGGCGATGCTGTAATGGCAACTTCTGCTATAGAAAATTTAAGTAATCATTACAAAGATGCTGAAATTACTTTTATAGGCTCTGTAACTTCAGTTGAAGTATTTGTAAATCACCCCAAACTTAATAAAACATTTATTATCAATAAGAGTTATTTTTCAATTTATCAGCTTGCAAAAACAATAGGTAAATTTGAGGAATTTTTCTCATTTAGAGGTTCATTTCGTTCAAAAATTTTTAAATTACTAATTAATAGTAATCAAAAATATCAATTTTCAAAATATAAGTATCAGGGTAAACACCAAGTTGAGAAATACAATAACTTTATAAATGATTGTATCAGTCAAAACTTTCCTGCAAAAAAACTAACTGTTTATCAAAATAAGCAATTATTAATTAATAATGAAAGAAAAGTTATAGGTATTAATCCTGGAGCTTCTTATGGAGATGCTAAGCGCTGGCAATCTAAAAAGTTTGCTGAAGTTGCAGAAGAGCTTTCATCAAATTATGACATATTAATTTTTGGAGGCAAAGATGAGGTTAATTTGGCTTTAGATATTGAAAATTTATTGATTGAAAAAGGAGTAAAAAATTGCAATAACCTCGCTGGAAAAACTACTATAGAAGAGTTAATAAGTAGAATTTCTAGTTTAGATTTGTTTCTTACAACTGATAGTGGGCCAATGCATCTTGCGGCTAGCTTCCAAATTCCTACAGTTGCCATATTTGGCCCTACAAATTCTAATGAAACTTCTCAATGGAAATTGGAAAAAAGTATTATTGTTAAAAAAAATCTAGAATGCCAGCCTTGTATGAAAAGATCTTGTCCCCTTAATCATCACAATTGTATGAAGCTTATAGAGGCTTCAGATGTTTTAGAAGCGGTTGAATCAATTAATTAATTTCCAAATGCTGCATCTATTAAGTGGCAAATTGTGTGCCCAATAAAGATATGCATTTCTTGGATTCTTGGAACATCATCTGAAGGGACTACAATATTAACGTCACATAAGGAATTTAAATCTCCTCCACCTTTACCACTAAAACCGATAGCATTACATCCAATATTATTAGCAAGTTTCATTGCGCTTACTACATTTTGACTCGTCCCACCAGTACTAATTCCGATAAGGACATCTCCTTCATTAGCCAAAGCCTCTACTTGTCGGTCAAATAGATGCAAATAACCAAAGTCATTTCCAATAGCAGTTAAAACTGAACTATCTGTAGTTAGTGCAATAGCGGGCAATCCTTTGCGCTCCACTTTGTACCTCCCAACTATTTCAGCAGCAATATGTTGAGAGTCGGCGGCACTTCCACCATTTCCAAATATTAATATTTTATTACCATTTTTAAGGCTCGTTATGCAAAGCTTTGCAGCTTTATCGATAGATTCAATAATTGACTCCATAGCTATTTCACTAACCTTAAGATGTTCTCTAAATTCATTCTTAATTATTGATTTCATATTATTTTCTTTCCTGAATCTTTGATATAGTTTGAGTGGTGCTTTTTCCATCAATAAATTCGACTAACTTCAATTCATTAACAATATTTTGGCCAACTACGTCCTTATTTTTATAGTCTCCACCCTTTACTAAGGTATCAGGTTTGATGGAGCTAATTAAATTGTAAGGCGTATCTTCTTCAAAAATGACTACGTAGTCAACTGCTTCTAGAGCTGCAAGTATGTATGCTCTATCTATTTGAGTGTTTATAGGTCTTCCAGTTCCTTTTAACTCTTTAACTGATTTATCAGAATTTAATCCAAGTATTAATATATCACCAAAGCTTTTGGCAGTCTCTAAGTATCTAACATGGCCAGTATGAAGTAAATCAAAACATCCATTTGTAAATACAATTTTTTTTCCTTTTTGCCTTAGCTCCTTACTGATGACTGAAATTTCATCTTGTGTTTTGATGTGGGCTTCACTAGAGGATTTATTAAGACTAGATTCATAATCAATAATTTCGTTGATAGTGGCTGTAGCACTTCCAATTTTTCCAACAACTACACCAGCCGCAAGATTAGCAAACTTAATTGATTCATTAATATCATGTTCGCATGCTAAAGCAAGGCCAAGAGTTGCGAGGACTGTATCACCAGCTCCAGTAACATCATATACTTCTTTAGATGTAGTAGGATGAATGCTTAATTTACCATCATAGATTGCTATTCCATTTTCACTTAAAGTTATTAATGATATATCTAAGTTATATTCTGACTTCAGTTGAATTAATGAAGAAGTTAGGCTTAAATCATCTTTAATGTTAATTTTAGTTACCTCACTTGCTTCTTTTTTGTTGGGAGTCAGTAGATAAGCGCCTCTATATTTTGAGAAGTCTTTCCCTTTAGGGTCAACAAGCACTTTTTTATTTTTTTTATTAGCAATATTAATTAAAGAGCATGTTAAATTACTAGTTAATACTCCTTTACCATAGTCAGATAATAAAATGATTTCATAATTTTCAATAATTTTTTTTAAAGTTTCTAAGATTTGATCTTGGGATTTGAGGCTTATCTCTTCAGTATTTTCTCTATCAAAACGAATAACTTGTTGTTGTGATGCAATAATCCTACTTTTTTTTGAAGTAATTCGATTATTTTCAGTAATTAAATATTTGGTACTTATCTTCGTATCTTTTAACAGTTGTCTTAGTTTAATAGACACTTCACAATTACCAATTACACTGATAATATCAGCATTTGCACCTAATGCTTTAAGGTTGTTAATGACATTTCCTGCACCACCGAGTGATGCACTTTCATTATTAATATTAATTACTTGAACAGGGGCTTCAGGTGAAATTCGATCAGAGTTTCCCCAAAGATATTGATCTATCATCAAATCACCAATAACCAATATTTTTGGAGTTTTAGTATGAATATCAATCATAAAATACTTTCACCATGTAAGCGCTTAATTTCTGGGATATAAGTCTTAATACCTTCTTCTAAAGAAAATATCGGATTAAAGTCCAGATATTTTTTAGAAGGTGAGATATCAGCTTGAGTATGCATTTGATAGCCTCTATAGGGATTAGGAAAGAAATCAGTTCCTAAATCAGTTCCTAATTCTTTTTGTAAAATATCCGCAATTTCTTGAAAATTTCTACAGATTCCTGTTCCCACGTTATAGGTGCCATTTAAAGAAGAAGTGCAGGCTTTAATATTTGCTTGAATAACATCATCTATGAAAATAAAATCACGTGATATTTGTCCTGAATTTTCAAATAAGCGGGGCGATTTACCATCTAAAATTTGATGGCCAAGTTGAATTACCATTGAGGATGTTTTGCCTTTAAAATATTCCTTTGGACCATAAACATTAAAAAATCTTAGTCCAACTATCTTTAGGCCTGGATTTTTTTTGGAGTATAAGTTTGCAATTTGATCCATAAGATATTTACTATATCCATAGGGATTTTCAGGATTTTCTTTACCAACTGTTTGTGGTGAAGGAAGAGAGCCATATGTCGCAGCAGAACTTGCATAAACAATTACAGAGTTATTAGTTTTAGCAATTTCGAGTAAATCATAAAATGAGTTAACATTTGTCTTCATAATAATTTCTTGATCATAGACCCGAGTATCAGAAATTGCAGCATGATGAAATATATAATCAAATTTATAATTACTCAGAAGCAATAAATCATTTTTATTATTGATATTTCCACAAATTACCTCTCCAAAAAAGCCAATTAAGTTCTTATAATGACCAAAGCTTTGTAAGTTTCCATTCTTAAGTAAATCTTCATTTCTAAAACAGTCAAATATAACTATACGTGAATCAGGGTAATTTTTTTGAAAATGAAAAGCTAAATTGCTCCCTATAAAGCCAGCACCCCCAGTTATTAAAATTGTTTTATTATTGAAGTCAAGATTACTATAAAGCATTTTTACTTTTCAAATAATTATTTATTAGTGTAGATTTTAATATAAATTGCGTTTGAGAGTTTATAGTTCATTGATTAGTCTAAAGCTAATTTATGTATAATTAAATTTCAATTTTATAGCTTTAAGAAATGAGTTTAAATTTTATAAGCATTGTTCAAACATTTAGACAATGAAATACCAATTAATTGTTAAAAATTTTTTTAATAATCTCAAGGTTTTGACTCGACCTATAAGGCTTTTTTATCCAATACGTTTCAAGCTTTTTATCTTACGTATATTTGTTACTCTAATTAATTTGATATCAATTTCGAAGAAAAATAAAGAAAAAATAGCAAATAAAATTGAATCTATTATTATTTCAAAAAATGCCAAAGAAAAGATATACTGGTATTCTCATTCTATTAGAATGTTGGCAGCTAAAACATATTGTTTGATTAGATCAGTGGGTTTAACCTCTGAGCCTATTAAAAATAATAATAAATTAGTTGAGCGTATTAAAAAAGATGGTCATTTAAATGACATCCAATTTAGTATTCCTTCAGAAAAATGTAATCAAGTAATTAGTTATTTTTCAAGCCAACCTTCAGTTTTTGGCCATGCTTATGGAGGAAGAACTGCTGATAAATATTATGAGTCACTAAATAGTTTGAAAGCAAAAAAACAACCCCTTCCTAAATACATTACGTATGACGAAAATACTCAATTCAATTGTACTGAATTACTAAATCTTGCTATCAATCCAGTAATAATTGAAATTGCACAATCTTATTTTGGCTGCGTTCCTAAAATAGAATTTATAAATACTTTCTGGACGCTTCCCTCTGATGAAAAACCATGGCTTGCAGATTATCATAGAGATTTTGATGATTATTTAAGTCTCACTTTCATGATAAATTGGACTGATACATTTAAAAATCAGTCTGGAACTAAATATATTAAAGGTTCTCATCGTCCTTCTCCTGAGCTTACATCTAAGTTGCTCTCTTCGGGAGAAGAAATGTTTGCTAAGGATAAAATTAATGGTATGAATGATGATGAAATATTTGATTTATTTAGAAATTCTTCAGTTCCTGGCTATAAGCAAAATGAGCGTTACAAGAAAATTTTTTCAAAATCTGAAGATTTTTTAAATTCATCTGGAAGGCAGGGAACTATTTCATGTGCAAATAATGAAGGGTTGCATTGTGGTCCTAAATTTGAGGGAGAGCGGTTAATTAGTTGGATTCGTTATGGCAACTCAGGAGGTTATCCTGGGCGCACTATTGATATGACCAACGTAGAACCTTTGGAGGTTAATAAGGAAATAATTTCTTTAAGTAAATACGGATTTATTTTAGAGGAGCTATTTTCTTGAATATTTTATGATCATAAGGTTGTTGACTATGCAAAATTTTTTTAATCTTCATTAATTATTTTGATCTATTCGATTAATTATTAATTTTTTTTTAATGAAACTACTTGATCAAATTAAAACTCTTTTCAACAAATCTGAAGCTATAAAATTAGTTTTTATTTTTTTTGGTACATTAATTATGGGTCTACTAGAGGTTATTGGAGTAGCATCAATAGCGCCCTTTATAGCAGTTGTTACATCGCCAGAAATGATTAATGAAAATAAGTACCTTGCTTTAGCTTTTCAATTTAGTGGTGCAGATAATAATCAACAGTTTATTGTTTTTTTGGGTATTGCTGTAATTTCTTTAATGATTTTATCTAATGTTACTCAAGCATTTGTATCTTGGAAAATTTCTTCTTTCTCTGAAATGCTACATACTCGTTTATCAACTAAATTACTTGAAAAATACCTAATGCGTCCTTATTCATTTTTTTTGACTAGAAATACTTCCGATCTAGGAAAAAATATTTTAAGTGAGGTGGGCAGGGTTACTAATGGTGTAATTATGCAATTTTTGCTCTTGACTTCTAAGTTAGTTATTTCTACTTTCATGTTATGTTTATTAGTAGCAATAAATCCAATGGTAGCTATATCCGCAATAATAGTTTTGGGTGGCGCATATTGGTTAATTTTTACTTTAGTTAAAGGAAGGGTTTATAAAATAGGATTAAAGGCAACTGATGCTACGTTTGCTTCTTTTAAGGCTGCAAATGAAGCAATGTCTGGAATTAAAGATATAAAGTTGAAAGGCGCTGAAGAAGAGTTTGTTAAACGTTTTTTTGAACCTACATCATTACTTGCTTCTGTGCGTATTCAGCTTAATTTAGTCTCATCTTTGCCGCGTTATCTACTTGAAATTATTGCTTTTGGTGGAATTATATTGTTGATTATTATTGTCATTTTAATGACACAAAATAGTGATAACTTCATACCTATAATAAGTGTTTATGCCCTAGCAGGATATAGATTGATGCCTGCACTTCAACAAATTTACAATTCAATGACTAGTATTAAATATAATTCTCATTCACTTGAAAATTTAAGTTTTGACTTCAAAAATCCAATTACAACAAGAGTTGTGCCAGAGAATAGCGATTCTATAAGGTTTAATAAAAAATTAAAGGTTAATCAAATCAGTTTTTCTTACGAGGACTCTGAAAATTTGGTGTTAAACAAAATAGAACTTTCTATATATCCAAATACCAAAGTGGGAATTGTTGGTGAGACAGGCTCTGGTAAGTCAACTTTGGTAGATATTATGCTCGGACTAATCGAACCAGATTCAGGATTTATTTCAATAGATGGCGTTGAAATTAATGATCAAAATATTTCATTGTGGCAAAACTATATAGGATATGTTCCTCAGTCTATTTATCTAACAGATGATACTATTGAAGCGAATATTGCATTTGGTTGTACAAATAATGATATTGATTTAAAAAAGGTAAAACGAGCAGCTGAACTAGCAAACCTTGATGAATTTATCAATACATTGCCTGAAAAGTATAAAACTTTTGTTGGTGAGCGAGGAGTTCGTCTTAGTGGTGGGCAAAAACAGAGAGTTGTTATTGCACGTGCACTTTACAATGATCCTCAAGTAATATTTATGGATGAGGCAACTAGTTCGCTTGATGGGATTACTGAAAGCGCTATTATGGAAGCAATTCATAATCTATCTAATGAGAAGACAATCATTATGATTGCCCATAGATTATCTTCCATTAGGGAGTTTGACGTAATTCATTTTGTAAAAGATGGCCAGATAGTTGATAGTGGTTCATTTGATGATTTGATGAAAAAAAATAAAGAATTCCAAAGATTGGCAAATAATTGATAACCTTAACTACAAAATATTCTGATTAATATGAATTTCACTAGTATTTCCAAAAATAGTAGATTTAAAAAACTTTTTAACTCTCAAGATTATTTTAAGGCCGCTATTCTTTATAGAATTCAAAGATTATTAGGTCATTTATTTGATTTATTTTTTTCATTTATTGAGCATACCTTGGGATATTTAGTTTCGTTAGATTGGAGGACGACCACTAAAACTAGTGAAGATATTCTTGTTTGTAGAAACCAAAAATATAGCTTAAGAAGTAATGAAGACAGTCATGAGAAATTTCAAATTGATGACACTTTGGTGAAGTATGGTTGTAAAGTAATTAATTTTTATTGGGATCAAGGGGGTTTTTTTGGAAGCCAAATTAAATTATGGCTTTTGATTTGTGTTGCTAAGCCAAAAATTATAATTTTTAGTAGTTATAGAGTTAAATCATGGGATAGCTCTCATCCTTCTAGATTATTTATAGAGAGAATCAGAAAAAAAAAGAACACTAAAATAATTTTTATATGGTGGGATACATGTAGTGATTCATTTTACGATACGCATATATCATATTTAAAAAGTATTGATTCAACTCATGTTTTAATGGAGAATCCTATGTTGGATTTGAGTGTAAAGCCTGATTTAGATTCGAAGATATTAGGTCTTTATAGTACTTTTGTTGAAAATGAATTGCTGTATCCACGAAAAAAAAATATTGAGGTTTCTTTTATTGGACGTTTAGGAAACTATAGGTCTTATAGGAGGGAATACATAGAGTTTTTGATGGAAAGTAATGTTTCAGCGTATATTTCAGTTTTTGAGAAAGAAAATCAAGTAAGTAATGATAAGTATTTTGAAATTCTTGGCAGATCAAAAATTGTAATAAATTTTTCATTTTCTGTTGATAAACATCAATTTAAAGGGAGACCTATTGAAGTTTTCCACTCAGGGGCAATGCTACTTGAAACATATAATAAACAAACAGCTAGTCTTTTTAGGGATGGTATAGATTACGTTAGCTTTAAGGACAAATACGATATGGTAGATAAAATAAAATATTATTCATTGCACCCTGAAGAGGCAGAAAAAATAGCTAAATCCGGAAGAGACAGAATGCTTGCATTGTATAATCTTAATGTTTTTTGGGATAAGGTTTTTCAGGCGAATAATTAATATTATTAACGTTTCATTCATATTAAGATACTATGGATTTGCATATTTTCTCTAAATCATTAGCATACTTATAATCATTTAAATAGAATTTTTTATTGTCGGACGATTTTCTAGAGCGAAATAAAGCTTTTTTAAAAAAAGACAAAAAATAATATAAATTTGCCTTATATTTTTGTAATAACGATTTCTTTCTTTCTAGAATAATTTTTTCAAGTTGATTAGCAATCTCAATTGTTTTTTGATGAGTTAAGTTATCACTTTCAAATAGTTTAACCATGCATTTCTTATAATAATTAATTGCAATATGTAAGTCTTCTATATTTTCATGTATCGATGGCATTTTAATTCGTTCATTGTGAATTCCTCTTACCATGAATAAGCCATCAATTTTTGCTGCCTTTCCTAATGCAACAGAGATTGATGAAGGTAATATTTCATCAGCAATTGCCCAAACAGGGCAGACTTTTTGATATTGACTAGAATCAGGAATGAAAGATAAAAGTTTTTCGAAGTAAAGCGTTCTATGTATAGAAAAAAGTGGTAATGAATAATTTTCCATCAAGCCAAAAACTCTTTCATTGGCTGTTTCTTCATGACTAGAATTTAAAGCATAGGGAGTAAAATAATCTATGTATGTTCTATTTTTTAGGCTAACGGCACAAAGAGCATCACCATTAACTGCTATGAAGTCAGAGTTAGATTTTAAAAATGCTATTCCTTTTTCAAGCATGTCTGGGACTAAATAATCATCATCACCTGTAAAACTAACAAATTTAGTATTTATAGAGGGGAATGCTTTTTGAATCACCTGCCATGGCATGCCATCAAAATGAAAGTATTCTATTTTCAAATTTTTAAAAATATTTAATAGATTTTTATTTTTTTTTGATATTTCTTTGTCAGAACTATCTATAATAAAAATTGTTCCTTTGAAATCCAAATTAGAATAATAATTTATTGTTTTATCCAGATAATAAAATCGATTTTTAGTCGGTATGAGAAGAGTGAAGTCCATAGGAAAGTTTAAGTTATTTTACTGAATTGATTGGCAACTGAATTTAATATTCAAATGATAGGGTTCTTTTTAAAAAATGCACTTGTAAAATCAAAATCAATTAGTGAATATATTATATATCTAATGAAAATTAAAACTTAAATATTTTGAATCTCAAATACCAATATAGTTTGCAAGGTAAAAAAATTTTTGTTGCTGGGCATCAAGGCATGCTAGGTTCTTCAATTTGCCGAAATTTAGAAAAAAAAAATGTTGAGGTGTTATCCATTTCTCATGATAAGCTTGACTTAACAAGGCAGTCAGATGTAGAAAATTGGGTTAAATCTAATCGCCCTGATGCAATAATTGTTGCAGCTGCAAAAGTAGGTGGAATTTATGCAAACGATAATTATCCTGCTGAATTTATCTATCAAAACCTTGCAATTGAGCAAAATTTAATTCATGCTGCTCACTTAAATGGAGTAGAAAAATTAGTAATGTTGGGTTCAAGTTGTAGTTATCCAAAGATGGCCCCTCAACCTATTATTGAATCCTCATTAATGGATGGAAGGCCTGAGCCAACTAATCAGTGGTACACAGTTGCAAAAATTGCAGGTATAAAACTATGTGAAGCTTATAGAAGACAATATGACCATGACTTTATTTCTATAATTCCAGCTAATTTATTTGGACCAAGAGATAGTTTTGACCCAGTAAACAGCCATGTCATTCCAGGATTAATTAGAAGGCTTCATGAATCTAAAATTAGTAAGAAGCCAAATGAGATAATTTGGGGATCAGGAATGCAAAAACGTGAGTTTATGTATGTAGATGATGCAAGTGATGCAATCATTTTTCTTATGGAGCATTATTCTGATTGTGAGGTTATTAATGTTGGAACTGGAGAGGAGGTTACTATAAGGCAGCTATCAGAAAAAATAGCTAGAATTGTCGATTATCAAGGCAAACTTACTTATGATTCTACTAAGCCAGATGGCGCACCTCGTAAAATATTAGATGTATCAAGATTGCACGCAATGAGCTGGTATCATAGTTCTGGATTTGATGATGCGTTGAACTTAACTTATCAATGGTTTTGCAAAAACTCATGCTAAAAACTTAATTTCTAAAATTAATATTATGACTAGAGTATTTATTACTGGCATTACTGGAATGGTGGGTTCGCATTTGACTGATTATCTAATGGAAAATACAGATTGGGAAATCTGGGGAATGTTGAGGTGGCGAAGCCCACTAGACAATATTGAACATTTTCTAGATCATGTAAATAATAACGACAGAATTCACTTAGTTTATGCTGATTTAAATGATCAGATATCTATGTTACATGCTGTCGAAGAGGCGCAACCAGATTATGTTTTTCATCTTGCAGCACAAAGCTATCCAAAGACAAGTTTTGAATCACCATTAGATACATATAACACTAATATTATTGGTACAGCAAGGTTGTTAGAGTCTTTACAGAGGCAGAAAAAAGATCCTTGGATTCATGTTTGCGCTTCGTCTGAAGTCTTTGGTCGTGTTTCTGCAGATAAACTTCCTATTAATGAAGAATGCTCTTTCCATCCAGCTTCTCCTTATGCTATTTCTAAAGTAGGTACTGACTTGATTGGCCGATACCATGCTGAAGCATTTAATCAGAAAGTTATTACTACTCGTATGTTTACTCATACTGGTCCTAGAAGAGGCGATGTTTTTGCTGAATCGAGTTTTGCTAAGCAGATTGCTATGATTGAAAAAGGATTAATTAATCCCGTTATTAAAGTTGGAAATTTAGATTCTTTGAGAACTTTTGCAGATGTTCGAGATGCTGTTAGAGCTTATTACATGATGTTAACAATAGAGCCTATAGCTGGAGAATACTATAATATTGGAGGTACTTATGCTTGCAAGGTGGGAGATATGCTAGAAACCCTTATAGGTATTTCTACAGCAAAAAATATTCGTATTGAAATTGATCCTAGTCGTTTAAGACCAATTGATGCAGACTTGCAGATACCTGATACCACAAAGTTTACTGAAAAGACTGGGTGGCAGCCAGAAATTTCTTTTGAAACTACAATGATTGATTTATTGAATTACTGGCGTACTAAAGTTGATATTGGTAATAATTTATTAGTACGTTAATAATAAAAGTATGATTAAGAAAGCATTAAATGATTATGATCTGGTTAAAAAGCTATATCACGATATTTATCGCATACGGTTTATTGAAGAAGAAATTATTAGACTGTATCCAACGGATGTAATTAAAAGTCCTGTTCATCTATCAATTGGCCAAGAGTCAATCTCTGTAGGAATTTGCAATAGTTTGAAAACAAATGATGCAGTTTTTGGAACATATCGAGGTCATGCTCTTTACCTTGCCAAGGGGGGAGGCCTTAACGCAATGATGGCCGAACTATTCGGAAAGGTTGATGGCTGCTGTGAAGGGAAAGGAGGATCAATGCATCTAATTGATCCTTCGGTCAAAATGATGGGAACATCTGCAGTTGTTGCATCCTCAATTTCCGAGGCTGTTGGGTATGCTTTAGGTATTAAATATAAAGGTGAAAATGAAATAGTAGTATGTTTTTTTGGTGATGGTGCTACAGACCAAGGTGTTTTTCATGAAAGCCTTAACTTTGCATCACTAAAAAAACTCCCAATTTTATTTGTCTGTGAGAATAACCACTTTGCCATTCATTCTCGTTTATCAGATCGTTCGTCTCAAGTAAATTTATATAAGTTTGCTGAAGTTTATAATATTCCAACCCATGTCCTTAAAGATAGCGATATTTTTCAACTACTTAACTTATCGAAAACACTAGTTGATGAAATTCGCAATGGAAGTGGCCCTCATTTTATCGAAGCATATACTTATCGCTGGTTAGAACATGTTGGTCCTCAAGAAGATTGGGATTTTGATTATCGTTCAGAAGAAGAGATTCTTCAGTGGAAAATTGATGATCAGGTTAATCGATTAAGAGAAATGATTAGTCCTATAGATAGAAAAAATATTGATAAACAAATTAAAGATGAAATTGCTTCAGCACTTAAGTTTGCAGAGCAAAGTCTATTTCCTTCTGAACTTGAGTTATATAAAAATGTCTATAAATAATAAAAATCGATTATTGACCTATAGTCAAGCAATATTAGAGGGTACACAGCAAGAGATGTCACGAGATGATAGTGTATTTGTTATGGGGCAAGGAGTTGATGATTTTAAAGGCACAGTTGGAACAACTATTGGGCTTCATAAAGAGTTTGGTGCTAAGCGCTCTTTTGATGTTCCAGTTGCTGAAGAGGGTATGCTTGGAGTAGCTATTGGGGCAGCTTTGGCTGGATTAAGGCCAATTAATGTTCATATTCGATTTGATTTTATAATGGTATGCATGAACCAGTTAATAAATATGGCTGCAAAAAGTCATTATATGTTTGGAGGTTCGGTTAATGTTCCATTAGTAATAAGAGGAGCAATTGGACGAAGTTGGGGGCAGGGTGCCCAGCATAGCCAAGCTTTTCATTCATACTTTATGCATATTCCTGGCTTAAAAGTTGTAGTACCAGCGCTAGCAAGTGATGCTAAAGGGGCGATAATTTCTGCTATTAGAGATGACAATCCAGTTGTTTTTGTTGAGCATCGTATGCTCTATAATTTGGAAGAGATTGTTCCAGAAGAGCCATATGTTAGTGAAATAGGTAAGGCTAGAGTTTTACAATATGGAGATGATATTACAATCGTTGGAATTAGTCATATGGTTATTGAGTCTCTTAGGGCACACAAGCACTTAAAAGATAAAGGGATTAGTGCTGAAATTATTGATCCTATATGGCTAAGCCCTCTAGATGTTGATACTATTGCTAATTCTGTTGAAAAGACTGGACGTTTATTAGTTGTTGATAACGCATGGCTTAATTGTGGCGCAAGCGCAGAAATTGCTATGCAAGTAATTGAGCGACTCCAAGGACATAAAGAAATTAGAGTTGAAAGAACTGGTTACGCTGAAACACCTTGTCCTACCACAAAGTCTTTAGAAAATCTCTTCTATCCAAACTCTTCAACTATTGCTGCACAAGCTTTCAATATGATTAATCCAAATTCTGAGTCATGGGTTCCTGCTGGAGAAGAGGCGGAAGAAATTGCTAAATTTAAAGGCCCATTTTAAAATTTCATAACATAAATTAAATTATGAGTAATAAAAATAAAATTATAAATTCAATTCGAGAAAATGTAGAAAACTACTGGAGTGAATTCAATAAGATAGAGTTTGATTCAGCCAAGCCAAAAATTAATCTTCATGAGCCCACTTTTGGGCCAGATGAAGTAATGGCTATGGTTGAAGTAATGCTTTCTACAAAGGTAACTATGGGCCCTAAGGTTTTAGGTTTTGAAAAAGAAATTGCTGAGTATTTTCAAGTTTCTGAAGCAATAACAAATAATTCTGGTTCCTCTGCTAATCTTCTTGCTATTGCTGCTTTAGTGAATCCATTAACTAAGAATAGCCTTAAGGCTGGGGATGAGGTTATTGTTCCAGCGCTCTCATGGTCAACTACTGTATGGCCTTTGATCCAGCATAATTTAATCCCAGTTTTTGTAGATATAGATCCTCATACACTTAATATAGATCCTGAGGCAATTAAGGAAGCTATTTCTGAGAAAACTAAGGCTGTAATGATTGTTCCAGTTTATGGAAACCCATGTGATATGGATGCAATTATGGAAATATGCATTGATTTTAATCTTCAACTAATAGAAGATAATTGTGAATCTTTGGGCGCTTATTATGATGGAAGACTGTTGGGTAGTTTTGGGCGTATTGGAACATATAGTACTTATTTTTCACATCATATCACAACGCTTGAGGGAGGAATTTGTACCACTAATGATTTTGAGTTGGCAGAGCTAATTAGAATTATTCGCGCACATGGCTGGGTGCGTGAAACTCAAAATCCCCAAAAATACTATGACCGCTTTCCAGAAATTGATAAAAAATTTCTATTTGTGAATCTTGGCTATAACCTAAGATTGACCGAAGTTGGCGGCGCCATGGGCTCAGTACAATTACCAAAACTTAAAGGTTTTGTTGAAAATCGAAGAAATTGTGCTCGAATTCTACTAGAAGGACTATCTAGACATAATTCGGTATTTAATTTTCAAAAAGAGACGCCAAAAGGCAAGCATTCTTGGTTTGGATTCCCAATCATTGTTAAGCCAAATTCACCATTTAACGCAAAACAGTTGCGGGAATATCTGGAATCTAATGGGATAGAAACTAGACCTATAATTGCAGGAAATATTGCCAACCAGCCAGCTGTTAAAATTTATCCACATCGTATTTCAGGAGACTTAAAGAACTCTAGCAATATAATGGTAAATGGACTTGCAGTTGCCTGTCATCAGTCATTAAGTAAAGAGTCTTGTAGACATATAATTGAAATATTTAATTTATTTATTGAATCTTTTAGCTCTAAATGATTATTACAAAGACACCATATCGTGTTTCATTCTTTGGAGGCGGCACTGATTACCCAGAATGGTTTAAGGAAAATGGTGGTTCAATATTAGCAACCTCTATTGGCCATTATTGTTATATTCATGGACGAATATTACCTCCATTTTTTGAATATAAATATCGAGTTGTATGGTCAAAGATTGAGCAAATTATTGAATTAAATGATATTCAACACCCTGTTATTCGAGAAGCATTGAAATGGATGAAGATTAACTCTGGTATGGAGATTCATCATAATGGTGATTTACCTGCACGCTCAGGATTAGGCTCCAGTTCTTCATTTTCTGTTGGTATGCTCCATATGTTGCATGCTCTAGATGATAAATTAGTGTCGAAGGAGCAATTAGCTAAGGAGGCAATTTTTTTAGAGCAATCAATTTTGAAAGAAACTGTTGGAGTGCAAGATCAAATTATAACTGCCCATGGCGGACTTAATAATTTACAAATTTTACCTTCAGGCGAATACAAACTTAATCCAATTGTTTTGAGTAAAGGTAGAGCTAAAGATTTTGAAGATAGAATCTTGCTTTTTTATACTGGTGTTTCAAGGTTTTCTTCTGATATTGCTAAGAAACAGGTTTTAGCTATACCTAAGAACAAATCTAATCTTGAAGAAATGCAAAAATTAGTCAATATTGCTTCAGATGTATTATCTAATGGGAGTAGTCTGGATGATTTTGGCAGGATGTTGCATCAAACTTGGCTATTGAAGCGTGGATTAGAATCATCAATTACGCCAGATTTTGTGGATGATATTTATTCAAAAGCTATTAAAGCAGGGGCGTTAGGAGGTAAGTTACTAGGTGCAGGCGGTGGTGGCTTTATTATTTTTTATGCCAATCCAGAAAACAGGCAATCGGTTCTTAATGCCTTAAGTGAGTTATTACTTGTACCTTTTACAATTGACTATACTGGAACCGAGTTAATGTATTCTAAAAGTCAAACTTATAGTCATATATCTCAAGATAGGTCTTTAAGTTTCCTTCGAAAAAATTTAGATGAATCATAAAGTAAGTAAAATTTAATGTTTTTTAATCAAGGATTAACAAATGAGTTTTTATAATAATAAGAAAGTTTTAGTTACTGGAGGAACTGGTTTAATTGGACAACCTTTAGTACAAATGTTACTTGAACAAGGTGCCCTAGTTACTGTTGTTTCGCTAGATGATCCTTCGCGCTGCCCAAAAGAGGCCGTTTTTATACAAGCTGATTTAAGAGATTTTAATGAATGTTTAAATGTTTGTAATAAACAAGAAATTGTTTTTCAGTTAGTTGGAATTAAAGGTTCGCCCAAAATGTGTGCTGAGAAGCCAGCTAGTTTTTTTGTGCCAACTATTACGTTTAGTTTTAATATGATGGAGGCCGCTCGAAGAGCTAATGTAGAGAGGTATTTATTTACAAGTTCTATTGGAGTTTATCAGCCAGCTGATATGTTCCGAGAAGATGATGTATGGAAAACTTTTCCATCACCTAATGACCGATTTGCTGGATGGGCAAAACGTATGGCGGAATTACAGGCAGAGGCTTACCAAATTGAATATGGTTGGAATCAAATTTCTATAGTCCGTCCAGCCAATGTTTATGGTCCATTTGATAATTTTGATCCTGAAAATGCAATGGTTATTCCTTCTTTAATTAGGAGGGCCATGAGTGGAGAGTCACCATTAACAGTTTGGGGCGATGGTTCGCCAGTTCGAGATTTTATTCATGCGCGTGATGTTGCTAGAGGAATGATGATGGCTGTTGAACAAGGTATCAATAAACCAATTAATCTTGGAAGCGGTGATGGCATTAAAATTCGCGATATAGTTGAGCAAATTGTTGATAACCTTGCTGATAAGAGAGAAGTAGTATGGGATACTTCCAAGCCTAAAGGCGATGCTTTAAGATTAATGGATATGACTTTAGCTAAAAAATTAATTGGTTTTGAGACAGAGATAAGTTTATCAGATGGAATCAAGGAGACAATGGCTTGGTTTCAAGAAAATACTAAAGATATTGATAATCGTTATAACGTTTTTGTAGAAAAAAATTAATTTATAGATTTCATGAAAAAATAATTGATAAACTTTTATTAATTTATAAATGAGTATATTTTTATTTTGATTAAACAAGCGGTTATTCTAGTTGGTGGATTGGGAACTCGACTAGGAGTTTTAACTAAGTTTACTCCAAAACCAATGCTTAAAGTTAATGGTAAGCCGTTTGCATACTATCTGGTAAAAAAACTTAAACGACAAGGTATACAAAATATCATATTTTCTACTGGACATTATGCTGATAAGTTTGTTGATTTTTTTGGAGATGGTTCTGATTTTGGAGTTAATATTGTTTGTATTAAGGATCCTAAAGCATTAGGAACAGGCGGGGCTATTAAATTCTTAAAGCCATATCTAGATGAAGAATTCATAGTAATGAATGGTGATTCTTTATTCGATATTAATTATATTGATCTTTGTAGTTTATTACTTCAAGAACCAGATTCTTTGACTGCCATGGCGCTAAGAGTTTCTTATAACACTAATCGTTATGGACGAGTTATAAGTGATGGTATTTTGGTTACAGATTTTACTGAAAAAGATTCGCAAAATTCTTCTGCGTATATTAATGGAGGAGTTTATGCTATGAAGAAAAAAGCTTTAAATTTCTTACCAGAAGGGGTGTCTTCATTAGAAAAAGACTTATTTCCTTCTTTAGCTCTCAAAAGGAAATTGATAGGTAAATCTTTCAGTGGCTATTTTATTGATATTGGCATTCCAGAAGATTATAAACGTATTCAAGAAGAATTACCTGAACTGATAAAAAAACAACATATCATTTAATCTGTGTAAAATATTTTATGTAGCTCAAGCTGCACTTAAATTTTGATTTGTTTTATTTAAAAAAAATCAATCTATTTTTATTAAATTCATTCTTGGAAAGTAAATGAAAATTCTAGTATGTGGTGCCACAGGTTTTATTGGTCGTAATATTGCAGAATCTTATGCAAATCGTGAGGGATTTCAAGTTATTGGGGTCTTTAATAAGCGTCCAAAATATAATCATCCAAATCTTGAGTGGGTTAGTGCAGACCTAAATAAACCTGAAGATGTAAATAGAGTCCTAGAGGGTGTAGATGTAGTTATTCAAGCTGCAGCAACTACATCAGGTTCTAAGGACATAGTATCTCGACCATATATCCACGTCACAGATAATGCAGTAATGAATTCATTATTATTTAGAGCAGCTTATAAAAAGAAAGTTAGCCATGTAATCTTTTTTAGCTGTACGGTCATGCTCCAATCAAGTGATAAACCTCAAACTGAAGATGATTATGATGCTAACACTGAGCTTCATCCTAGATACTTTGGAGTAGGCCAAACTAAGCTTTATCTAGAAAAGATGTGTGATTTCTATTCTCGAATTGGTGAAACTAAATTTACTGTTTTGCGCCACACTAATATTTATGGCCCATATGATAAGTTTGATTTAGAGCGCTCCCATGTATTTGGAGCAACTATTACAAAAGTTTTATCTGCATCAGGTGATAATGTTTCTGTTTGGGGAACAGGGGAAGAGGAAAGAGATCTACTTTATATCGATGATCTAGTCCGTTTTGTTGATCATGCTATTAATAATCAAAAGTCTTTATACGGCCTATACAATGTTGGCTATGGAAGTGCAGTCTCAATAAAGACTTTGGTTGAAAAAATCATCTCTGCTTCTGGTAAAAAATTAAAAATTGATCATGATTTATCTCAGCCAACTATTAAAACTTCTTTGAGTTTGAACTGTGAAAAGGCAAAAAATGAATTAGGCTGGACTCCAAAAACGAGTTTAGATGATGGAATAGCCAAGACTATTTCCTGGTGGAAAAAAAATATCAAAAATTTCAACTAAAAAACAGTGTGAGGAGTAAATGTGAATCAATTAAATATTCTAGTTACTGGAGCTGATGGGTTTATTGGTTCTCACCTGGTTGAAATGCTCTTTTCTAAAGGGTATAAGGTTAAAGCTCTTTCACATTATAATTCTTTTAATAATTGGGGATGGTTAGAAGACGTAAGTTGCAAAGACAAAATAGAGATTCTTACTGGAGATATACGAGACTCTCATTTCTGTAAAGAAATTACTAAAGATGTTGATATTATTTTCCATCTTGCTGCTTTAATAGCAATCCCTTACTCCTATGTTGCACCTGATAGTTATTTAGAAACAAATATAAAGGGTACCTTGAATATCTGCCAAGCAGCAAAGGAAAATGGGAATATAAGAGTTATTCATACTTCTACAAGTGAAGTTTATGGTACTGCTAAATATATCCCTATTGATGAAAAACATCCTGTACAGCCGCAGTCTCCATATAGTGCGTCAAAAATTGCTGCAGACGCTATGGCGATGAGTTTTTATAATGCTTTTGATTTACCGGTATCTATTGTACGTCCATTTAATACATATGGCCCTAGACAGTCTGCTCGCGCCGTCATACCGACTATTATTACGCAAATAGCAAGTGGTGTTAAGGAGATTAAACTGGGTGATACTTCACCAACAAGAGACTTTAATTATGTTGAAGATATCTGCAGAGGTTTTATAGCAATCGCAGAAAATGATAAAGCAATAGGAGAAATCATAAATATAGGCTCTAATTCAGAGATTAGTATTGCTGATACTCTCAATCTTATTAAAGAACTAATGCATAGTGATATTACTTTTCTTCAAGATAAGCAACGCTACAGACCAATAAAATCTGAAGTATTCCGTCTTTGGTGCGACAATAGTAAGATTGAAAAACTTACTGGCTTCAAGCCTCAGATAAAAATTAACCTTGGACTGCAAAAAACTATTGATTGGTTTACTAGGGCTGAAAATTTAAAGAAATATAAACCAGATATTTATAATGTTTAATGAAACTATTAACTTTATAAAAACTTTATACCCGCAGGCAGTCGACATTCCTTTACATAAGCCTCTTTTTATTGGTAATGAAAAAAAATATCTAGAGGAATGTGTTGACTCTACATTTGTATCTTCTGCAGGGAAGTTTGTAGAACAGATAGAATTAAAAATTGCTCAGTATACTGGCGCTAATTATGCAATTGCCACTTCAAGTGGAACTTCTGCGCTCCATATCTCCCTTTTGATGTCAGGTGTGCATCATGAGAATGAGGTAATAACCCAACCACTTACTTTTATAGCAACCTGTAATGCAATAAGTTATTGTGGCGCCAAACCAATATTTATAGATGTAGATAAAGAGACGCTTGGTTTGTCTCCTGAGGCTTTGCAATCATTTTTGGAAAAAAATACAATATTTAAAGGCCAGCAATGTATTAATAAAAATACTGGAAAAGTAATTAAGGCTTGTATACCTATGCATACCTTTGGCCATTCTTGCCGGATTTCAGAAATTTTAGAAATTTGCTCAAAATACAACATAACTTTAATTGAGGATGCAGCGGAAAGTTTAGGAAGTTTTTATAAAGAGCGACACACAGGAACCTTTGGTTCTTTAGGCGCAATAAGCTTTAATGGAAATAAAATTATTACAGCTGGTGGCGGTGGATGCATTATCACTAATGATATAAATCTGGCTAAAAGAGCCAAGCATTTAACTACAACAGCAAAAGTTCCACATAAGTGGGAATATAATCATGATATGGTTGGTTATAATTACCGTATGCCAAATTTAAATGCTGCTTTATTGCTTGCACAACTTGAAAATTTAGAAGTTTTTTTAAAAAATAAACGAGAAACTGCATTAGCTTATGAAAATTTTTTTTCTGGCAAAGATTTATATTTTATTAAAGAACCTGAAAACTCTAAATCAAATTATTGGTTAAATACAGTTATTCTAAAAGACCGAGAACATCGTGATTTATTTTTAGCAGAAACAAACGCTAAGGGTATTGGAACGCGTCCAATTTGGACTCTAATGCATAAATTAGCTATTTTTGATAAATGCCAAAGTGGAGACTTAATAAATTCAAAGTGGTTAGAAGAAAGAGTAGTTAATATCCCTAGCAGTGTTACAGAAGTATGAAAGAGATCTTATTAATTGGAGATGGTGGACATAGTAAATCTATTATTGATATTCTTGAACAAGAAAGCAAATTTAAAATAGCAGGCATTATTGGCACTTCTAAATCAATAGGGTCTGATGTATTGGGTTATAAAGTTATTGGAGATGACTCAGATATTGATAGATTTTCAAAAATCTATCAATATGCAGTTGTAGCTGTAGGTCAAATTCACTCGCCAGAAAAAAGAATCAAGATATTCAGAATATTAACCAAGTTAGGATTTATTTTGCCTAGTGTTATTTCCCCAAGATCTTATGTTTCAAAACATGCAATTATTGGAAATGGTTCAATTATTATGCATGATGCATTAGTAAATGCTAATGCTATAATTGGTGATAATTGTATTATTAATTCTAAGGCTTTAATTGAGCATGATTCTATAATCCATAATCATTGCCACATTTCAACTAATGCAACTATTAATGGTAATGTAATAGTTGGAGAGGGAAGCTTTTTAGGTAGTGGTGTAGTAACTAATAATTCTATTGAAATTAAAAAAAATAGTTTTATCAAAGCTGGAACAATTGTTAAATGAGCGTATTTATTATTGCTGAAGCTGGGGTAAACCATAATGGCTCAATTGAATTGGCATATAAGCTTATTGACGTTGCAATAGAGTCTGGAGCCGATGCAATTAAATTTCAAACTTTTAAAGCTGATAATCTTATAATAAGAGATACTGAAAAAGCTCCATATCAAAAGAAGAGCGATAACTCTAATGAATCTCAATTTGATATGCTTAAAAAACTAGAGTTAGACGTTGATGATCATAAAAATTTGATTGATTACTGTTATAAAAAAGGGATAGTTTTTCTTTCTACTCCATTTGATCATGAGAGCATTAATCTTCTCAACGAACTTAAGCTTCAGATTTTTAAAATTCCTAGTGGTGAAATCACTAATCTTAATTATCTTAAACAGATTGGATCTTTAGGAAAAGAAGTCATATTATCTACTGGGATGTCAACTCTGAAAGAAATTGAAGATGCACTAAGAATTCTAATGGACTCTGGTTTATCAAAGGAAAACATAACAGTTCTGCATGCTAACACAATGTACCCAACTCCAATGGAAGATGTAAATCTTAGAGCAATGAAAACTATAGAAACTAAATGTGGAGTTTCTGTCGGCTATAGTGACCATACACTTGGTATTGAAGTTGATATTGCTGCAGTTGCTATGGGCGCAACTATTATTGAAAAACACTTTACTTTGGATAGAACTATGGACGGTCCAGATCATAAGTCATCATTAAATCCTGAAGAGTTGAAATCTATGGTGAATTCAATTCGAAATATTGAAAAAGCTCTTGGAAGTGATATAAAAAAACCAAGCAAAAGTGAAAAACCAAATATTGATATTGCAAGAAAATCTATAGTTGCTAGTAAATCTATAAAAAAAGGTGAAATTTTCACTGAAAAAAATTTAACAACTAAACGTCCAGGAACTGGCATTAGTCCGATGCAATGGGATTCAATTATTGGCAAAGTTGCAAAATGTGACTATAACCCAGATGATTTGATATGAATAGAAAAGTTTGTGTTGTTACAGGTTCACGTGCAGAATATGGGCTTTTTTATCCAATTCTTATTAAGATAAAAGAATCTGCACTGCTTGATTTACAATTAATTACTTCTTCTTCCCATCATTCGAGCGAACTTGGCCTAACTTATAAAATAATTGAAGAAGATGGGTTCAATATTAATAAAAAAATTGATAACCTTTATTTATCAGATACAAGATTATCTGTTGCAAAGTCAGCTGCAAAAGCTTCATTGCTTCTCTCTGAGTGTTTTGAGGAATTGAAGCCAGATTTAGTTTTATTATTAGGGGATAGGTATGAAACACACGCAGCTGCTTCTTCAGCAATGTTGATGAATATTCCTATTGCACATATACATGGTGGAGAAATTACTGAAGGTGCAGTTGATGAGCAGATAAGGCATTCAATTACAAAAATGAGTTATTTACATTTTTGCTCTACAGAAATTTATCGATTAAGAGTAGTTCAAATGGGTGAAGATCCAGATAGAGTATTTAATAGCGGGGCTCCAGGAATTGACAATATAGTTAATATTCCTTTGTTGACAAAAGCCCAACTAGAAGATGAATTAATGTGGAGTTTGACTCAAACTTGTGCTTTGTTTACTTATCACCCCGCTACACTCGAAGAGACTAATATCAAAGAAGATTTAGCAAGTATTTTTGAAATTTTATCAACTTTTAATTTTAATATTTTATTTACTTATGCAAATGCTGATCCAGGTGGAAGAATAGTTAATCAAAGTATTGAGGAATTTTGTAATGAAAATTCAAAAAAATATAAAGTTGTGAAAAATCTAGGACAAGTTAAATATTTAAGTGCCATGAAGTATGTTAATTTACTTATTGGAAACTCTTCAAGTGGTATTATTGAAGCAGCAAGTTTTCAAAAAGCAGTAGTTAATATTGGTAATAGGCAAAAAGGAAGGCTTAAAGGCGAAAATGTTATAGATTGCAACATTGACTCATTAAGTGAATCAATTGAGTTGGCGCTTTCAGATAACTTTAAAGATCAAATTAACAGTATAGATAATATATATGGTAATGGTAAATCTGCAGGTTTTATTGTAGATAAGTTAATTGAAACTCCACTATCTGTAATTAAAAAATTTAGAGATCAAACTTAGGAGATTTTAATTGAATGATTGGATAAAAGTATCTCTTAAAATCTCTGACTCTCTTGAAAAGGCTATTAGCGTTCTTCATCATGGAGGTATGCAAGTTGCAATTGTTATTGACAATAAAAATATGTTGTTGGGCACAATAACAGATGGTGATATTAGAAGAGCATTATTAAATCATTTGTCAATGGATTCCCCAGTTGAAGACATCATGAATAATAATCCTACAGTTGCTCAAACCTCAGACTCCAAGGAGGCAATCATGTTAAAAATGAAGAGCCGAGATCTTTTACATATTCCTATTGTTAATGAAAATAATGAGCTTGTGGGTCTAGAAACACTCAAGCACCTAACCTATAATAAACGTTATGATAATCCTGTTGTCCTTATGGCGGGCGGTTTTGGAAAAAGACTTCATCCATTAACTGAAGGTATCCCGAAACCATTACTTAAAGTTGGAGCCAAGCCAATTTTAGAAACTATTATTAATAGGTTTAAGAAGGCTGGATTTCACAATTTCTATATTTCTACTTTTTATAAAGCTAATAAGATTCATGAGTATTTTGGCGATGGCTCTTCTTTGGGAATAAATATTACTTATGTTGAAGAAGATAAGCCGTTAGGAACTGCTGGAGCTATAGGATTATTACCCAAGGATATTCCAAATTTACCTATTTTAATGATGAATGGTGATGTTCTCACTAAGGTTAATTTTGAGCATTTACTTGAGTTTCATCTTAAACAAAATGCTATCGCAACAATGTGCATTAGAGAATATGATGTTCAAATCCCATTTGGAGTAGTTGATGTTAAAGATCAAAAAGCTCATAATTTTTTAGAAAAACCTGTTAAGAAATTTTTCGTTAATGCTGGTATTTATGTTTTGAATCAAGAAATTATTAGCAAAGTAAAAGTTGACTCCTATATTGATATGCCTGATTTACTTGCACAGCAAATTGAGGGTGGTCAAAATGTAAATGTCTTTCCAATTCATGAATATTGGAAAGATGTGGGACACATGGAAGAGTATCAGAATGTTAATGACTCTTTTACTAATGGGTTTTCTTTAGATGATTAGATTAATTGCTGAAACTGCTTGGCATCATGAGGGTGATTATTTTTTTATGAAGAATTTAGTCACTAGAATCTGTGAATCATCAAAGGCAGATATAGTTAAAATGCATTTAACTCTTGATCTTGATGAATATATGAGTAAGGATCATGAAGCTCATAATGTTCTTAAGTCATGGATGTTTAGTGCTGAACAGTGGGAGGAACTAATTGCTATTGTAAGGAACAATGGTAAGGAGCTTATGTTGTTGCTTAATGATGTCAAAGCTATTGAGTTTGCAAAAAAATTTAATCCTGAAATAATTGAAATACACTCTGTTGCTTTAAATGTTCCTAGGCTTCAAGAGGCCATTATGAAACATATAAGTGAGAAAGCTAAAATTGTAATAGGAGTTGGCGGTTGTTCTTATAGAGAGATAGAGGAGGCAGTTAAATTTTTTCATTTAAGAGATACAGTTTTAATGTTTGGATTTCAAAACTATCCAACCAAATATGAAGATGTAAATCTATTAAAAATAAGAAAGCTGCAAAAATTATTTCATGATAAATCTTTTGGTTATGCGGATCATACTGCTTGGGATGAAGAAAATAATCAACTAATTACACTTTTGGTTTGTTCAAATGGAATGGATTTTATAGAAAAACATGTGACTACTAATTATGGAGAAGAGCGATGTGATTTTTCTGCAGCAATTTCAATAAATCAACTAAATCAACTACATGATAAATTAGTTCATCTAGATAACCTCTTAGGTGATGGCTCTATGGAGTTAAACGATGCTGAGCAAAAGTATTCAATATTTGGCCCAATGAAAATGGCGGCTATAGCTAATCATAATCTTCTTAAGGGTGAAACGTTAGAGTTCGATGATTTAAATTTTTGTAGAACTTCACAAATTACAGATATGTCTCAATTGGATGTGTTGCAATTCATGGGAAAGAGGCTCGCTTCAGATATTCATGCTAACCAAGTTATATTATCTAAACATTTTGAAATAGAGTAGATGAAGGTTGGATTTTTAATAACTGGTCGATTGAAGTCAACAAGGTTGCCAAAAAAATTATTATCGGAAGTTGAAGGAAAGCCTATCTTAAGCCATATGATTGATAGGTTGAAATTAGCAAAAAATTTTGATGAAATAATTATATGTACATCTAATAATGAACAAGATCTTCCATTAAGTGATCTCGCTAAAGAAAATAATATTAGTTGTTATTTTGGAGATCCTGATGATGTTTTAGTTAGACTTTTAGGCGCAGCTGATCATTTTGATCTTGATTATGTTCTTAATATTACTGCAGATTGTCCTTTTGTTGATCCTATTTATGCCGACAAGATTATTGACAAATTTATTGAAACAGATTCTGATTTGATTCGTCAGTTTGAGCTTCCACATGGAGTATTTAGTTATGGTATTAAAATAGAAGCTTTAAGAAAAGTAGTAAATATCAAAGACTCATCTGAAACTGAAGTTTGGGGTAGATATTTTACTGATACTGGTTTATTTAAAGTTTTGGATTTAGATGTTACAAACAAAAACCATAGAAGGCCAGGACTTCGAATGACGCTTGATTATCCTGAGGACTTGGATTTTTTCAAGGCAATATTTGATGCCTTATATGAAAAGGGTAAAGTATTTTCACTGACTAAAATACTTAAATTTCTTGATGATCATCCAGAAATTGTTGAAATTAATAAAGATTGTGGATTGAGATTCAATAAAAGGTTTGTCTCTCAATCAGAGCCAAGATTAAAAAAAATTATCAAAGTTAAAACAGCTTTAATTATTGGCGCTGGATCAATTGGCCAAAGACATATATTAAATTTAAAAAATATTGGAATTAATGACATTATTGCATTAAGGAGTAAAAAAGGTCACTACAAGACACTACCTCAAAAACTAGGTGTAAAAGAAGTATATAGCTTAGGTCAATTAAAAAGTATTAATCCTGACATTGCAATAATATCGAATCCATCTAGTCTTCACATTGATTCAGCTTTAAAGATTGCTAAAAATATAAAAGGAATTTTTATCGAGAAGCCTATATCAAATAATTTAAATCATTGTAATAAATTAATAGACTTATTGAATGATAAAAAAATCGTGTCATTTGTTGGACATAATTTGATGTTTCATCCAATTATTAAAGAGATAAGAAAATTTATATACGAAAATGATATTGGAAAAATAATCAATATTCAATGTCAAGTAGGCCAATGGCTGCCTGATTGGCATCCTTATGAGGATTATACAAATGCTTACTATGCCAGAAAGGATTTAGGAGGAGGAGTAGCCTTGTCATTGATTCATGAAATACATCTCGCTATTGAGTTGGCTGGATTGCCAATTCATGTTTTAGGTGAAATTAGTGAGTATAAGAAATTAAATCTTGATGTCGATGTTTGTTCTGACTTAATGATAAAACATTCGACTGGCGCAGTAAGTCAAATTCATTTGGATTTTCTTCAGAGCCCATCTCACAGAAGCGGTATAGTTACATTTGAAAGAGCTTGGCTTTCTTATGATTTTAATAAAATGGAGATTACAGCTCAAAAAATGAATGAGGATCCATATGAATTGTTTAAAAATTCTGATTATGATTCCAATAAAATGTATATTGATGAATTAAAAGAATTTGTCTCTATGGTTGAAGAGGGGAGAATTAAACATAAATATGATGCCTTGTCATCATTAGAAAGTTTAAAAGTTGTTGAGGCGCTTTTTAAGTCTGACGAAGCAGGCAAAAGGATAGAAATTGAGAGAAAGGAAAGATATATTTATTAAATTATTTAGGTTAGCATGTTTGAATTAAAAAATAAAGTAATATTAATTTTAGGTGGAAGAGGATACCTGGGCAGGAGTTTTTGTCAATCATTATCTGAGCAAGGTGCAGTTGTAATATCTGCTGATCTTGCCAAAGAGTCAAAAGCAGCATCAACTGCAGTATTTCAAGAAGAATTAAAAAATATAGATCAGCTAGATGTAGATGTTACTAGTAAGGACTCAGTAGTAAATCTGGTCTCATCAACTTTAAAGAAGTATGGTCAAATTGATACATTAATTTATAGTGTTACAGCAAAACCGGAAGATTTTTATATGCCTTTTACTGAATGTTCTTTGAAGGGTTGGAAGTCAGTAATTGAATCAGAGTTAGATGGGCTTTTTTTAGTCTCTCAAGAGGTTGGGCGCTTCATGGAGCAAAGAGAGCAGGGAAACATTATATTTATTTCATCAATTTATGGTGTTGTTGGAAATGATCAAAGGCTTTATGAGGGGTCTAACTTAGCTGAATTGTACTCTGGAAATAAGGAAGATAAAAAATACAGTCAACCATACTCTCATTCAGTTTATCCAGTTGTCAAAGGAGGAGTAATTTCCTTAACTAGATACCTTGCTGCTTATTGGGGTGAGAAAAATATTAGGGTTAATTGTATCTCACCAGGAGGTGTATATCATGAAGGAGAAAATGAAGAGTTCATTAAAAAATATTCTGAAAAAGTCCCTCTTCGAAGAAAAGCTGACGTTAAAGAGGTGGCAAGTGCCGCTGTTTTTTTAGCCGCAGATGAATCAAGCTACATTACAGGTCAAAATATTATTGTTGATGGGGGATGGACAGCATGGTAGCAATTAATTTGTTTAAAATGCTATTTTATTTTTTTAATCTATAAAAATATATATGAATAATATTGATAAAATTTTTAATAACTCTACTAATGTAATTGATTATTCAAAATCATACTTGCAGCATCTTAATCAAGTACTAAGTGGCATTTCATTAGATGAAATTAATGATTTTGTTAAAATTTTATTGGACGCTAGAGAGAGAGGTTCTTCCATTTATTTTATTGGTAATGGTGGAAGTGCTGCTACTGCAAGTCATTTTGCAAATGATATTGCAATTGGTTCAAGAGAGTATGATAAACCTTTTCGAGTAATTAGTTTATGTGACAATCATGCAATTATTACTGCAATTGCTAATGATGACGGTTATGAGAAAATATTTAGTCAGCAATTAAGAGTGCTACTCAAAAAACAAGATGTTGTAGTCTCTATATCTGCTTCTGGAAATTCTCCTAACCTTATTCATGCAATCAATACAGCAAAAAAAATGGACGCTATTTCTGTTGGTATTTCTGCATTTGATGGAGGAAAGATGAGAGAGCTTGTCGATTTTTCACTACATGTTCCTACTGAAAAAGGTGAGTATGGACCAGCTGAAGATGCTCATATAGTACTCGATCACCTTGTATCAAATTATTTAATGAGATATGTCAAAACTAAATAAACATGACTAATAAAAGATATTGTGCGGTAGTAACTGGGGCAACTAGAGGGATTGGACGAGCAATTGCAGAGCGTCTATTGCAAGATGGTCTAGAGGTTATTGTAACTGGAACCATAAAGGATGTAGAACATCCTTTTGGATCAGATTATTATCAAGTAGACTTTTTGAATGACTCTTCCACCAAAGCCTTCGTTGAATATCTAAAACAAAAGTCAGTTGATATTTTAATCAATAATGCCGGAATTAATAAAATTAATGAATTTGAAAGTATTGACATTAATGAATTTGAAAATATTCAAAAAGTTAATTTACATGCTCCTTTTTTATTATGTCAGGCAGTAATTCCATACATGAAAAAAAATAATTGGGGAAGAATAGTTAATATCACATCTATATGGGGAGATATTACTAAAGAATATCGGGCTGCATACTCTTCCAGTAAATTTGGATTGGATGGAATGACAGCCACCTTAGCAGCAGAAGTTGCTTCAATGGGTATTCTTGCTAATTGTGTTGGACCTGGGTTTATTGATACTGATTTAACAAGGAAAATTTTGGGCGAAAATGGAATTAAAGAAATACAAGGTACAATTCCCATAAAGCGTTTAGGTAATGCAAGTGAAGTTGCTGCATTTGTTAGTTGGCTTGTAAGTGAGGAAAATACATATATTTCGGGTCAAAATATAATGATTGATGGCGGTTTTTCTCGTGTCTAATGCAATTAGTATAAATTCTCATAAAGGGGATTATATTGTTAGCTTTATTGACGACAGTTTGGAAAAATTAAATAATGATTTAAATAATGATAATTTTTATATAGTTGATATTAATATTGCCGAAATTTATAGAGATCAGCTAATTAAAATTCTTGATTCTGAAAGGGTTCTTTTAATAGAGGCTACTGAAAAAAATAAATCCTTAGATAAGTTTCCTGCTTATGTTGATTCGTTAGTAAAGGCAAAGGTTAGAAGAGGGCAGAATTTAGTTGCAATAGGCGGAGGCATTATTCAAGATATCACTTGTTTTCTTGCTTCCACGATGATGAGGGGTCTTCCTTGGATTTTTTATCCAACCACTTTGTTGGCCCAGTCTGATTCTTGTATAGGCTCAAAATCATCAATTAATTCTGGAGAGGTCAAAAATATACTTGGGACATTTACTCCTCCAGACAAGGTAATTATTGATGTTAATTTTCTCAAAACGTTGGAAGAAAAAGATGTCTTATCAGGGATTGGTGAGATGATTAAAGTTCATGCAATTAACTCACCTAAAAGTTTTGATCTATTTGCTAAGAACTATGATCATGTAAAAAATGATTCATCATTAATGGAAAAATTTATACGCCAGTCTTTGTTGATGAAAAAGAAACTCATAGAAATTGATGAATTTGATCTTGGACCAAGGAACGTAATGAATTATGGGCATAGCTTTGGCCATGCTATTGAGACGGCAACAAACTATGCAATTCCTCATGGAATTGCTGTAACTATGGGTATGGATATAGCCAACTATGTTGCATCGAAACTGGGCGTTTCAAAAAGCAAACACTTTCAAAGAATGCATTCAGTTTTAGATAAAAATTGTAAATTCTATCGAAAAGTAATTATTGATGTTGATTCTTTAATATTAGCTCTTACTAGAGATAAAAAAAATAGTCCAACACAGCTCCGACTTATATTGCCAGATTTAGATGGAAATATTACTATTGGTCTATATAAAAACAATGAAAAGTTATTAAATATTATTAAAGAGTATTTTTCTATCTATGGAGAAAAGTAAGTTGTCATCTTTAGCCATTGCTTCTAGATCATTTTCTAAACATCCATTATTAAGAGATGCAGTCCTTAAAGATTATCCTGCCGCTAAGTTTAATGACGAAGGGCTCTCTTTAAGTGGTGACTCCCTAGTAGATTTTTTAGATGGCTATGAGAAAGTCATAACTGCACTTGAAGTTATAGATGACTCAATATTGTCTCGCCTGCCAGATTTAAAAGTGATTGGAAAGTTTGGAGTTGGCCTTGATATGATTGATCTTCAGGCTTTAAAAAAACATAAGGTCAAAATTGGTTGGACTGGGGGAGTTAATAAGCGCTCAGTTTCTGAATTAGTGGTTTCATCTGCAATAGCGATTCTCCATCGTTCAGTTTTTGCCAATATGGAAGTTAGAAATAACCTTTGGTATCAAATTAAAGGTCGACAATTATCAGATTGTACTGTCGGCATTATTGGCTGTGGTAATGTTGGTAAAGACCTGGTGAAATTACTTAAACCTTTTAATTGTAAAATCCTTTCTCACGATATCTTAAACTTTAAACAATTTTATCAAGAAAATAATGTAATACCAGTTAGTTTAGATGAGCTATTAAAAGAATCAGATGTTGTAACTTTGCATTTACCATTAAATGAATCAACTAAAAATATTATCAATAAAGATAAACTTAAAATGATGAAAAGTAAGGCTATTTTAATAAATTTTGCACGTGGGGGCTTAGTAGATGATGTTGAGTTAAAAAAATTATTATTAGAAAAGAAAATTGCTGGAGCAGCAATTGATGTGTTTGAAATTGAGCCACCAGTTGATAATGATTTTGCCTTAATTGATAATGTATTAATTACACCGCATATTGGTGGTAGCACAGAAGAGGCTATTTTGGAAATGGGCTTGGCAGCAATTGATGGTCTTAAAAATGCTAAAGACCCTTTAGAGTATTTATAGGTTTTAGATTAACAAAATGAATATATTAAAATTTGGTATAGCTGGTTACGGCAAAATGGGAAAAATTAGAGAGAAGACCATTGCCAATAATGAAAATACTGAATTAGTTGCAATTTATGAAATCAATGACCATAAATGCCAAGATAAAAGTGTGGTTGATTGTAATACATTTGAAGAATTGTTAAATCTTGAAATCAATGCAATTTTTATATCTTCATACGTTTCATCAGCAGCTGAATACACTATAAAGGCTTTAAATGCTGGAATACATGTCTTTTGTGAAAAGCCACCTTCAATGAGTCATGAGGAGATGCTTGAAGTCCAAAAGGCTGAAAAAAAATCTAAAAAAATTTTAAAGTATGGATTTAATCATCGCTATCACTATTCTGTAATAGAAGCAAAAAAAATTATTAGTGAGGGTGCCTTAGGAAAATTACTATGGATGCGAGGAGTATATGGAAAGGCTGGCAGCATAGATTTTCATGATAATTGGAGAAACTATAAGAACTATTCAGGCGGAGGAATTCTTCTAGATCAAGGAATCCATATGCTAGATCTTTTTAGATACTTTTCAAATGAAGAGTTTGAGTGCCTTAACGCTCATTTAACTACTTCATATTGGAATATTGAGTGTGAAGATAATGCATTTTTAACTTTAAAATCTAATATGAGTGATACTGTAGCTACTCTTCATTCATCTGCTACACAATGGAAACACAAGTTTCTTTTAGAGATGGCCTTTGAAGAGGGTTATCTTAACCTTGACGGAATACTTTCTGAAACTAGAAGCTACGCACCTGAGACATTAATTTTTGGTAATAAAGATTTTGATGATGTTGATTTTGCAATGGGTAAGCCAAAAGAGTCAACCACTTACTTCGAACATGACAAGTCATGGGATTTAGAATTAGTTGAGTTTATTGGTGCAATTTCTAGAAATAATCCAATTATTAATGGAACAAGCCAAGACGCACTTGAGATTATGAAGTTAACTGACCATGTTTATAAGAACGCTATAATATTAAAAAATTAAATCTTCAAGGTTAAAATGAACTACATTATAGGTGCTTATGCAACTGCTCCAATTATTAATACTAATAAGTTTCTTGAAGATACTTTTTATGACAGACTTCTTGAATCAATAAAAAATATTCGTGGATTTGAAATACCTTTTTATGGTGAGGACGTTCATAGATTTGGATATCAATATCTTCTGAAGTTCATTAAGCCAAGTTGGGATAATGTAATTTCATGTATACCAGGAACAATGAAGAGTTTGTCAAAAAACCCTCACTTTGGTCTTGCCTCAGATGACATTATCGGTAGACGACAGGCTATAGATATGATGAAAAGAGTAAACCTGACAATAAAAAAAATAAATGAATTTTATGGCAGGAAGTCAATTTTTGCAGTTCAAATCGTCACTGCACCTTCAAAACCGGTTAGCGGTGTTTCTTCTTCTCAAGATTCACTTTTTAGATCAATGGAAGAAGTCTTGTCCATGGACTGGCAGGGTGCAAAAATCGTTATTGAACATGCCGATAAGTCTAACAATGGTGAGTCATTTGAAAAAGGGTTTTTAAGTTTAGAGTCTGAAATTAAAACATTAATAAAATTAAAAGATTTACATAATATTGGAATTACTATAAATTGGGCAAGATCAGCTATCGAAGGAAAAAATCTTGAAAAGCCTTTAGAGCACATTAATCTAGCTATAGAATTTAATCTTTTGTCTGGATTAATTTTTTCAGGGGTGTCAATGTTTGATTTAAATTATGGAAGTTGGAAGGATACTCATATGCCTTTTTCAAAATCCTACAATGTAAAGCATTATGAAAAAAATTCATTGCTTAATCATGAAAATATCTATAAAACATTGAATTTATTAGATATAAATAATCTTGACTATCTGGGCATTAAAATTAACGCAATGCCCTTGAGTGAAATAAATATCGAAAGGAGAGTGGGGTTAAATAAAGATGCTGTTTATATCTTAGATAATATTTTAAAGGAGTTAAATTGAAAATTATTGCAATGGTCCCTGCTCGTCTAGGTAGCAAGCGGGTTAAGAAAAAAAATTTACGATTAATAGATGGAATTCCTTTAATTCAATATATTATAAATGCCGCTAAAGAATCTACCTTAATTGATGAGATTTACATAAATTCTGAATCAACTCAGTTTAAAAGTATTGCGAAAAATTCAGGGGTCAGCTTTTATCAAAGACCAGAGGCTTTATCAACAGATACCGCAACAAATGATGATTTTGCTCTTGATTTTATAAATCATATTGAATGTGATATTCTTATACAATTATTATCTACTTCTCCTTTCGTAACCTCAGCTGAAATTGATGGATTTATAAAAGCGATGTTAGATGGTGATTTTGAAACAATGATATCTGTGGCTAATGTAAGAATTGAATGCCTTTATAAAGAACAGGCAATTAATTTTGATCAAAAAGCTCAAACTCCTCCTTCTCAATTACTAGAACCTATTAAGTCATATGCATGCTCATTAATGGGATGGAATGTAAATAGATTTAAAGAAAATATTAATAAATTCAATTCCGCATATCATGGGGGCGATGGTTCAATTGGTCTTTATGAATTAAAAGGCTATTCTTCAATTGATATAGATAACGAAGAGGATTTTCAACTAGCAGAGGTAATTGCAGCTGCACTCAAAACTCGTAAGTCTGACCCTAAATATTATCTAGAAAATAAAAATGAACGAAGTGAAGTTGATGTGCCATCAATTTTGGTCAAAGATGGCGTACAAATTAATGATTTATTTGATGTAAATAATGAAATAGTTGCTTTGAATGAAATACTACTTGCTATGCCTAATGACGTGTCTTGGAGTAAGAGAGTTATTGATACCGAAAGTAACTCAATGACAATCATCTGTCAAATGCCTGGAGAAGGAAATAGAAGACATCATCATCCAGATTGGAATGAGTGGTGGTATATAGTTGAAGGGCAATGGGATTGGGATATTGAAGGAGAAGTAAAAACTGTAGTTAAAGGTGATATTGTTTTTATGAAGAAAAATCGCAAGCATAAAATAACTGCCTCAGGTGAAGGCCGAGCAATAAGAATGGCAGTAAGTAGGGCTGATGTTGCCCATGTGTATGAGTCAGAATAATATTTCTATGATTAATAGTGTATTTGACATAAATATAGACTTTATTAAAAGTTCCGGATCCTTTTTATTTGATAGAAAGACAAAAAAACCTTTTCTAGACTTATTTTCAATGTTTTCTTCACTGCCTTTGGGATATAACCATCCAGTATTTGATGAAAGTTTTGATGAAAAAATAAAACCTATTGCACACTTAAGAATGAGTAATAATTTATTTTTTTCAGAGGAATTGATAGATTTTCAAAAAAAATTTAACTCGATATCTTTTCACAATAATCTTCAGCTTTGCTCTACAGGTGCCTTGGCTGTTGAATCAGCAATAAAATGTGCTTTTGAATATTGTAAAAATCCTGAGTCGATTGTTCTAGGATTAGAAAATGGATATCATGGGATTAATAGCTGGGGCTTTACAACTGATAATAATATGTCAAGTGTAAGTGAAAGGGTTAAATATTTTCCTAAGAATAATTGGAAAAATATTAAAATTGAAGAACTAGAATTTTTTATTAATAATCCTAATAATTCTATTGCTGCGCTTATAGTTGAGCCAATTCAGTGCACAGCTGGAGACATCTATCTTGAAATAGCTAGACTTAAAGAAATGGAACTACTATGTAAAACCAATAATATTTGTTTTATAGTTGATGAAATCCAAACTGGATTTGGAGTTACAGGTAATTTTTGGTATTCAAAGAAAATTGGACTTGATCCTGACATTATTGTTTTTGGAAAAAAATCTCAAATATGTGGCCTAATGGCTAATGAAAAATATTCAGAGGCCATTAAAAGTAAATATAGGAAACTGGAAGTGACTTTCGATGGAGACTTAATTGATGCAATTCGATCTGAATATATTATAAAGGCAATAGAAAAAGACTCTTTATTAGAGAATGTAAAAAATAAGTCTGATATCTTTATGAAAGAACTATCAGGTATGTTTGATAATTATCGCAGTGCTGGGCATCTGATTGCTTTTGATTTTCAGAATAAATCAAAAAGAGATGCATTTGTTAATCGTGCATATTCAAACTTTCTTCTTGTAAATCCTACAAGTGAAAAATCTGTAAGACTTAGGCCAAATCTTGCATTTTCTGATAATGACTTAGATGTATTCATGGATAAAATTAGTAAAACTCAAACTTAAATATTTTTAACCCTTTATCACATAAAAGATAACTATATGTCATTAGTAATAAGAATTATTCCTAGATTAGATATCAAGGGTCCAAATTTGGTAAAAGGAATTAATTTGGAAGGTCTTCGTGTTCTTGGAAAACCTGAGTCATTTGCTAAGTTCTATTATGAAGAGGGTGCTGATGAATTATTCTTTCAAGATGTTGTGGCAAGTCTTTATGGAAGAAATAGTTTGCATGATATCATTTCAAGAACTGCAAAAGAAATATTTATTCCTCTAACAGTTGGAGGAGGAATTCGAAGTATTGAGGACATCTCAAAAATACTAAAAGCAGGAGCTGATAAAGTATCAATTAATACTGCTGCTATCGAAAATCCAGATTTAATTAGTTCTGCTTCTAGAGTTTTTGGATCCTCTACTATTGTTGTAAACATTGAAGCAATTAAGCAGCCAGATGGCTCTTATCATGCCTTTACTGATAATGGAAGAAACTCATCAAATAAAGAAGTTATATCTTGGGCTAAAGAAATAGAACAACGAGGTGCTGGTGAAATCTTATTAACATGTGTTGATCATGAGGGTCTTGGTAAGGGCTTTAATTTATCTCTAGCAAATCAGCTTTGTGATGCTGTTTCAATTCCAGTTGTATTTCATGGTGGAGCTGGAAATCAACAACATGTATTAGATTTATTTAGCAATGTTCCAATAAGTGGTGTAGCAATTGCTTCTTTATTTCACTATCATTGCATTCTTGAAAATCGTCAAATTGATGGTTATGAAGAAGAGGGCAATATTGAATTTTTGAAAAGTAAAAGGAAATTATCTAATATTGAGGGTTCTTCTGTTCTCGATTTAAAGTCATTTTTATTAGAAAATGAAATTCACTGTAGAGTTTGATTAAAAGTTAATGAGTAAAAATTATACAATTGCTGTGATTGACTATAATATGAGCAACATGTTCAGTATTGAAAATGCGCTAAAAAATTTAGATTTCAAACCTATAATTACATCTGATTATGATACCATTTTATCCTGTGACGGCGCTATTCTTCCAGGTGTAGGATCATTTCCAGAAGCAATGAAAAATCTAAAAAAATTAGATTTAGATAATTCAATAATTGACTTTATTGCTTTAGGAAGGCCCTTCATAGGTATTTGTTTAGGTTTTCAGTTGCTTTTTGATAAGAGTGATGAAATTATTGATACTAACGGCTTAGGAGTAATAACTGGTGAGGTTAAAAGTTTTTCTAACTTGGATATTGAGATGAGGGTTCCTCATGTTGGCTGGAATAAAGCAAAAAAGTTAAATAATTTAAATTTAGAAGTTTTTAATGACCCTCTAAATAATATTGATAATGATGAATATTTTTATTTTGTTCATTCTAACTTTGTTAAACCTTCGGATAATAATTATTCATATACTACAACACAATATGAAGGGTTTGAATTTTGCTCTTCAATTATGAAAGATAATATCTTTGCATGCCAGTTTCATCCAGAAAAAAGTGGAAAACAAGGTATCCAGATTTTAAATAATATATTTGATAACTAGAAAAGGAAAATGTAATGGCTTTTAATAGGGGCAATATTGAAAAACAAATTAAACATATTCCTAAAGACGTAAAGTGGTGTAAAAAATGTGTTGTTTCAAACCAAAGGCCTAGAATTATCTTTGATGATGAAGGAGTTTGTAGTGGCTGTAGAAATACAGAATATAAGAATAATGAGGTAGATTGGAACCAAAGAGAAAAAGAGCTTTTAAGTTTACTTGATAAACATAGGCGAACTGATGGTCAGTGGGACGTAATAGTTCCAAGTAGTGGAGGAAAAGACTCTGGTTATGTTGCTCATCAATTAAGATATAAATATGGAATGAACCCTTTGACAGTAACTTGGTCTCCTTTGCAGTATACAAATATTGGTTTTCAAAATTTTCAATCTTGTATAGATGCCGGATTATCTAATATGCTTTACACTCCTAATGGAAAGTTTCAGAGAAAATTAGCTCGTTTATGCTTTGAAGAGCTTGGTGATGCTTTTCATGTTTTTGTTTTAGGACAGATTAGTTATCCATTTCAAATGGCATTAAAAATGGGAGTAAAGTTAGTTTTTTATGGTGAAAATGGTGAAGCTGAATATGCCGGAGACCCAAAATATGTGGATAAACCCTATAAGCCATCAACTGAGTTTGTTACACAGCATTTTAAAGGTTTAACCTTTCGAGAGCTTCTAGAATATGGTTTACAAAATAAAGATTATTTATCTGAAGATGATTTTACAGAGTCTGATTTAATATTTTATGAACCACCATCTATACAGTCTTTAAATAAAGCTGAAATATTAGGTAAGCATTTTTATTCCTACTATCATAAATGGTCTCCTCAAGAGAATTATTATTACTGTTCAGAGCATACAGGTTTTAAGCCAAATCCTGAAAGATCTGAAGGAACTTATTCAAAATATTCTAGTCTTGATGATAAGATGGATGGTTTTCATTATTATCTTCGTTACATAAAATTTGGTTTAGGCCGCTGTTTAGAAGAGGCTGCTCATGAAGTTAGAGATGGTCACATAACTAGAGAAGAAGGCGTTGCCTTAATGAGGCGCTATGAAGGAGAGTTTCCTACGAAATATTTTCAAGAGTTTTTACAATATCTCAATATTAGCGAGCAACATTTTTGGGAGGTGGTGGATAGCTGGAGAGCCCCACATCTATGGGAAAAAGTCAAAGGCAACTGGCAATTAAAGCATCCAATTAAGTGACAAATTGCATCTTTTGAAAGGAAATCAATTCTGTGGATATTAGCTCTAAACATTCGAAAATTGTAAGACAAAAACAACTTGCTGAAAAAATTGTAATAGTTGATGGCCAGCCTGGTTGTGGAAAAACAATGCTGTCTCCTATAATTGCTTCAATGGAGCGAGTAGAGTTATTAAGTTATGCTTTTGAAGTTGAGTTCATTTGTAGATTATTAAAATTAAATAAGATAGATAGTGATGCTGCAATTGCTATGGTTAGGATGTTAGTTGACCACAAACTCTACCAAACAATGATGGGTAGAGATACCAACTTTAGGTATTCAGACTTGTCTAGTGTATTCAAAGACTCTGATCCTTGGCGTTATTTCAAAAGAATTTTTCAAAAAGGTGATCTTAGTATTCCTTTAAAAATTAAAAAGCAAAGGCCGATATTAAATTTAACTACCCATGATTTATTAGGTTCGAGTGACCCAATAATGTCTGCTTTTGGAGATAAGGTTTTATTTATAGAGGTTGTTAGGCATCCTCTATATATGGTTAATCAACAAAAACTAAATATGGATAGATTGGTTAATAATGAACGTGATATCCAAATAAATATTGAACATAAAGGACATCAACTCCCTTATTTCGCACATGGCTGGGAAGAAAAATTTTTAAATTGTAATTCAATGGAAAAAGCTGTTTACTGTATTGAAAAAACAACTCAGATTAGCAATCAAAAAAGAGATATATGGAAAAATAATAAGAAACTTGCAATCCTTACTATCCCTTTTGAAAAGTTTGTTATAGAGCCGTGGCCTTATATGAAGGAAATAGAAAAACACTTAGGAGCAGATGTTGGGAAGAAAACAAATAAAGTAATGAGAAAGAATAATGTTCCTCGAGTGATTATTTCAGACGGCCCAGCATTGGATATTTATAAGAGGTGTGGTATGGAGCTTCCTTCTGAAGACTCTGAAGAAAATGAATTGATAAAGAGAAGAAATATAGTTAAAGAAAATGTTTCTAATAATGCCTTAAAGGTAATGGATAAATTATCGAAAGAATACTTTGAGGAGCACTTATCGTAAACTCTCGAGAAGGTTTGACTAACCATCCTGCGTATTTTGAAAAATTATCTTTCAAGAGTTATTTGCTCTATTTTTTTAAGGTATCTAGTTATAAAAAAATATCATATATTTTTTTTATAGATTCTTCAATCTTATCTAAAAAGTTCCTTGTCCCTCTATTAAATTTTCTTGGAAAGAAGACAAGCCAATTAGATTTTAAAATGCTTGAAATCGTTGATAAAAATGGTGAGCTTCTTAGAACTAGAATCCCTCGTAAAGATTTATTTGTTTTTCAAAAAAAAATTCTTAAGAGTGATGCTTATCAGTTTCTGTTTGATGAGAGTTGGAATCAGGATGGCATCATTGATTATGTTAATAAAGGCTTAATCGATAATAATATAGAGGAACCTAGTTCTGTTAGTAGAATGTTATATCTAGTTAATGTAATTAATTTTGAAATGCAAAGGAATGGTTTCAATAAATCAATACTGATCTCTATAAAAAGGCCATGGTTTGAACTCTATCAAGAATATGCTGATGAATATAATATTAAAATATTAGAAACAAGTAATTTAATTTTTAATCATTTCAATTTTAAAAAAATTATAAGAAATTATCCTTTTTTATATAAGATTATTAAAAATTATAAGTACCAAACAAAGGTAAATATTGGTAAAAATTTTAATTCGTCTAGTAGTAAATTATTTTTAGATGGCCGTGGGGACATAAGCCTTTCTAATGATGGTCTACATTCAGATTTTTTTTGGCAAAAAAATTCAGATTTTTTGATTAAAAATATCCTATATGAACATTGTTCTAATGATGAAGAGACTTATTTTAAAAAGAATGGTCTATCTTCAATTGGAAAGGGTGTTTATTCTGATAATAACTACTTAAGAAAATATAATAAGCCAAATTTAAGTTTTTCTAATAAGTTTAGACAAGAGTATAAAGTTTTAAAATCTATATTAAACTCATACGATATAGAGAGGTTATACAGCGAATCTTTTTTTAAAATGTTTGGTGTAAAGATTTTTTTAACCTGGGATAAATATTCAAATAAACATATAGCTTTATCTGATGGAATTAAAAATAATGGTGGAATTTCAGTTAATTGGCAAATTGCCTTTGATGGTTTTTGTAATATGGAGTGCTTGATTAATTCTGATATTGTTTTTAGCTTTTCTAAATTTAGTGGTGAGATTGAGAGAAAACTTAAATCTAAAATTAAGTACAATGTTATTGTTGGCTATCCTAAGGATTATGCACCTGCTCTTTTAAAAGACAAAGCTAATTTAGTCCGTGCCAAGTTGGAAGCAAATGGCGCAAAAAAAATTGTATTTGTAATTGATGAAAACTCTAATGATGATTCAAGATGGCATACGGGCCATGAATTACAATGTGAAAACTATAGGTATATTTTGGAAAAGTTATTTGAAGAGCCTTGGCTTGGAGTTCTTTTTTAAACCAAAAAACATTTATAGTTTGCGCAAAAGGCTAGGTAAAGTTTCAAAATTGTTGGACAGGGCGTTAGCAACTGGCCGTTGTTTTATTTTTGAAGATGGTGGAAGGCATACTACAAGTGCTCCTCCAATCCTAGCAGGTCTTGCTTCTGATGTTTGCATTCATGGGCATCTCAATGCAGGAACGGCTGCATTAGAATGTGCTTTGGAAGGCTTACCAACAATATTAATAGATCGAGAAGGCGCTCCATACTCAAAATTATATGAGTTACCTAAGGATAAAGTTGTTTTTCAAGATTGGCCTTCAGCGATTGATGCTTTAATGGAACATTTTAATTCTTCTGATGGAATTCCTGATTTTGGCGATTGGTCTTCAATAATTGATGAACTTGATCCTTTTAGAGATGGTATGGCTGCTAATAGAATGGGAAATTATCTCAAATTGCTTATTGATGGATATGATAAAGGCTTAGAAAGAGATGAAGTAATGGCAAAAGCTGCTGAATTGTATGCAGAAAAATGGGGGTCAGATAAGATAGTTATTTCTTAACTACCCTTTATCAAAAATTTTATATTTTTCCAATTTAACTTTTCGAAATAAAATTAAAAAGTAAAATACTCAAAAATGTATCAAAGCTTACTAGTTATTTAAGTGCTAATAGGTTTTGGAATATCAATACTAAATAATAGGGGTATTAATGAAAAAAATTTATATGGCAGGTGTTGGAGGAATGTTAGGTGAGGCTTTTTATAAGCAATTTAGTGAACATTACTTATTAAAGTGCGCAGATATTGATGTTAATGAAGCCTGGTTATCATTCCTTGATTTTCGTGATAAAAAAAGTTATAGGAATGATGTCATTGAATTTGGTCCTGATTTCATATTTCATATTGGTGCACATACTGATCTTGAGTACTGTGAATTAAATGAGCAAGATACATATTTAACAAACACTAAATCAGTTGAATATGCAGTAAATATCGCTAATGAGTTAAATATTCCTTTACTCTATATTAGTACTGCAGGCATATTTGATGGGAAAAAAAGCTCTTATGATGAGACTGATATACCAAACCCTTTAGGGCACTATGCCCGCTCTAAGTATCTTGGTGAGGTTTTTGTGCAAGAAAATTCTAAGGACTTTATTATCTGCCGAGCAGGCTGGATGATGGGCGCAGGTGCTAGTAAAGATAAAAAATTTATTCAAAAGTTAATTAAACAAATTACTGATGGAAGTACTTTACTTAAAATAGTTAATGATAAGCTTGGTACCCCAACATATACCCATGATTTTGCTAAAAATGTTAAGCTTCTTATTGAAAAAAATGAGCGCGGACTTTTCAATATGGTGTGTAAAGGCTTAACAGGGCGTCTAGAAGTTGCGAATGAGTTAGTATCCTTGATGGGATTAAATAATTCAGTAAAAGTAAATGAAGTAAGCTCTGAGTATTTTGCTAAGGAGTATTTTGCTGAACGCCCTGGAAATGAAAGACTTATTAACAAAAGATTAGATGATCTTGGCCTCAATATAATGCGCGATTGGCGGGTTGCATTAAAAGATTATCTGGATCAATATTACTCTGATTTGGTCAAATAATTCTAATTCGTTAAATTATTTACAGCCATCTTAATTTAATTTTTAGGCTGATAATTCCTATTAAAATGTATAGTGATTAGTCTTATTCATATTAAATTTTCATAAAAATGGCTTGTTCAATGTTTAAATTATTGGTTCAAAGGGCCTCAACAATGTTTAGAGTTTTATCTAACAAAGGGTTTTTTGGTTTGGTCAAGTTAATTAGAGCATTTTTGATATACCAGCTTATCGAAAAATGGAAGTTTGTTTACTTTGAGAGGCGTATTGAAAAAGTACCATATAAATTACCAAAATTAGAAGATTCTGTAATAATCCGTCAGGCAGTTGCGGACGACATACCTCAAATAATAAATGATATTTATCCTTTTCTTACTGAAAAAGAAGGAAATGATAAAAGATATTTTGAGCAAATTGGAAAACTTGGCTTTAAATGCTTTCTGGCGGAAAAGAATAATAAACTTGTGCACTATTCTTTATTATTTGAAGATGCATTGAGTTCCCCTCTCATGCAAACTCCAATCCTCAGATCTAAAGTTTTCAAATCTGATGCATATCTAGGGACAGTATTTACCATTCCAGAGGCAAGAGGATTGATGATAATGCCTCATACCGTATTAAGAATTTTTTCTTACCTATACAACAATACTAATTTAAAAAGATTATTGGTTATCGTTCATAAGACTACCGACGGTGCCGAGGGGTTCTATAGACGTAATGACTTTAATGAGATGATTAATATTCAAAAAACAGATTTAATTAGATTTTTTCGTATTAAATGAATATTGAAAAAAAGATACTCTGCAATAAATGAAACCAAAAGTAACCGTATTAACTTGTGTTTATAATGGTCTTCCATTCCTCAAAGAGGCTATAGATAGCACCCTTAATCAAACTTATAAAGATTTTGATTACCTCATTATTGATGATGCAAGTTCAGATGAAAATGTTTCTAAATTAATTGAATCATATGATGATCCTCGTATTAATTTCATTAAAAATGAAAAAAATCTTGGAGTTTCAAATACAATTAACAAAGCTCTATCAATTATTAAAACTGAATATATTGTTCGTATTGATCAAGATGATATTAACCTTCCAAATCGTATTGAAGAGCAAATATCTTATTTAGAAGACAATCCCAATATTGACATTGTGTGTTCTTGGGAGCATGGAATTGATTCTAGTGGGAAAAGAATTAAGAGTTGGAAGCGTAATTTAAAAAACTATGGTGAATTTATTGGTTATATTTTAATTGGGATTTGTCCAATATGGCATCCTTCAATAACTTTCAAAACTAAAGTAATGCTCGATATTGGTGGCTTTGATGCAAGCTATATAAGAGCAGAAGATTTTGAAGTTACTACTCGTCTTTCATTGAAAAGATATGGAGCAGCAATAGTGCCTAATTTTCATTTATTACAGAGGCAACATGAATCCAGTCAGTCTGCTGAATTTTCAGGAAAGCAGGCTTCTGTTGCACGTCAAATACATTTTGAGGCAATTTCTAGTTTTTCTTCTCATCCAGATATAGAGTTGCTTGCTGACTTTCTCAATTTCAATTTAGCTTTAAAAAACGTTAAAATTAGCAAAGAAAGTCTTATTAGGGTTTATGCTGCATGGACTGACTTAATTTATAATCTTTCTTTGAAGCAAAAGCTTTCTGAAGAGGAGTTGAGTTCGATGAAAAAAATAATTTATAAACGTGTTGGATTAGGAATCAAATTTACTCCTATATTGATTAAATTACCATCCTTATTATTTTTTCTAGCATTCTATGTATTGTCACCTCTTCACCTTCAAAATTTAAGATTGTGGTTATCAAAAATCTATCATAGATTATTAAAAATTCCATATCTATTAAAGTTGAAGTAGAATTTAATAAATTTGGGATTTTTAATATGAGTAAAGAAATTGTTATACTTGGAGGAGGTTTATCAGGTCTTAGCGCCTGCTATCATGGAAAGGGTGTAATATATGAAAAAAAAGCCTCCACAGGTGGTCAAGCTAGTTCGAGTGATGAAAGTGGATTTATATTTGATGAAGGAATCCATGTAATGCACACTAAGAATGAATATATATTGAATCTGATGAAGGAACTAGAAGTTGGCATGGAAATCAGAGAAAGAAATGCTTGGATTTTTTCGCATGGATCAATGACAAGGTATCCCTTTCAAGCAAATACTTTTGGATTGCCTAAAGATATTGTTAAAGCTTGTGTAGATGGCTTTATAGATAATAAATTTATAGATAGTAATAATATTAAAAATTACGAAGATTGGATTTATTATATGTTTGGAAAAGGAATAGCTGAATATTTTATGATTCCCTATAGTCAAAAATTTTGGGGAGTAGATGCTAAGAATCTAACAACTGACTGGGTAAATGTTCGTCATCCAAAGCCCTCTAAAGAAGAAGTTATAAAAGGCTCACTAGAGGACCAAACTAAGGGGTTTGGAATCAATGCATCCTACAGATACCCAAGGAAAGGTGGTTATGGGTTTATTGGAAAACGTCTTACCGAGAAATGCAAAGGCAGAATTCAAACTGGGATGGAGGCGACCAAGATAAATATTAAGAAAAAAGCAATTGAATTTAATCATAATCAGTTAGTATCATACGATACCATTCTTAGTTCAATTCCTTTGCCTGAGTTAATTAAAATCATACCTGATGCCCCTGAAGAAGTTATGAGTGCAGCTTCTAAATTGAAAACTAACTCTATGTTTGTAGTTAATATTGGAGTAAACAGACCTAGAATAACTGATAAGAACTGGATTTACTATCTTGAGAAAGAATTTTCTTTTGTTAGGGTTAGTTTTCCTTTTAATCAATCTGATAATGTCGCTCCAATTGGAACTAGCTCTATATCTGCAGAGATTGCTTATGGGAATGATAATCCATTGCCAGCTAATAAAGATAAACTTTCTGATCTTGTGGTTAAGGATTTAATTAAAGCTAATGTGTTAAATGAATCTGATGAAATTATCTATCTAAATACTGTTGACATTAAGTATGCGTATGTAATCTTCGATAATGAACGAAAAGCTGCCATTAAAATTATCCATGAATATCTGAAAAAATTTGATATTATTCCTTTTGGTCGCTATGGAATGTGGGCCTATCTTTGGAGTGATGAAGCAATGTTGAGTGGAAAAAAGGTAGCGGAGAGGCATTCTAATAATAGATCCTTTAACTCTGCTTAGTTTTTTTTAATATGTCTTTTCATCATCAACTACTAATAATTACAAGACCTATCCAAAAGGCAATGCGTCTAATTGGATGTAAATTAGGCTTTATCAATCCTAATAGGCTAAGGGTGCTTCTTTATCATGATATTCCCTCGGATGAAGAGGATAGTTTTTATCAACAATTAGTTTGGCTCAAAAAGAAATGGAATATAGTTTCACCTTTAGAGTTTGAATTAATGATAAATGGAAAGGTTCCAATAACAGGCAATAATTTGTTGATTACATTTGATGATGGATTTTATAGTAACCGAGTTGTTGCAGAAAAATTTTTAAACCCTTTGGGGATTAAAGCTATTTTTTTTGTGGTTTCAAATTTTATTGAAATTGAAGATCAATCAGAGGCAAGGAAATTTATTTCAGAATTTATCATTCCAGAATCTAACATTGAGAATATTCCAAATCATTGGAGAAATTTACAATGGTTTGATTTATCAGCACTAATAAGTCAAGGTCATACCATTGGCCACCATACTAAAATGCATAAAAGATTAAGCAAGTGCACTTCCGAAAATGAATTAAAAGAAGAAATAATTTTAAGTTCTAAAGCGCTAGAGTCTAAATTAAATATAAAGATTAAACATTTTGCTTATACTTTTGGAGATATTAATAGTTTTAGTCGGAAAGCCTTAATGCTTGCTAGCTCTCAGTTTAGTTTTGTCTATTCTGGTCTAAGAGGGAATAATAAAAATAATACTTCACCTTTAACAATACGCAGAGATGCCTCTTCAACGCAGATATTTAATAATGAGTATAAGCTTTTTAATAATAAATTATTGGATGCTTTTTTAGATGGTTTTGCTGACTTTCGTTACACCTCTTCCAAAAAAAAACTTGATTCCTGGATCAAGTAATAATTAAATGGCTTTTATGACTTATGCACCAATTCCTAAATGGAAAAATATTATAAATGCTTTAATCACACCTTTTTCATTGGAAAAAACTTTTAATAAAAATTGGGCAACTAAAAACGAAAGAAGTTTTTGGTTTTCAAGGTCAAGTTGGTCGATTTATGCAATTATTAAGTTTAGATTGATTGTAAATAATAATGCTCAAGTTAATTTATGGCTTCCAGATTATTTTTGTAATGAAGCAACAGCGGCAATACGCTCGCTAAATGTTAGGCTTTCTTTTTATCCTATTCTTTCAGATGGCAAGCCTAATTTGAAAGTTTGCAATCAAATGCTTAATGATTATGTTCCAGATATAATTCTTTTTGTCAATTATTTTGGAGAGTCTATTTTTTCAAAGCAGCTTTCTAATATTGCAGTAAAAACAAATGCTTGGTTTATTGAGGATTCAGCTCATTGCCTTTTCCCAGAGAAAGGTATTGGTGAATATGGAGACTTTGTAATTTATAGTCCCCATAAGTTTCTTGCAATCCCTGATGGCGCGGTTTTAGTTATAAATCCAAATGGTCCTAGTAAGATAAAAGATTCTCTTTTAGATAAGTTTGACTTTAACTTACTTTGTGATTCAATAATTAATAAGCCTAAGCAATCAAATTTCTTTTCAATCAAATGGCTTTTTAAAAGAGTAATTCAAAAATCTGGGTTCCATTTGTTTTTTAAAATAAATAAATTTGAACCTAGTGGTAGTTTAACAGATATAAATAATTTGCCTCATCCTCAGATGAGTTGGTTAGCGCAAAAATTGCTAAGCAATCCATTGGATATAAAAAATGAAGCTCTGTATAGAAAAAAAATACAAAAAAAATGGCAAGATTCCATAGAAAAAAGAAAATTATTTGATGGTGAAAATATAAACATTGATAATATTAGCTATACACCCTATATGGCTAAAATTATTAGTAATTTAGAATCTAAAAAGATTTTTAATCTATTGCAAAAATCAAAAATACCTGTTTCTTTGTGGCCTGATCTTCCTCCTGAAGTAATAAATAAACCTGATGTCCATAAGGTGGCAATTGAAATGAGTAAATCTCGCATTTTTTTGCCCGTACATAGCTCAATTAATAAAAAGAAATTGACGCTAAAAATTAGGAATTTATAAAGTGTATCAAGTAGAAGAAGCGTCTTATGAATACTGGCATACATATCTTAATAAATGTCAAAAAATAAATATATTGCAATCTTGGCAGTATGGCGATGCAAAACAAAAATCTAGCAAATTGAAAGTGCATCGTTTTCTCATAAAAAATGATAAAAAAAAGGTTGTAGGAATTGCACAAACTCTCTCATTATCAATCCCAAAATTGGGGGGGGTAGTCAGAATGAATCGCGGACCTCTAATGATATCCAGTATTAAGAAGAAGCAAGACCCTAAAGACCTTCAAAAAGTAATTTCTGCTTTATTAGGCGAATTTAAGAAAAGACAATGGTGGCTTGTTCAAATTGCCCCAGAATCAACTAATGTGAAATCCACAAATGATTTTCTAAAAAGTATTGGACTAAAAAAAGTCTCAACTCCTTCCTACTCCTCTGGACTTTTGAACCTTAAGACTAGTGAAGAAGATTTGTTAATGGGACTCAAAAAGAAATGGAGGTATAGCCTTAAACAATCTAAAAGTCATAAGGTAAATATTACTATTTTGGATGGCAATAGCAAAGATTATGAAATTCTATTAAAACGGTATGCTGAATTTAAAATTAAAAATAATTTTTCTGGTGTATCTGACTCTCTAATTTTATCCCTTTCAAGGCAGAATGCTAAGGAATGGCAGTTTAATTTTTTTGTAGCACAACAAATGGGCTCCTCAAATATTAAGAATTGCTATGGAATGCTGGTTACTATCTTTTATGGCGATTCAGCCACTTATTTCTTAGGCGAAACAAACAATGAGGGGAGGGAATTACAAGTTAATTATTTACTTTTATGGAAAGCCATAATTCATGCTAAATCTATAGGCTGTAAATGGTTTGATATTGGTGGTCTTGATGCCACTACTCCTAAAGGCATTGCTCATTTTAAAAAAGGTTTGCAAGCAGAACCATACGTTCTTATAGGTGAATGGAGAGGTTTTATATTGCCCTGGAAAAAATATTAAAACAAGAAATGTTCTATGATTTTTAGGGCAAAACAAACTATAATTATTGAATAATGAATTCCATAAGAGTGGCATCCTTAAATGCTAACATAAGTAGAAAAGTACCTCTTATAACAAAGATTTTCGTATGGTCTATTTTATTAGAGCCTCTGATATTTTTTCATATTGTTCCTCAAAATATTTCAGGCGTTGGCGGTAGTCTTAGTAGGATATTGCAATTCATATTATTGAGTATATTATTATTAAGGTTTTTATTGCTAGGACATAAAGTAAGAATTTTTAATCCTTTTTCTTTGCTATATGCTAACTATACTTTTTTCTTAATTATTTCAATTATTGCTGGCATATTGGGTTATTTTAATGGTTCCTATGGCTTAAATCTAACACCAGAATTTTTAAATACAGCAAAGATTGGTGTTGATAGTAATTTTGTTGCTAATTTGGTACATAGCCCATATTTTCGACCATTGTTTGAATATTTTATAGCCCTTTATTACTTTTTGTATTTTGTAGTTTTGGCTCAATATATTTTGAAAACTGAAGAAGCGTTAAATTATTTTTTTAAAATCTTTAATTTTGTTTTTGTAACTTGCCTTTTTATAGGTCTTGCAGACTTATTATTAATTATTTCTTATGAAGCATACATAGGCATACCCAGATATGTTGCTGATGTATATACAGGCTCATGGCATGAGGGTACCAGAGTAAAGGGATTAAGATTTCATGGAATCATTGGTGAACCAAGGGATGCATTTAATTTTTTAATTCTATGTATAGGTCTTTTAACTCTGAAAGATATCTTCTACCAAGAAAGAAAATTAACGTTCATTTGGATTGCATTAATTTTTATAGCTTGTTTTTTGACTTTCTCATTTTCAGGTATTCTTGGGGTTATTTTTTCAATTGGATTATTGCTTTTCTTTTTTGTAGGTTCGTTGAGTTTAAATAGACAATTTTTGATTTATTTAGCTTCACTTGTAATTTTACTTTTAGTGATAATAAACATTAAATATTCACCTAGAATGATGCTTTATTATGTTGCTTTACAAAATGTTTTCCAGAGTCTTAATACAGGGGGTGATTTAAGTCCAGTAATAGCAAATGTAATGAACAATATTTATCCTGTTTGGCATTTATGGCTTGAAGTCAAAGAATACAATTTCTTGCATTTAATAATGGGAAATGGCTTTGGTTCCGCATCCATAGTAAATAATTTCTATTTAAAAGAGTATGCAATTATTAATCCCAACGCAAGCATAATTCGAATGGTTTATGAAAATGGGTTAATTGGTATTTTTTTGTTTATATTTGCCTTTATATCGCCCCTAAAGACGTTATATGTTGATAAGAAGATTTATAATAAAATCAAGGTTTTAATGTTAGTAATGTTAGGAATGTATTTTGCACATAGATCTGTTGGTCTCTATATTTTTTTTGGGATAACTCTGGTCGTTTTGAGATACAAAATAATGGAAATAAAATCTAACTCAAATATGCTTTAATTGAGATATTATGAAATACTTAACAACTTTTTCTCTTGAATTCATAAAATTATTAATTAGAAAAATAATTTTTTTCAACCCTGATTAATTATGAGGATCTTGGTTAACGCTTTTGGAATATCAAGTGCCGGAGGAATAACAGTTCTTCAAAAGACAATTAATGAGTTTATAGACAATCCAGAAAATCATTACGATATATATATATTTAGCAATAAAAATACATGTCAATTAGTTGATAAATTTAAGCACAATAAAAATATTCATTTTAAAGTTTTTAAAGATTATGGAATATTAATAAGAGTCTTGCGCGAGAATTTATATTTTTTCAGTTTTGCTTTAATTAACAATGTTTCTCTAATTTATAACTTTTCTGGTACTAATCAGTTATTTTCTGTCACTCCAAGATTATTGAAAGTTCAAAATATACTTTTTTTTACAAAAAAATTAGATAAATTATATTTTGATAATAATAGCTTTTTTTTGTGGCTTAGACAGATTTGGTTCAAAAGATTTATTTTTCTTTTAATGATAAGATTTGCTAAGAATATAGAGATTCAATCTATTCATGTTAAGAAAGAGCTATCAAATTTTATTAATATAGAGAATAAGTCATTTTTTCTAAAAAATGATTGTTTGTCTAATCAAAATGATGTCAATAAATCAAAGCAATACAATTTTGATAAGGAAATAACATTTTTATATATAGTAGGCCCTCATTTTTCACTACTATATAAAAATTTGAGCGACTTTGTCAATGCTATGAGTATGTTGTTAGATTCTGGTTTAAACTTCAAAATTGATATTACCCTAACTTATGATGAGCTAAATCAAAGTGGATTATGGGATGATAAACTAAATAAAATCACTTCTTTTCTAGGCTATATTGAAAATGACAAAAGGATGAAAGAATTATTTGCAGATAACGTTATACTAATTTCAACTTCTATTACAGAAACTCTTGGACTTCATGTTATTGAGGCAACATTAAACGGGATTGTGTCAATTGTTCCTAATGAATTATATACAAAGGATGTGTATGGAAGTAAAAGCTTATCATATAATCTTTTTGAAAGTAAAAGTCTCAAAAATATAATTATGAAATTGAAAACATTTAGTAACCAAGATTGTCATAAATTAATTGTATCTAACCAAAAATATATTATACAAAATGAGAAAAAAAAATATAACAATTGCGTGTCTATATTTAATGATATCTTAGCAAAGGAAAAATAGATGATAAAAAAAATCTTACCCATAGAATATGCAACTGGAACTAAGAGTTCATTAATAAGTGCAATATTCAAAGTGATCAGATATATCAGAATTACAGGCCTATCCAGAACTTTAAGTAAAATTAATGGTACTACTCATCTTAAATACGATAAAGGCTTTGCTGGGGATTATTGGAAAAATTCTAAAGTTAAAGCAAATGACCAAGCTTCAGTTGCAATATTAGGATGTGGCTATTATGCTTATGCCAACATAGCATATTACTTAAAAAAAGAAAATAATAGCTTCTTAAGATGGGCTATGGATATTGAAGATTCAAGGGCTCTATCACTATGCAAAAAGTACAGAGGCTTATATGCAACTACAAATCTAGAATTAATTTTAGCTGATCCTAAAGTCAAGATTGTCTATATTTGTACTAAACATTCTTCTCATTGTGGGTACGCAATTAAATGCATTAAAGCAGGCAAAGATGTGCATATAGAAAAACCTCATATCATGAATCAAAAAGAACTAATTAGATTAGAAAAAACAATTGAAAATTATCCTCAAAGCAAAGTTTTTTTAGGTTTTAATAGGCCAAAGAGTAAGCTTTTTAGAGTATTAAATTCAAAATTACATGAATATTCAGGGAGTTTGATGATTAATTGGTTTTTGGTTGGTCACTATCTAGAACCAAATCATTGGTATTTTGATGGTGAAGAGGGTGGCCGTGTACTTGGAAACTTATGCCATTGGACTGATGCCACATTAAATTTAATTGGAGTTGAAAATGCATTTCCATTGGAAATAAATCCAACCTATATTCAAAACTCAGAATCAGATTATGTTGTTACAATAATTTTTGCTGATAGTTCAAGTGCAGTTTTATCTTTTTCAGCGAAAGGCTGGGTTTCTAAAGGAATAATTGAATCTCTAAGAATTCAAAAAGGAGACTGTGTTGCAAGTATAGAATGCTTTGATAAATTAACTATCGATGCTAAAGATGAATCTAAAGTTTGGCGGAACCGACTTAGAGACCATGGACACAAAAATAATATACTTTTTTCTTACCGCAACTCAATGGATAATAATGGTCAAGGAGAATCAAAAAAATATATTATTGATACGGCTAGAATTTATCTTGCTGTAGATAAAGCTGTAAGGTCTGGCAAAAAAATACGATTGGAAAAAATATGAAGCAAGTTATTCAAAATATTTCAAACGGAAGCACTAATTTAGTTGAAGTCCCTTGTCCTAAAAATAGAGCTGGACATTTACTTATTCAGACGAAAAATTCAATTGTTTCTGCTGGAACTGAAAGAATGTTAGTTGATTTTGGGAAGGCAAATATTATTAATAAAGCTCGTCAACAACCAGAAAAAGTGAAAATGGCTTTAGATAAGATCCAAAGTGATGGGTTGTTACCAACAATGGCATCAATCAAAACAAAACTTGATCAGCCCATAGCTTTGGGTTATTGTAATGCAGGTATTGTTTTAGACTCAAAAGTAGATGGCTTTAATAAGGGAGATCGTGTTATTTCTAATGGAAGTCATGCTGAAATCGTAAGAGTGCCGAAAAATCTTTGTGCAAAAATTCCTAAAGAAGTAGATTATGAATCTGCCGCTTTTACTATCCTTGCATCAATTGGATTGCAAGGCGTTCGTTTATTAAAGCCTTCAATTGGAGAAAGCATAGTCGTTTTTGGACTAGGACTGATAGGTTTGATGACAATACAAATTCTCAAGGCAAACGGCTGTCGTGTTTTAGGCGTTGATTATGATTCCTCAAGATGCAAACTTGCTAATAGTTTTGGTATCGAGAGTGTTGATCTTTCGAATCACGAGAATCCAATTGACGTCTCATACTCATTTTCCCGTGGGAGAGGGGCAGATGGAGTTATTATTGCTGCCTCTACTCAGAGTAATGATGTTGTCCATCAGGCTGCAGAATTATGTAGAAAAAGAGGTCGTATTATTCTAGTAGGAGTTGCTGGATTACAACTTCGAAGAGATGATTTTTATAAGAAAGAAATATCTTTTCAAGTTTCTGCATCTTATGGGCCTGGTAGATATGATAAGTCTTATGAAGAAAAAGGCCACGACTATCCAATAGGCCATGTTAGATGGACTGAGCAGCGAAATTTTGAAGCAGTCCTCGATATGATGTCAGATGGTTCTCTTGATGTAAAACCTTTAATCACTCATAGATATCAAATTGAAAATGCTGAAGATGCTTATGAGTTATTGAATGAACCTTCTGCTTTGGGAATTCTATTAGAATACCCTGCTCAAGATAAACAGACATTGCTAAATTCAACTGCAGAACTCAAGAGTTATAATGTTAATAAAAAATATAATTCATCCGACACTGTTGTTGGCTTTATTGGAGCAGGAAACTATGCATCAGGTACTCTAATACCAGCATTTAAAAGTGCAAATGCACAATTAGAAACTCTCGTCACTAGTGGTGGGGTTACAGCAGTCCATTATGGAAATAAGTTAGGCTTTAGACTAGCTGCAACTGAATTAAATGAATTATGGAGTAACGACAATATTAATACAATTGCTATTGCAACTCGCCATAATTTGCACGCTGAGCAGGTAATTTTAGCTATCAGGTCTCGTAAAAATGTATTTGTTGAAAAGCCACTTGCTTTAAATTTAAAAGATTTGAGTTTGATTGATTCTGCATTTTGTGAAACAAATAAAAATCAAACTGAATCACTAAGGTTAATGGTTGGTTTTAATAGGCGATTTGCTCCCCATGTAATAAAAATGAAATCTTTGCTTGAGGCTAAGAGGGAGCCAAAATCTATAGTAATGACCATAAATGCAGGTGCAATAAGTAGTGATCACTGGACACAAGATATTGAAATTGGTGGTGGAAGAATAGTAGGCGAAGGTTGCCATTTTATTGACTTAATGCAATTTTTGATTGGATATTCTATTGTGAGTCACCATTCTGTAATGATGAAAAGTCCGTCTGTAACCGATGTCAATAGTGATAAAGTTTCTATTACTCTTTCATTTGAAGATGGTTCAATAGGCACTATTCATTATCTAGCAAATGGTGGAAAAATTTTCCCTAAAGAACGTATTGAAGTATTTTGTGGAGATGCCGTACTTCAATTGGATAATTTTAAAATTCTAAAAGGCTTTGGATGGACAAAGTTCAATAAGATGAAGCTTCTGAATCAAGATAAAGGTCAAAAAGCTTGTGTTTTTGCATTTTTAGATTCAATTAGAAAAGGTGAGCCATCTCCAATCTCCTACGATGAAATTATAGCAAATTCAAGAGTTTCTATTGAAGTAGCTAATGATCTTAGATCAGATAATTAACTAGTCCTAATGGCTACTTTTGCTAGAACCTTTTTAAATTATTTTCATACAATACGCTATTTGAGATTTATACAAATTATTAGCAGATTAAAGCGTTATTTCAAATACAATAAAATTAATAATAATCCAGTAGGCGCTAAAAGGGATGGAAAAGGAATTTGGATATCTCCTGCAAAACGATCCCAACGAATATTTAAAACAAATATTTTTCGTTTTTTAAATGAGACCCATGAAGTAATCAAGACAAAAGATTGGAATAACTCAGACTTGAAAAAACTGTGGCTTTATAACTTACATTATTTTGATGATTTAACTTCAGCTAACGCAAAAGACCGTTCTAATGCCCATGATTTGTTAATTACTAAATGGATTGAAGATAATCCTTTTGGAATTGGTAATGGATGGGAGCCTTATACAGTTTCTTTAAGAGTCGTTAACTGGATAAAATGGCATATATCTGGAAATAACTTAAATGACTATCAGATTCACTCTTTAAATGTCCAAATTCGCTTTCTTTCAAAAAATCTAGAAACTCATTTAATGGGAAATCATCTTCTTGCTAATGCTAAGGCCTTAATTTTTTCCGGTCTTTTTTTTAGTGGTAATGAAGCAAGTATCTGGTATAGAACTGGCTGTAAAATTTTGACTAAAGAGATTTATGAGCAAATCCTTCAAGATGGGGGAAATTTTGAACTTTCAACTATGTACCATTCTATAATTTTGGAAGATTTATTGGATATACTTAATTTGCATCGCTTATATGATTATTCGCCTCCAGATGGAGTAGAAGAAGTTATTCCTAAAATGCTTACCTGGTTATCCGTAATGTGCCATCCTGACAATGAAATAAGTTTTTTTAATGATGCTGCTTTTGACAATACCCCTTCGACTATTGAGCTATTTAGATATTCTCATCAATTAGGCTTTGCTCATCCAATAAATGTCGCAGGTTTAACTAATCTTAAGGAAAGTGGATACTCAAGAGTTTCTTTAACAAATGCTGTGGCAATTATTGATCGTGCTGCCATTGGTCCAACTTATATTCCTGGCCATGCACATGCAGACACTTTGAGTTTTGAACTATCAATTTTTGGTAAAAGGTTGATTGTAAATTCTGGAACATCCTTATATGAAAGAAGTGAAGAGCGTTTAAGACAGCGTGGAACTTCTTCACACTCAACCGTTGTTATTGATAATCAGAATTCAAGTGAGGTTTGGGATAGTTTTAGAGTCGCCAGGAGAGCTAAAATTTCTAAAGTGGAAAACAGAAAAGATAATGAAAAGATTTATCTATCAGCTCAACATGATGGCTATAAACGTTTGCATGGCTCTCCTATCCATCATAGAAGTTGGAATTTTACTAAGAATATGTTGGAAGTATCAGATAATATTTCGGGTTCAGGGTTTCATAATATTAAAGTTGTATTTCCACTTCATCCAGAAATTATGATAAATGATATTAATAATAATCAAATTGATGTAGGTATTATAAATAGTAATGTAAACATCCATTTTGATGGTATTGGGAAACTCCTAGTTGAAAAATCTACATATCATCCAGAGTTTGGCTCATCTATTTCTAATAATAAATTAGTATATGAGCTGAATGGAGATCTTCCAGTTAAAGTAACTACAAGGATTAGTTGGTGAAAAAAGTACTTATTGTTTTTGGCACAAGGCCAGAAGCAATTAAAATGGTCACTGTTATCAAAGAATTAAAACTATTTTTTGATGTTAAGGTTTGTGTAACAGCTCAACACAGAGATATGCTTGATCAAGTTTTGAACTTGTTTGAAATTATTCCAGATTATGACCTTGACCTTATGAGTCCAAATCAAGACCTTTTTGATATTACTGTTAGTGTTTTGCAAGGTATTAAGAAAATATTATTCATTGCAAAGCCAGATATTGTTTTAGTTCATGGGGATACAACTACAACAATGGCAGCTTCACTCGCTGCTTTTTACCTTCAAATTCCTGTTGGACATGTGGAGGCAGGCCTACGAACATATAATATCTATTCACCTTTTCCTGAAGAGGTAAATCGTCAATTCACAAGTCTAGTAACAAAGTTTCATTTTGCACCGACAGAAAAGGCTCGTCAAAACTTATTAGACCAAAAGATTCCTGATAAACAAATTTATGTAACTGGCAACACAGTTATTGATTCGCTTTTTTCTGTAAAAGAAAAGGTTAAAAAAATTAGATTTTCACCCAAGGTACTAAATAAATTACCTTTTTTATATCAAGAAAAAAATGTTCCTAATATTATCTTGGTCACGGGTCATAGGCGTGAAAATTTTGGTAAAGGTTTTGAAGAAATTTGTTTTGCAATAAGGGAATTAGCAAAAATGCATCAAGATGTTGAAATTATTTATCCTGTTCACCTTAACCCAAATGTTATGGAGCCAGTTAACCGTGTATTGTCAAAAATAAAAAATGTGCATCTTATAGAACCAATGGGCTATTTGCCTTTTGTTAAATTAATGGTCCTATCTTATATTATTCTAACTGATAGTGGCGGCATTCAAGAAGAGGCGCCAAGTCTTGGAAAACCGGTCCTTGTAATGCGAAATTCCTCAGAAAGACCAGAGGCAATTGAAGCGGGAGCTGTTAAATTAGTTGGAACAAATAGAAAAAAAATAGTTTTTGAAGTCAGCAAACTACTTTCTAATAAGAAACTTTATAAAAATATGTCTACAATTCTTAATCCTTATGGTGATGGTAAGGCAAGTCAAAGAATTTCAAAAATACTTCGTGAGGAAAATTTATGGTAATTTCCATTATTGGTCTTGGCTATATAGGTCTTCCTACTTCAGCTATTTTAGCTTCTAATAATTTTAAAGTTCTTGGCATTGATAAAAATGAAAATACTGTGTCTTTAATCAATAAAGGCCAAATTCATATAGTTGAGCCAAATTTAGATACTTTAATTCAAAAAGTAATATCAAAAGGTACTTTTAAGGCATATAGCAAGGCTAAAAGTGCTGATATATTTATTATTGCTGTGCCTACTCCTTTTAAAAATAAAAATGAGCCAGATCTTTCTTATATTAGATCAGCAGTTAAGGATATATCAAATGTTATTAAAGAAGGAAATATGATTATTCTTGAGTCAACTGTACCAGTAGGAACAACTGAAAAAATTAAAAAATGGCTTTCAGCTGAGAGGCCAGAGCTTACTTTTCCAGAAAACGAAAATGAAATAACAAGTAGAGATATTAACATAGCTCATTGCCCTGAAAGGGTTCTTCCTGGAGATATTTTAAATGAATTAGTCAATAATGATAGAATCATAGGAGGACTCACAACTCATTGTGCTAATCGAGCTAAAAACTTTTATAAGGGCTTTGTAAAAGGTGAATGCATCACTACTGATTGCAGAACAGCAGAACTTAGTAAACTGGTAGAAAATTCATATCGAGATGTTAATATTGCATTTGCTAATGAACTATCTCTTATTTCAGATAAATTAGATATCAATATATGGGAGTTAATTAAACTAGCAAATCTTCATCCACGGGTAGATATTTTGCAGCCTGGTCCTGGCGTTGGAGGTCATTGCATAGCTGTAGATCCATGGTTTATTGTTGATTCAGCTCCAAAAGAATCAAAACTTATCTCCACTGCAAGACTTATAAATGATTATAAGCCAGAATTTGTTTGTAAAAAAATAGAACAAGCTGCAAGGAAGACTTTAAAAATAAATTCAGAATTAAAAATAGTTAGTTTGGGTCTTTCTTTTAAACCTAATATTGATGATTTGCGCGAGAGTCCAGCAATGACTATTGCCAAGAAAATTGAATCAATGGGTTTTAAGAATAGCTATTTATGTGAACCTAATATAAAAGAACTGCCAAAACTTTTCAATGAGAATAAATCAGAATTAATTATGTTAAATCAAGTAATAAATGATGTAGATATAATTGTTGTTCTAGTTGATCATGACGAGTTTAAAAATTTAAATCTAAGTTTATTTGATGGTAAGCAAGTTGTAGATACCAGAGGTATCTTACAAGAACAATGAAAATTTGTTTTTTTTTCTTTTTATTATCCCCCAGATTTATCTGCGGGATCATTTCGCTCAGAGGCGCTAGTTGAAAATTTAATTTCTCAAATGGGCGTTAAAGATAGTTTAATAGTTGTAACCACTATGCCTAATCGCTACAATAGTTTTGCTATTGATGCAAAAGCTTTGACGGTAAAGAAAAATTTAAAGATATTTAGAATTCAATTGCCAAAACATAAGGGAACAATGTTTTCACAAGCATATTCTTTTAGTATTTATTTTATTAAAGCTATAGGAATCTGTCTCAAAGAGAAGCCTAATTATTTATTAGGAACTTCTGGCAGATTGATGACTGCGATTCTTACATGGCTAGCTTCAATTATAATCCGAAAGCCCTATGCAATAGATTTAAGGGATATATTTTCTGAAACAATTTCTGATCTTTTTTCAAAAAAAAATAGATTAATTGGTAAGCTACTGAAAAAGATATTTTCTTATTTTGATAGATTGATTTTAACAAAGGCAAATTGTGTCAATGTTGTTTCAAAAGGGTTTATAAAATACTTTGAAGAAAGAGGTATTGATACTTCAAAGTGGTTATTTTATCCTAATGGGATAGATGATCTTTTTCAGCATGAAAATATTTCAAACATTAATATTATTAATCCTGAAATTACTATTCTATATGCTGGAAATATAGGCTATGCCCAAGGCTTGGATAAAATCCTGCCACAAGTAGCTAAAAAATTAGAGGGAAAATATAGATTTATTATTATTGGAGATGGCTCGACACGTGAAAAATTAATTACTAGTATTGAACAAAATAATATAAAAAATATAACCATGATTGATCCTGTTGATCGGCATGAGTTGTTAAATTACTATAGGAGTTCAGATATTCTTTTTCTACATCTTGATGATCTTCCTGCCTTTAAGAGAGTTTTGCCTTCTAAATTATTTGAATATGCTGCTATGGGTAAGCCAATTGTGGCAGGTACTGAAGGCTACTCTTCTGAATTCATAAGGGAACAAATACCATACTCTTTAACATTTAAGCCAGGACAAGTAGACCAATGTGTGAAATGTATAATTAAGTCAACCTCTATAGTTATTGAAAAAAGTGAATTCAATAATTTTATTAATAATTTTTCAAGACGTAAAATAATGAAGTCTTTTGCTAATGACTTATTAGAATTTTCAAAAACAAAATCATGAGGCTCGAGCGCTTAGCCTTTGTTCAATCTTTCTTCTCACTTTTAAGTAAGTTTTCTGGTTATTTAAGAGATGCATTTTTAGCATTCTTTATAGGCACAACTGTATTTGCAGATGTCTTTTTCATGGCAATGAGGATTCCAATATCATTTGAGAAGTTTCTTTCTGCAGAAACATTTAATGCAGCCTTTATTCCAATATTTGGGAAAATTTCCGAAGGCGGTGATATTGAAAAAAAATATCATTTTGCCCATCAATTAATTGTAGGAACATTATTAATCCTAATACCAATAGTAGTTATAGCGGAAATATTTATGCCAAATATTATTGCTTTATTTGCAGATAGTATTCAAGATCCGTATATATTTTCTCTATTTGTTAAAGCTGCAAGAATAATGTTTCCGTACATTGTATTTATTGGTGTTAGTTCTATATTTATTGGAATTTTGAATACATATGGAAGGTTTGCTCTATCTGCTGGACTTCCTTTTATAATTAATTTTTCGATTATATGTTCTTGTTTTCTTTTCACATTAATTCCTGCAGAGAGAATTACAATTTTATCTTGGTCAGTTATATTAGGCGGTATATTACAGCTGCTTGCATTAATCTATTCCCTTAAAGGACATTTTTTTAAAGATTTATATGCAAATTTGTTTAATCTAAAGAGAGACTTTTTTGTAATAAAAAATTTTATAGTCCTTCTCTGGCCAACCTTGTTAGCATCATTTTTAGTCTTTTTTAATCAAATCTTTGGAATTTTAATTGCATCTAGAGATATTGGAGGAGTTTCGTTATTGTATTACAGTGAAAGAGTTTATTACCTTCCATTGACTATCATTGGTGTTTCTATTGGAAGTGTTTTGTTGCCAATTATGTCTTCAAGGATAATTTTAAAAGATATTATTGAAGTTAAAGAGATTCAAGAGAAAGCATATAGGTATAGCGTATTAATTATTTTTCCGACCACTTTAATTCTCTTATTTTTTAGTGAAACTATAATTAAACTATTTTTTTATAGAGGAGTTTTCGACATTGAGTCAGTTACTAGAAGTGTAATAGCATTAAAGTTATATTTAATCGGGTTACCAGCAGCAGTTATTGTAAAGATGCTAATTCCTTATTTATATTCTACAAGTCAGCCAAAAATTGCTTTAAAAACAATATCAATTTCTACATTAAGTTGTATTGTAATGACGCTAATTTTTTTTCCAATAATTGGTTATCTAGCAGTTCCAATAGCTTTATCAATTGCGTCTTGGATTAACGTGTTCTTATTACTTTGGGTTCATTTTAAGCTAGATTCTTTTAAGCTAAATTTGTTATTGGTAAAGTACTCATTAAAAAGTATATTTTTTGCTTTGGCTATCTTTTACTTTCTATATCTTATTGATGCTGAGTTGTCATATTATGTTTTAAATGATATTTATAAACTTGTAATTGAACTTTTATTGATAGTCCTTCTAACTCTTTACTTTGTCTATAAAATGGAATATGAACTATTTAAAAAAATTATTTTTTTGTTAAGTACTTTTTTTAATAAACTTTATTAAATCTCTACAATGAAAACTGCAGTTAATCACTATAGTATAGAAAGTCATGAAGAGTATTTCCGTCATGCGCAAACTATAACGTTAAAGGCAAATTTATACAGGCGCTTCTTTTTGTATCCTAAACTTAGTAAGTTTCTTCCCAAAGAATCACTTGATATTGGTTGTGGCTTAGGTTCTTTTCAAGATTTTAAGAAAGGTGTTATCGGGATTGATATAAACCCTTTTTTTGTAGAGCATTGTAAGAAAAATGGACATCATTGCTATTTATACACAGAGCCCCCATATGACTTTAATGATTCTAGTTTTGAATCTGTATTAATCGATAATGTTATAGAGCATCTCTGGAATCCAGCAAATATTATGAAGGAAATATATAGAATTCTTAAGCCTGGTGGTTTATGCGTAGTTGGAGTTCCAGGAAAGGTTGGTTTTGAATCACATTCTGATCATAAAGTTTTCTATGATGAAAATTCACTTATAAAATTGATGGATGAGAATAACTTTTTAAAAGTTAAATTATTCTATACCCCTTTTAAATCGCAATATTTCAGTAACAATTTGGGGGCATATTGCTTGTATGGTGTTTTTCAAAAATAACTATATTATTTTGTGATAATTAATATCCAGATATTTTTTATTATTCTTGCATGTTGCGTTGCTGGACTTCTCTATTATCAGAAAGTTGCTCTGAGGAATACAATTACATCTAGTCCTAATTTTCGAACCCTTCATCATGGCGATAAACCAACAGGTGGAGGTATTGCTTTTTCAACGATATTTGTTTGTGCTGCATTTTTCTTCTGGTTAACTAAACATATATCTGATGAAATATTTTTTATACTTGGCGTAGGTGGATTTTTTGCAACATTTTTAGGATTTTTGGACGACTTATATAATATAACTGCTATAAAAAAACTCTCATGTCACATTCTTCTTGCTATGTGGTCTATACATTGGCTTAATGTTGGTTTATTTGCAGGTATCGAATGGCTGCCAAGTTTTATTTCTGTGGGATTGGCTGTTGTGTTTTTGGTATGGGTAATTAATGCTTATAATTTTATAGATGGAATTGATGGTTTAGCTGCTTCGGCAGCTTTTTTTGTTTTTGGAGGGCTAATTTTAGTAATGGTTTTATCAAATAAAACCTCTGAATTAATGGTTTTATATTTCTCGCTATTGGCATGTGCAACTGGATTTATTTTGTTTAACTGGCCCCCTGCCAAAATATTTATGGGAGATTCTGGTAGTATTTTTCTGGGCTATGTTGTTGGTTCATTGATTCTTATGACTATCGAAAGAGGTGAGGTGAGTATCTGGACTTGGTTTGTTATTTTTGGGTATTTCTTTGCAGATACAACTGTTACTCAAATGATGCGTTTAATTATAGTTAAAAAATGGTACAAGGCTCATCGAAGTCATGCCTATCAAAATTTAGCTAGAATGTCTAAAAGTCATTTAAAGGTAACATCAGGTATTGCAATTTATCATTTAGTTTGGCTAATGCCTCTTACAATATGGACAATAAAGCAGCCTAATTTTAGTATCTTTGCTGCAGCTCTTGCAGTTTTCCCGGCAATGCTTTTTGCATTAAAATATGGTCCATTGGCATCGTCATCTTAATGGAGAATGTTATGAATAATAATTCAATTGAACTGATTAAGAAAAAATATGCATTAGAAAGAGATAAATTAAAATTTAAAGCCTTTGAATTAATAGAAAAAGGTGTTCAAATTCTAGATCCTACACGCATTGATATACGTGGAAATCTTACTTGTGGAGAAAACGTTAAAATAGATATTAATGTTATTTTTGAAGGAGATGTCATACTTGCTGATGGGGTTTCAGTTGGAGCTAGCTGCATACTTAATGATTGTCAAATAGGTAAAAATACAAATATCCACCCATATTCTCTAGTTGACAATGCAATCATTGGAGAATCTTGTTTTGTTGGCCCATATGGTAGAGTAAGGCCAGGTTCAAATATTAAAGATTTTGTTCAAATTGGTAATTTTGTAGAAATCAAAAACGCAAATATTATGAGCAAATGTAGAATAAATCATTTGTCATTTATTGGAGATGCAGATTTGGCTGAAAGTGTTACGATTGGAGCTGGAACAATTACATGTAATCATAATGGAATCAGGACTAATAAAACCAATATAGGAGATAATGCATATGTAGGTTCTGGTTCGAACTTAATTGCACCAATTAAGATTGGAGCTAACTCAACAATCGGGGCTGGATCAACTATCAATAAGAATGTTCCCAAAGGTAAGTTAGTGATTGCTCGATCTAAACAAATTGTAATAGATGATTGGCAAAGAACTAAAGAATAATATATGACTGAATTACCTTAATGAAAAAAATTAATATAGCAGTTTGGAGTCTTGGAAGGCATGCTCTAATGAGAGTAATACCTGCTATCTGCAATGTGAATAACCTCTCATTGAGTGGTGTTTTTTCACGTAATACAGATTTAGTGATGAATACTGCATCAGAATGGGGGTGTGTTGGATGGTCAAATGCAGAAGAAATGCTAAAAGACCCCAAGGTTGATGTCATATATATAGCCTCACCTATTGGGATACATGCTGAGCAGATTGCTCTTTCCCTTGAGTCAGGAAAGCATGTTTGGTGTGAAAAACCTCTAACTTGTTCGTATGAAGATACCAAGCGTTTAGTTGCCTTTGCAAAAAACAATAACAGGATGTTAGTTGAGGCATTTATGTACCTTTATCATCCTCAGTTTCAAAAAGTAAAAGAATTTGTAAATAATAAGAATAATGGAAATTTATATTCAATTTCATGCAAATTTGGAATGCCTTTATTAGAGAAGCCAGGCTTCCGTTATGAATTAAGTCTTGGAGGGGGAGCTTTTTGGGATATAGCCTCTTACCCTGTATCTTTAGTTGTTGAATTGCTTTCTAGTCATGATGCAAAGGTATTGTTTGCTGAAATTATAACCAGAGATAATAATTCAGTTGATACTGAAGGACGTGCCTTGCTTAAATTCTCAAATAATATTTCCACATACCTAGAGTGGGGAATGGAAGTTGGGTACAGAAATGAGATAGATTTATGGGCAGAAAAAGGCTCATTTTATACAGATAAAATATTTTCAAAGCATGAGAAATATACCCCAGAATACAGAATTCGTGACGTCAATGGAAATGAATCTTTAGAGTCAGGAAAAAACTCTGAGCAATTTATTGACATGCTAAACAGGTTTTATACTATTTATCATTCACCAGATCTTGTGATGAATGAGTATCAATCAATTCTTCAGCGTGCAAAAATATTAAATCAAGTTTTAAGATATGCATCGAATGAAATCACCTAATCTAAGTATTTAAGTAAAATTAAAACTTTTTAACTAATGGGTAAACAAAATGGAAAAATGGAAAAATGTAAAGCTTGATGATGAATCAATGTGGCCAGAGGCTGGTATTGTTGAGTTAGAATCTCCTCACGAGGATAATAGAGGCTTTATTCAATCATTAGTTAATTTTCCAATGAAAAATCTTTCTCTTATCTCTTCAGTTAAAGGTTCGGTAAGATCAAATCATTATCATTTAACAGATTGGCACTATATGTATGTTTTATCTGGCTCATTTAACTATTTCTATAGAGCAACAAATAGTAGTGAAGAATTGCAGTGTGTTAAAGTTGTTGCTGGTGAAATGATTTTTACCCCTCCAATGGAGGATCATGCAACAGTATTCTTAGAGGACTGTGAACTTTTGGCGATGAGTCGAAATCCACGCGATCAAGAAGCTTATGAAGAGGATGTTCGTCGTGTAATTCTAGTAGATCCAGAAAGTATTAAATAAGTGCAAAATAATAATTATTATTTTCGTGATTCTTGCAGGATGTGCAATAGTTCTAGTTTGTCTAAAGCAATGGTCCTAACCCCTACGCCTCCAGGAAATGACTTTCTTACAGAGGAAGAGTTAGGGAGAAATGAAGATATTTATCCACTTGATTTGTATTTTTGTAGTGAATGTTTTCATATCCAGCTTGGCCACGTAGTTGATCCTAAAATTTTATATCAAAAAAACTATACATACGTATCAGCTACTTCTAATCATTTTGTTAATCATCTTGAAAATTATGCAAAAGAGATGATAGAGCGTTTTCAATTGAAAGAAGAATCTATGGTTGTCGATATAGGTTCTAATGACGGTACCTGTCTTAGTTTTTTTAAGGCCAATGGAATGAGAGTTTTGGGAGTTGATCCTGCAACTGAAGTTGCTCAACTAGCTAATAAAAATGGTATAGAGACTGTTAGTGATTTCTTTAATTATGAAGTTGCAGTTATGTTGAAAAAAAAATATGGAAATGTTGATTTTATAACTTCGCATAATGCCTGTGCGCATATAGATAATCTAATTGATGTGATTAGGGGTGTAGAGTTTTTGTTAAAAAAAGACGGAGTGTTTGTTCTTGAAGTTGGATATTTTGTGGATGTTTTTACCAATACCTGGTTCGATACAATTTATCATGAACATGTTGATTTTCATACTGTAGCCCCTTTTGAAAAATTATTTTCGCAGGTTGGAATGGAGCTTATTAGAGTTGAACGTATATCTCCTCAAGGAGGCTCAATTAGAGTAATGGCTCAAAAAATTGGTGGTAACTTTTATCGTGATGACTCAGTTGACTCTTTGATTGAGATTGAAAAAAAATTAGAGTTAAATAAATTGCAAACTCTGCTTCAGTTTGATCAAAAGATAAGTATAGTTAAAAAAAATCTTCAGAACTTACTTCTTGAAATTAAAGGGAAGGGAAAAACGATTGCTGGCTTTGGGGCGCCAACTAAGGCGACTACCTTAATGAATCATTTTGGGATAGATGAAAAAATACTAGATTTTATAGTTGATGAAAATCCATTAAAGCAAGGATTATTTACACCGCTCTCCCATATTCCTATATTTTCAGCATCAACAATTTATGAAAAAAAACCAGACTATGTATTAATATTGGCATGGAATTTTGCTGAACCAATTATGAAAAATCATTTGAAATACGCCAAAGAGATAGGTGAATTTATCTTGCCAATGCCAATCCCTCAAATTGTTAAATTAGCCTAATAATGATATACAATATATTCTTATTTAAGTTGTATTTATAATTATGTCAAAAAGAGTTCTTATTATTGCCCCCCATCCTGATGATGAATCTTTGGGATTAGGCGGGACTATTTCAAAGTTTATTAAGAAGGGCCATGAAGTTCATATACTAATTGTTTCTGGACATTTACCTCCGATCTATAAACGCAAAGACTATGAAATAACAGTTGCAGAAGCTAATGCTGCATTTGATGTATTAGGTGTTCAAAGTTCAACTTTTCTTGAGATACCAGCTACACAGATTAGCGACTTACCTGTCCATGAATTGAATAAGAAATTTACTGACGTAATTGATGACTTTAAACCTCAAATGGTTTTTTGTCCATATCCTGACAGGCATGTTGATCATCGAATCGTATTTGAGAGCACTATGGTTGCAACTAGACCGGTTGGATCAGGAAAATGTATTGAGATTTTGGGTGCATATGAAACACTTTCTGAAACTCATTGGAATGCGCCCCATATAGAACCAAACTTTACTCCTAATTGGGTTATCGATATTTCTGAATTTATTGACGATAAAATTAAAGCATTAGAATGTTATAAATCACAAATTTCAGATTTTCCAGGGCCTAGGTCAATTGAGGCAGCAAAAGCTTTGGCTCATTTTAGAGGCACTCAAGCAGGTTTTGCTTATGGAGAGGGTATTCATATTATTAGAAAAATTAGTTAATTTTTACAAATTTATTTGATTAAAAATTTGCTACCTTTATAAATATTAAATTAACACTGCTTTTATGTTGGTAGTGTATAAGGTTGAGTATTGTAAGATTATTTATTACTTGACTCAGGTCAAAATATAAACATACCTTTTAAGATATAATTTCATCAATGACTATCAATAATGAAGATTAACTAGTGAATTTCTTTTTTGGAATAAAAAGCGACAATTTAGATTCAAAATTAACCATTCCTAGGTTTCAAAATTCACTACGTAAAAATAAAAAGTGTCATCTTTATCAACTAAAAATTAATAATCAGAGTTGGGAGATAATTCATTTGAGTGAAGTTGAATCGAATGGAGATTTTTATAAAATTGAAAGTACTTTAATTGACAATGATAGTATTTTTTGTTTAGCAACAAATAATGAAATTAAAAAACTAAATAATATAAATAGTTCAAGATTAATTGATTTCAATGATTTTACGAATACTGTTCCAGCTTATAGGGCAAATTTACAAGTCTATATTGAAGGTGGAGGATTTTCCTCATATCAATCAGAATATCCATTTTCAATGGTAACAAAAAAAGGAAGTATTTTAAGTCCTCTAAGTAGCTTGCTCAATAAAGATGCTGATAAAAATATTCTTTTTCTAAAAAATATTTATGAATTACCCATTCAAGAGGAATTTATGGCATTTTTTGTAAATTTAAGAACAAAACAAGTCTTAAAAAAAGAGATTTTAGTAACAAATTTTTTGAATGAAATTAGAGTGGAAGAGGAGTATATCAAGCCTGATGTTTTTATGTTTACAGATAAATATATTGGTATTCCAGTTTTTTGTTCAATACAAAATAATCATATTTCATTAGAACATACTCATCCACCTCATGAATATATTATGGATGATAATAAATTTAAAGTAGTTTCAGATCTTAAGAAGGAGTTTAATGAAATCATTACTTAAGGATATTGCACAATCGACTTTAGGATTAAAATTGAGAAACTTTATGGGTTATCGACCTGTAATTTTGAATTTAAACTACAGAAAATCTGGGAGTACTTCAATTAGTGATGCTTTTCCATGGCGAACTGATAATGGATATAAGACCAAGTTTAATTACTCTGATATATTGGGGTTATTTTACAAAATTGAAAACTCATTTGTAGAGATATTTTTTTATAGTAAGAATAATGAATTAATTAAAAAATTAACACTTACACAATTAGATTACTCTAATGAAATCATTATAGATAAGGCATTTTTAAATGGAATTGAAGATTACGGTGTTTTTTATATCTTTCATCGGGCTGATTCTCAAAATACCGATAATTTGACTATATCTAATAGATGTTATGTTGGGTTTTCAAATGAAATTAGTTGGACTTCATATGTCCATGGAAATGGTTATGTTGGTTATCAGAGTTTAGATGGGTTGAAGAATGATTTTGGAATGGTTTTAAGTTCTTTTTTTAAAAAACGATATAGGATACAAAACTCATTTATTGATTTTAATAAATCTGAGTTATTTTTTGTTAATCCAACTTCAGAAAAAATAAATTTTTCAGTATGTAAAAATCAATATTTTCTTGAAAAAGGTAGCTCAATGTTAATTGATGTTAGTGGAAAAGATAATATCTCTATTATCTCAAGGAGCCTTTTTTTAAGGCCCATTGTGTTTAATTATAAAGACAATTTTTTTGACGTTTATCACGCATAATGGCAAATGTAAATCACTAGAAGCGTAAAATTCAGTTACTTATAACTTTTAA
>CABXHG010000002.1:0-119781 GCA_902512035.1 uncultured Gammaproteobacteria bacterium
TTGTTCACTATTTATCTCAGCTTGAATTTCTGCAGCAGCTGCTTCAGCAGCAAGCTCAGCTTCAAAAGCAGCAAGTTCTTCATCAAGGTTTTCATAATAGACTTGATCTCTATCGTCACCACCTGCAAATACATTAAGAGTCAAAAGCAGTAGTGCAAAAAATTTAATTGATTTATTAATCACGTCAATCTCCAAAAGGGTTAAAAGTAACATATATATGTATCTACAACTTATTTTATACTAGATGTATTTTAGGAAAAGATTTAATTTATGAAATTATTTGAAGAAAAATTCGAGTTATTTTTCAATGATTTACCCCTTCAACAGTTTAAAGAAGAGTGCCTTTCAAAAAGCCTCAAAGCATTCAAAATTAATAATGGTAATGAACCTAAATGGAGTGCGGCATTAGACGAGCTGAATGCTTTACCTAGGGGTGAATTAGACTTAAATGAACCGTACTTATCTATAAAAAATATAGGTGCTACCTCAGAACATATTGAATCAAATTTATTGAAACTTTTACCCTGGAGAAAAGGTCCATGGATTCTTAATGATTTAATTATAGAAAGCGAATGGCAGGGAGACTTAAAGTGGCAACGGCTTAAAAATAAGGTTACGCCTTTGAAAAATAGAAAAGTTCTTGATGTGGGTGCTGGCAACGGATATTTCACCTTGAGAATGGCTCTGGAAGGCGCCAACAAAGTACTTGGAATTGAGCCATTTCTCTTATTTAATTATCAATATGCAGCAATTGACACTTTAATTAAACAAAACTTAAACTCTATACTGCTTCCATTAAGACTGGAAGAAATGCCAACTAAGCCAATATTTGAGAGTGTATTTTCTATGGGGGTACTTTATCACCAGCGAAATCATATGGAACATCTATCTATGCTCAAATCCATGATGGCTCCAGACTCAGAATTAATACTGGAAACATTAATAGTAGAAGGATCCAAAAACTACTCACTCATTCCAAAAGGGAGATATGCAAATATGAGGAATGTATATTGCCTTCCGAGTCTTGAAACCCTTAAATCATGGCTTATTGATTCTGGCTACACAAATATAAATGTAATTGATATTTCTAAAACAACTCCTAAAGAGCAAAGAAAAACACGATGGATTGGAGATAATCCAGCATCACTTGAAGATTTTCTAGATCCTTCTGACCCAACACTAACAGTTGAAGGCTATCCAGCGCCAACTCGCGCAATCATTATTTGCAATAACTAATAAATTGATGATTTCTCAATAAGCGTATAATTTACCTTCACTTTGAGGCATGCCATGAAATCTCGTCTTTTACTCAGTTTAATTTTAATATTTGTTATTAAAAATGTTTATGCTCAATCAACACCCATAGTTGTTGTCAGTATTAAGCCGATTCATAGTATAGTTTCATCTCTTATGGATGGTATTGCCAAGCCTGAGCTTCTTCTTCAATCTAATAACTCCGCACATACTTTTCATCTCAAGCCCTCACAAATTAAGATGATTGAGAATGCACAGCTTGTTATCACAATTAGTGATAAATTCGAAATCGGACTTAACAAAGTATTAAAAAACCTGGATGAATCTTCTCACTTTCAAATCATAAGTTTAAGTAATCTTAATATTCACCGATATAGAGCAGACATAATATATGACGATGATGAACAAGAACAGCAAAGTCAAGAAGCTTTGATGAATGATATGCATTTATGGCTTGATATTGAAAATATTAAAAAGATTTCAAGACATATCAATTCACTTCTTATTGATATTGATCCAGTTAATGAAGATAAATACATTAAAAACTTCAACATATTGACTTCAAAACTTGATGCTTTAGAAATTGAAATAAATAGCCAAATACGTCCTTTTTCAACAAAACGATATGCAGCTTACTCAGATACAATGCAATATTTTGAAAAAAATTACAACCTAGGAAGGCCAGTTATAGTTACCCCTTATCACGGTGCAAGATTGAGTATTAATAGAACTCTTGCAGCAAAAAATACCATTAAGGATTTAAATGTTTCATGCTTACTTTATGGGACTGAAGCTAGAAAAAGTCAGATATCGGTATTATCTGAAGGGCTCAATTTGAAGGCTTTTAAGATAGATATAATAGGCCAAGAATTTACCTCTGGACCTGGGCAATATTTTAAGTTAATGAAGAGAATTTCAAATCAAACTTCCTCATGTCTAGAATAAGAGCAAGCTTTAATAAAGCCTCAAGCAATTACAACGAAAATGCTTTTCTTCAAAATGAAATTGCTACTAGATTATCTGAAAAACTAAAAGTCATTTCAATCAACCCAGAAACTATTATTGATCTTGGTTCTGGAACGGGTTTTATCAGCGATAAAACAGCCAATTTATTTCCAGATGCGAGTTTATTTTGTGTAGATTTCGCTCAACAGTTGTTAATGAAAAATTCACAAAATGTAAAAGTTTGTGCAGATGCTTATCAACTCCCTTTTAGATCAAACAGTGTTGATTTTGTTATTTCAAATTTAATGATGCAATGGTGTCCTGATCTGAAAACACTTTTTGATGAGTGTATTAGAGTTCTAAAACCAGAGGGTCTAATATTATTTACAACATTTGGCCCTGAGACACTAAATGAGTTAAAACGAAGCTGGTCTGCGGTTGACAATGAAGTTCATGTGAATGACTTTACAGATATGCATGATATTGGCGACCAGATGATTCAATCTGGCTTTCAAAGTCCTATAATGGAAATGGAAAAATTAACGCTTACCTACGAAAAAGTTTTAGATTTAATGCATGACCTTAAAGGAATAGGCGCTCAAAGCGTTGAAAATAGATCTAAATCACTCACTGGAAAAACAAAATTTAAGAAAATGTTAGAGATGTATGAAAGCTATCGAGAGAACGGCAAGATTCCTGCAACCTATGAGGTCATCTATGGACATGCTTGGAAAAATAACAACAAGTTTGGAGCTATTTCAATAGAGAATTAAATTTTCTTCACGCCAAGCCTTAGCGATTAAGCTCTAGCAAGTCACCAACTCGTAAGACACCATAATCACTTAGCAAAATTGCATTTTGTCCAAAAAATGCCCCGTGACTTTCTTCACTATTTTTTAACTTTACAAGAGTTGCCAAAGGTTCTTTTGGATTCTCTACCTCCCCAGTCTCTTGATTGATAGTTGTGATTTTGCAGCGCTTACAGGGTTTGCGTAATCCAAATTGATAATCTCCCTTTTCACATGTGAGATTAAATGAAGTCATTTTTTCAATATCTGATAACCCTTTAATCACAATATTTGGCCTGAATCGATTCATTGAAACCTTTTTTGAATTATTTTCAAGAAGGCCATTATTGAGTTTACTAAGAGACTCCCAAGAAGTTATTAGATATGGAAACTGATCAGAGAAAGCGCTTTCAGCATGGACACCATTTAAATATTTTTTTGGTACCAGACGCTTATCCTTTTGATCAAATCTGACTAGTCTGAGTGAGCTCCCTTTATGCGTACCTAAAGCTTCAGTCAGCCAACTAGAAGCTTCGTCACCTTCATCATATGCGTCACAGTAATCATCCCAAACCATTACTTTAACTTTATTGATTCTATTAGACTCAAGTGGAACTTTTAGTCGTCTATTTTGAGGTGAACTAAGAATTAACGAGCTGGAATCAATCTTGGTCTCTATTGTTGTCATTAACTCTATCTCACGCTGTGAAATGAAGTTATACGCATTATCAGTTATCATCCACTCTCGATCAAATTCTAGTCCACGTGGACCAGTCTGAGAGTTATCTAAAGCGATTCCTTTTAGAGATTTGACAGGATAGATAAAGAGGTCAGTAATTTGAATCATAAAATTACCAAAACTAGTCTACTGCTTTAACCTATAACCAGTTTTAAACATCCAGCCAATAACACCGATACAAATACTTAGAAAAAGAAAAATCATCGTTAAACTAATTCCCACACTGACATCTGAGATTTCAAAAAAGCTCCAACGAAAACCACTGACTAGATATAGAACTGGGTTAAATAAAGTCACTTTTTGCCACAATTCCGGCAACATACTAATCGAGTAAAAACTGCCTCCTAGAAATACGAGAGGTGTAATAATCAAAAGAGGTATGATTTGAAGTTTTTCAAAGTTGTCAGCCCATAGTCCAATAATAAAACCAAATAAACTAAAAGCGATACAAGTTAACACCAAAAAACTCAACATCCAGAACGGATGTGCAATATTTAAATCTACAAAAAGGCTGGCAGTTGCTAAAATAATTGTCGCCAAAATTAAAGATTTCGTTGCTGCTGCGCCCACAAATCCAATCAAAACTTCATAAAATGAAACTGGGGCAGAAAGTATTTCGTAAATCGTTCCAGTAAACTTTGGAAAGAAAATCCCAAATGATGCATTAGAAATGCTTTGAGTTAGAACTGAAAGCATCGTCAAACCTGGAACAATAAATAAACCATAGGAAACTCCTTCAATATTAGCAATCCTCGATCCTATTGCAGAACCAAAAACAACAAAATACAATGCAGTAGATATAACTGGTGAAGCAATACTCTGTCCAAGAGTTTGCCAAAAACGACCCATCTCATGTAAATAGATTATCCTGATTGCTACAAAATTCATGATTCCACCTTAACTAAATCAACAAAAATATCCTCTAAAGAGCTTTTCTCTATTTTAAGATCCTTTACAAGTAAACCAGAGTTTGTTATTTCAATGAGAACATTTGAAATATCAGTTTCACCATCTTTAATTTCAGAGTTATAAATTAATTGCATCCCATTTTGACTTAATTCAATATTATATTTTTCTAGAGAGGATGGTATTTTTTTTATTGATTCTTTTAGCTCAATGACAAGTTGCTTCTTACCCAAATTTTCCATTATCTGGTCTTTTCCTTCAACTAATAACAACTCACCATTATTCATAACACCGACTCTATTAGCTATCTCTTCAGCCTCCTCAATATAATGCGTTGTTAAGATAATAGTTACTCCTTTAGAGCTAAGATCATGAATAATCTTCCACATATCTTTTCTGAGCTCTACATCAACACCTGCAGTCGGTTCATCGAGGAACAAAATTTTAGGTTGATGTGAAAGTGCTTTAGCGATTAAAACTCGCCTTTTCATCCCGCCTGAGAGAGCCCTAACTTCAGAATCTTTCTTATCAAAGAGAGACAAGTCTTTAAGAAGTTTTTCAATATAATCATCATCTCTCTTTGACCCAAATAAACCTCTACTAAATCTGACCGTTCCCCAGACAGTTTCAAAGGCTCCAAGTGTCAACTCTTGAGGAACAAGTCCTATCATTTCTCGAGTTTTTCTAAAATCATTAATAATATCAAAACCATCAACATGAACCGTTCCAGAAGTAGGGGAGACGATTCCACAAATTGTTGAAATTAGAGTTGTTTTACCAGCACCATTAGGTCCTAAAAGGGCTATGATTTCACCTCTATTAATTTCAAGGTTGACATTTTTTAACGCATTAAAACCAGTTGCGTAGATTTTATTTAAATCTTTAATTGAAATGATTGGATTCATTATTTATTTTATGAAAAGTTATTAATTTAATATAATATTAGTGCTCAGTATTATATCTACAACTTAGAGAAGTCTAGAACCATTACTAACTGGCAAATCATTAGTGGCTAAGACTACAGAATCATCTTGACGATAAAAACCCAATACCAAACACTCACTCATAATTGGTCCAACCTGTTTAGGTGAAAAATTAACAACTCCCATGACTTGTTTGTCTTGTAAGTGCTCCTTGTTATAGAGATCAGTTATTTGTGAGCTTGATTTTTTTATCCCTATTTCAGATCCAAAATCAACATGGAGAATATAGGCAGGCTTTCTAGCTTCTGGAAAATTTTCAACCTTGATAATAGTCCCAACTCTTATATCTACTTTTTCAAAATCTTTCCACGTAATTGTCATATCTTAACCTTTAATTACCCTTCAAGAAGATCCTTTAATCCTTCTTCCAAGGCTGCTGTAAACTCTGAATCATTGCCAGGGTTTGCAGCGCAGTGACCCCATGGCGAATCGAAGGGTCGAAATTCAGCATGAGTCATATAACTAGCCTCAATAGCATTGTCTTCAGGAGGAAAATATAAATCCTGTGTGCAAGGTATTAATATAGATTTAGCCTTGATTGATTTTAATGCCTTCTCGAAATTTCCATTATAAAGTGGGCCAATACTGATATCACCAGCCTGCCATGTCTTCAGCTTACATAAAAGGTTATTGGCATCCCAATTTTTAGCATGATCTTCCTCCCAATCAATTAATAAATCCTCTAAGGACTCATAACCAATTGTTTTATATAACGAGTCTCGATAAAAAGTTTGTGAAAATGCCCATCCTGCGTATACTCTTGCAAAAGCTTTGAGCCCATCGATTGGAGGAGAGGTGTAATCACCATTGTTCCAATTCTGATCTGTACATAGCGCAGCTCTAACTCCCTCAAGAAATACAAAGTTATGTTTTGATGTTTTTGCAGAGGCGCAGAATGGCAAAATAGCTTCAACAAAATCAGGATATTGTGCAGCCCATTGATAGGCCTGACAGCCAGCCATCGACCACCCGGCAACAAGTGCAATTTTTTTAACACCTAACTCTTCAACCAGAAGTCGATATTGACAAGCAATATTATCCCACAATGAAATATCAGGAAACCTAGGGCCATCTTGAGGAACCTCTGCATTACTCGGAGAGGATGAAAATCCGTTTCCAAACATGTTAATAGAAACAACAAAGTGTTTACTTGGATCTATAGCCCTTCCAGGTCCAAAAAAACCCTCATTTCTTTGATGTGAACCGGTATAAAAAGTAGGCAAGACAACTACATTACTTTTACTAGCATCTAATTTGCCATAAGTTTTATATGCCAAGAATGCTGATTTTAAAACCTCTCCAGAGAGAAGAGAAACATCACCTAATTCAAATTTATCGTAGTCCATTTCAGCATCTTATTTATCTAAACGGCACTTGTTTTACTAGCAGTCTAGAGTATTATCTCGCTCCCACTGACTTAAGTGCGATGAATAATCATTCCATTGATTTTGTTTGAGCTTAATGTAAGCATCAATCAAGTTATCACCAAGTCTTTCTCTCAAAACATCGCTTTCCTCAAGAAGCCTTAAGGCATCTAGCAAGTTTTTTGGAAGCTGTTTATAGCCCTCAATATCTTTACCAAGTTCATACATATTGATATCAAGTGGATCGCCAGGGTCTCGATTTGCAGCTATACCATCTAAACCACATGCGAGAATAGCAGCTTGCATAAGATAGGCATTCGCAGCACCGTCCATTAACCTTAATTCAAATCTTCCAGAGTCAGGAACCCTAATCATATGAGTTCGATTGTTACCTCCATAAGTAATTGAGCTTGGCGACCATGTTGCGCCAGACAAAGTTCTTGGGGCATTAATTCGCTTATAACTATTAATAGCTGGATTAAAAATTGCTGTTAATCTATCAGCACTATGCATAATGCCACCTAAAAATTGATAAGCTAAAGAAGATAATCCCAAACCTCTTTTATCATTATCACCATTAAATAAGTTTTTAGTTCCATCAAGACTCCAGATAGAGAGGTGGGAGTGACAGCCATTACCCGTTAGATGAGTAAAAGGCTTCGGCATAAATGTTGCGCGCATCCCATGGAGTTCTGCAATCGATTTCACCATAAATTTAAAAAACACCTGTCGATCCGCAGTAGTCAGTGCATCATCAAAATCCCAGTTCATTTCAAATTGGCCATTAGCATCCTCGTGATCATTCTGATAGGGACCCCAACCCAATTCAATCATACTATCGCAAATTTGCTTAATCACTGGATATTGACGCATTAATGCCTGCTGATCATAACAAGGCTTGCTTTGTTGATCTTTCTCATCTGCAATATCTGTTCCATCATCATTAATTAAGTGGTATTCGCATTCAACACCAGTCTTCATAAGATACCCAAGCTTTTCTGCTTCCTCCAGCTGTCTCTTTAATGCAACTCTCGGTGAAGCCTCAACAGGTTTACCATCCATCCATAAATCAGATGCTAACCAACCTACTTCGGGCTTCCATGGTAATTGAATCAAACTATCTGGATCAGGAATAGCGAACATATCTGGATGTGCAGGAGTCATATCAAGCCATGCAGCAAAACCAGCAAAACCAGCGCCTTCTTGTTGCATGTCATCAATGGCTCTAGCTGGAACCAATTTTGAACGCAAACTACCAAATAAATCCACGAAACTTATTAGAAAATACTCAATCCCTTTTTCTTTAGCTACTTTACTAAGTTTAGTTGCCATAAATACTCCTATCAATAGTCTCAAAAATTAAAACCTATTTAAACTCCATTTTTTCCAGGAATCCACTCAGTGCCAGCCAAAGGCACGCCTGCCATTGCTGCTGCCTCCATAGTTAATGCTACCATATCTTCTGGTTCTAGATTATGCACATGACTTTTACCACAAGCTCTTGCTAAAGTTTGTAGCTCTAGAGTCAACACATTGAGATAATTAGCCAAGCGACGACCTCCCAATTTAGGATCTAGGCGCTTTGCCAAATCAGGATCTTGAGTGGTTATTCCAGCAGGATCATTACCCTGTTGATAGTCATCCCAAAACCCAGCGGCAGATCCAATAGCCTTATAATCTTCATCAAACTCAGGGCTTTGATCGCCTAAAGCTATTAATGCAGCTGTTCCAATAGCAACAGCATCAGCTCCAAGCGCAAGAGCTTTTGCGACATCAGCGCCACTTCTAATACCCCCAGAAACTATCAATTGAACTTTGCGATGCATATCCATTTCATGCAACGCCTCTACGGCCATTCTAACCGCTGGCAATGTTGGAATCCCTACATGCTCAATAAATACATCTTGAGTAGCCGCAGTGCCACCTTGCATTCCATCAACGACAACAACATCAGCTCCTGCCTTAACCGCAAGTGTGACATCATAAAATACACGGGTAGCGCCAACTTTGACATAAATTGGTTTCTCCCAATTAGTGATTTCTCTGAGTTCTTGAATTTTTATCTCCAAGTCATCTGGCCCCGTCCAATCTGGGTGTCTACAGGCTGAACGCTGATCAATTCCTTCAGGTAGATTTCTCATTTGTGCAACCCTTGGGGAAATCTTTTGACCTAAAAGCATTCCTCCCCCTCCTGGCTTTGCACCTTGCCCAAGAACAATCTCAATTGCATCTGCTCTTCTTAAGTCATCAGGATTCATTCCATATCTAGAAGGAAGGTACTGATAGATAAGAGTTTTAGAATGCCCCCTCTCTTCAGGAGTCATTCCCCCATCACCTGTTGTTGTGCTTGTTCCCGCAAGTGTTGCGCCCCGCCCTAAGGACTCTTTAGCCTGAGCTGAGAGAGACCCGAAACTCATACCTGCAATCGTTATTGGAGTCTTCAAATGAATTGGCTTTTTTGCAAATCGATTTCCAAGAATGACTTCAGTCGTGCACTTTTCTCTATAACCTTCTAGAGGATAACGTGAAGTAGAAGCACCTAAAAAAACCAAATCATCAAAAGTAGGTATTTCTCTTTTTGCACCAAAACCACGGATATCATAAATGCCTGTTTTTGCTGCACGTTGAATTTCAGCAATGACATGACGAGGAAAAGTCGCTGACTCAATTAATGTTGGATTGTCTTTACTCATAAATCTTTCTCCTTAATAGTCATCGACTTGATCGATATCAAAATTATATAACTTGCGTGCTGATCCATACCGACGAAACTCATCTACACTGTAATTCATTTTTGCCATCTCTAAAAGCTTGGCCAACTCATCCTTATGTTCTTTTTTCATTTCTTTTTCAACACAATCCGTTCCTAGGCTTTTGACTTTTCCTCGAACAAAGATTTTTGTCTCGTAAATAGAATCTCCCAAAGCGTCACCAGCATCGCCACACACCACTAGGTTTCCTGACTGAGCCATAAATGCACTCATATGCCCAATATTACCACCAACAATAATGTTCATTCCTTTCATTGAAATGCCACAACGTGAACTCGCATCGCCCTCAATAATCAACAATCCTCCATGGGCGGTAGCTCCCGCATATTGAGAAGCGTTACCAGTAACACGAACTTCACCAGACATCATATTTTCTGCCAGACCTGGGCCAGCATTTCCATTAATTTTTATAGACGCCTCTTGATTCATACCTGCGCAGTAATAACCAACATGGCCATTAATCTCCACATCAATCTCCTTGGTAAGTCCGACAGAAAGAGCATGTTTACCAACAGTATTATTAACAATGAATTTCTTACCAGGCGAGCCGCCTTGTAATTTTTCATTGAGCTCTCGAATAGTACTCTTTTTCAAATCTATTGTTGTCATATTTAACTCCTTTTCCAACTATAAATTTGGGTTGGTTCTGGCTCCCAAATGCGTGCATTTTCAGCACCTGGCAGAGTCGCAATTGCACGATACTCTGAGGACATTGCTGCCCAATCATCAGTTTCTGCCATAATTGCTGGCTTACATCCAATCGGATCTCTCATAACAGCAAAGCCATCTTTAGTTCCAATGGCAAAAGTATAAAATCCATCTAAATCTTCTATAGCATGATTCAACGCTTCATCCAAATCATCGCCTTCACTTAAACGCCAGCTCAAATAGCCCGCAGCAACCTCGCTATCGTTATCTGTTTTGAATTGAACTCCTACACGTCTGAGTGTTTCACGAAGACGATTATGATTTGACAATGAACCATTATGCACCAAGCATAAATCTTGCCCCGTAGAAAATGGATGCGAATGCTCAGTTGTAATAGCGCTCTCTGTTGCCATACGAGTATGTCCTAGAGCATGAGTTCCAGTCATACTTTTAATATCAAATTGTTCAATAAAGTCAGAAGGATTACCTTTCCCTTTAAAGATTTCAATATTACTTCCTGCACTCGTAACACTTAACTCAGCCCAATTTGACTGGAGCCAATCTTCAACTTCATTTATGGATGAGCCCAATGAAAGTACTGCGTGATTCTGATTAACAAAAAATTTATTAACAGAAAAATTAGTGCTCACTGATTTTTCAAAATTTACCCAATCAAAATCCACCTGTTGAGTAAGTACTGTAATTTTACAACCTCTTTCGTTTGGATCTCGATACACAGCCATACCAGCACTATCAGGTCCACGCTCAGTCATCTCACTTAACATTGGAGCAACTAAGGCACCCAGTTGAGATTCAAGCTTAGAATTCTTAATAAAAAGTCCAACAATTCCACACATATTTACTCCAAATAAAAAAGTAATCTTTGAATTAAAATTAACTCAAAAAAATGATAGTTTAAATGAAAAACGAACTACTTTTTTGGTAATGATTTTAATATTTAATAGAGCCTTAAAAACTCCTGAACTTCCCAGTCAGTAACCGCTTGATGATATCGATCCCACTCATCTTTCTTGTATGAGAAAAATTGAAGAAGCATTGAATCACCCAACACTTCTCTTGCAAAATCATCTTCATTTAATTCCTCAATAGCCTCTAAAAGATTACGAGGTAATGATTTGATATTTGAAGCCTCCATCTCTTCAGGACTCAATGTATATAAATTGATATTCAAAGGCTTGCCTGGATCAATCTTATTTTTCATTCCATCAATAACTGAAGCAGTTGTCATTGCAAGCGATAAGTATGGATTCATGCACATATCTGCAGCACGGTTTTCTATACAAAATCGATTTTGAGGAAGTCTAAGCATACACGAACGGTTGTTATCGCCATAGCCCATTGTTGTCGGAGCCCATGTATAGACTCCACCTTCAAATCCGCCCACAATTGGAACAAGTCCATTGTATGAATTAACCGTTGAACAGGCTATTGCGGTAATTGATGTGCCATGTTTAATGAGTCCTCCAACTGCATGATAAGCCTGATCAGAGAACTTGCCACCCTTTCCTTCAAAGATATTTTTATTGTCTTTATTACTGGTCATACTAAAATTAATATGTGCTCCAGATCTCCAGTCTCCAATCGTTGGCTTTGGCATAAATGTGATGAACATTCCATATTTTTTTGCTACTTCTTTAAGTAATACTCTTAAGAATACTAGTCGATCTGCCATTTGTAGAACATCAGTGTAAGTAAAGTCTAATTCAAATTGTGAATAAGCGCCCTCAGCCACAACATCCTTCATTTCCCAACCTAACTCATTGATGGTGTCGATTAATTCTTTAAGAAACTCCATTGAATCTATTGAGTACTCAACGTCATAACCAAAAGCCTGTCTTCTAGGACGAAGTCCTTCTCCTGGCAATGGGTCATCATCAACCGCTTTTACAGGCTGTCCATTTTCATAACGCATTGCAATAAACTCTGGCTCAATTCCACAATAAGCCTTATAGCCAGCATCGTCAGCATTTTGAATTGCTCGTTTAAGGGTCTGTCGAGGACATAAATTGTATGGCTCGCCCTCCCACCATAGGTCAGAAAAAACCCATACACATGTCTTATCCCAAGGACATATCGTTAAGCTATCTAGATCGGGGACAGGGATTTGATCAGAATCATTAGGTCCGAGTTCAGGTACAAATGAGACCGAATGAACTGCAAATTGTGGGCCTTTTCCTGCACATAAGGCTTCAAACTCAGCAAAAGGGATTGGCTTAGTTTTAGGAAGTCCAAGCATATCAATCCAACAAGAGAGAATATATTTAATGCCTGCTTTTTCCAGCCTTGCTTTTTCTTGTGCAACACGCTTTTTTGAGGGAAGTGCGTCTGCCATTTTTGTATGGTAAATCTTACTCATTTTTTCTCCTTCTATTTTTTCAAATTAATATCAAATTTTCTCTTGAGACTTTAACAAAAACTGATTTTTAAATGTCGATAGACCTTTCATAACCTCAACATCCTTTATATCATCATTATTAAAACAATGTTCTTCAAGAAAATTACTTAATGTATCGTCACTCTCTGAAGCAATCTCTACTAGTAAGTCATATCGACCAGTAACCCACATAATAAATACTATTTCATTGCAACTCTCTAGCCTTTTAGCAACACTACTAGGGCTTGAGCTGGATGCAACCTTGATGCCTAACATTGAATCAGTTGAATAGTTTATTGCTGATCGATCAACGAGTGCTTTGATTTGCAAAACTCCAGCATCCTTCATACGGTTCACTCGATTTCTAACTGTGCCCTCTGAGATATCAAGAGCATTCGCAATCTCTTTGAAAGGCAATCTCCCATCCAACTCAAGCAAATCAATGATTTGTTGATTTAATTTATCTTTAAGGGTATCCCTTGTTGGTAAACGAGAGTTCGAATCGTGATTCGTATCATTATTTTGATTTAAATTTATTAATCGACTACTTGAGTTGCTCATACTATTACTCTAGTTTTGTGGCATATCTTCTGGATCTATCCCAGGAACAAATGTAATACCTGCTTGTTGCTTCCAATCATGAGGATAAGCCGCATAAAAAATAATGCACTTTTCATCACATTCATAAGCAATTGAATTGTCCTTTGGTATATAAAGAACATCTCCCGGATTGCATTCATAGGCAACACCGTCACAAGTTAATCTAAATGTTCCTTCCATACAGTAAATAATCTCATCGCATGTTAACTCCCATGGAACAGATACTTCATTCAAAAAATTAAGTCCACCACACATTGTATCGCTCACTGCACTAGTGACAAAAGGCTTAATGTAACTTTTGCCTGGTTCAAGAGTATGGAGGCGATGCTCAATTTCACTAAATTTATATAATTTTGGTTTATTGTCTTTCATCATTTTTCCTTATTCAGTTAATTCAATTTTTTCATTTAACTCAACAACATAGCCATCAGGATCCTCTATAAAGGCAAGTATTCGTGTTCCTGCATTCATTGGCTTAGCTGGACTTATTATTTTGGCACCACTAGCCTCTAGATCTTCAACTGCTTTATATACATCTGGAGTCTCTATACAAATATGACCCCAGCCATTACCCTTGTCATAATGCACCTCCTGATCCCAGTTATGAGTTAACTCTAATGCTGGAAATTCTCTTTCTGGGCCATAACCAACAAAAGCATTTGTATAGCGCCCTCCTGGGTAATCAGTTTTTCTTAAAACGTGCATCCCTAATATGTCACAATAAAATTCGATTGATTTATCTAAATCAAGCACTCTCATCATTGTGTGTGCTAATCTATACTCACTATTAAAATTTTCATTTGTCATAATTACTCCTCATTAATTATTTTATTTTGTAACAGAATCTACAATCATTTGCTGAAATGCTCTCACGCTATCCTCCCAGTAAGGAGAGAGCAATCCTCCATCTTTAGAAACTGGAGATAATCTTCCAAGCTGCATTCTTTCGCAAATTGCATGGTCTTCCTTATGAACATCCCACCACAATTTCTTAATTTCATCTAGACTTTTGTCAGAAATAACTTTCCCATCAGTTGTATAAATAACCCTCTTTTGAAGAGTATGCCCCGAATCAATTGGCACATTTAAATAAACTCCAATCTGGTCAGGAAAATACCTACCAATAATAAAATTAGGAAATAATGTCAGGTATCTTGAACTAACCGAAAGACTACCCTCAACCTGATCACTCTCATCTAAATCAATTGCACTGCCTACACAAACGCCATCGACTATTGTGTAATGATCTTCGAGTGGCTGGTTTGTAGTTGTCCTATGAACAAACTGAACATGGTAGGGCTCAATAAAGTTTTCCATTAAAAATTTCCAATTCGTTGCGATTTTTCCAAAATCTAAGGTTGCTACTGGGGTCACTTTTTGAAAATCTATATCTTTAAAATTGTTAATTAAGGGCTTTGCATACTCTTCAAAATCTTGCCCTTCATCATTTAAATTAATAAATATCCAATCATTCCAGATTGCTATTTTTACCGAATGTAATCCATGTTTAGATATATCAAAACCTTCAGGTTGATGTTCACTTCCTCCAAAAAAAGGGGTGGCACAAAGATCCCCATCCAGATTATAAGTCCATGAATGATAAGGGCATGAAAGCATAGGACCAACATTGCAAGGCTCATCCACTAGTTTTAAACAACGATGGGAGCAGACATTATGAAACGCGTTTATTTCCCCATTAGAGTTTTTAATGAGAACAATAGGTTGTCCACCAATAGCTATAGGTATCGCATCTCCAGGCTCATTAAATTCATGAACAAAACCAGCAAATACCCAATTGTTTGAGAAAACAGTTTCACATTCAGCATTAAAAAACTCTTCACTAGTGTAGGCCGAACTAGGAAGACCATGTTTTAAATCATTCTTTTCATTAAATGAAGACAAATTATTTTTAATAATTGATGTATCCATGTTTTAATTTAAATATTTTAGATATGAGATTATAGACCTAATTATTACTTATTAAGTAAATACTTAACAATAAATTACTAATATAGTCATTTTTTACTTAAAAATTAATTAATATGTAAATATATTTGGTATTATTTGTGCAGTAAAAGATGAGGTCTGGGGGTTTGGATAATCATAAAAACAACATAGAGATTGAATTAAATGGCTTTTCAGGCTATGAATTAAAGCATTCCAAGGAGATAGATGAGGAAATTACTCGCATCGGTCCAGGTACTCAAGCCGGAGAGTACTTACGAAGATACTGGCACCCAATTTTTATATCATCTGAACTTGATGACCTGCCTGTAGTAATCAAAATTTTAGGTGAAGATTTAGTTTTATTTCGTGATAAAAGTAAACAACTAGGTTTAGTTCACAAGCACTGCCCACATCGCCAAGCTTCTCTTGAGTTTGGAATTTGTCAAACTACTGGAATTAGATGCTGCTATCACGGTTGGCATTTTGATGTGGATGGCAAAATTTTAGAAGTCCCTGGTCAGTCAGAACATACTCAAGAAATTATCAAGGAAAAAGTTCAGCTGGGTGCATATCCAACATATGAATTTAAAGGACTTATATTTGCTTATCTAGGACCTAAGGAAAAAAAACCAGAGTTCCCAATTTACGATAGTCTCAATTTCGATGATATGGAAATGGTCCCTTACAAAGCACCATTTGATTGCAACTGGCTTCAGGTACTCGATGCAATCGTTGATCCAATTCACACCTCATTTCTTCACTCAAACATGAGTCGACAACAATTCTCTGAAGGCTTTGGTGAAGTTGGACAAATCGAATTTGTTGAACGCGATAGTTGGATTCTTGGATGCAATACCAGAAGGGTAGGAAACAATGTTTGGTTTAGAATTAATGAAGTTGTTTTACCAAACTTCACACAAGCCGGAGCTGCCTTTCAAGCTGATGGAACAAAAGAAATACTTTATGGCCGAAGTTCATTTACACGATGGGTAGTTCCAATTGATGATGAAACAACAATCTGCTATGCCTGGGCTAATTTTGGCGATCGAGGCGATCCACTTGAATACAATACTCCCGAAGGGCCTGAACTTATAGAGCAAGGGGAGATATTTGATAGGCCTTATGAAGAGCGACAAAGATTTCCAGCAGATAGAGAGGCATGCGAAGGAATGGGCCCAATCAATATTCATAAAAATGAAAATCTATTGGCAAGTGACCAAGGCGTTGCAATGATGCGTCAAAGAATAAGGGAGCAAATCAGAGGTTTAGCTAATGGAAAAGAGCCAATAAAAGTTACCGATTTTAAAGAAACCCCAATACCAACTTATGGAGGTGACTCAGTACTTAGCATTCCAAAAAATGATAAGGATGAAGATAGTTTCTTTAGTAAACTCGCTCAGGAATTCATTAAAATTCAGTTTGAGGTTGACGGTAAACCTGAAAAAGAAAGAATTGAAATTGTTTCTAATAAACTAAAAGAAATTCAGTCAAGAGAGAATTAATAGACCAAAATGCTATGGTGAATCATAAAAAAATTAGAGTACACTTTAAGAGCAATCATGCTGATCCAGATTCATTCCCTCCAACAATTGAAGGGGAAAGTGTATTTGCAATCACTAAAGAAAGATATGAAAAAGCAGTTGAAAGTTATCCTGATTTAAAAGATAAGATTGATCCTGTTTTTGATTGGGACCTTGATAACTTCTATGAATCCATGAAAACAGCTGAGGTTCTTGTTTGTTGGGACTTTCCAACAGAAAATCTCTCTGAAATAGCACCTCATTTAAAATGGATTCATATTATTGGCGCTGGCGTTGAGCATTTATGTCCGATGGATTGGGTACCTGACAACATCTCTGTTGTAAATAATCGTGGAGTTCATTCAGCCAAAGCTGGAGAATTTGGCCTGATGAGTGTTTTAATGCTTCATACCCACATTCCTGAAATAGTTGGAAATCAAAAAAATAATTACTGGGAGTCTCTATACTCTTCTCCAATCATGGGTAAAACTTTACTTGTTATTGGGGTTGGAAATATTGGTTATACGGTTGCCCAAAAATGCAAACTACTTGGTATGAACATTATCGGTGTGAGTCGTCACGGAAAAAGCCTAGATGATGTTGATCAAATGGTTAATCAAGATAAACTTGATGAAGTTCTGCCCAAAGCTGACTATATATTTATGTCAACACCCAATACAAAGGAGACTTTTAACCTCTTAGATAAAAGACGTCAATCATTAATGAAGCCTGGTGTAGGAATCATTAATGTCGGAAGAGCTGCCACAATGGACTATGATGCTCTCGTTGAGAACCTAAACTCAGGACATATCAAGGCGGCAATTATTGATGTTTTTGATCCTGAGCCACTTCCATCAAACTCTACCCTATGGAGTACACCTAATCTGATGGTTATGCCTCATATTTCTGCAGATGATGGAGATACTTATATTCCTCTTACACTCGAGTTGGTGCTGATGAATCTGCAAAGATATATTGCGAATGATGAACTTAACAATCTAATTGACCCTAAATTAGGATACTAAATCCTTATAATCCTCTGCTGCTGTTTTAGAAGCAGCCTTAAGGCTCTCATATGGATTTTCAAGAGCCTTTTTAATCGAAAGCTCATCATTGGCAATGCTATACGTATTATTAACACCGAATTTTTTTATAAAAGTTTTTGGGTCATCAACTGAACCTGCAATAACAATAATTCTACAGTTATGTTGCTTCGCATAATTTATGACACCTATTGGCGCCTTACCCCTTTCGCTTTGACTATCAATCCGACCTTCGCCTGTCACAACTAGTTCAGCATCTAACAAATATTGTTTAAAGTTTAAAGTTTCAAGAACAATATTAATCCCTCTTTTAAATGCCACATTAATGAATACAGAAAAGGCATAGCCCAAACCACCTGCAGCGCCGGCTCCTGGTTGATCTGTAAAATTATGATTGAACTTCCTTGAAATGATTTCAGAGTAATGAGTCATAATGGTCTCTAGCTGGACAATCATTTTATTACTAGCTCCTTTTTGGGCTGCAAAAATCGCAGAAGCCCCTTGATTACCGAGTAATGGATTATCTACATCACAAGCAATTTCAATTGAGACATTCTTTATTCGAGAATCCATTTGACTGAGATTGATATCTGATAATAAACTTAAGTCTTCGAAATCACCATTTAACACATTACCCGTAGAATCCATAAACTGAACTCCTAAAGCTCTTAAAAATCCGTATCCTCCATCATTAGTTGCACTCCCGCCAAGTCCAATGATGATGCGATGTGCGCCTTTATCAAGTGCGGCTATTAAAAGCTGGCCCACTCCAAAACTTGAAGCAATCATTGGATTTCTTTTCTCTGGAGTTACTAGGTGCAAGCCACAGGCTTCAGCAATCTCTATCACTGCTGTTTTTGAACTACCAAGCATGCCCCACTTAGCATTTACAACCTCTCTCATAGGTCCTTCGACCTCTGTATAGACATAGCTACCATTTGTTGCTGATACCATTGCATCTACTGTACCTTCACCACCATCAGCGATTGGTATCTTGATGATTTCTGCTTCAGGAAGAACCTCTTTAAAACCTGCCTCAATTGCACTTGCCGCTTCAATTGCTGAGAGCGTTTCCTTGAAAGAATCAGGTGCAATTACTATTTTCATTTAATTAAAATCGCCTTATATATCAAAATTTTGTCAACTGAGAGCAGGAAACACAAATTTTAATTATATTTTTTACCCCAGCGCTCTAGTGATATTGTAGCAATAAAAATAATAGACATTCCTATCCATTGATTTATTCCAAGTGCATCCTGCAAAAGCATCACCCCTAGAAGAATGGTGAATACTGGTTCTAGGTACATTACATTAGATGTTCTTACTGGACCGACAATAGAGATTGATTTAAAGAAAAAATAAAACCCCCCACTCATACCCATTGCTGAAAGAATACTCCACATGAGCATCTCTGAAGATACAGAAGAGATTGGATCTGAAGTAACAACAAAATAAATACACACAAATATCAGTGCAGGCAAGATAGTAATGTATTTAACGAGACCCCAGCCCGATTCAACGCTTTCATGCCTTGATAGAATATTTACAGTAACTTGAGCACATGAGGCAACCAAACCCCAAAACACTCCCCACATATTCCAATCACTTGAGTCGCCCTGGACCAAAACCCAAATTCCAAATAACGAGACTAAAAGAGCTGCTACTGATAAAAAATCAATTGATCTACTTTTGATGAGAGAATTAACAAAAAAAGTAATGATAGGAAAAGTATAAATCACCACTACAGCAAGGCTCAGCGGAATCAACTTGATTGAATACATGTAAGAAGAAATAAAGAGGGCCTGGAACAGACTTATTAAGATGAGTCTAGTATGGGCTGATCTAGTTTTAGCTTTCTTGGGAGACTTATTTAAAACACTTGCAAATATAAAGGTGCTGACATAGCGTACAGAGAGAAGAAGGAATACAGTTCCTCCGACTCCATAAAAGTACGGGACTACTGTAGCAGCAAGAGAGAAAAAGAATGCTGCCAGTATTGCCGTGATAACACTTGCCGATAGATTATTAGACACAGTCAGTTAAGAATCACAAATGATAAGAGCCTGCATTTTAAGTCTCTTGGAGAGAGAACGTCAAGAAATAATTTAATTTAGGCCTGAATCTTTTTCATTATTGATTCAGGATCATTGGTGGTAATTGAACTTGCTCCCCACTCGATTAACTGAAATGCGACATCAGCATCATCTATCGTCCATGAGTGGTACTCCAAGCCTGAGTCAATAACCTTTTCCACAAATAACTTTGAAGATTCATTGTCGGTCGAGATTCCATTCGCTTTTATTTTTAAAGCTTCTTTAATTACATCATCAATATCTCGAGCATCTTCACAAGAATAGAGAAAAAATGCTTTGTAAACTGGATTTATATTCTTTACCGTTTTAATGACATCAGAATTGAATGAAATAATTACTATCTGATCAGCATTCATTTTGGATTTGGATAGCTGACTCAATAGCGGAGAGACAATTTCAGTGCCACACTTGATTTCAATGAAAATTTTCTTTCCTTTTGGAACAGTCTTGATAACTTCAGTTAGTGTTGGAATTTTTATATTGAGGCTAGTATCACCTTCGTAGTAGAGCTCTAACTTTTTTAAATCTTGAAGAGTAGATTTATGAATGATTGCCGTAGTCTTACAAACTCTCTCAGTATCATCATCATGAATACATACAATTTCGCCATCTTTAGTCAGATGGAAATCGCCTTCGATTCCATCAACACCCTGCTCCCAAGATGCCTCGAAAGCTGGAAGCGAGTTTTCGGGTAAAGTAAATGAGACTCCACGATGCGCAATAATCATAAAGTCATTCTACAGAAAATCTAGTGCAAGCTTAGTTCACTTAAAACAGTGAAACAGACAGATTCATCCAATAGCTAGGCATCAAACCGATTATTAAAATGAGTGCACCATTGATAGATAAAACGACTTTCAGATCTATTGGAGCTGAAAGAACTATTTCTTTATCTGCATCATCAAAGTACATCGTTTTAATAATTTGCAAATAGTAATAAGCACTGATGACTGCAAAAATAACCGCGATGACAGCAAGAATGACATACCCCTCGGAAACCACTTGCTGGAGAATAAATAGTTTTGAATAAAAACCAATAAATGGAGGGACCCCTGCCATAGATAGCATCACTGCAAGCATGATTAAAGCAAACCAGGGTGAATGTTTACTCAAACCTCTAAAGTCAGAAATTTGATCCGCTTCAAAGCCACTTCGATTTAATACGATGATCGATCCAAAGGCAGCCAAACTCATTAAGATATAAGCAAATACATAAAAAATAGCTGATCCATAACCCTCTAAAACACCAGTGACAAAGCCAAGAAGCACAAATCCAATATGCGATATTGTTGAGTATGCAAGCATTCTCTTAATATTGACTTGAGTCAATGCAACAAGTGAACCAACAGCGATTGAGAGAATGGCGAGAATCATAAATAGGTCCGCCCAGTAGTGCTGGAAATCACTCAAGCCATCAATCAAGAGACGCACTAATAGTGCAACAGCTGCTATCTTTGGAACTGTTGATAAAAACATAGTAACCGAGGTTGGTGAGCCTTGATAAACATCTGGAACCCACATATGAAATGGCACCGCACCAAGTTTGAATGCAACTCCAATGACTAAGAACACAAGTCCAAAATTTAGGATCAGGGTTTCTTGAGGCTCTAGTGTAGCAAGACTTGCAAAACTTGCTATCTGAGCAATATCAAGGTTTCCAGTTATTCCATAGATCATTGACATTCCATACAATAAGAGACCAGATGCAATTGCTCCAAGAACAAAATATTTAAGTGCTGCTTCTATTGCAAAAGCTCTATCTCTTGCTGTTGCTATAAGAGCATATAGGGAAAGAGACATAATCTCTAGGCCAAGATATAAAGTTAGAAGGCTGTGCCCAGATACCATGACAAGCATTCCTAAAATTGACATGAGTGCAAGAATGAAATACTCATTTCTTAGAAGGCTATGAACACTTAGGTAGTATCGTGAATAGACCAGCGCAATAATTGAAAAACCAGCTATAAAGACTTTAAAAGTCGATCCCAATGTATCGAGCACGAACGTTCCAGAGAATATGGTCGCACTCTCTCCAATTAAATTAAATGCCAACAAACCAGTTATTAGGAGAGCTAGTTGCGATAGATGGTAAGTAAACTTTTTTAGCTCTTCCTTTACATACAAATCGAACAAAAGAATACAAGAGATTGCTGCCAACAAAAATAGCTCTGGCATTACAAATATTAGTTCTGAAATATTAAAGTTAAAATTCATCATAACATGCCCGGTATTTTAGTTGTAAGTGCCTGCTCTAAGAGGTTAGCTATACTAACATGCATGACTTCAATGACTGGCTGGGGATAAACTCCCATCCATAAAACTGCAACTGCAAGTAATGCGAGAATACCAAACTCTCTCGAATTAATATCATTTAGTTTGCTAACCTCCGGATTTATGACTGGCCCCCAAAAAACACGTTTAACCATCCACAGCGTATAAGCTGCTCCAACTATCAAAGTCATAGCTGCTAAAAATGCATACCAAAAGTTTGCTTGAAGCGCGCCTAGAATAACCATAAATTCACCCACAAAACCTGAGGTTCCAGGAAGTCCTGCATTTGCCATTGCAAAAAGTACAGCAAACCCTGTAAATTTAGGCATTGAATTGACCACACCACCGTATGTCGAAATCTCTCTTGAGTGCAGTCGATCATAAAGCACCCCAACTACTAGGAACATCGCTGCAGATATAAAGCCATGTGAAACCATTTGAATCATTGCTCCTTCTAGTCCAAGGTATGCACTCTCTATACTTGCCCCTGCAATCGATAATAGTTCTCCACTTGAATCCATCTTCATAATTGAAAATAGTGCAAATACACCCAAAGTAACAAATCCCATATGCGAGATTGAAGAGTAGGCTATCAATTTCTTCATGTCTTTTTGAACTAGAGCAACAAAACCAATATAGACAATCGCAATCAATGAGAGCACAATGACTGCAAAAGCAAAATACGATGATGCATCAGGGGTAATAGGAAGAGAGAATCTAAAGAATCCATAACCACCCATCTTCAACATAATAGCTGCCAGTATCACAGAGCCTCCTGTAGGCGCTTGAACATGCGCATCTGGAAGCCATGTATGGACTGGGAACATTGGAACTTTAACAGCAAATGCAAGAAAAAAGGCCCAGAAAATCCAGCTTTGCTGGGCTAGTGTCAATGGCAGACTGTGCATATCAGAAATCGCAAATGAGCCGCCAAGATTGTACATATAGATCAATGAAACCAGCATAAATACTGACCCCAGAAATGTATATAAAAAGAACTTAATCGCAGCATAGACTCTGTTTTGACCACCCCAGACGCCAATGATTAATAGCATTGGAATAAGTGATGCTTCCCAAAAAACATAATAAAGCATGGAGTCCATGGCTGAGAATACACCAATAATAATTCCTTCCATTATTAAAAATGCGGCCATATAATCAGCCACTCTATTTTGTATAACCTCCCAGCCGGCAATGATTACTAATATGGTCGAAAAGGTTGTTAGGATAATCAAAGGCATTGAAATTCCATCGACACCAAGATGATAAAAAATATTGAATTGTGATATCCAGCTTGTTTTTTCAACGAACTGCATTGCTGAGGTTGAGGTATCAAAATCTAAAAATAAATTGATAGATAGAACAAAAACCAATAGTGATATAACAACGCTAGTCCACTTTGCAGCCGAACTTCTCTCGTTTCCGATTAATAGGACTGAGCCGCCTCCTAGAATAGGTAGCCAAATTAAAATACTAAGCAATGAATCCATACCCCTACCTAACTAAAAAATGAATAATCTGAAGCTATAAGCACCCAGCCTAGAACAAGCATTAGACTGACAATCATGAAGAATGCATAGTGGTATACATAGCCCGTTTGAACTGGTCTAATTAAGACACCTAAGTAGCGCGCAAGTTTTGCACTTCCATTTACAATAACTTTATCGATAAGTGTCATATCTGAAATCTTCCAGAGAAGGTTTCCAAGCTTTACAGAGCCTTTGACAAAGACAATATCGTTTAATCTATCAAAACCATAAAGTGAGTTGAGCACATAATTGGTTCTTTTGAACCTTGATTGAATCTGATCCGCCCAATCCGTTCGATAAAGACAAAATACCCATGCCGAAACTGCTCCGCCAACCATCATCCAAAAAGGTGGAGTGGCAACTGAATGAGTGAGGAGTACAAAAGCAGAATAAAAATGATCCTTGAGTTCTGCAAGAGCATGATGTGAAGAGTCAATAGTGATAGCATTATCAAGCCAGCCACCAAACAGCATTGGCTCTATAGTGAAGTACCCAATGATCACTGAAGGAATAGCTAGAAGGACAAGTGGAACCGTAATGGATAGGCCTGTCTCATGAAGCTGCTCTTCAGTATGACTATCCAATCTAGATTCGCCATGAAAGACCAAAAACAGAAGTCGCAAACTATAAAAAGCCGTGATAAAAACGCCAATCAAAACAGCAAAGTAAGCCCATCCAGCAAATGGCAAATCAGAATAATGAACTGCCTCAATAATCATATCTTTTGAATAAAAGCCAGCAAAACCAGGAAAGCCAATTAAAGCCAATGTCCCTAGAAGTGAAGTGATATAAGTGATAGGCATTTTCTTTCTAAGTCCACCCATTTTTCGAATATCTTGCTCATGATGAAGGGCGACAATCACTGATCCAGCAGCTAAAAAAAGCAAGGCCTTGAAAAATGCATGTGTCATGAGATGAAATATTGCAACAGAGTAAGCACTCACTCCGAGTGCAACTGTCATATAGCCGAGCTGCGAAAGAGTTGAGTATGCTACCACTCTTTTAATATCATTTTGAACGATACCTAAAAGCCCCATGAATAATGCTGTCACAGCACCAATAACCATTACAACAGTTAGTGCAACATCACTTAACTCAAACAATGGTGACATCCGTGACACCATAAATATGCCTGCTGTAACCATTGTTGCAGCGTGAATTAGAGCTGATATTGGAGTTGGGCCTTCCATGGATCCTGGAAGCCAGACATGTAAAGGCACTTGAGCTGACTTACCCATTGCTCCAACAAATAATAGAAGGCAAACAATGGTTGTGGCGGAAAAACCACCAAACAATGTTTGTCCAATAATTAGATCTGTTTGGCTAAAAGTTTCTGCATAGTCAAGCGTACCAAAAAACATCAAAACAAATGCAATACCTAAAAGGAATCCAAAATCTCCCACCCGGTTTACTAGGAAAGCTTTTAAATTTGCTTCAATGGCTGACTCTTTGTGATGCCAAAAACCAATCAATAAATAAGACACTAGTCCAACAGCTTCCCACCCAAAAAACAACTGCATAAAGTTATTTGAGATTACAAGAGTAAACATGGCAAATGTAAATAAAGAAATATAACTAAAAAACTTAGTATATCCCTTGTCTTCATGCATATAGCCTATGGTGTAAATGTGCACCATTAGAGAGACAAATGAGACAACAACAAGCATCACTGAGGTTAGTTTGTCCACTAGGAATCCAACACTGATATTTAAGCCTCCAATTTGCATCCATGTATAGATATTTTGGTTAAAAATATCAGCATCATTTAAAACGTGGTGATTGAATACATATAGAGACAGAACAGTAGAAACAGCAACGCCTAAAATTGTAATGGAATGTGAAAGCTTTCTGCCTATTCTATTCCCTGCAAGTCCAACGACTATTGAGCCAAGTAGAGGAGCAAGAACAATAGTTAGATAAATATTTAGCATCACTATCCCTTCAAAGTATTAGTTACGTCGATGTCAATTGAACCTCGATTTCTATACATTAGAGTCAAAATCGCAAGACCAATGGCTACCTCAGCAGCAGCTACAGTCAAAATAAAGAATACAAAAATTTGTCCAGATAGGTCAGATCCATAGTAAGAGAAAGCAATAAAGTTGGTATTAACAGCTGCCAAAATTAACTCAACACACATCAAAATCATAATAATGTTTGTTCGATTAATAAAAATACCTGCAAGCCCAATACAAAAAACTATGGAGCTCAGAATTAAATAGTCAGATAGTGCTATCATTTTGGCTCCTTCGTAGATTTTTTGTCAATTGAGGCAAACCTCATTCGATCTTTAGCTTGAACATTGATTTGATCAGTGATGTTTTGTTTTTTACTGTTCACTTGAGTTCTATGAACCAAAGTAATTGCTGCAATAATAGCAATTAATAGTAGAATCGCTGCTAGCTCAAATGGATAAACATAGACGGTATATAGTTGCTCAGCGATTGCAGTAATGTTACTGTAAGAGGCTCCATGCTGTTCTGGCATACCAACGCTCTCAAGGTCAAATGGACCAGCATTCAAAACCAATGCCATCTGCACAATCACAACCAACGACACAAAAATACCTAATGGAAGATAGCGAGTAAACTGGGCTCTGAGAGTAGATTGATCAGTATCAAGCATCTTGATAACAAACATAAATAAAACCATCACAGCACCAACATAAATTAATATGAGTGTGATGGCTAAGAACTCCGCCTCAAGAAGAAGCCAAAGACTTGCTGCACTAAAAAAAGTCAAGATAAGCCAAAGCGCCGCTTTAGCAGTATTCCTCGAAACAATCATCACAAAGGAGCTACCAACAAAAAAGAGTGAAAACACATAAAATAAAATTGATGTAAATTCCATAACTTCCTTTACCTATACTTTGAATCTTCTTCTCTGGCCTTATTGATAGCACTTTCGTTTTTATCGCCAATCTCTAATAAACCTTTCTTGTCAATAATGCTTCCTTCTCTAGATTCAAAAGCATAATCAAAAATATGAGTCTCCACGATTGCATCAACAGGACAAGCTTCTTCACAGAAACCACAAAAAATACACTTAAACAAATCTATATCATATTGTGTTGTTCTTCGAGTTCCATCCTCTCTCATCTCTGAATCAATTGTTATTGCATTTGCTGGACAAACTGCTTCACAAAGTTTGCAAGCTATGCATCTCTCTTCACCATTTGGGTAACGGCGAAGTGCATGCAAACCCCTAAACCTTGGTGAAATTGGAGTCCTCTCTTCAGGGAATTGAACTGTAATTTTTTTATTGACGAACTCTTTACTCGTAACCTTGAGTCCTGTACGAAGTTCACCGAGACTAAAATCATTAACTAATTTTTTTAATTTTTTCTTCATATCTCTATCTCCTTAAAACCAGGGTCCGATTCCTAATTGCGTCATCAACGCAACGACAAATATCCAAACAATTGTCAGTGGCAAGAACACTTTCCAACATAATCTCATAATTTGGTCATACCTAAACCTAGGGAATGAGGCACGAATCCAAAAATATAAAAACAAAAAGAAACTCATTTTGACTAGCAACCAAATTAAGTCAGGCACAAATCCAAACAATCCCTCCAGGAATGGAATCCCTTCAAAAGGAGAGTGCCAGCCCCCAAAAAACATAAGTACTGCCAACATGGCCATGAAAATCATGTTGAAATATTCGGCCATAAAAAATAATGCAAATGGCATTCCTGAGTATTCGACATGTGTTCCACCAACAATCTCAGACTCACCCTCGACTACGTCAAAGGGCGCTCTATTGGTCTCAACTAAAGCCCCTATCCAGAAAACAATCATCATTGGGAACAGGGGAATCCAGTACCAATTTAATATTCCCCCCGATTGACTTTCAACGACCGTATTTAGGTTTACTGAACTGGCAATCATGACTACAGTTACAAGAACAAATCCAATCACTAATTCATAAGAAATGAGTAAAGCTGTACTTCTAAGTGCACCTAGAAGTGGGTACTTAGAGTTAGACGCCCATCCAGCAAGAACAATGCCATATACACCGACTGACCCAATAGCCATTACATAGAGAAGGCTAACATCGATATTAGCAATGTAGAAGTCTTCTCCAAGTGGAACGACTGCCCATACTGCAACAGCGGGAACAAAGGCTAGGATAGGGGCAAGCAAAAATAGATAGATATTTGACTTTGAAGGAAAAATGATTTCCTTGAATAGCATTTTAAAGACATCGGCAAAGGGTTGAAGAAGGCCAAATGGACCTACTCGGTTTGGCCCAATTCTAAGCTGCATAAAGCCAATCACTTTTCTTTCAGCATAGGTCATATAGGCCATCATAATTATTAGAGGAAAAATGAGAGCTAATCCTTTAATTACAATAATCAATATATCAGCTAGACCTCCATCAAACCATGGAATCAATTGGTGTGTAAGGTCTACGAATGATTTCCACATAATCTAGCCCCCCTCAACCCTTCTGGCCTGATTAGTATGAACAAAAACATAATCTTCAGCGACAGCATTGGTAATGGAAACTGGAACACCCAAATAAAGATCATCACCATTAATATCAAGCCTCTTGGCAGTCGATTTTGATACAAAAGCACTATTAATCATCCCAATATTGGATTCCTGAAGTGCTGTTGCTCTTCTAGTAACACTATCAGTTGCATAAGGAGCGTATTGCCAGTGAGTGGTAATTTGTGAATCATCAATCTCAGCATTAACATCATCAAAACTAAATTTCATTTTAGAAGATTGAAGCGCCTCATCTTTAACTTGAGTAGAGTCAATATAATCAAAGCCATCCAGCTCTAATAAATCTGCTAAAACTTTGATAATCTTCCAGCCAGGTTTAGAGTCGCCTGGACTCTTGACTGAAGCACTAAATGATTGCACCAAACCATCAAAATTAATGTGAGTGCCTGAGGCTTCATAGTAAGAAGCCATTGGCAGAATAACGTCTGCATTTGTATGTAACGATTCATTTTCAAAACTGCTCATTGAAACAACAAAAACATCTTCATTATTGAAACAATCTGCAGCCGACTGTAAGTTAATAAAGTCATAGTCGCAATCTACATCCATCAACATAAATACCTTGGTATTTTCATTGAACATAGAAATTGCATTCATACCATTTTTGGTAGGCATAAAACCAACTCTTTCAGCTGCGTGGGAATTTCCTGAAAGCGTTAAATTTGCAATTTTTAAATCAGTAATCAGCGCTATTTGAAAAATAAGGTTTGTGATTGCAGATGAACTAGGATTGCTATTTAAATGTTCTCCTAAAACAATGACTCCATTTTTTGATGCAATTAAATCATCAGCAATTTTATTGTGAACATCATCTGGGATGACTTTAGATAAATATCTTGGAACATCAGTCCCTATCTTTGAATGTAGTGACTTAAGAATAGAATGAAGCATTGGCAATATTTTTTGTGGGGCAGACAATACATCCAATTCTGTGTTGAAATTAAAATCAAACTGTTTGCTGTTAATTGTATTAACTGAAGCACCATTAAGAACAGCTTTTCTGATTCGATGGTTTATCATTGGCTGCTCTAATCGAGTATATGAACCAACAATTAAAGCATGATCAATTGATTCAATTTCTGACAAAGTTATAGTTGATTCCAATGAACCCCCATCACTCAAATCAGCTTGATCTATTCGGAAGTCTATATTGTCTGAACCAAAACTGCGTGCTAATTTTTGCATCAGGAAGTACTCTTCCAATGAAGAATATTTTGATGCTAAAACCCCAAGCTGCTCTGGACTCTTAGCACTATTATTTATTCCTTCAATTGCAAAATCAAGGGCTTCTTGCCACTCAGCTTCTTGCCACTCACCATCGATTTTGACTTTAGGTTTTAGCGCACGACTTTCATGACTTAAGCCTTCATAAGAAAAACGGTCGCGGTCAGATATCCAGGTTTCGTTTACAGAATCATTATCTCTAGCAACGACTCTCTTAACTTTACCTCTATAACTCTGAGTAAAGATATTTGATCCAACTGAGTCATGTCGTGCAACACTGGGAACTGCATTCATTTGCCAAGTTCTCGCTTCATACCTAAATGGCTTTGATGTCAATGCACCTACAGGACAAACATCTATCATATTTCCTGACAACTCTGACTGAATTCCTTCTGTTAAGAAAGGCTCGATTTTGACGTCTTCACCTCTTCCAGTTCCGCCCATCTCTACAATGCCTGCAACTTCTGCCCCAAATCTAACACATCGAGTACAGTGAATACACCTGGTCATATCAGTTTGAATGAGTGCACCGATACCTTTATCAGGAACTATTCTCTTTCCTTCATTAAATTTTGAAACATCTGAGCCATATTCCATCGCAACATCTTGGAGCTCACATTCTCCACCTTGATCACAAATTGGACAATCAAGAGGATGATTAATGAGTAAGAATTCCATGACTGCTTTTTGCGCAAACTTAGCCTTATCATTTTTTGTATGAACCTTCATACCGTTTGCAACAGGAGTGGAGCAAGCTGGTTGTGCTTTAGGAGCGCCTTCAACATCAACCAAACACATTCTACAGTTTGCAGCAACAGATAGTTTTTTGTGATAGCAAAAACGAGGCACTTCTATGCCTTCTCTATCAGTAATCTTGATAATAGAGTCGCCCTGTTTGGCTTTGACTAGATTACCATCAATTTCAATTTCAATTTCAGACACTTGTCGCTTCCTCAATCAAATTATGCTCCCCTTCTATAATGCTTTTACCGTTCTTAATATAGTATTCAAACTCGTCTCTAAAATTATTAATGAAGCTCACAACAGGAGCTGCTGCAGCATCTCCAAGGGCGCAGATTGTATTTCCTTCAATTTTCTCGCTGACAGATAAAAGTAGATCTAAGTCTTCTTTTTTTCCATTTCCATCAAGAATTCTTTGAAGCATTCTGTATAGCCAGCCTGTCCCTTCTCTGCAAGGAGTACACTGGCCACATGACTCGTCATAATAAAAGTGTGCCAGACGCGTTAGAGTTTTAACCATGCAAGTTGCATCATCCATAACAATAACTGAGCCCGCACCTAAAATTGATCCTGCACTTGCTATGCTGTCATAGTCCATAGTCATATTCATTGCTGTCTCAGCTGCAAGAACCGGTGTAGATGACCCTCCAGGTATAACTGCTTTAAGTGTCCGTCCTTCTTTCAAACCTCCAGCTAATTCTAGCAACTTAGAAAAGGGTGTACCCATAGGGACTTCAAAATTTGCAGGATGTTTGACACTGCCCGTCACTGAAAAACATTTTGTTCCACCAGAATTCTCGACACCTAAATCAGCAAACCATTGACCACCTCTTGAGAGGATTTCAGGAACCGAAGCAAATGTCTCAGTATTATTGATTGTCGTTGGCTTACCAAATAATCCAACATTAGCTGGGAAAGGCGGCTTAAATCTGGGTTGGCCTTTTTTACCTTCTAGAGATTCAAGTAGTGCTGTCTCCTCACCACAGATATATGCTCCAGCTCCGAGGTGCGTGTATAAATCAAATGAAATAAGGCTTCCCTGAAGAGTTTTTCCAAGCAAGCCAGCTTTATATGCATCTTTCAAGGCCTCCTCGAAACGATAATAAGGTTCCATAAATTCACCACGAATGTAGTTATATCCAACCGTTGCATTCACTACAAAGCCAGCTATTGCCATTCCTTCAATGACTGAGTGAGGATTGTATCTAAGAATGTCACGGTCATGACATGTACCAGGCTCCCCTTCATCTGAATTGCAAACTACATATTTCTGAACTTCCTGATTGCGAGGCATGAAACTCCACTTCAAGCCAGTTGGAAAACCAGCGCCACCGCGACCTCTTAATCCAGAGGTCTTTAATTCTGTAATGATTTCATCGGGCGTTAGTTCCCCCTTAAGAATTTTGCGCCAAACTTGATAACCACCATTCGCCTCATACGTTGCAAAACTTGCTGGATTTTCTTTACCTAGGTTCTTAAAACAAACTTCATTCATTTTAATTCTTCCAAAATCTTATCTAATTTATCAGTCGTTAAGTTCTCGTAATACTGATCGCCAATCTGACACATAGGACCTCCTACACAGGCACCTAAACATTCAACTTTTTTGACACTGACTAATCCATCTTTAGTGACCTCTCCAGTTTTAACTTCCAGCTTATCTTCTAAGTATGAGATTAAATCATCAGAACCGTTAAGCATGCAAGATATGTTGTGACAGAATCGCACGACATGCTTTCCAACAGGCTTATGATTATAGTTTTCATAAAATGTTGCAACTTCCTGAACACTGATTGCTGGCATCTTCAAATAATCGGCAACTGCATATATGAGGTCAGAATTTAGTCTTCCGCTATTTTCCTTTTGAACAATAGTTAATGCCTGCATGACTGCAGAGCTTTCACGGCCTTTAGGGTATTTAGAGACCCAGATGTCTATTTCTTTTTTTGCTTCATTAGAAATCATCTATCAACCTCACCAAAAACAATATCTTGAGAGCCAATTATGGTTACAACATCAGACAACATATGCCCCTTTGACATTTCATCCATTGCTGCTAGATGAGAAAAACCAGGTGCTCTAATCTTTACTCTATATGGCTTATTAGCACCATCAGAAACAAGATAAACACCAAACTCCCCTTTTGGTGCTTCTACTGCTGTATATGCCTCACCCTCAGGTAAACAATAACCCTCAGTAAATAATTTGAAGTGGTGAATCAGTGACTCCATGTCGCCTTTCATGTCTTCACGATTAGGTGGCGTAACTTTGTGATCATCAGACATTACAGATCCAGGATTAGCTTTAAGCCATGCGACGCATTGATTAATTATGCGAGTTGATTGACGCATCTCCTCCATTCGAACCAAATATCGATCATAGCAATCGCCAGTAACTCCGACTGGTATCTCAAAATCTAATTGGTCATACACAGAATAGGGTTCATTCTTACGGATATCCCACTCAACCCCTGAGCCTCTCAACATAGCTCCGGTGAAGCCGAGCTGCATAGCTCTTTCTGGAGAAACAACCGCAATATTAACGAGCCTTTGTTTCCAAATCCTATTGTCAGTCAGTAGGTCAGAATATTGCTGAATACTTGCAGGGAATTTATTTGCAAAATCTTCAATAAAATCAAGAAGAGAGCCTTGTCGGTTATGATTAATTTCCTCAAGTTTCTCCTTGGATCTTAATTTAGATTCAAGATATTGAGGCATCTTATTTGGCAAGTCTCTATACACACCGCCAGGTCTATAATAAGTGGCATGCATTCTTGAACCACTGACAGCTTCATAACAATCAATTAGGTTTTCACGCTCACGGAAGGCATACAAAAATACACTCATAGCTCCAACATCTAAAGCATGAGTCCCAATCCACATCAAATGATTCATTATTCGAGTAATCTCATCAAACATTACTCTAATATATTCAGCACGCTCAGGCACTTTTATTCCTAGCATTTTTTCAATGCCCATAACATAGGCGTGCTCATTACACATCATTGATACGTAATCAAGGCGATCCATATATCCAATTGATTGGTTGTATGGCTTGGACTCTGCTAATTTTTCTGTCCCTCTATGCAAAAGTCCAATATGAGGATCTGCTCTTTCTACAACCTCACCATCTAGCTCAAGAATAAGTCTTAAAACCCCGTGGGCAGCTGGGTGCTGCGGTCCAAAGTTAAGAGTGTAGTTTTTCATCTCAGACATATTTTATTTCCTTATCACTCTTGGGACATTAACGTTAGGTTCAATACTGACTGGCTCATAGACTACTCTTTGCAATTTCTCGTCGTATCTCATTTCAACTTCACCAATCAATGGGAAATCTTTTCTTAGGGGGTGACCAACAAAACCATAATCTGTCAATATCCTTCTCAGATCATTATGGTTTTCAAATAAAATTCCAAATAAGTCAAATGCCTCTCTTTCAAACCAGTCAGCGCAATTCCAAATCTTGGTAACAGATTGAATCATTAAACTCTCAGAGGACAGAAGCGCCTTTACTCTTAATCTTTGATTATTCGAAACAGAAAGAAGATGGTAAACAACACCAAAACGTTGCTCTTTTTGATTGCTTGATTGTTGTGCCTGACGAGCCCTGCCAAATCCAGAGGAACTAGCATTTCCATTCCAGTCTGACTCTCCGTAACTTAAATAATCAATACCACAAAGATCGATTAAAATTTCAAATTGAAAGTCATCTTTGAGCTTCTGGCAAACATCAACAACTTTATCACTGTTAATGCAAACCGTAATCTCATTAAAAGATTCACTCACATTTTTTTTACCAAAAGCTTTGGATAATTTTTGTTTTAATTCTTTCATGATTTAGGTTCGAGCAATTGTATTGGTTCTTCGAATTTTCTCTTGCAATTGAAGAATTCCGTATAACAAAGCCTCAGCTGTAGGCGGACAACCAGGGACATAAACATCAACAGGTACTATTCGATCACAGCCTCTAACAACAGCATATGAGTAGTGATAATAACCTCCTCCATTAGCGCAAGACCCCATAGACAATACATACTTTGGTTCAGGCATCTGATCATAAACTTTTCTTAAAGCTGGAGCCATTTTGTTCGTTAGCGTTCCAGCAACAATCATTAAATCTGACTGGCGAGGCGTTGGTCTAAAAACGATGCCAAAACGATCAAGATCATATCTTGATGAGCCGGCCTCCATCATCTCAACGGCACAACAAGCAAGTCCAAAGGTCATTGGCCAAAGTGAGCCTGTTCTCGCCCAGTTGATAACCTTGTCTAGCGAAGTTGTGACAAAGCCTTCTTTCATTAAGCCTTCAATAGCCATAGAAATTCCTCATTACTCCCACTCTAAAGCTCCTTTTTTCCACTCGAATATAAAGCCGACCACTAGAAGTAGTAAAAAAATAGACATTGCAATAAATCCAAACCATCCAAGCTTAGCCTGCACTACAGCCCAAGGAATAAAGAAAGCTACCTCTAGATCAAAAAGGACAAACAAAATAGCAACAAGATAATAGCGGATATTGAAGTGCATGCGTGAGTCATCAAAGGCTGGAAAACCGCACTCAAATTGTGAGTTTTTTTCATCACTTGGATCACTCGGCCCGAGTAGATATCCAACGACTGTAAGGCCTACCCCAAAGGCTATTCCAAGGAAAATGAATACAATAATTGGTAAATAATTTTCGAGCATTGTTTATCCTCACCTAAACAGCGAAACATTATATCAAAATAATCGTAAAACAGCCAGTTTAAAAGCGTTTAATTGTGAGGCAAGATAATGAATTAAAGCTGGGTGCCGCCCACGGTTAACATGTCAACTTTGAGACTTGGTTGTCCAACTCCAACAGGCACACTTTGACCATCTTTTCCGCAGACACCAATGCCCGGGTCCAATTGAAGATCATTGCCTACCATTGAAATCTGGTGAAGTACCTCATCACCAGACCCAATAAGAGTAGCACCTTTAATTGGAGTAGTGATTTTTCCGTTTTTAATTAGATACGCTTCATTAGCTGAAAAAACAAACTTTCCTGAAGTGATGTCAACCTGTCCACCGTCAAAGTTTTTGGCATAAATCCCATCTTCAACTGATGAAATCATATTTTCGAATTTATCTTCTCCATTGAGCATATATGTGTTGGTCATTCTGGGCATTGGAATATGCGCGTAAGATTCACGCCTACCATTTCCAGTGCTAGGTTTATTCATCAGTCGACCATTCATTTTGTCCATCATATAGCCTTTAAGCAGCCCATTTTCAATTAAAGTTGTTTCTTGTGTAGGAGTTCCTTCGTCATCGATTGTTAGGCTGCCACGACGATTTGCTATGGTACCGTTATCAACTATTGTACATTTTTCACTTGCAACCTTTTCACCAATTCTCCCGCTAAAAACTGAACTACCCTTTCGATTAAAATCACCCTCTAATCCATGTCCAATAGCCTCATGTAAAAGTACGCCAGGCCAACCAGAACCGAGGATGACAGGCATTTTTCCTGCCGGAGCATCATGAGAGTCGAGTGCTACTAAGGCTAGGCGAATTGCCTCTTTAGTGTAAGCTTCAGCTAGAGAGTTTTTTGCAAAATAACTATAATCATAACGCCCACCGCCTCCAGTTGAGGCCTGTTCAATTCTTCCATTATGCTCAACAATAACTGATACATTGACTCTTACCATAGGTCTGCGATCAACTTGATAAACCCCATCTGTAGAAGCAATTAATACTTCAGTATATGCACCTGAAAGTGAGGCATTGACCTGCACAACCTTAGGTTCTTTCCTTGCCATTGAATCAATTTGTCTAAGTAAATCAACTTTTTGCTTAGAAGTTAAACTATCAAGAGGACTAATTGAAGCGTACTTAGAAGGATAATTTAAGCTTTTTAAAATTCTTGGTGACTTATTTGATTTTTTACTGGTTATACCTTTTGCAAAATCAACTGCCGCTTTAATTGCTTTTAAATTTAAATCATCTGAATAAGAAAATCCTGTTTGATCACCTGACACACATCTGGCACCTACACCATGGCTGATGTTATATGAACCATCCTTTACAATTCCTTCATCAAGAACCCATGACTCAGCGATAGAGTGCTGAAAAAATAAATCTGAATAATCTGAGCCGTTATCTGACATTGAACTGAGCATGTTATAAACTTCAATTTCATTAATTTTGTGATCATTAAGTAATTGATTAATCATAAAACTTTAACTCCATCTAATTTTTCAATAACTGGTTCAGACCATGGCCCAGAAATAACAAAAGTTACTTCAACGGCGTTATCTAAAAGCCCGCTCATGACTTCGCCACCAAATAGCATCTTATCTGCAGCCCAAACACCAAACCCAGCAAGGCCTCCTCCAGCTAAATAAGTTGCCAAGGGTATGGTATCTGCAATAGCAGGCTGAACATTAGCTGCTAAATTATAGTCTTTTTTTATTATATCAACAGTTCCTGTCAACTCAATATCACTCTCTTCACTCTCTACAAGAAAATAGTCGACTTTCGCAACGCCCTGATTTAATAATAATTTAGCATTGATGTGGTCATAAACGTACCCCTGCTCTCTTAACTCATCTCTAGACAGTCTAAGCCTATTAGCAATTGATTCTAGGTTAATAAAAGATAGAAGTTTAAAAAGGTTAGGGTCTTGATTTGTAAAAACCCCTTCAGCAACATCTACTTGCATATATCCAGTTATTTTATTTAGAGAAACTTCCCATGGCTCGCAATCGCAATAGAGCCTCAAGTCGACATTAAAGCTCCCACCGATGACTGGCTCATCCATCCCAAACTTATCCAAAAAACTAGATAGACTTTCATTCGATGCTTTTGCTCTAAGCGCAGTTTTACCATTCAGCCAGCTACCATTAAAAACTAAATCTTCATTACTCAAACCAATATTTTCAAATACTAAATTTTTTATTTCCATTACATATTCATGATTGATTAAGTCAGCTTCAAAATTTGGAATTTCTTTTTCATCAACTATCGAGTTTTTTGCTGACAAATGCAAAGTTGGAAAAATTTTTGGAGAAAGCTGCCAATCCTCAATATTGTCAAAACTTGAAACATTGAGTTCTCTGAGGTCCACAAAAAACTTACCATTCTCATCAATCAATAAATCAACGTCAGCACTTAGATTATCTGAACTAATAGTCCCTTTCCATTCATTATTTGAATATTTCGTGATATAGACATCGGTCGCAGTTTTTAAATGGCTCAATTTAACTCTTATTCTTGAATTTTGTTCATTAATCCACTCTTTAGGATTTAAAGAAATTTGAAATAGATCATCCCCAACAAGGCCTTTACCCTTTGTACTAATTTTTCCTTCATTAAATGTAATTTGTGTATTAAATTCATCGACACTAAGTTTTCCATCAAAAAGACTTAAGGTATTATCAGCAGCAAACATGTCAAAAGTTAACTTAAGTTTTTCATCACTATCCCTTTCAAGTGGAACCACCAAATTAACATTACCCCATAGCCTTCCAGTCAATTCAAACTCATTGAAATACGCCTTGATTTTTTCAGAAACAGAAGATTGTTTAATAAATTCTTCTACTATTACACTCTGAGAATTAAATCTTGCGTTCAAAGATAATTTTGCATCTGGCTGATTAAAATCTCTTGTAGTTATACTTAGATAACTAAGATCAATATCTTCAACTCTTGCTTGATTTCCAACAATCTTTAAGTAATCATTTGAAAAATTTACTTTTGCATTGATGTTACTAATTGATGGCCATTTAGAGCTTGCATTAATTGTTGCCCCATTAAGATTTGCAGAAAATTTAGTACTGGGTGCTTCTATCTCGCCTGACATATTAAAACGAGTTGTGAGCATAATATCCGTCAATAATCCATCAGTTAAAACCTCTTCTATCCATAGCGCACTCTCAGAATTAGCTAATGTTTCAGGAAGATTTTGACTAATCTTTGACACTTCAATTTGATCAATATAACTCTCAAATTCAAGATAAACCTTGTCTTGTTGATTGAAAATTTTGACCTGAGCTGACAGATTAAAATCCTCATTATTGATGGAAAAAGGGATTATAGCCATTCGATCTTTTCGTGCCTTGGCAACATCAATACTCGTATTAATTCTGACAGAACTTCCTAGCTTGGGAACTTGAGAGCTACTAAATATTGATTCGTCACGCATAGATAAACTAATCTTCTTCTCATTTCTCTTAAGCTCCATTGGAGCAAGATCTAGAGATTGCTCACCAATTAATTTCGTTCGATTAATTGAAAGAGATTTGATAGCTAGTAATCCGGAAATACCAATATTTGATAGGACTCCATCGGTATTAATAATTGCCACGTACTCATCAATATAGGATGTATCAATTAATAATTCATTGATATCAAGATGTCCAGGTATTTCAATTCCTTGATAAAGCGCTTTAAGATCGAAGTTCCATCTTAAAACATCTATTGTTGCAATCGGCTTCATACCATCAGCACTAATTTGGAGTTCTTTGACTGCAAGTAAGAGTTCATTTTCTTGGAATTCAAGAGATATTTTTTCAATGGCAATATCTAAACCACTAATCTCAGACAAACGATTTTCTATTTGTCCTTTAAGGGCTTGAGGAAACAAAATAAAAAATGCGACAACTACCAATAAAGCTAGTGCTATCAATGCAGTTATCCAAGTGCTAATCTTTAGAATATTGAGACTTCTTAGGAGGGTTTTTTTTAACATATATTTGTTGCAATCAACTGCAAGATATTATAACCAAATGTATAATATTGCGGTATTTAATCTAATCTAAGGGAAGATGCAATGAGTCAAGGTTCAACAGGTTCTACAAAACTAATGCTAATCGTTTGGGTGCTTGTTATGATTTTTATTGGTTATAAATCATTTACCACTTCAAGTACTGATTCATCTCACAGTAATTCTATAGTTGATAATGCTGTTTTGGAAAGAATTAAGCCTGTTGGCGATGTAAGAATAGATACAAGTAACATGTTAGCATCAGCTGAGAGCAATGAATCTTCTGAACGCTCCGGTGAAGCAATATACAATAGCAAATGTGCGGGTTGTCATACTTCTGGAGTCATGCAAGCACCTAAATACGCTTCTCTAGAAGACTGGTCAACTAGAATAGACCTTGGTATAGAAAAGCTGACACTATCTGCAATTGCTGGAAAGGGCGGCATGCCTCCAAGAGGAGCCTGCATGGATTGCACCGATAACGAAATAAAGGATACGGTTCAATATATTCTGGATAGTCTAGAGTAACAATTTATTGGCTTAAAGGCTGAAAAACACCCAAACTTCTATTTTTTTCAACATCTTGCCAAGGTAGAACTCTTCCGTTCATTGCTATATAGATGCCTGAATCAAGAAGCTGAAGAGATCCTAGTGCACATCCAAAATTAAATAATGCATCTGAATTGCTGACCGCATAAGGAACCATAGAGCCAAACAAAACAATAGTTTTGTTAATCTTACTCTCTCCTAGTAGTTTTGCTGTCTCACACATAGTATCTGTTCCATGCGTTATTAATATGAAATCTTCCTCGCTTTTTTTACACTTATCTAAAATTAATTGGCGATCTGCCTCAATCATATCTAGACTATCAATGAGGAGCAGCTCCTCTGGAATGATATTAACTTCAATTCTAGATCTCTCAATTATTTCAGGAAAATGTGTCTTATCAAATTCAAGCTCCCCATTTGACTGGTTATAAAACTTATCAATTGTTCCGCCTGTAATCATTAACCTAACTTTCATATCAATACCTTCTTTTTGCTAACTTAATACTAATTATAGCTTCTCTGTCCAAAAATATCTGTACCAACCCTTACCAGGTTTGCCCCATTCTCTATTGCTATCTCAAGATCCGATGACATTCCCATTGAGAGAGAGTCAAGAGAGGGATATTTTGCAATTAAATGTTTCATTTCAACAAAACTATTTGCTGAATTTTCTGGCTTAGGTATAGACATAAAACCTCTCAAAGAGAGATTTGGGAGTTTAGTAATTTCTGAAACAATCTCTTCCACTTCTTCAATGAGAACGCCCGACTTGGTCTCCTCTCTGTCTATATTGACCTGAATTAAAATATTTAATGGACCTAGTTTAGAGCTTCTTTGATCGCTCAACCTTTGAGCGATTTTGATTCTATCAACACTATGCACCCAATCAAAGTTATCAGCTATTGAGGCAGTTTTATTTGATTGAATAGGTCCAATGAAGTGCCATACCAATCCATTTCCTTTAAAAAAATTGATTTTATCAATTGACTCCTGGAGATAGTTCTCTCCAAAATGCAGCTGTCCAGCGTTAACAGCCTCTTGAATTTCAGACGTTGAGCGAGTTTTACTCACAGCAATAAGCTGAACATCTTGAATAGATTGAATTGAATCTATTCGAGATAAGACTTGTTTTAAATTATCCGAAATCATTAAAAACTGATTGAGCTTCAAAAACTGGGCCATCGACACAAACCCTTTTCATCGCTGGTCCATTTTCAGTTTGAACTTCAACAACACATCCTGCACACCCACCAACCGCACAAGCCATAAACTCTTCCAAGGAAACTTGACATGGCAGGTTATATTCATGAGCTAGCTTTGAAACAGCTTCAAGCATTGCATTGGGACCACACGAATATATTTCTACATTTTTCAAATTGTCTTTTGAAAGGCTATCTAAAAATTCTCTTGCTAGACCAGTAACATAGCCCTCATAAACGCCTTCAAAATTTTGAAGACTCGCTAGCCCACAAGGAACACCCCATTCCTCCAAAAGTGGCATCGTATGAAATTTAGCGGAACTAAATCCTTCTAATCTACTTTCGACAGTAACAAAAGGAAAGGGCACTTCAGAGCCCAAAACAACATAAGGACTATAATATGCATTGCCTTTTATTTCCTGAGCTATTGCAATGATTGGTGGCATTCCTACACCACCTCCAATTAACAATGGAATTTTATTATCGGTCATCTCAAAACCTTTTCCAATAGGCCCTATGACTGAGAGTATATCTCCAATTTTTCGATCTGCAAGTTGCCTAGTCCCCTCACCTACAATCTTATATAAAAGGTCAAATGTTCCATTTTCTTTGTCAACAGACATGACTGAAATTGGTCTTCTCATAGATAGAATCCCAGAGACAGATAAATGCACAAACTGTCCAGGGCGAGTAGATTCTGCAATTTCTATTGACTCTAAAGTAAGAATATATTGGCCAGCTTCAAATTGATAATGCGCCAAAATCTGACAATCATTAACACTGATAGTATCCCTATAGGTTTCAACCATTTGTTGTGATAAGTGTTCCGACGCCTGAATCAGTAAAGACCTCTAAAAGAACAGCATGTGAGACTCTTCCATCAATAATATGACATCTGTTAACACCATTTTCAACGGCAGATAAAGCACAACCGATTTTAGGAAGCATTCCGCCATGGATAGTACCATCATCAATCAGTTTTTTAACCGTTGATGAACTCATTCCAGTCATAAGTTTTCCTTTCTCATCCAAAAGACCCGCTGTATTTGTTAGAAGAATTAATTTCTCTGCATCGAGCGACTCTGCAATTGCTCCGGCAACCAAATCTGCATTAATGTTATAAGAGAAGCCATCTTTTCCAACACCAATTGGTGCAATAACAGGTATAAAATCTCCCTGCAAAAGTAAATTGATTACTGAGACATCTATCTGATCAACCTGACCAACATGGCCTAAATCAATGATTTCTGAGGTTGGCTCTATTTGTGTTTTAAGTTTTGTGGCTGTAATAAGCCTTCCATCTTTTCCTGTTAGCCCAATCGAATTACCTCCATGCTGATGAATGAGGTTAACGATTTCTTTATTTACAAGTCCGCCAAGGACCATTTCTACAACATCCATGGTCTCGCTATCCGTTACACGCATACCGTCAACAAACTCACTATTTTTTCCTATTTTTTCAAGGGTGCTACCAATTTGAGGCCCGCCGCCATGAACAACAATAGGATTCATCCCAACAGACTTCATGAGCACAATATCACGCGCGAAGCTAGATTTTAGATTTTCGTCTACCATGGCGTTGCCACCATATTTGATTACGATTGTCTTTCCCTTGAACCTTTGAATATAAGGCAAAGACTCTGTAAGGACGTCAGCTATTTTATGAGAGGTCATATTCATTTAACTATAAAAAACTTGCGAGTATTTTAACAGCGATGAGGCTTAATGACAGGCTTTACCTAATTTTTTTAATCGCCAGTAGTTATAGGGCCATGGCGTTATAAAGCCAAAAAATAATGAAATTGGAAGCACCCAAAGAGCAAATACGGCTCCTCCAGTAAGTAAATAATCAACCAAATTCATCGCAAATTCCATTGAAATCATTGAAATTAAACTCATTCCAAGGGCTGTCTTGAGTGCAACCTTAAGCACAATGGATTGACGCATTAATATAAAAGTTTCAAGAATGATGCTCGCAATTATTCCGTTTAGCATCGCCAAAGCAAAAATATTAACAACGGGCCAGCCGCTGTCTTGAAGCAGCGCGATTGTTCCAAAATCACCTGCTGCACATCCAATCAAACACCACTTGGTATTATTTGCACTGGTACGCCATGTGTGACTACAAGACCAAAAATTATCGCTCATTGAATTTTATTTGTGACCGCTGATTACAAGTATTTTAAAGTCAATACAAGAATTGAAATCTCTTCTTACAAAAATATTTCCTGAAGCTCATTAAGAAAGCTACATCCTTTTTTGGTTGGCTTTATCCAATGACTCCCTAAATCCAACAAACCGAGATTTTCAGCTTCTCGCATTTGAGAATTCAACAATTTGATTGACTGGCCTGTTCTTGATTCAAATAACTTGGGATCAAAGCCACCAATGAGTCTAAGACTGTTGAGCATAAATTCAAAAGACAAAGTATCAATAACTTTTATACTAGAAATTTGCTGACTATTTTTCACTGCCAGCAAGTAATCTTTAGGTGACTTGAGTTTTAAAGTTCTCGATATTTTATGTGTATCCATATCCGTTATCTTTCCGTGTGCCCCTGCACCTATTCCAATATAGTCACCAAACTCCCAGTAATTCAGATTGTGTTTGGATGGCTCAGAGCTGTAGGCAGAGACCTCATACTGATTGAACCCATTTTGATTCAAAAGCTTAGCGCCTCTTTCACCCATCTCCCAAATATCCTCGTCTAAAGGAAGACTTGGTGGAAACTTAGAAAATAATGTATTTGGCTCAATTGTTAGCTGATAAAAAGAGATATGACTTGGATTTAGACTAACTGCTTTCGTGACATCATCAATACACATCTCCACACTCTGCCCATTTAAACCATACATCAAATCAATATTTAAATTATTAAAACCGACATTTTGAGCCTTTGATATAGCATTTAATGCTTCAATACCAGTATGGATTCTTCCAAGAAATTTAAGCTGTTTGTCTTTAAAAGATTGCACGCCTATCGATAATCGATTAATTCCTAAATTTCTAAATTCAGCAAACTTGTCAACTTCAAATGTTCCTGGATTTGCCTCTAGTGTAATTTCAATATTGTCTGCAAAATCTAGCCTACCTTTTAGTCCCACAAATAAATCATTTACATCTTTGATACTCATCAAACTTGGAGTCCCGCCACCAATAAATATTGAGTTAACTTTTCTATTTTGAACATACTCTAAATCATTATCTAAGTCTTTGAGTAATGCATTGATATAACCATCATGAACCTTGTCTTCATGAGAGTTAAAGTCACAGTATGGACATTTTTTTAAACACCATGGATAATGGATGTATAGTGAAAGTGGGGGCAGTTTAAGTAATTTATTCAATGCTCAACAACTCTCCGAGCAAGTCATTTAAAGCAAGACCTCGGTGTGATATTTTATTTTTCACATCGGGCTTAAGCTGGGCCGAACTGCAACTATAGTCTTGTAAATAAAAAATAGGATCATAGCCAAACCCATTTGTTCCAATTGGCTCTCTCAGTAATTCACCTTTCCATCGCCTCTCTACAATAATAGGATTTAAATCTTCTGCATCTCTTACAAAAACCATTGCACAACAGAAATAAGCTTGACGATTATTGTGATGCTCCATATTTAATAGAAGTTTTGCTACATTTTCTTCATCTGTTGCGCCTTCTCCAGCATATCTAGCTGAGTAAATACCTGGCTCACCATTCAGCGCATCTAATTCAAGGCCAGAGTCATCAGCCAAAGCGGGGAGTTTAGTTTGCAAAGAGGCATTTCTTGCTTTTATTAATGCATTTTCAATAAAAGAGCTTCCAGTCTCCGGAACTTCTCTAACCTGCAAATCCTTTTGAGAGACAACACTATAATGCCCCTTAAGCATTGCATTTAACTCTCTTACCTTTCCAGGGTTTCCGGTTGCAAGGATAATTTTTTTCATCGTGTATAATAATTTCGAACTCAAAGATGGAGGCAACATGACCCAAGATGAATTGAAAAATGAGGTTGCTAAGGCCGCACTTAAGTATGTTGTTCCTGAAACCATTATAGGCGTTGGCACAGGGTCTACAGCAAATTTTTTCATTGATCAGCTAGCAACAATTAAGAGCTCCATCAAAGGCGCTGTTGCAAGCTCAATTGAAACAGCGAATCGCCTCAAAAGTCATGGTATTGATGTTTTTGATTTAAATGAAGTCAGCGAAATTTCAGTTTATATTGATGGTGCCGATGAATCTGATCATCATTTAAACCTCATTAAGGGTGGAGGTGGAGCCTTGACTCGTGAAAAAATTGTCGCAGCAGTGTCCAAGCAATTTGTTTGCATAGCTGACGATTCAAAGCTCGTTGATGTTTTAGGTCAATTTCCTTTGCCAATTGAAGTTATCCCTATGGCAACAAAGTATGTAAAGCGAGAAATTATCAAATCTATTGGTGGAAATCCTGTTTTAAGGGAAGAATTTACTACCGACAATGGAAATCTGATACTTGATATTCATGGCCTTACTATTGATAGCCCTAAGACCCTTGAGAGTCAACTTAATAATATTGTTGGGGTTGTAACCAATGGATTATTTGCAAATCGAGGAGCTGATATACTCCTACTTTCTACTCAAAATGGTGTTAACATGGTAAAACCCTAATAAAATTAAGGTTTTTCAAGCTGTTATAGGTCGGTCACTAGCCCTATTAAATAAAAGGCCAATAATCATTTTGGATTATTAATAATGGACTTCGCTATCTTTAAATGAAAAGATTTATAAAAATTCTAGCAAAAATTATCATTGTATTTCTTGGTCTCTGGTGCGTGGGCGCATCTATTGCAGCCCTTTATGGCGTTGCACTCTATTTTCCCTTCTATATTTCTGAAGGAAATGAGATACCTTACCATCGGATGCAGTCGACAAGAATTACCATTTTATTATCATTTTCTTTTTACTCATTAAAATACTTAGTTTCTGAATCTAAGCAGTTATATCCCATTCAGTTTTTAGATACTATCCTAAAGATTTATGTGCTTTCATCTCTAGCTCTTTTCATAAGATATGATGTTATAAGAAGTGAATACATTGTGTTATTTTTTCTTTTTCTTATGGCTATCGTTTCGCATATAGTCTCAAGGCCTAAATTGAGAAGATATTATTATTCAAAGTTCTCCGATTAACTATATAGACTTTACTTCTTTAAAACTCCTAATTCTGTTATTATTAAATTCAATAACATTAATTTAAATTAAGAATGCACAACTTTACACCTGTCAGCGCCCTTATTGGAGGAGTTATTATAGGCCTTTCCGTCGTTTTATATTTTTATACTACTGGAAGGTTGGCTGGGATAAGTGGTATTTTTGAAAATGCTATTTCAAATACCTCGCTTAGACTTTCTAACACCCTTTTTTTAATAGGTTTGGTCATTGGTCCATTACTTATCTACAATATTATTTTGCCAAATAATCCAATCGCTTTTGAAATAACCAACTCCTACCTGCTGATTATTCCTGGCGGTTTTTTAGTTGGCTTTGGAACAAGGCTTGGAGGTGGCTGCACTTCTGGTCATGGTATATGTGGCATTGGCAGACTCTCGGTCAACTCAATGATTGCAACTGCACTGTTTGTCGCAACAGGAATCATCACGGTATTCATCCTTCAACAGCTTGGAGTGTACTTATGAATGACAAAATTATCTCCCTTATTTCAGGTGTAATCTTTGGCATTGGCTTAGTCATATCTGGAATGACAAATCCTGAAAAAGTGTTAGGTTTTTTGAGTATCACTCATAACTGGGATGCCTCACTTATATTCGTTATGGGAGGTGCTATATTAGCATTTGCACCATTCTTCTTCCTTTTAAAAAATAAAGAAGTCTCGGCTTTAGGTGCAAAGATTGAATTACCTGAAAAACAAAATATCGATAATAAATTACTTATTGGCTCTGCTCTTTTTGGAGTTGGTTGGGGCCTAGTTGGCTTGTGTCCGGGACCAGCTATTGCAGCTCTTGCAACTTTTGATCCCATTGTCATCGTCTTCCTAGTTTCAATGGCTGCTGGAGTCTTAGCCAAAAAAAATATTATTAAATAAAGTCTTTTAATACTAAAGTGTTGCGACTTAAATTTTAGGTGCAATTATGGCAAATCAAACCTTAGATATGTGCGGTTATGCATGTCCCATGCCGATTTTAAAAACTAAGCAAGCGCTTGCTTCAATGGCATCAAAAGAGGTGATCGAGATTATCTGTACAGACCAAAGCTCAAAAAAAGACTTTGTAGCTTTTTGTAATCAGCTTGGGCACAAACTAATCTCACAAAGAGATGAAGGAAACAAGATCATCTTTAATATCGAAAAAAAATAGCCTATCTCCAATCAAGGACAGGCCATCCATTCTCTCGGGCCGCAGAAGTCAAGACTTTATCACTATTAATTGCAACAGGATTATCCACCAACTCTAGAAGTGGTAGATCATTATGTGAGTCTGAATAAAAATAGGAGCCAATCAAGTTCTCTCCATTTTTATCCAGCCAAGGCATTAAGTTGTCAATTTTTCCAGATTGAAAACAAGGGATTCCAGAAACTTTACCCGTAAAACGCCCAGATTTAAACTCTGGCTCTGTTGCTAGAAAATGATCAATTCCATACATCTCAACAATGGGTGATGTAATAAAAGTATTTGATGCAGTTATCACAAGAACTGTATCCCCATTCTCTTTATGTTTGTTAATACAGTCTTGAGCCCTCTCAAGGAAGATGGGTTTGATTTTTGTTTCTATAAAGTTCTGACGAAACTCGTTTAGCTCGTCCAAAGAATATTCAGTTAAAATCTTAAAACTAAACTCTGCCCAGGCATAAATATCTAGCTTACCTATTTCATATTGATGATAAAAATACTCATTCATCTTCTGAAAAGATTCTTGATCAGAAATGATGCCTTTATCACACAAAAACTCCCCCCATAGGTAATCACTATCTCCACCAATTAGAGTGTTATCCAAATCAAACATCGCTAAAGACATACTTCTGACTCCACAATACTCATTATTTCTTCAATAGAATCAACAACTCTAATTAATTCAAAATTTTCCTGATTGACATAGGATTTATCAACCGTCTCCTTTATCCAAGACAGCAGCGAGTTCCAAAAATTAGAGTCATACAACACAATCGGCACTTTCTTCATCTTGCGAGTCTGCATTAACGTTAAAACCTCCATTAATTCATCTGCTGTTCCATACCCTCCAGGAAAATAAATGCATGCACTAGAGTACTTAACGAGCATCACCTTTCTCGTAAAGAAGTAGTTGAAGGTAATATTTTCATCCAAATATGGATTGCTAGATTGCTCTTGAGGTAACTCAATATTCAGGCCAATACTTTTAGATTTGCCTTCATAAGCCCCTTTATTTGCAGCACTCATAATTCCGGGGCCACCACCAGTAAATACGTTATAACCAGCATCAGATAAATCTTTACCTAGCTCATAAGCATCTTTATATAAAGGGTCTGAAGGCTCTATTCGAGCTGACCCAAAGACAGTTACATTATTTTTAAAACTTTGAAGTTTTTCTTTTGCTGATAATAATTCAGCACCGACGGTAACTAAACTCATAGAGATGAAAAAACAGCAGATGCTGCTTCAATTGTTGTATTAATATCATCATCTGTATGCGCTGTTGATAAAAAACCCGCCTCATATGCTGAAGGTGCCAAATATATTCCTTTTTTAAGCATGGCATTAAAGAATTTTTTAAATAACTCAATATTACAGCCAGATGCCTGTGAGAAATTAGTAACTCTATCTTCAGAACTAAAAAATAAACCGAACATGCCGCCGACATAATTACTTGTCATTGGAATATCATGAGATTTAGCTTCAGCAACTACACCATCAACCAGCTGCGATGCTCGACGACCAAGATCTTGATAAAAAGATTTATCAGCTTCTAAAGCGCTTAACATAGCTATTCCAGAAGCCATTGAAAGTGGATTACCAGAAAGAGTACCAGCCTGATAAACCGACCCAAGTGGAGCTATATGGTTCATAATTTCTCTCTTACCGCCAAACGCCGCGACGGGAAGCCCGCCACCAATAATTTTTCCTAGAGCAGTAAGATCAGGTACAACGTCATAGATCTGCTGCGCCCCTCCTAAAGCAACTCTAAAACCTGTCATCACCTCATCAAAAATCAGAACTGTGCCGTATTTATCACAAATCTTTCTTAGACCCTGTAAAAAGCCATTTTTGGGTGGTATACAATTCATGTTGCCTGCAACTGGTTCAACAATGATGCATCCAATCTCTTCACCCACCTTAGAAAATAAATCCTCAACAAGCTCCAAATTATTGTACTCAAGAGTCAAGGTATGCTTGGCGAGGTCGGCTGGAACTCCTGGCGAAGTTGGAACACCCAAAGTCAGCGCTCCAGAACCAGCCTTAACCAGTAAAGAGTCTGAATGGCCATGATAGCAACCTTCAAATTTCAAAATTTTGTCACGATTTGTATACCCCCTTGCTAGCCTTATTGCACTCATCGTTGCCTCTGTACCAGAGCTAACCATGCGAACAAGCTCTATTGATGGCATTATCTGACAAACTTTTTTTGCCAGAGATGTTTCTATCTCAGTTGGCGCTCCAAAACCTAAACCTTTATCTAAAACAGCCTTCACTGCATCAATGATGATAGGGTTAGAATGGCCCAAAATCATTGGCCCCCAAGAGCCTACATAATCGATATAAGAATTTCCATCGACGTCAAAAAGATAAGCGCCTTCTCCTCTCTCAAAAAAAACAGGATCTCCACCCACACCATTAAAAGCTCTAACAGGAGAATTGACACCTCCAGGAATATACTCTTTGGCCTCTTTAAATAAAATTGAAGACTGTTTCATTAATACTCCTAAAAATTCGTTATCGCTGGGTACTTATTTAAATTAGTAATATGTGACCATACTACTAATACATTATCCAATAATAATTTCATATTAACAGTTGTTTGTGAAAGTGAAATTGCTCGATTGGTGTCATCTAGAAGCTTAAATAAATGATTAAAGGAGGCTTTTTCAATAACCTTATTCAGCTCAAGATTTGCCACATCATGATTTAATATTTTAATTTTTATGCCCTCACTGATAAGGTACTGTAAACATTTCAATACATCCAGTTCGTTATCAGAAAAAATCTCAGTCTCTGAAATTTTGGTTGGAGTCACTGCAATCTCCAGAAGTAAATTTTGCCAACCCTGGTATCTAAAAAAATGATCTCCTTGCAAATCTTCTAGTGCTTTATGCGGAACACCGTGAGCACTTTCTAGTAGCTGCATAACATCAAAATCCTGCCTTGTATTTTCATCAATTTGGCTTCCAAGCCACTGAGCAGCTTCTTGGTCATAGGTTGGGTTAATATGAATCGTTTGACATCTGGACAAAATAGTCATTGGCAACCTATCAATGTTATGAGCCAGTAAAATAATAAGGGTATTTTTTCTCGGCTCTTCCAAGGTTTTTAGAAGACTATTAGCTGCATTGTTATTCATTTGATCGGCATAAAAAATGACTCCGATCTGAAGAGTGTTAGCTGTTTTTCCCAATGATTCACAGAATGCTCGGATTTGATCGACTCTTATATCCTTAGACATTGAACCAGAGTCATTTAATTCAGTTCTGCAATAGATTAAATTAGGATAATGAGAGCGCCGTATTAATGCGCCATAATCGAGCTCAATCTTGGGGTCATCATTATTTAAAGCTTTGCAAATTTCACACTCTCCGCAAGAAGAGTTATTACAAAGAAGCCTTTGAATGAAATTTTGAGTGAAATCAAATTTACCTATTTTTTCAACCCCGGTAATGAGCAATGCATGAGGCAAATGATTTTGTTCAATCATCTTATCCAGCTTTTCACTAGCTTTTTGATGCCAAGGTAATATCATAGTGAATCTATTAATGCTCGAATTTTAGAATGTATATCATCGACTGCTCCACTTGCATCAATCAATTTAATTCTCTCAGGGAAGGCTTCTGATCGGCGAATAAAAACAGATCTTACACGTTCAAAAAATTCTCGCTCTTCAAGTTCAATTCTATCTTTGGCTGCGCGGGCTTCAATTCTTGCCATACCTACTTCAACACTCACATCTAGAAAAAGTGTTAAGTCAGGCTTAAAGTCACCTAAAACCCAATCCTCTAATTCAGCAATACGATCTAAGTTCAGCATTCTTCCGCCACCTTGATAGGCAAATGAAGCATCAGTGAAGCGATCACTGACAACCCAATGACCATCATTTAATGCTGGAATAATTTTATTTTGTATTAATTCATTTCTGGAGCTAAACATCAACAATAACTCTGTATCGCTGTGCATTTCTTGGTTTTCTACATCAAGTAAAACAGATCGAATTTTCTCGCCAACCTCTGTACCTCCTGGTTCACGCGTTCTAACAACTTTAATGCCTTTTTCATACAAGTGCTTACAAATAAGATCAATTTGCGTACTTTTGCCAGCGCCTTCAACGCCATCAATTGTAATAAACTTTCCTTTTCTCATACCTATGAATTTTAAACTAGTTACTATTTAAGTACTTCTTGATATTCTCTTTATGTTTATCATAAGTCGAGGCAAAAGCATGACTACCATCTTTCTTTGAAACAAAGTATAAGTCATTTCCCTTTGCTGGATGAAGAGCAGCATATAGAGATTGATAGCCCACAGAAGATATAGCACCTGGAGGCAGACCTTTATTTCGATAAGTGTTATAAGGATGATCAAATTGCAAATCACTACGAGTTAATGGTGGAGAGTAATTTTCTCCCAATGCATAAATAACAGTTGGGTCAGTTTGAAGTCGCATATTTAAATTTAATCTTCCAATGAAGACACTTGATATTAATGGCTTTTCATAATCAAGTGCTGTCTCATTTTCTATCAATGACGCTAGAATTATTGCCTGATATGGAGAGTTAAGCGGGATACTTTTGTCCCTTTCCTCCCATAACTGAGACAATTTGGACTTCATTGTTTCATGGGATTTCATTAAAACATTCTCAATGCTTTCTCCATAATTAAAAATATATGTTTCTGGATAGAACCATCCATCAAAAGGTTTATTAACTCCAATTGCATTCATGATCTGATCAAATGATGAGTTAGATGTTATTGAAGGATCTTTACTTAATTGATCAAAGTAATACTGAATCGTTTTTCCTTCAATTAATGTAATTTTTGTTTTAAGAGTATCACCTCTTGAAATTTGATCTATAAAAGTTAACACACTTGTATTCGGCTTTAACTCATAATAGCCAGACTTTAATTTTTTATTGGCATTAAGGAGCTTACTTAATGTTGTAAAAAAACTCTTTGACTTTATTATCTTTTTTTCACTTAATTCCTGAGCAACTTCGCCTATAGAGGAGCCAGCTTTAACTTGAAAAATTTGAGATTGATTTACTAAGATATCCTTGGACGTGAATATCCAAGCGATAAGCAATAGTAATAATACTGAGGCTATAGATCTAGATAGAATTTTTCCCTTAGCTCTTATAAACATTTCCAAGATTTGATATCCTGAGTGGCAGACTCAAATGCTCTTTTAATTTTATCTGTGATTGAGTTAATAGATAATTGACAATCCTCAATTGAGCTGACTGATTGGATGCCAATTAGACTATTTGAAATAAATACTTCATCTGCTTTTTGAGCCTGAATCATTGAAACCTCTTCCTCTTGAATATCAAGGCCGATTGATTTGGCAAGCTCCAAAATAAGAGATCTTCTACTTCCAATCACACCACATCTATCTAATTTTGGCGTCAATAATCTCTTCCCAAAGATGAAATAAATATTTCCTTGAGTGACTGAGATGATATTTTTATTTTCATCAAGCATAATCGCCTCATCCTCTTTCATAGTCGCTCTAGCTAAAATCTGTTCAATTCTGTTGCAATGTTTAATGCCCGCTAAATTCGGATTTGAATGATAGCCGCTTTGAGCATACTCAAGAGAAAAAGATTGTTTAGATTGAGATTTTATTAACTCCGAAACAATGACAACTCTGACTGGCAATATGTCATCAGGATAACTATAGCCCCTTTGGGAATTTCCTCGAGAAAGAATTAATTTAATGATGCAGTTTTTTTTTGAAGAAAAGCTCAGAGCCTTTTTAATATCTTCTAGCCAAATGGATTCTTCTATTTTTTTTATTTTTAACTTATCGCATCCAATATTTAACCGTGAGAGATGTTTATCCCAAAATAAAATTTGATTATCTTTGGCAACGCAGGTCTCAAATAACCCATCGCCATATTGCATATTGCGGTTAAAAACACTTATATTTGACTGCTCTTCACCATTAATGATTACAATTGAATCCATACTTAATTAGAGCATTTTTGAAATCATTTGACCCTTATGCTTGATCCATAATATATTGAGTTAGAAGAGGAACAGGCCTTCCAGTTGCTCCTTTTTTTGATCCTCGAAGCCATGCAGTTCCGGCAATATCAATATGAGCCCAAGAATATTTCTTTGTATAACGAGCTAGAAAGCAGGCTGCTGTTACTGTCCCCGCCTCTCTTCCACCAATGTTTGCCATATCCGCAAAATTAGATTTGAGTAAATCATCATACTCTTCGTCAAGTGGGAGTTGCCATACAGTATCTTGAGCTGATTCACCTGAAATCTTTAGGGCATCAGCAAGACCTTGGTCATTTGACATAACGCCAGAATGGTGATTGCCAAGTGCAATAATAACTGCTCCAGTAAGAGTTGCAATATCAATTACAACTTTAGGCTTATATTTCTCACAATAAGTTAAAGCATCACATAGAATAAGTCGGCCCTCTGCATCTGTATTAAGGATTTCAATAGTTTGTCCAGACATACTTTTAACTACGTCACCTGGCTTTGAAGCATTATGAGCAGGCATATTTTCTACCGTAGGAACAACCACTGTTAAATTCACTTTAAGATTCATTTCAGCAATCGCACTCATCGTCCCAAGCACCGAGGCTGCACCACACATATCGTACTTCATCTCATCCATTCCTGCGCCAGGTTTAAGAGAAATTCCACCACTATCGAAAGTGACTCCTTTACCCACTAATACTATTGGGGCTTTTTTCCCAGCATTCTTATAACTTAAACTGATTAGCTTTGCAGGCTCTAAAGATCCTTTAGAAACAGAGAGTAATGAATTCATTCCAAGTGATTCCATATCTGATTCTTCTAAAATTTCACATTCAAGATTATGAGTTTTCGCAAGAGATTTTGCTTTTTCAGCAATATAAGTTGGAGTACAGATATTTGAAGGCAAGTCACCTAGCTCTCTTGTGAGAGCCATACCATTTGCAATAGCCACACCTTTTTGAATTTCTGATGCACCATTATTTTTTGAAAATATATTAACTGCCTCTAAAACAATACCACTCTCATCCTCCTTGATGCCAACCTTGTTTACCTTGTAACTCTCATTCTTAAGTACCCTTGCAGTTGTGGTTTGAATCCATGCTTCATCAGCACTCTCAACTTCTACACTTGGAATTACCACATTTTTCACCTTTGATGTACTCATAGCAGATGAGAGTGATTTAAGCGCTTTAGTGAAATTTTTTTGAGTTAGAGGCGTCTCTCCTAAACCAACAACCAAAACTCTTTTTGACTTATAGCCTTCAACCTTACCAAGCAGCAAAGTATTGCCTAATTTTGGCTCAAAGCGATGCAAGTCTAAATAATTCTGAATAATTCTATTGTCATTTGATTTATCCTTTAAAGCAAATGCAACTGAGCAGTCTCCACTATAGTGGTCAACAGCTTGATGAGTAACAAAAAACTCCATATCTATTTCCAAAAATTATAATCTCGGTATTCTACCAAAAAACTGTAAAATTTACCTCTTTAATCACGAATTTCCAATATGAAAAAGTTTCTTGCCATCACCATAATCTTTATCACTAATATTGTATTTGCAGATGTTGGCATGATTGTAAACAAACTAAAGCCATACTTTCCAGAAATTAAGGCTGAGAATATTAGTACTTCAGTGTTAGATGGTTACTATGAGGTAGTTCTAACTAATCCATGGATAGATGTGATGTATATATCAATGGATGGCAAGTATGTCATTCAAGGCGCTGTAACCGACTTAGAATTAATGACTAATATTTCTACAAATCGGATTAATTCAATCAAACGAGAAATTCTAGAAAGTATTAGTGATAACGATAAAATAATTTTCAAGGCTGAAAATGAGCAATATGTTGTCCATATCTTTACTGATGTTGATTGCCCTTATTGCGCCAAGCTTCATGCGGATATGCAAGAATTGAATGCTCTCGGTATTACTGTTAAATACTTAGCCTCACCTTTAGAGCAGCTTCATCCTAATGCCCAAAGTGCTATGGAAAAAATATGGTGTGCTGAAGATAGAGCACTCGCTATTCACAACTACAAAACTAGTAGAGGCAGAGATTTGCCAGACAGTCCTGAATGCGTTAATCCGGTTGCAGAACAACTCGCAATTTCAAAGCAATTAGGTGTCAATGGTACCCCTTCAATATTTTTTGAAAACGGTACAAATTTACCTGGCTACCTTCCTCCGAATGATGTTTTAAATAGAATCTTAGAAACAATTGCCCAATAATAGCGCCAGACTAATTGCACACAATGCTATTTGTTCAATAGTTTTAGAGAAACAATCTTTATCTGAATCACTTTTTCCAAATGATGAAGCTGAGATATCGTTTGCAAAATCTTTGGTATTTGGATCAATTCGGTTCTATCATCACCTTAACGACATAATAACTCCTCGGCTAAAAAAACCTCTAGATAAGAAAAATCTTGATCTCCATTGCTTATTAGTGCTCGGCGCATACCAAATTATCTATACAGATGTTTCCAGGCATGCAGCAATTAATGAAACAGTTGAAGTAGCGAAGTTTATTGAAAAGCCATGGGCAAAAGGTTTCATTAATGCCATTTTGAGGAGTATTGATCGTGATCAAAAAAAGATTAATGAGTCCGCTCATTATTCTCACCCAAGCTGGCTAGTAAAAAATATAAAAAGAGACTATCCTGAGAGTTATGAAAATATCTTCATAGAAAATAATAGAAAGGCCCCAATGTCGATTCGAATTCATCCATCAATCAATAGAGAAGAGTTCCAAAAGAAACTTCAAAAACAAAATATTTCAAGCCAAGCATCTGATATTGCTCCTCAGGCACTCATTATTTCTGATGCAGTTAATGTTCTAGAATTACCAGACTTTGAAAATGGCTCATGCTATGTTCAAGATATTTCAGCACAGTTAGCAGCGCAATTAATTTCTCCTGAAAAAGGGGACTATATCCTTGATGCCTGCAGTGCACCCGGAGGAAAAACAACTCACCTTTCAGAACTTTGTCCAGAGGCAGATGTTATTGCGCTTGATAGTGATGAGGTACGAATCAAAAAGGTTTACGAAAATATTAACCGACTTAAAATAAAAAATGTCACAGTTTTGGAGGGAGATGCTACCAGTAAGGATTGGTGGGATAAAAAGCTGTTTGATAAAATTTTAATTGATGCCCCTTGTACTGGCACTGGAGTGATTAGAAGACATCCAGATATCAAACTTTTGAGAAAGTTAAAAGATATTAGTCAAGTCACTAAAACTCAAACTAAAATTCTCGAAAACCTGTGGAGTTTGCTTAAGCCAGGAGGTTTAATGGTATATGCCACTTGTTCGATTCTAAAAGATGAAAATGAAAACCAAATCATTGAATTTCTAAGTAGATTCAAAGATGCAAGAAATGAAGAAATTGAGATTACTTGGGGAGAAGGAACTATTGGAAAACAGCAGCTTCCTGAGCATAGCTATGATGGTTTTTATTATGCGAAACTCTCAAAAAACAATAAAAAAATAGTTTGAATTTAAAATTATTTTTTTTGAACCATATTATTCAATTGGAAAATTATTAATAAATTAGTATATGGATACATAATGTTAAAATCAAAATAATTTAAGAATGAAACTTGGTTATATCTAATGTCAAATTATGTAAGTACGCACTGGGGAACTTATAAATTTTCAGTAGATGAAAATAAAAAAATAAAATTAGATAATTGGGAACTGGATTCCTCGCCAACAGATTTTGGATTAGGCTTAGCTGATGCTGCTAATGATGAACTGAGAATAAAACAGCCTTATGTTAGAAAAGGATGGTTAGATAATAAATGTAAAAGTGATGGCAAGAGAGGTCGAGATAATTTTATTCCTGTAAGCTGGGATGAGGCCTTTGAACTTGCATCTAAAGAATTATCAGTGACCAAACAGGTCTATGGTAATTCAGCTATATATGCTGGATCTTATGGATGGGCAAGTGCTGGAAGATTTCATCATGCTAAAAGCCAAGTTAATCGCTTCTTTAATCTATTTGGAGGCTTTAGTTCATCATTTCAAAGCTATTCTTATGCTGCAGCTCAAACTCTCTTACCGCACATAATAGGTTTAGATTTATATTCGACACTAGAGAATCATACTACTTGGAATGCTTTATCTGAGAAGTGCGAGTTAGTATTAATGTTTGGAGGAATGCCATTAAAAAATTCTAAAGTTTCAGCTGGCGGTGTTGGAAAACACTCTACAAAGTTAGGCATGAAGAAATGTCTTGATAATGGAGTAGAGTTTATTAATATTAGCCCACTTATCGATGATGCTCCAAAATTTTTAAAGGCAGGTCAAGTCCCTATTCGACCAAACACTGATACAGCCTTAATGTTGGCTTTTGCTAATATTTTGATTAAAGATGATGCTTATGATAAGCGCTTTATAAAAAAATATACTGTTGGATTCGAGAGTTTTGCTGATTATGTATTAGGCAAAAAAAATAATCAAGAATGTACTACTGAATGGGCATCTCAAATTACTAAGATTCCAGTTAATTTAATAAATGAGTTAGCAGACAAAATAAAAACAAAAAAAACCATGATTTCCTTATCATGGAGCCTGCAACGAGCATCAAGAGGGGAGCAGCCTTTATGGACGGGCATTACCCTTGCAGCTATGCTAGGACATATTGGAACAGCTAATGGTGGCTTCGGATTTGGATATTCTAGCGTCAATAGTACTGGTGACTCATTTGATAAAATACCTTGGCAAAGCTTACCTCAAGGGATAAATCAAATAAAAGATTTTATTCCTGTTGCGCGAGTAACAGACATGCTGGAAAACCCAGGAAAAGAATTTATTTATGATGGTCAAAAATTAATTTATCCTGATATTAAATTAATTTATTGGGCTGGGGGGAATCCATTCCATCACCATCAAGATTTGAACCGACTAGTAAAGGCATGGCAAAAACCAAATACAATAATAGTTAATGAAATTTGGTGGAACCCACAGGCTCGTCATGCTGATATTATTTTCCCAGCTAATACGGCTTTAGAGAGAAATGATTTAATGTTAAATCCAAGAGACCCTACAATTGTGGCCAATAAACGCGCCATGGAAAGCTTTGAAAATTCAAAAACTGACTTTGAAATATTTTCTGGTTTAGCCAAAAAACTTGGTTTTTTAGAGTCATTTACTGACAATAAAAGTGAAATGGATTGGATTAAATTTATTTGGGATATGAGCTCTAAGGCATATCAGAAAAAATATCAGACTAAAGATATAAGTTTGCCTAGTTTTGAAGAGTTTTGGAAAAAGGGTTATTTTGAAGTTCCGGCTCCAAAGGTTGAAAAGGTTATGTTTGATGAATTTAGAAAAGATCCGGCTAATTTTCCTTTAAAAACGCCATCAGGAAAAATAGAAATATCCTCTGAAACTATTGCCAATTTTCAACTATCTGATTGTCATTCTCACCCTTATTGGTTTGAGCCATATGAGTGGCTAGGAAATGTTGATAAATACCCTTTGCATTTAATTTCAAATCAACCATCACATAGGTTACACGGTCAACTTGATAATGCAGAAATGAGCCAAAATAGCAAAATTAATGGGAAAGAGCCTGTAACGATTAACTCTATAGATGCCTTAGATAGAGATATTAAAAATGGTGATATTGTTATGTTATATAATGCACGAGGAAGAGTTTTAGCTGGTGCAAGTATTTCTGATAATGTGATGCCAGGCGTTATTGTTTTATCAACTGGAGCTTGGTTTGATCCAGACTATGATTTAAACATAGAGAAACATGGAAATCCCAATGTACTGACTAAAGATATTGGAACGTCGTCTCTAGGCCAAGGCCCAACTTGCCATACGACTTTAGTAGAGTTGAAAAAAGTGAATGAAGAAGATAATTTGGACGTCAGTATATTCAAAAATCCAAAAATTATTAACAAAGGAATCTGAGCAAAATATTACTTAACTACAAATTAATTCAATGGAAAATATTATAGAGTTTGAAAATGTATCGAAATCTTTTGGTGACTTACAAGTTTTAAAGAATCTAAACTTGGAAGTGAAAGATGGTGAAAAATTAGCCTTGATTGGACCCAGTGGATCTGGAAAGACTACAATTTTAAGAATTTTGATGACATTAGAGACAATAGATGATGGTTTTGTTTCAGTCAATGATGAATATTTATGGCATGAAAAAAATGATGGAAAAATTGTCCCAGCTTCTCAAAATCATCTACACAAAATGCGCGACCATATCGGGATGGTCTTCCAACAATTTAATTTATTTCCGCATTTAACTGCTATTGAAAATGTTAAGCAGCCACAGATTTTAATTAAGAAAAAAACGGATGCTGATGCCAAGGAAAAAGCGGAGGAATTATTTAATTTAGTTGGATTAAATGATAAAAAAGATCATTACCCACATCAATTATCTGGCGGTCAACAACAGCGAGTGGCAATTGCTAGAGCGCTAGCCATGGATCCGAAAATTATGTTATTTGATGAAGTAACATCTGCCCTAGATCCAGAGCTAGTTGATGAAGTTTTAACTGTACTTCGTAAACTAGCATCTGATTCTGATACAACCATGTTAACTGTTACTCATGAAATGAACTTTGCTCGGGAATTTGCTGACAGAGTATTATTTTTTGATGGAGGACAGATTGTAGAATCTGGAAAGCCTGAAAGTATTTTTTCAAACCCTAAAGAACAAAGGACCAAAGAGTTTTTGAAAAAATTTATTAATAATGTTAACTAATTGGACAAGAAGTGATACACTTTATTTCCAAATAACAATAAATGGAGAACTAAATGAAAAAAATTATTTCATTATTTACATGTTTTTTTCTTGTTTTGGGTTTTGCACAAACTTCATCTGCAGAATCTGATACATTAAAAAGATTAAAAAAACAAGGATATGCAACAGTAGCTGTTGCTAATGAGCCGCCTTACAGTGACATTAAATCTGATGGATATGTCACAGGTGCTGCGCCAGATGTTGCGCGAGCAGTTCTTAATGAACTTGGTGTAGGAGACTTAAAAGCTCAAGTTATTATGTATGGTGCAATGATTCCTGCTCTTCAAGCAAGGAGAGTAGATATGGCAACTTCAGGTCTATATATTAAACCTGGTAGATGTGAATCAATCATTTACTCAGAACCTGACTTATGCGGTGCTGAGGCTTTTGCTGTTCCAGCAGGAAACCCAAACAATCTGTTCACTTATGAAGATATTGCGGCTAACCCAAGCTTAAAGATGACTACTTGTGCTGGTTGTGCTGAAGAAAAGTACGCTTTAGAGCGTGGTGTAAGTGCTGATCAAATTGTTTATTTTGATGCGCCTCCAAGCGGTATTAAAATGTTACAACAAGGTAGAGTTGATGTATTTGCTCTATCAGGATTAGGTACAGCAGATCTACTTAATAAAACTAATGATCCAAACCTCGAATTGGTAATGCCTGTTACAGGTGTTCCAATGGGTTGCGCGGGTGCAGCATTTAATATGGATGATAAAGAGTTTAGGTCTGAATACAATAGAGCTTTAGCTAAATTAAAAGCTACTGGAGAATTTGCTGCTATTATTGAGCCTTATGGTTTCTCCGCAGCAGCTACTGCTACTAAGTCCTACTTGACTCAATGTCCAGATGGAAAATAAATTAATTTTATAATTTAACTCCCTGTCTTATAGGGCGGTTTTTTTAAAATTTACTTTATTACTTATAATCTGCCCTGTAATATCTACAGGGCAGGTTTTTTTTAGAATTTTTATATGAATGAAGTCTTAAATTTCTACCCAATACTGATTGATGGAACGATCACAACCATACAGTTAACAGTAATGGGTGCAATTTTAGCTTTAATTATTTCATTTATAGTTGGACTCTCAAGACTGTCAACTTATAGAGCAGTCAGAGTAATTGCAATAATTTATTTAGAATTTTTTCGAGGCAGCTCAGCACTCGTTCAAATGTTTTTTATTTATTTTGTTTTACCAATGTGGGGGATCTATTTTGACGCCTTAACAGCTGGTGTAGTAGCCTGCGGCCTTAACGTTGGCGCATATGGATCAGAAGTAGTCAGAGGAGCGGTACTTGCAGTTAGTAAAGAACAGCATGAGGCATCAAAAGCATTAAATTATTCAAGTTATAAAAAATATAGATACGTCATAATACCTCAAGCAATTCCAATTATGATTCCTACATTTGGCAACTTACTCATAGAGCTTCTTAAATTAACTGCAGTTGCATCCCTTATTACTATTTCAGATCTAACTTTCATGGCACAAATAATAAGGGTTCAAACCGCATTAACTCTAGAGCCATTCCTATTAATACTAATAATTTATTTTATTATTGCTACGATCCTAGTAAATATAGTTGATCTAATTGCAAAAAAGTTTTCTAAAGGCAGAAATATTATGACTGCAGGAGAAAAATAATTATGAAGTGGAGTTGGGAAACTGCTTTCGAGGTTTTACCGCAGCTAGTTGAGGGTCTGTTAGTAACTATTCAAGCTACTATTGTCGCATCATTACTTGCCTACGTATTAGGCCTTGCAATAGCTATCCTCAAAATGTCTAAAAGAAAGTTAACTCGTGTTAGCTTATATTGGATTACTGAGTTTGTTAGAAGAACTCCAATCTTGGTCCAGCTATATGTGGTGTTTTATGTTTTGCCAGACTTTGGAATTTTCCTAGAAGCCTTCACATGTGGTGTTATAGTTCTAGGCATTCACTTTAGTACTTACACATCGGAAGTTTTTAGGGCAGGTATTGATAATGTACCTAAAGGCCAGTGGGAAGCTGCAAAATCACTAAACTATAATCCATTTCAAACTTGGAAAAACATTATTCTTCCTCAAGCAATACCTCCAATGATCCCACCACTTGCAAACTATTTAATTACCATGTTTAAAGAAACACCATTACTTGCTGCAATCACAGTAGTTGAATTATTTAGGGCAGCTGATCAATACAGTAATAGCCACTATACTTATCTTGAGCCTATGACTTTGGTTGGGTTATTCTTTTTAATTGTATCAATTCCATCAGCAATGCTAGCAATGAAATTAGAAAAGAAATTTAAGCAAATAAAAACAGCATAAAACTCTTGATTTAAATTTTATCGATTTAATTTAGCTTTTTTCTTTCTCAAGTGCTATATCTAAAACCTGATCAATCCATTTCACTTTAATAATCTCAAGCTTGCTTTTGATTTTTTCAGGTACTTCAGAAAGTTCTCGCTCATTATCTTCAGGAATAATCACTGTTTTGATTCCTCCTCTCATAGCAGCAAGAAGTTTTTCTTTGAGTCCTCCAATAGGAGTAATTTCACCTCGAAGAGTGATCTCTCCGGTCATTGCAACAGCAGCCTTAACCTTGCGGCCAGTGAGAACTGAAACCAAAGCAGTACACATTGCAGCGCCAGCACTAGGCCCATCTTTTGGAGTTGATCCGTCAGGGACATGAATATGAATATCAAGCTTTTCATGAAAATCATCAGGTATCCCTAAGTTCTCAGCTCGCAACCGAGTCACCGACATTGCAGCTTGAATTGACTCCTTCATGACATCTCCAAGCTGTCCGGTGTAGTTTAGCTTGCCTTTTCCCTTATATGAAGATGCCTCAATAGTTAGCAGGTCTCCACCAACCGATGTCCACGCTAACCCAGTAACCTCACCAATTTGATTATGCTCTTCAGCAAGTCCAAATCGAAACTTCTTCATACCTAAAAACTTTGGAAGGCTTTTTGAGTTAATAATTGCTTTAGTTTTGCGTTTTTTAAGAGTGACATCTTTTATGACTTTTCTGCAAATACTGCCAATCTCACGGTCAAGGTTTCTAACGCCCGCTTCTCTGGTGTAGTAGCGAATAATATCCATGATAGCTGAATCTTTAAAGACTATTTCTGAGTTCTTAATCCCGTTATTTTTCATTTGCTTCGAGATTAAGTGTCTTTTAGCAATCTGAAGTTTCTCATCTTCGGTATAACCCGATAAATGAATGATTTCCATCCTGTCAACCAATGCTTGTGGGAGATTTAATGAATTAGCTGTTGCAACAAACATTACTTGAGATAAATCATAGTCAACCTCTAAGTAGTGGTCATTGAATGTGTGATTTTGTTCTGGATCCAAAACTTCTAGCATTGCAGAGCTTGGGTCACCTCTATAATCTGAAGCCATTTTGTCTATTTCATCTAGCAAGAATAGTGGATTCTTTACTTTAACCTTTTGCATTTTTTGAACTATAGAGCCTGGCATCGCACCAATGTAGGTTCTTCTATGTCCTCGTATTTCTGCTTCATCTCTGATACCACCAAGCGCCATACGAACATATTTACGATTAACCGATTTTGCAATTGATTCTCCAAGAGAGGTTTTACCCACTCCAGGGGGGCCAACCAAACATAATATATTTGCCTTGTTATGTGTAACGCGACTCTGGACAGCGAGATGCTCCATGATTCTCTCTTTAACCTTGTCTAAACCATAATGATCTTCATCTAGGGTTTTTTGTGCCTTTGTCAAATCTTTATTGGTTTTAGTTTTTTTGCTCCAAGGGACAGAACATAAATTTTCAATATAGGTTCTAATAATTGATGCATCAGATGACTGAGAGGACATTCTTTGAAGTTTATTCAACTCACTTTGTGCCTTGTTCTTTGCTTCCTTTGGCATCTTTGCCTTATTGATGCTATTTTGCAGTTCTTCAATTTCATTTTCATCATCAAGAGTTCCAAGCTCTTTCTGAATGGATTTCATTTGCTCATTCAAATAATAATCCCTTTGATTGGACTCCATTTGCTTACGAACTCTATTTTGAATTTTTTGTTCAGCACCTAATACATCTAACTCACCCTCAAGGATAGAAAGAATAGCCTCTAGCCTGTCTTTTGCCATTCCACTCTCAAGAAGGCTCTGTTTTTCTTCAACCTTTAGACTTAAATTTGCAATGATTACGTCACTAAAGCGCTCAATGTCAGTAATCTCTTTGAGGACCTTATAAACTTCTTCAGGAATTTTTTTACTCAGCTTAATATATTTTTCAAAATTTTCTAGAGCAAGTCGCATCATTGCTTTAATTTCTGTATCGTCATCAAAGCTCAAAGTGCAATCACTCAGGACAACCTCTGTATGCTCACCTAAATCGATAAACTCCTCTATTTTTGCTCTTTTTACACCCTCAACTAAAACTTTGATTGTTCCATCGGGTAGCTTGAGAAGCTGAAGTATTGTTGCTAAAGTGCCAACCTTATGGAGCTCATCATTACTCGGTTCCTCTATAGTTTCATCCTTTTGTGCAGCCAAAAAGACATTTTTATCAGCCTCCATGGCAAGTGTGATTGCCTTTATTGAAGACTTTCTCCCTATAAATAAGGGGATAACGGTATGAGGAAAAACTACCACGTCTCTAAGTGGTAAAAGAGGTATTGACTGTTTATCTATGCCAGTTGACTCTGTTGAGGTTTCTGCTTCCATAATAATGAAACACCTTGCTTATCTAATAATCTTTCTAGATAGTGACTAGTAACGTTAATTTCAAGTAGCCATTGCCCAAATTCATTCATTATTTCTTTTTGAATAAATCCAACTTTATGAATTTCACTTCTAATGTAAGCCGACTGAACATCAAGCTTAATACTAGCAAAGGTCATCATCCCACTGAGACTTTCAGAAAGTGCTTCATAGAGTAGCTCGATGCCATCGCTAGTATGCGCAGAAAGCCAAACGCGATAAATCTTTCCCTCATGATCCTTATCAATTCTTGGTTTAAAGTCATCTATCCCATCAATCTTATTCATGACTATAATTGTTGGAATTTCTTGAGCATCAATTTGTTCAATAATTTCTTCAACTTGCTCAATTTTATCCCTATTATTTGGGTCAGAAGCATCGACAACATGAAGCAGCACATTTGCTTGTCGTGTTTCCTCCAATGTTGATTTAAAAGCCTCGATTAATTCATGAGGTAAATCTTGTATAAAGCCTACTGTATCAGCAATTACAGCCTCCCCAGATGCTGGCAACATGACTCTACGAATAGTAGAATCTAGAGTCGCAAATAGCTTATCATCGGCGTAGACTTGTGACTGAGTTAATAAGTTAAAAAGAGTAGACTTGCCAGCGTTTGTATAACCTGCAAGAGAGATCATAGGAAGCTGATTTTTTACCCTAGATTTACGTCCTAAATCATGCTGCTTATGAACTTTTGAAAGACGCTTGTTAATATTTTTAATTCTTAATGAAATTAACCTTTTATCAGTTTCAAGCTGCGTTTCACCTGGCCCTCTAAGTCCGATACCTCCTTTTTGTCTCTCTAAGTGAGTCCAACCTCTAACCAGCCTCGTAGAAAGGTGCTTCAATTGAGCTAGCTCAACCTGAAGCTTCCCCTCAAAAGAACTAGCTCTTAATGCAAATATATCCAATATCAGGCCAGTTCTATCCATAACTTGGCACTTAAATGCTTTTTCTAAGTTGCGCTCTTGAGATGGTGACAACTGTAATGAAAAAATAACAAGCTCTATATCGTTCTCTTTAACCAGCGATGCAAGCTCATCAACCTTGCCTGTCCCAATAAAATACTGTGCTTTAGTAAAACTTCTTTTTACCGTTATTGTTTGTAAAATATTTAGCCCAGAAGACTCTGCAAGTAGTTTAAATTCATCAATATTGGCTGGTGACTGATTGCTTGAAGTAAGCTCAACATGCACAAGAATTGTTCGCTCACCTTGGCCAACGGCATCCTTTTGGCGATCAAACAACTCCATAGGCATACTTAAATTTTTATCATAAATTCGCTAAAATCATCAACTTGCTTTACGAATATTATCTTTCTTGCTATCCGACTCATGAAGAATCACTGGCTGTTTTAACCCTTCTACAACTGCTTTATCAACAACAACCTCCTTCGTAGTTGGGTTAGATGGTATTTGATACATTGTTTCTAGCAGTAGATCTTCCATGATTGCTCTTAGGCCTCTAGCGCCTGTCTTTCTCTTAAGGGCCAATTTGGCAATTGCAACAAGAGCATTTTTTCTAATTGTTAGCTTTACGCCTTCAATTGCGAAAAACTCCTGGAACTGCTTAACTACAGAATTTTTTGGCTTTGTAAGGATTTGTATCAAAGCCTCTTCATCTAGCTCATCTAGTGAAGTATGAACAGCTAAACGACCAACTAATTCCGGAATAAGCCCAAATTTAATTAAATCATCTGGCTCTAAAAATTTGTATAGTTCTGTCAAAGTCTTCTTTTTGCTCTCATCTTTTACATTTGCAGAAAAGCCTATCCCGGTAGTTTTTTCGACACGCCTATCTATAACCTTTCCAAGTCCGTCAAACGCGCCACCGCAAATAAATAATATTTTAGAAGTGTCTACATCGATGGTTTCCTGATTCGGGTGTTTTCTACCACCTTGAGGTGGAACAGAGGCAATTGTTCCTTCAATTAATTTGAGCATTGCCTGTTGAACGCCCTCTCCAGATACATCTCTTGTAATCGATGGAGAGTCTGAACGGCGAGAGATTTTGTCAATTTCATCAATAAAAATGATGCCTTGTTCAGCTCTTTCTGGATCAAAATCACATTTAGAAAGCAAGCTCTTTATAACATTTTCTACATCATCACCAACATATCCAGCCTCAGTTAGAGTTGTAGCATCTGCTACAGCAAAAGGAACATCTAAGAATCTTGCTAGAGATTGCGCCAGGAGGGTTTTTCCACTTCCTGTAGGGCCAATCAGGAGAATATTTGACTTATCAAGTTCTACATCATTCGACACATAGTTAGATTTAAGTCTTTTATAGTGGTTATAGACTGCAACAGATAGAACTTTTTTTGCATGCGACTGACCAATTACATACTCATTGAGTGAGTTAAACAAATCTTTTGGCGTATAGTTCCAATCTTGATGTTGATCTTTTTTGTCTTTAACTGTTTGCTCTTGAATTAGGTTGTAACAGGAATCAATACATTCATCACATATATAAACGCCGGGCCCAGCTATAAGACGAGTAACCTCGTCCTTATTTTTAGAACAAAATGAACAACTAAGATCTTCAGTATTTTGATCCATTAGTAAGCTTTGAATTAACGTTTATTAATGACTTTATCAATAAGTCCATATTTTGCAGATTCAGTTGCAGACATAAAATTATCTCGGTCAGTGTCTTTTTGAATATTCTTTAGACTTTGACCAGTGTGCTCTTTTAGAATTGAATTTAGATTATCTCTCACCTTCAAAATTTCTTGAGCATGAATGTCGATATCACTAGCCTGACCGGAGAACCCTCCTAATGGTTGATGTATCATGCACCTTGCATGAGGAAGTGCAAACCTTTTACCCTTGGTTCCAGCAGTTAGAAGGAGGGCGCCCATACTAGCTGCCTGACCAATACATAGGGTAGAAATATCAGGCTTGATAAATTGCATCGTATCATAGATAGCCAAACCAGCGGTGACAGAACCACCTGGAGAATTAATATATAAATGGATATCCTTATCTGGGTTTTCAGATTCCAAAAAGAGTAGCTGTGCTACAACAACATTCGCAGTGTAGTCCTCAACTGGCCCAACTAAAAAAACTACGCGCTCTTTTAAAAGCCTTGAATAGATATCATAAGCCCTTTCACTCCTGCCCGAGCTCTCGATTACCATTGGAATTTGATTTAAGTTTTGAATTGTCATATTAATTTTGCGTATTCATTATTTCTAAAAAAGTTTTATCAGTAGAGGTTACTTTGGCCTTTTCTGCAATATGCTTAGCAACTAAATCTTCGACAACAATTGATTCAATGTTAGCCAATCTTGAAGGATCAGTATTGTACCAATCAATCATTTGTTGAGCGCTCTCACCATATTGAAGAGACATTTCATTAAGTTTAGCATCAACTAGGTCTTTTTCTGCTGTTATTTCGGAATCAGTTGCAATTTTATTAATCAGCAGGCCAAGCTTAACTCTTCTTGCAGCCTCCTCATTAAACATTTCAGCAGGCAGCTTACCCTTCGAAGGCATTCCTTGCTGTTCCATACGTGACTCCATATCTTGCTGCAGTCTCAGTGCTTCTGAAGAAACGCTTCCCTCAGGGACATCAAATTCATTCGCCTCTAAAAGAGCTGAAAATGCAGTATCTTTATTTTGTTGAACTAAGCGCGAATCTAGCTCAAGTTTCATTTGACTAGACATTCTAGACTTCATACTTTCAAAATCTTGTTCACCAAACTTCTTAGCAAACTCATCATCTCTTTTAAGCTCGATTGGGGAGCCAACCTCGTTAATCTTAACTTTAAATTGAGCCTCTCTTCCAGCTAAATTTTCTACATGGTAATCTTCAGGAAAAGTTGCATTCACTTCAACAGTTTTACCTGGTACAACATCAATCAAACCTTTCTCAAAGCCTTCTATCATCGCGCCTCTACCCAAGATAATTTCAAAACCTTCGGCGGCACCGCCCTCAAAAGATTCGCCATCCATTAAACCTTCAAAGTCAATGATTAAGCGATCACCATCCTTTGATTTACGCTTAACGCTTTTGTATTCAGTTGACCTGGCTTGAAGATCTTGCAATGCTCTCTCTTCGTCCTCTTCAGTAACCTTAGAGGCAACCTGATCAATTTTTAGACTGGATAAAGAATTTAACTTAATCTCAGGATAGACTTCAAATTCCAAAGTGTAAATTAAATTCTGAGAGTTTTCAGTATCTATGTTGGTTAATGAGGGCTGGGCAGCTGGGGATACATCTGCATCCTTTAATGCGTCTTCCAAGGTCTCACTAACCATCTCTGTTGCGGCATCTGATTTAGCGCTTGCACCAAATCTTTGACGTAATATGTTAGCAGGGACTTTTCCTTTTCTGAAGCCATCAACACGAACCTTAGCACCAAGGCTCTGAATTATTTTTTCTGTTTTTTGATTGAAAGTGTCAACTGGCAATTCAACCGTAAGAGATCTCTTTAGTCCCTCTAGTGTAGTAAGTGATGTCTTCATCTATTTCTAAATCCGTAACTTATTAAAAAAAAGGGAAATTATACAGTATTTTAAAGCCTAAGAAAAAGTGCACTTTGATCACAATAATGAGTTGAAAGAGTGATTTAAAAGCGAGAACCGGTATAGCTTACTTGGTGTTTAGCCAAAGATAACCATTCCTTGTTTATTTCAATTCCCCAGCCAGGCTTTTGAGGCATCTCTAGGCTTCCGTTAACAATCTTAAAGTCTGGAGTGAAAATATTGTATTGCCAAGGGTAGTAGTCGAGACCCTCAATGGAAAACTCTAAATACTTACCTGAATTATTGATTGATCCCATTAAATGAGCAGAAAAAAGTGTCACTAATGATAGGTTAGCTGCATGAAGCGTTACAGGAATATTAAATTTTTCAGCCATTCTAGCAACCTCAAGCGTCCTAGTAATACCACCCAGGTAACAAATGTCTGGCTGAATAATATCGACAACCTTAGTCTCAATCATATGCCTCCAAACCCTCATATCATTGTCCTGCTCTCCGCCACTTACATCAATCTCTAGTGCGTCTGTAACCTCGCGTGTCCAGTCTGGCTGCCAATATGGGCAAGGCTCTTCAAAATGACTCACTCCATAATCCTGAAGCATATGTCCGACTTCGATTGCCTTTTTTGGGGTGTAAGCACTATTCGCATCAACCAGTAGAGAGACTTCATCGCCTAATACCTTTCTAACCTCTTTGATAATTGATTCGGTTCGACCGGGCCACTGATCGATATCGTGACCGCACTCTCTTCCAATCCTGAATTTGAATGCAAAATAACCATCCTTTTCTTTTAACTGCAGTAGTCTCTCAGCTTCAGCCTTAGGAGAAATCTCGCGTTGCATACTTGAAGCGTAGACAGGGATTGAGCTTGGATTCCCACCAAGAAGCTGACAGACACTTTGATTAGCTCTTTTGGCTTTAATGTCCCATAGTGCTGTATCAACCCCACATAAGGCCCTGTAAAGATAAGTCCCCGGAAACTTGTGCTCTCTTTCTAAGACCTCTCTGTTGACTTCAGTAATATCAAGTCCACTCATTCCCAAAACATGGGGCGCAATCTGAAGATGGAGGACTTGTGCAGTTATTTCACTATTGTAAGTAGAAGTTTGACCCCAGCCTTCATCTCCCTCATCGGTTCTAAGACGTACAAGTCCGACATACTCATTAGTGAAAGTTTCAACGCTAATTATCTTCATAATTGAATCTATTTTCCATTTATTTGATCCTGCAAAATTAGGTCTGAGGCTTTTTCACCGACCATAATCGTTGCAGCGTTAATATTACCACATACAAGTTGAGGAAATATCGATGCGTCAGCAACCCGAAGGCCTTGAATTCCATGAACTCTGAGACCGCTGTCAACAACATTACTATTTGGATCAAGACCCATTCTGCAAGTACTAGATGGATGAAAAACAGTCCACACCGTCTCTTTGATATGCTGGATCATTTGTTCATCAGTTTGGCACTCAGACCCTGGACGGAATTCATCTCCAATGACTGAACTGAAACTATCAGTTTGAGCTAATTTTCTAAGAACTTTTACCCCCTCTAATAGATCTCTAACGTCCTCATCATGAGAAAGATAATTTGGCTCTATGATTGGATGGATCAATGGATTACTACTTTTAATTCTCACCTGACCTCGTGAATGAGTGTTGCAATTTGAAACCCCTAGAAGCATTGCTGAAAAGGGATCAGGGCTCATCATCGCCCTCCTGTCTGGTGATTCAAGCGAATAGCTTACAGGTGAGAAATAAAGCTGGATGTTTGGCTTCTCAAGCCCTTCTCGAGTCCGAATAAATCCGCCCGACTGATTGACACTCAAACTCAGTGGGCCGCCTCTCGTTAATACATATCGCAGTCCTTGATAAATCTTACCCAGAAATGGCCTTAACTGGTCATTCAATGTTGGTACCTTACTTTTATAAAAATAACTCACTCCCAGGTGGTCTTGAAGGTTTTTACCAACAGCAGGGCTGTCATGAATTAATTGCACTGAAGCTTCTTCCAAAACCTTCTTTGGACCAACGCCTGAGATCTGTAATAATTGAGGCGAGTTAATTGATCCAGCACTTATAATAACTTCACGATTAGCTGAAACTTGATGTAGCTTGCCAGTCTTTGAATACTCAACTCCATAGGCCTTTTTATTTTTAAATAAAATTCGAGTAGCCAAAGCATTTTTAAGAATAGTGAGATTACGACGACTCCTAATTGGCCACAAATAAGCTCTCGAAGAGGATATGCGCTGACCTTTGTGAGTTGTTATTTGATAGTTGCCAACACCCTCTTGGTCTTTCCCATTCATATCAGCATTTAAATGAATACCAATCTCCTGAGCTGCAGATAGAAAATTCTGGCACAAGGGATGTAAATGATTAGACACTTCTGAAACTTTTAATGGCCCATCTCCACCTCTATAACTATCAGCCCCATTCTGCCATGATTCCATTTTTTTAAAGTAGGGAAGAACATCAGCATATGACCAACCTGGATTGCCTGCCTCAGACCATTGGTCAAAATCTTTAGGGTTGCCTCTCACATAGACCATCGCATTAATCGAGCTAGAACCTCCCAACACTTTTCCTCTTGGCCAATAGCTAGGCTTATTGTCGGCATCTGGACTAGGCTCAGTCATATACATCCAGTTGACCGCTTTTTGATGGTAAGTTTTGCCATAACCAATTGGCATTTGAATAAAGAAACGGCGATCTGAACCACCAGCCTCCAAAAGCAATACTTTGTTGCGAGGGTTCTTACTAAGTCTATTAGCTAGAACACACCCAGCAGAGCCTGCACCAACGACAATATAATCGAAATCTTTCATAGATATTAATGAGAAATTATTTCACAAAATAAGAAGAATCCGTATATCCTTTAGTTTATAGAAATAAAAAAATAATACCTAAATAATCTATAAACTTTAAGCCTACTTCAGTACAAACTTTATATGTTGATTTCAGATCCATTTATTTACCAATTTATTTTACTGTTTGGAGCATTTGTTGCTGGAATAGTTCAAGGAGCAACTGGCTTCGGAAGTGGTCTAGTCTTAAACGCTTTTTGGCTTCATATACTTGAACCATCGATCGCCATTCCATTAAACATTATTTCGTGCCTCTTTATCTCCGGACTTCCAATTTATAAACTCCGTAAGTCACTTGATTTTTCAAAACTCAAATCATTCATTTTCCTTGGAGTGATTGGCATTCCAATTGGAATGCTTTTACTAACCATAACTAAACCTTCAAGCTTTAAAGTTGCTATTGGTTTTTTACTGATTATCTATTCTATATGGATGATTACAAGTCGTGGCTTTTCGATTAAAGTCAATAAAAATAGATTGATTGATCAACTCATTGGACTAATTAGCGGCATTATGGGTGGTTTTGCTGCTCTTGGTGGATTACTTCCAACGATCTGGGTTAGCCTTCAAAAGCTTCCAAAAAATTCACAAAGAGGTACCTATGAGCCCTTTATATTTATTACAAGTATTGCCTCAATAATTAGTTTTTATTTTGCAGGACTGATTACTCTAAGCATTCTAGTTGACTTTATTAAAGTATTTCCAGCTTTAATTTTAGGCTCTTGGATAGGAATAAAAATTTATCCAAAAATTAATGAAGAGCTGTTTCGAAAAGTAATACTAGGACTAATTTTTGTCGCAGGATTAATTTTATTGGCTTAAAAATTTATATTTTTTACAAATGCACTATAATTCAAACATATTTTTTGTTAAACTTGACTCAATCCACTTTTTCTAAGTGGGTTTATTTTTGAAAACTAAGGAGAGAAAATGAAACTAATAAATAAATTATTAGCTGTTACAGCTATTTCTCTCAGTATGGTGCCTGGTATCGCCAGCGCCGACTGTGGAAAAGCGAGATTAGCAGACTTCGACTGGAGTAGTGCGAATGTTCATACTGCTATTGTAGGCTTTATTCTAGAACATGGCTACGGCTGTGAAGTAGAAGTCACCAAAGGAAGTACAACTCCAATTATGGCTGCTCACTATGATGGTCAATTGGATATTGTAACTGAACTCTGGTATGACAATATTGTTGCTAACTATGACCCAGTTGAAGAAGCTGGAATAATTAGAAATCTTGGCATTAATACGCCAGACTCACAACAAGCATTCTATGTTGATAAAACAACAGCAGACAAATACAACTTAAAAACTGTATTAGATATGCTAGATCCTGAAGTTGCAGCGTTATTCACTGATCCTGAAGATCCTTCTAAAGGAAGAATGACAAGCTGTATCTCTGGATGGACTTGCTACACTGTGAACTATGTCAAACAAAAAGTATATGGTTTAGATAATTACTATACAAACTTTGATCCAGGTTCAGGTGGTGCTTTAGATGCAGCGATTGCTGGTGCTTTTGCTAAAAAGCAACCAATCTTTACATACTATTGGGCGCCAACAGGTCTCATGGGTAAGGTTGACCTAGTTAGATTAAAGGAGCCACCATACAATGATGCATGCTGGGGAGCAATGTCTACAGTTGTAGAAACTATCAAGGCTGAAGGTAAAGATGCATATACCGCTACTTGTGCAACTGAATACAGAGACATGTCTTTAGATAAATCAGTTCTTACTTCTTGGGCGGATTCTCACCCAGAAGAAACTGCATTCCTAGAAGCATATAGCTTGCCAACTGATATGGTTAACAAGCTTCTCGCCTTCTATGAAGACGAGTCTGATGGAGATATGGAGCTTACTGCACTTGAATTTCTAGAAAATTCAGATGACTGGAAAGCTTGGGTCTCAGCAGACGTTGCTGCTAAAGTTTCTGCAGCACTGTAAGTATGATTTAACATAAAAAAAGAGCTCACTCGTGGGCTCTTTTTTTCATAACTGTCCATTTATGATAAGAAAACTACTCACATATTTGACCTTCCCAATTATTTTTGTTTGGCTCTTGATAACGAGCTATAACTCATCAAAGAGAAAGCCAGACAGTGTTATGGAGCTCTTTACAGATCTAAGCTGGCTGAATGACTGGCCCAAGTGGCTTGATATTCCGCTGATGAAATGGATTAATGATGGATTTAAAGTCTTCAATGAAGAGTATGGAATTTATTTTGAAATAGTAAATAATTTTTTACTTGGAGCAATCCTCTCTTTAAAGAAGTTCTTGATCATGATGCCATGGCCTCTAGTTATTGCTCTTGTAGTCGCAATTGTATTTTTCTCTAGCGGAAGAAAGTTAGGGACAACAGTTTTTGTAGGTATTTGTACATTCTTTATAGGCTTTCTTCATCCAAAGTTTTGGGATAAAGCGATTGAAACAACTTCAATCATGATTATTGGAATTTTAATTTGTATTATTATTGGCATACCTTTAGGTATTACTATGTCTAGAAGTAATAGGGTCCGCAATGCAATACTACCGGTCCTGGATTTAATGCAGACAATCCCAAGTTTTTGTTATCTCATTCCAGGAATTATGCTCTTTGGCCTTGGCGCTGTTCCAGCAATTATTGCGACCGTTATTTATGCAGTTCCTCCTTTAGTTCGATTGACTGACTTAGGAATTACATTAGTAGATACTGAAGTCATTGAAGCGGCTGAAGCCTTTGGCGCAAGTAAAAAACAAAAACTACTGGGCGTGCAGCTTCCTCTTGCACTTCCAAATATTATGCAGGGTATTAACCAGTGCACCATGATGGCTTTAGCAATGGTTGTCATTGCCTCAATGATTGGTACTAGAGGTCTTGGTGACGAGGTATTACTCGGCCTTCAACAGCTTAATGTTGGAAAGGCTACTGAGGCTGGACTAGCAATTGTTCTCTTGGCAATTGTTCTAGATAGAATTACTCAGGCTTATGGTAAAAAAATTCAAGACAGAAATAGCCCACCTAAATAATTTCATACTATGTCAAAAATCGAAGTAAATAATATTTATAAAATATTTGGCCCTAAGCCTGAGCAAGTATTACCAATGGTCAAAGATGGTGCGAGTAAAGATCAAGTTCTGGAGGAGACGGGGCATACTGTAGGCCTTGATAATGTCTCTCTATCCATTGAAGAAGGTGAAATTTTTGTTTGTATGGGTCTTTCCGGTTCCGGAAAATCAACATTAATCAGGCACATTAATAGATTGATCGACCCGACCTCAGGTGAAGTCATCGTAAATAACGTTGATGTATGCAGTCTTGACGAAAAAGAAATTTTAGACTTTAGAAAAAAAACCATGAGCATGGTATTCCAGCGATTTGGTCTCTTCCCTCACAAGACCATTATTGAAAATGTCGCCTATGGTCTTGAGATTCAAGAAGTTCCAGAGGATCAAAGAATTGAAATTGCTCAAGGGCAAATTAATGCAGTTGGACTGGAAGGCTTTGAGCATCAGTATCCAGCTCAATTATCTGGAGGAATGCAGCAAAGAGTAGGACTAGCAAGAGCTCTAGCAACGGATCCACAGATTCTTTTAATGGATGAGGCATTTAGCGCCTTAGATCCACTCATTAGAAGTGACATGCAAAATCAATTGGTTGACCTCCAAGCTAAACTTAAGAAAACAATTGTATTTATAACCCATGACCTTGACGAATCCCTCAAACTGGGTGACCATATTGGAATACTGAATGGTGGAAGACTGGTTCAAGTTGGAAGGCCGGAGGATATTATTCTTAATCCTGCAGATGATTACGTTAAAGCATTTGTAAAAGATGTTAACCGCTCTAAAGTTCTCAGAGCTAAAACTATCATGACCAAACTCGATAAGTTTGATAAATCATCAATCAATCCATCCTCAACTTATAAGTATGATGAGAATACCTATATCGAAGATTTACTTCCTAAAGTTTTAAAAGATCGGTCAACAATCGAGGTCATCAACAATGAGGGAACCACTACAGGCTTCATTACTTCTGATGAACTCTCATTAGCACTAACCAAAACAAAATAACCCCTGGTTGGATTCTGTGAGCAAAAATATAGTTATTTCAGCAGCGGCAGATGGAATTGGTTGGTGCATGGCTAGCTCTTTTTTAGATCAAGGCTATACCGTTTATGCATCTGATATTAATCAGAATAAAATCGATCAACTGAATACGCATCCACTAATTAATAAAAGATTATTTATTGACAATGTAAATGCAGGAGATGCGACCTCAGTAAAAAAATACTTTAAATCCCTGAAATTGAAAATATCCAGTATTGATGGCTTAATCAATAATGTTGGTATCGCTGGCCCAACCGGGACAATGGAAGATATTTCAGTCGAAGACTGGAAACAGACAATCGAGACTAATTTAAATAGTCATTTCTATTTTACAAAGCATGCCATACCACTTTTAAAGAAAAACAAAGGCGGCTCAATTGTTAACCTATCATCAACTGCGGGAATCTTTGGCTTTCCATTAAGAACTCCTTATGCCGCCTCTAAATGGGCAATAGTAGGACTCACTAAATCACTCGCTATGGAGCTGGGTAAATTCAATATCAGAGTGAATGCAATATGTCCAGGCTCAGTATCTGGAGATAGAATGGATCGAGTGATTGAAGCAAAAGCAAAATCTATTAACAAGAGTGAGAGAGAAATCAAAGAAAGTTTTGAGGGAATGGTCTCACTCAATACTTTCGTTGACAAAGAAGACATCGCCAATATGGCTGTATTTCTCTTGTCTGACAAAGCATATAGAATCTCAGGCCAAATAATGAGCGTAGATGGTAATACAGAGAGGATGGACTAAATAAATTTAGTTCTTTATAAGCTTAGTGAAGTCCTGCAATGTATTCAGATAATGCATCAATCTCTTCATTTGTTAAGCCCTTTGTCACATTATTCATCATCTCATTAACTCTTTGAACACCATCAGAGTCAGTCTGTTTATTGATAGAGTACTGTCGAAAAGCTTTCAATTGAGACGCTGTATATTCAGCATGCTGAGCACTTACAGCCGGGAAGCCCGCAGTTGGTATGCCCTCACCTTTTGGTCCGTGACAAGCAATACACGCAGTAGTTTGCGTATCCATTTTACCGCCAACATAAATTTTTCTGCCAAGCTCAATTTTTTCTTCTGAACCCTTCGCAGAATTTTCACTTATTATTTGGATTGAGTAGTAAGCTGCAATATCTTCAATATCTTGCTCAGAAAGCAATGAGGCCACACCTGCCATCATTGCATTATTTCTTTCACCCGATTTAAAATGTTGAAGTTGCTTAACTAGATAAGCCTGTCCCTGTCCAGCTAGCTTTGGAAAATCAGGAATCGTACTATTTCCACCGAGACCATGGCAACCCATACAAGTTGCTGACTTTGCTTGGCCTGCCTCTGCATCACCTGCAGCAATAATAGGATTGCTTAAAGTGACTAGTAAAGAAGCTAAAATAATAACGGTTTTTTTCATTCTCAATCTCCAAAAATTCCAAGAAATTATACGTGATATTTAAAGGTTAAGAAACCCTCAAATCATTCATAATTTAAAAAGAAAAAAATTATCTTTGTGGGTCTTGAATCGAAAGGTACTCTGCAATCGATCTTTCAAAGCCTTCTGCCATAGGAGCCATAGCATTCATATAAGAGTTTTCACGCTCGCCCGATTGAAAATACTCAAGTTGCAGAATAATCCATTCAACATCTTTACCTGCAAGAGAGGGAATTGATTCGTCATTAGAGCGTCCATTTACACCATGACAGCTAGCACAACCAAGAGCACTATACATTGCCTCACCTTCACTATTAGCAAAAGAACCTATAGAAAAAGTAGTTAAAACAAAAGCGATCAATATATAAAAAATCTTTTTCATAAATACGCGCCTTATTTGCGACTGATTAGATTATACCAATTTCTAATATAGTAAACTCAAGTTGCCAGAAGTTATTTTCCTTTCCATTTAGGGGGGCGTTTTTCAGAAAAAGCCAATGGCCCTTCTTTTGCATCCTCAGAATTAAGCATTTTTTGATAGGCTTCAATTTTTCCCGAACGCATCAATTGGTAAGCAGCCTCTATATCCATCATTTCTGTAGATCTAATAACTGACTTTATTGCCGCCAAAGAAAGTGGTGCAGACTTAGAAATTTGATGAGCCCACTCAAGCGCCACATTAATTAAGTCTTTTTGATCACAGCTGTGGTTAACAAGGCCATAATGTTTTGCCTCATCTACACCCATTCTACGACCGGTCATTAGCATATCTATAGCCACTGATTTTGGTAATCGGCGTGGGAGTCTTAGAACGCCGCCACTGTCTGGAATAATTCCTAATGTTGCTTCAGGAACAAAAAATTCTGCATTGCTAGAGGCAATAATTAGGTCTGCAGCAAGCGCCAACTCAAATCCACCGCCAACTGCCAATCCATTGACAGCTGCTATAACGGGTTTGTCTAGGTCCCACAATTCTGTCAGGCCTGCAAAACCACCAGGCCCAAAATCAGCGTCAACAGCCTCGCCCTCGGATGCCGCCTTTAAATCCCATCCACCACAAAAAAATCGTTCTCCAGCACCAGAAATGACAGCAACCTTTAAATCATTGTTATCCCTGAATTGAATAAACGCATCCCCAAGCGCATGACTCGTTTTTGCATCAATTGCATTCGCTTTAGGACGGTTCAAAGTGATTAAAACAACTTCACCGTGCACCTCAATATTTACTACATCATTCATAATTCTCTCAATATATATTAATTTGAGTTTAATCTGATAAGTGTATCAGCTGCAACAACTCCATTTTTCTCTTTTAACACTAATAATGGATTGATATCCAACTCCTCTACATCATTAACTTTGATTAATTCAATTACAGACATCACTACATCTATCACAGCTTCAATGTCTCCTTTTAAGTCATCTCTATAACCTTGAAGCAATTGGTAGACTTTTAATTTTGATAAAGCCTGCTGAATATCCTCTCTACTAACCGGCAAAATCAGTACTGAGCTGTCTTTCAAAAGTTCAACAAATATACCGCCTGCACCAATAATAATATGCTTGCCAAAAGTAGGGTCATGATCAATACCAATAATAAGCTCACAAACAGAACCTTCAATCATTTTTTCAATAAGAAGTACAGAACTAATCTTAAATAAATCATTGCATGCCTCTTCCAACATTATTGAATTTTGGATATTTAATCTTACGCCGCCCAATTCTGTCTTGTGTGACAATTTAGTAACTGAGACTTTGAGTGTGACTGGATAAGTAATGTCTTCAGCAGCCTTTAAAGCTTCAGTTAGATTCTTAACTAAGAACCCCTTTGGAATTGGAATGCCGTATTCCATTAGAAGTTGCTTGCCCTCAAATTCAGTTAATTGTTTATTAATTTTATTTTCTCTGTGGGTGTTTAGAATTTTTATTTCAGGCATTGGTTTGCTTGCAAAAGCTTGCCCAATTTTGTAGGAGTGGTTGAGTGCTTTGAGACAAATATCTAGACCAATCATAGGAGCAATACCTAAATTCAAACACTCTTCTATAATTCTTTTTGGCATGCAGTCATCCATAGATGCAAGCACTATTGCTTTTTCACTAGTTCCTGAGATGGCATCTGAGAGTGCTAAAAGAGTTGAATCCCAGTCTTTTTGTTCCGACTCTTGAGTTTTGGGCCAATCTAATAAAAGCATTGTTGCAGCAAATCGGTCACTAATCATTGCCTTGAAGCACTCAGATGTTCTTTTTCGATCACCCCAAATAAAAGTATGATAATCAAGTGGATTATCAACCTCAACATATTCATTTAGTGTTTGCTTTACTCTGGCTTTGTGGGATTTAGTAAGGCTTGGGAAGGTAATCTCCATACCGTCAATTAAATCGGCCATCATCCCTGCCTCTCCACCCGAACAACTCATTGAGGCAACACCGTTATGTTTAATGACACCCAAAACACTAATCAATTTTAGAGTTTCTAGAAACTCTGGAACAGTATCTACTCTGGCAACTCCAAGTCGCTCAAAAAAGACACTATATAATTCATCTGAACCAGTCAATGAACTGGTATGACTGAGAGCAATCTTGGCAGAGGCTTTTGTTTTCCCTGATTTGATTGCAATGATTGGAACTTTCATTTTTTGTGCTCTTCTTGCAGCAACATCAAATGACTCAACGTCAGAGATGCCCTCAATGTGTAAACCAATTGCGTTGACTCTTGAATCATCTAGCATCGCATGAATAATATCTGCGATATTAGTGTTTGTTTGATTTCCAAGAGTGAACATATAAGCAATTTGAAGGCCAGAAGACTGCATAGTCATATTAAGACCTATGTTTCCACTTTGAGTAATGATTGCAACACCCTTAGCAACAGGCTCACATCCATGTACATCTGGCCAAAGAGCAATACCATCCAAGCTATTGATAAAGCCATAACAATTTGGCCCAATAAGTGGCATTCCATCAGCAGCTTTTAGTAGTCTCTGATTCCGCTGAAACCCTTCTTCACCAACTTCTCCAAATCCAGAAGCATATAAAACTGCCCCGCCACCACCCATTGACTTTAAATCAGATACAATATCAATAGCAGTTTCTGCATTAACAGCTATAAATGTCGCGTCAGGAGCTTCAGGTAAATCTTTAATATCTCTAAAACATTTGATACCTTCAAGCGAATCAAGAGAGGGGTGTATCGCCCATATTTGTTTTTTAAAACCTAACTTAATTGACTCTTTGATCGCAAAATTTGCCCCTCGATTACCAACTACAGCAATTGACTTTGGTGAAATTAATCGACGCAAATTACCCTTGTTCATAAAGCGCTATTCAAATGGCCTGAGTAATGATCTAGAAATAATATGCCTTTGTATTTCGCTTGTTCCATCCCAAATTCTCTCAACTCGATGATCTCTCCATATTCTCTCTAGAGGGAGTTCATCCATCAATCCCATGCCACCTAAAATTTGAATAGCTTCATCAGAAATCATTGCAAGCGTCTCGGTTGCTTTGAGTTTTGCCATAGCGGCGTCACTATTTGACATTTCGCCTTGAGTATCCTTCCATGCAGCCTTCAAGGTTAGAAGTTCAGCGGCATTAAGCTCCGTTGACATATCAGCAAGTTTAAAAGATACACCTTGAAATTTTCCTATCGTTTGACCAAATTGTTCACGTGTTGCAGCCCATTCTGTAGCAATTTGTAAAGCCCTTTCAGATCTACCAAGGCACATCGCTGCAACAGATAATCGAGTGGCACCTAGCCACTCATTGGCAACATCAAATCCATGATCGACCTCACCTAAAACCTTCGATTCATGAACTCGGCAATTATCAAAATTAAGAATAAAATTATGATAACCCCTATGTGAAACACTGTTATAGCCTGGCTCAACTGAAAACCCTGGAGTGCACATATCAACTAAAAAACTTGTTATCTTTTTCTTTTCACCTCTAGGAGTTTGTTCAACTCCAGAAGCAGCAAATAAAATAACATAATCAGCCATATCTGCATGACTAATAAAATGTTTAGAACCATTGATTACAAAAAACTCGCCGTCTCTCTCAGCTTTACACTTCATAGAGCGAACATCAGAGCCCGCATTTGGCTCTGTCATAGCAAGACAGTCAACCTTATCTCCTCGTATTGTTGGGAGAAGATATTCATCAACCTGTGCCCCTTTGCAAGCTAATAAAATATTGCTTGGTCTGGCCACAATATACTGGAGACCAAAATTAGCTTTCCCCAATTCCTTTTCTAATAAACATAATGTAAGTGAATCTAATCCACCGCCGCCATGAACCTCAGGCATATTACATGCATAAAGACCGCTTTCAATTGCTTTTTGTTTTATTTGATCAACAACTGATTTCTCAATCTGATTAGTCTTCTCGACTTCATCTTCAAAAGGATAAAGCTCTTTTTCAACAAAACTTTTGACAGAGTCAATGATCATTTGTTGTTCATTTGAAAGACCAAAATTCATTTCTATTCCTATAATTAAATTATTATTTGATTTCCATTACGCGACCTTTTTGTTTCGGTAAAGGTAATTTTTTATGACAACTCCAGATCTTTTGAAGAATTTTAAATACAGATTCATCAATCTCATTTGCCCTAGCTTTTTTCATATCAACGTGGACTAGCATTTGCTCGGTCGTTGCCAACAATTCTCCACTATTGCCATGAAGCATTTGATGAAAAATGTGTAGTTTTTTTGAGTCAAGACCGAGTATTTGAGTGCTGAACTTTAAAGGCTCACCCTTTGAAGCCTCTAAGTAGTAATTGATGTGAGTTTCTACGGTATAGAAAGATTGTCCGGCCAATCTGTAATCATTATCAATGCCAATATATTGAAATAATGCATCTGATGCATCGCCAAATGCATAGAGGTAAAATGATTCGCTCATATGGCCATTGTAGTCAATCCAATCTGAATGAACTTTGGCATTATAGAGAGCCAATGGCTTATCTAAATTATCGTCTTGAGAATAATATTGATACTCTCTTGTTAGATATACTTCATTGTCCATATTCAATTAATAACAAATGTAGAAATAGAATGTTATGAGAACTCAATTAATTATGATTATATAATGGAATGAAAGCCTCTAAACTCTTGAATTATGCATAATTTTTATCGTCAAGCAAAATTTCTTTTATCCTGCCCTTCTCTGAAAGGCTGCCCAAATGATAGTGGCTATGAGGTGATATTTGCTGGTCGCTCTAATGCTGGGAAATCAAGCGCTATAAATACTCTCACAGAGCAGAAAAAATTAGCCAAAGTAAGTAGAACTCCTGGAAGAACGCAACATCTTGTTTTTTTTGATTTAGGTAATGATCGAAGGCTTGTCGATCTTCCTGGCTATGGGTATGCCAAAGTACCCGATGCAATCAAGCGAGATTGGCACCAAAATATGAGTGAATACTTTGACAACCGGAAGTGTATTAAGGCTGCAATACTTGTCATGGATAGTCGCCATCCATTTAAACCTTTTGATCAAATGATGCTTGAATGGTGTATTAATAGTAAAGTGCCAATTAATATTTTATTGACGAAATCTGACAAATTAAAAAAGGGAGCTGCTAGCTCAGCAAAACTTTCGGCTTTAAAAGCAGTGCAAGATTTTCCATCTGTCAACGTTCAACTATTCTCTTCTTTAAAAAAAGAAGGGGTTTCTGAACTCTGCATGTATTTAGATAAAGTATTTGAAATAAGTAATGAGAGTTAATCTAGACCTCTCACCGATACAAGCAAACGATACGATTATTGTTGCGAATAACCGACAAGCTCTTGCTATTAAGAGATCACTAGGTAATGTCTCTAAAATGCCTAAAGTATTTTCATATCAGTCTTGGCTTGAAAGATTTTGGAGAAGCAACAATCTAAATCAAGACAATCGCTTTCTAACTCAGCTTGAATTTAGGTTTTTATTAAAAGAGTTTATTAAAGATGCGTTAGTTAAGAACCCTGAAACTTTTATTGAAGAACTGATTAAATGTTACAAGCTTTGTAAAAACTACCGAATAGAAATTGACAAAATCTCAATCCTGCCATCAATTCCAACTAAGCTATTTGTTGAATTAATCGGTAAATATGAAAAATTTAAAATTAATAATCAATGTGTTGATCAAACTGACATCTTTCATTCATGTTTAAAACCTCTTCAACAAACCAACAATGAAATTGAGAATTTCTATATCTATGGTTTTAACGAGCCAACACCTGAACAAAATAAACTTTTCAAAATACTAGAGTGCAAACCTTTATTCGCTCATAGAAGTGATAATAGCTCACAAAATTTCTCTTTCGTTGATGAAGAATCTGAATTAAAAGCTATTGCAAAATGGACCAAAAAAATTAGCGAAAAGAACCCTAGCAAACGGATCGGTGTTGTCATACCTAATTTAAATGAATTGCAACATTTGGTTAAGTCGACCTTTGACCAGGAGTTCTCTTCAAGCCTAATTGAGACCCATAAAAAACCCTACAACATGTCTTTAGGGATATCACTTAGCGACTATCCATTAATTAAACATCTTATTTCAATTATGAGATTATCCAATCAATTTTTGAATGGATATGTTGAATCTGAACTATTAAGACAGGTTGTTACATCACCTTACATAAAAGATGCCAGTAATGAACAAAACAATCGTGCACTTCTCGTTAATAAAATTTTACGATTGGCTGAAACTGAAATAAAAGCCAACAAAATCATTCATTTATGTAAGGACTGTCCCACTCTAAAAGAAATTTTAATTGCGCTGAGTAAGGCCAAATCTCAAAAAAAGTTATCGCTTGAGAATTCTTTAGACCTAATCAACTCAATTTTGATTGATTGGGGATTCACTTCAGATAGAAATCTTTCAAGTAGTGAATATCAGATCTATGAAAAGTACCAAGCAGAAAGCTTAGTCCTAAATAAATTATCATTTTTTTATAGAAAAACCAATCTTTCAGATGCGATTGAAATATTAATAAATCATATGAATGCTGTAATTTTTCAACCTCAAAGTGGCCCTGCAAATATCCATATATTGGGATCTTTAGAAGCAGAGGGTTTATTTTTTGATTTTGCTTGGGTCTCAAGTATGACAAGTAATTTTCTTCCAGGAAAAATAAAAATGCCTTTATTTATTCCTCCAAAAATTTCTATTGAATACTCTTTACCTGGAACAAGTTTCAAACTAATAGCTAAAGAAAGTGATATAACACTGAATAATTTAAAAAATTTAAGTAATGATCTGACATTTAGCTTCTCAAAGACCTCTAATAACCGCGATGAACTTCCAACACCCTACTTAAAATTTCAAGATTATCACGCTACCACTGATGAACAAAAATTCCAAAGAGAAATGACTCTTATTGAGGACTTTAATGCACCAAAGATTACTGAATTTGAAATCAAGAGAGGGGTCAAAACCCTTCAAGATCAAATGAGCTGCGGATTTAAAGGCTTCCTGAATAGGCTAGATATCCAGGAATTTAATGAATCTCATATCGGTATTAGTAGACTAGAGCAGGGCAATTTAGTTCATACAATTTTAGAGATTTTTTTCAACGAAATTTCGTTCAGCTCTGAATTACAGAAATTGTCTGAGACTGATCTACAAACTCTAATAGACAAACATATAGAAACTGGATTAAAAGAAATCACTCAATCTAACTTCAAGTCAAATGAAAAAGATAGGCTCAAAAAAGTAATCAATAAATACATTGATCTTGAAAAGACTCGAGAATACTTTCAGGTCATAAAGACAGAATCAGAATCTCAAGTTGATATAAACGGTCTAAAGTTTTCTACTCGAATTGACCGAATGGATCAAATGAAGGATGGTTCAAAACTTATCATTGATTACAAAACAGGTAAAAATGTAAAGTTAAGTCAACTCATTAGTGAACCGTTAGATCAAGCTCAACTTCCAATATATGCAATTACACATGAAGTCGATGGAGTAGCCTTTGCAACCGTTAACTCCAATGACTGTAAATTTAAAGCAATAACAAAAAACAAATATGAATTGCCATTAAGTAGTCAGTCCATTAACAGAATGCCTGAATGGAAAAACCAACTTTCACAATGGAAAATAGAACTCACTTCCGCTAGCAAACAATTTCAAAATGGCAATGCAGAAGTTCTTCCACATGCTAATGCTTGTGACTTTTGTGATTATGATTTACTTTGTAGAGTCGATAAATCCAGCTATAACAGATAGCCTTTCTTCAGCTAATTCCTGGGCAATATTTAGATTTTTTAAATCTGTTATCTTAATTGAGTTCAGCTGAATTTTTAGTTGAACTATAGGTAAGGTATCTATTTTTAAATTCTCAAAAGCATTCAAAATTATTTCAAATCTTCTTTGCCTCCTCAATCCATCTGTTTTAAGAAAGAAACTTAGAATTTCTTGAGGCTCATGAGATAAAAAATCAGATGAGAAACCATGCCAAATAGAGACAAGTTCAGCAATCTGTTTAATATCTTTAGGGCACTTAAGGTGATCACAAAGTGACTGAATGTTGCTAGATTTTTGCTGATACAGCCACAGTGCAAACCTTACTTCTTCAATCAGATCTGGTTGATCTAATAACTGAAATTCTATGTTTTGATTCATTTCCAACATTGGAAATAGTCTTTGATAAGCTCCAGATTCAATCAAAACTTCAAAAAAAATAGAGGGTGATTCTGTATTCATTGAAAGTGAGATTTCTTTAAACACTCTCTCTGGGGTTAACGCATCAACCTCACCTGAATCCACCATAATCTTCATTAAATCAAGTGTTTTAGAATCTATAGTAAAACCAAGATGGTTAAAACGTGAAGCAAACCTTGCTGTTCTTAAAATTCTCACTGGGTCTTCTGTAAATGCTTCAGATATATGACGAAGTTTTTTTTGTTTTAGATCATTTAAACCACCGAAAGGATCAATATATTCCCCACTACCGTTCTTGCTTTGTGCAATTGCATTAATTGTTAAATCTCTTCTAGAAAGATCCTGCTCTAAAGTCACTGATTTTGATGTCTCAAATTCAAAACCTTTGTATCCTTTAGAGACCTTACGCTCCAGACGAGCAAGAGCATATTCTTCTTTAGTTTGTGGATGAAGAAATACTGGAAACTCTTTCCCAATCTGACGAAAACCCAAAGATTTCATTTCTTCAGGAGATGAGCCTACTATGACATAGTCCTTTTCTGTTTTTTCAGTAGCAATACCTAAAATCTTATCTCGGATTGCCCCACCTACCAAAAATTCCTGCATATTTATAACTCTAGATATTGATGTTGATATTAAATTTCTCTTATAATACACGAATGAATAAAAAGAAGAATTTATCACCCGAAGCTTATCATATCACTCAAGAATGCGGAACAGAGCCGCCTTTCTCCGGTGAGTATTATAACCATAGCGAAACTGGAAACTATAACTGCATCTGTTGCGATGCACTGCTGTTCGAATCCAGTACTAAATTTGATTCAGGAAGCGGCTGGCCAAGTTTCTATGAACTTGCAAATAATGATTGTGTCAGACAACTAGAAGATGATTCGTTAGGTTATATGAGAATTGAGGTGAGATGTTCTTCATGTGATGCTCATTTAGGTCACGTTTTTCCGGATGGACCTCAACCAACTGGAAAACGTTATTGCATCAATTCAGTTGCTTTAAGTTTTTCTGGAGATGAGTCATAACTGGATTAAAAGGGAAGGCCTTTTTAAAATAAAAGAACCATTATGGCGAGAAAAGCCAAGAAAATTGAAAAGCCTTTTTTAAGTTTTTTGCTATCCAACTTATGTGTTACTTTAGCTCCTAATGGTGCAAAGAAAATACTTGCAGTAACTATTGCAATCAATGCTTCAAAGTTTACAAAACCAATGCCGCCAGTCGGAAGATTCTGAGATGAGCCAGCCACCATAAAACCAATACTGCCAGCAATGGCAATTGGCATTCCAACTGCTGCAGAAGTAGCAATAGCATTTTTAATCTCAACATTGTTATAAACTAAAAATGGAGTGGTCATTGTCCCACCACCAATACCGACCATAGCTGAAATTAAACCAATTACATAACCTGCTATAGACCAAACCCATCTGGATAAATTATCTGCATGGCTTGAGGCGCTGATGCCAAACCACATAATCAATGCAACCGTTATTTCAAATAAAGCAAAGAAAACTCGTAAAAAATCAAAGCTTAAATATTTAGCAAGAATAGCGCCACTATAAGAACCTAAAAGAATTGTTGGTGTTAGCTTTACAAAATTTCTCCAAATGATCGCCCCGTGACGATGATGCGCATACAGACTAGAGATTGAAGTAAAAACAATAGCTGCCAAAGCAGTTCCTATTGCAGTATGCATTAGAATTGATTGATCTATCGATGGTGCCAGAAGATATAACAAGACTGGAACAATTATAAGACCACCGCCAACACCCAAAAGACCTGCAACAAAGCCTGAAAAAGCTCCAAGAAGAAGTAAAAGGATTATTGCTTCACTCATAGTTCATCGTAAATTTAGATATATAGATCACTTCTTCCAAATATGTTCAGAAAAGTGCTTTCTGCACATAGATTGATAGCGATCATTACCTCCAATTACGACCTGTTCACCGTCCTCAATGACATTTCCCTCTTCATCAATCCGTACCACCATGGTCGCCTTACTTCCGCAATGGCAAATGGTCTTTAGCTCTATTAGATTATCTGCCCATGCAAGAAGATGCTGACTGCCTGGAAAAAGCTCACCTCTAAAATCTGTTCTAATTCCATAACATAGTACCGGAATATCTAATTGATCAACAGATTGAGCAAGCTGCTTGACTTGCTCTCTGCTTAGAAATTGACTTTCATCAATCAGAACGCAGTCGATAGTATGCTTATTATTATGCTCTAAAAGAATTTCAAATAAGTCGTCATCTTGATGAAATAAATGAGCTTCAGCCTCCAGCCCAATCCTTGATGTCACCTTGCCAACACTATATCGATTGTCAATTGCAGCTGAAAGTATAAATGGAGTCATGCCTCTCTCTTTGTAGTTATAAGCAGACTGAAGAAGAGAGGTTGATTTACCTGCGTTCATTGAAGAATAATAAAAGTAAAGTTTTGCCACAACACAAGCCTTAAATTAATAATAATGTAATATTATAACCCTTGGTGTCAACTATAAATTTACATCATTCTAGCTCTTTGAGATTATAGTATTCTTCCAAAATTTCAGGATTCTCTAATGCTGTTTTATTATCAATTGGTAAGTTATTTATTGCCTTTTGAACAGCTAGCTCGACAATCTTTCCACTCTTTGTTCTTGGGATATCTGAAACCTGAATTATCATATCAGGCACATGCCTAGGAGTAGTATTGCTTCTAATTTTATTCACGATTTTTTCTTTTAAGGTTGCACTCAGTTGCTTATCTTTATCTAACTTTACAAATAGAATGATTCTAGAATCATCGTCCAAATTTTGCTCTACAACAATAGACTCTATAACTTCATTTAGAAGCTCAACTTGTCTATAAATTTCAGCTGTACCTATTCTTACTCCACCTCGATTCAGAGTCGTATCTGAACGGCCATAAAAAATCATACCGTCACTATCCATGAGCTTTACATAGTCGCCATGGCACCATACATTAGGGTAACGTGAAAAATAGGAATTTTCATATTTTCTCCTACCCTTGTCATCCCAAAACATTATTGGCTTGGATGGAAAAGTCTTGGTACAAACCAATTCACCTTTCTGCTCTTTAACTGGCGAACCCGATTCATTCCAAACCTCAACTGACATCCCTAGCCCCCTAGTCTGAAGCTCTCCTCGGTATACTGGAAGTATATTTGAGCCCAAGACAAAACATGAAACTATGTCAGTGCCACCTGATATAGAGGAAAGACAGATATTGCTTTTAACCTTACCATAGACATAATCAAAACAATCTGAACTTAGCACAGAGCCCGTAGAAAGAATCATTCTGAGCGAATCTAGCCTGTGAGAATGGATTGGGCTTAGTTCTTTTTTCCGACAAGCATCAACAAATTTTGCAGATATTCCCATGACATTGAATTTCTCTTTTTCTGCATAATCAAATAATATGCTTTCATTATTTTTTAGAATTGGTGAGCCATCATAAAGCATTAATGTTGCGCCAGATGCCAACCCACTAATAAGCCAATTCCACATCATCCAACCACATGTCGAAAAGTAAAAAACTCTTTCGCCTTCTCTTATATCACAATGAAGAATATGTTCTTTTTTATGTTGAATTAATGTCCCTCCAACTCCGTGAACAATACACTTTGGTATTCCCGTTGTTCCAGAAGAAAACAAGATATAAAGAGGGTCATTAAACTGAACATTTTCAAAAATTATCTCTGAATCTCCAGTAGTATTAACAATTTCATCAAAGCTAGAGCAAAAATTTAAACTGTTAATTGATGCGTTAGTGTCAATATAACGAACTAGTAAAGTTTTTTCTAGTGTTGGCAATTTTGAAATAATACTTTGATTTTTTTCAAGACAATCAAAAACCTTGCCATTGTAAAGGTATGAATCTACACAAATAAAAACCTTTGGCTCGACCTGGCCAAAACGATCTAAAACTCCCTGAACACCAAAATCAGGCGAGCATGATGTCCATATTGCGCCAATACTTGAAGTAGCTAACATTGATACAACAGCTTCAGGCATATTTGGAAGAAAACCTGCAACACGATCACCTTTTTTCACACCCTTACTTCTTAACCACATCGATAATTTTGTCACCTGAGTGAATAGTTCATTGTATGTGAGTGAGGTTTTATACTGATCTTCACCCCAAAAAATAACTGCATCACTATCATCTCTTTTAGATAAGAGATTTTCAGCAAAATTTAACTTTACATCTGGAAACCATTCTGACTCTAATAAATTAGCTCCATTTTTTAGAACATTGGAAGAGCCTCTATCTGCTATTATTGAGGAGAATTCGAAGAAAAGTTCCCAGAAAGATTCTGAGGATTTGCATGACCATTGATACAATTCATGAAAATTTGTTAGTTTTAATTTATATTTATGATTCACCTCTTGCATGAATTTCCATGCCTGGCTAATTTCAACTTCTGAAGGACTCCAAAGTAATTTATTCATTTATTTATTTTAAACTCCGACGCACATTGGATCTAAGATTCTGATATGTAATAGTTTCCAAACTGCAGTAGTTGGCTCCTGGAGATTGAGCATGCAAAATAAGATCGGCAATCTGCTCAAAGTCGCCACGAAAGTGAACAGTACTTTTAACAACTATAATCTTCATCTTTTTAGGATCAATTCCGATGTGAGTGAATATTGCTTGATCAAGACATTGGCAACGCTTACTTCCGACTATGACATAGACATTGGAATTGTCATCAAGTATCTCTAATAGTACCGTAGGTCCAATCTGTGCAACTGCTCCAGCATACATAGCGCCGCTAAAGGCAAATTTCCCCTCGCTCATCGCAATTACTCTGCACTTAGCATTATATGGGCCCATACTAGGAAGACCAGACTTGCCACCAAGTGATGCTTCAAAGATAGCATCTATGCCAAGTTTATATGCTTCAGCAGCGACCTCAGGGTCATTAAGCAACCCAAATATAGCATTTCTAGCTTTACCCTTTACTAGAGCGCTTAGAAGACCAGTAGTATCAGAAGTCGCACCGGCACCCGGATTATCCTGTACATCTGCAATGATAACGGGCTTGGTTCCGACATGAGATACTGCTATTTCTACTGCTAAAGCTGGGCTATGCAAAGCACTGTCAAATTCAACTTCGCTTTTTTCAAATTCCTTGATAATTCGATTAGCTTGATCATTGGCCTCTTCTTGTGATGAAGCATAAGCAACAACAGCTGGACCAGCATCATAAATATCGGAGGGTGGAAATCCCATCGCAATTTCACAGTGAACTTTTCCTGGACTGCTGGAATCAGGTAACAAACTATAGAGCTCACGACATGGAGATGCGCCTGTGTATTGTGCAGATAATGGAACCAAAAAAGATGCTTGCATCATTGCGCAGTATAAAGCCTCCCCAGATAAGAGTCGACGCAGCATCGTATAGCAACGAGCGCCTGTTTTAGCCATGTCAATATGAGGATAGGTCCGAAAAATGCAAATTGCAGATACATGCCTCACCATAAGCTTTGTGAGATTCGCATGCAGATCAAGACTAACCACAATTGGAAGGCCATCTCCAGTAACTTTACGGATGCGATTAAGTAGCTCACCTTCACCATCCTCATGGGACTCTGTCACCATTGCCCCGTGAAGATCAAGGTATATGCCATCCAAGGGTCCCGCCTTAATAATACCATCGAGTAACATCTCTGTAATTCGTTCAAAAGCATCGTCGGTCACATAAGAAGATGGCTCAGCTGATGCCCAAACAACCGGTAATAACTCAATATCTATCTCATTGCTAGTAGCAGCAACAAACCCTGCAATGGGAATATTAATACCCTCAGTACCGGTTATGATTTCTTGATCCTGCATCAAGCCTGGCCAACTGTCAGCCTGGAGAAAATCTTCGAAATGAGTTTTTGTAGCACCAAAGGTGTTTGTCTCGTGCTGGAAGCCAGCAATCAAAATTCTGATCAAGCCATCTCTCCTGACAACCAGTTATTTAAAGACTTTTTTTGAGGGGCGAACGGAATACTAAATATTAACCTCTCTAGACTAAGAATTTGTTTTCAGCTCTCTTCGTAAAACTTTTCCAACATTCGTTTTTGGAATCTCTTTGATAAACTCGATATGCTTAGGTACCTTATAAGCTGTCAATTTTTCACGACAAAAGCCAATAATTTCATCCTCACTTGCACTTTGTCCCTCATGAAGAACAATAAAGACTTTGACAACTTCTTGTGATCCTTCTCCTTCAATTCCAACACAGCCGCATTCAAGAACAGCAGGGTGCTCATTAACAACTGCCTCAACCTCATTTGGAAAGACATTAAAGCCTGAGACAATGATCATATCTTTCTTTCGATCAACAATAAAAATGTTTCCAGTTTCATCAATTCGAGCTATATCTCCAGTCATAAACCAGTTGTTTTCATCAAGACCTGAGACCTCAGAATTCCAATATCCGCTCATGACTTGAGGACCTCTGACACAGAGTTCTCCAACTGCATTCGTTTCTGAAAGAGCATTTCCACTATCGTCTCGAATCTCAATCTCTGTATAAGCTGCAGGAAAGCCTACAGAACCTGTAAATTCTTTCTGCTTGTAATCATTAACGCTTACCAATGGTGATGTCTCCGTTAGACCATAGGCCTGCCAAATTACTGATTTAGTTAACTCGGCCCATCTTTTTGCTGTTGTATCAAGTGCTGCCATGCCACCACTTAGGGACATCAGCAAGTTACTAAAATCTAACTCTTTAAACCCATCATAATTCAATAAAGCCTCATAAAGCGTGTTCACACCTGAAATCATATGAAACTTATGTTTTTTCATGATTGAAACAAAAGTCTTCAGATCCCTAGGATTGGTAATCAAAACACTCCTACCACCAATATGGAATAGCATGAAGTTGTGAACAGTTAGAGCAAAAATGTGATAGAGAGGTAGCGGGCAAATAGCGATTCTTTGCTCATTTCTCGATTCATCATACATCTTGGGATCAATTGTAAAAAAGGCTTGGATGATATTGGCAAGAATATTTCTGTGAGTCAGTATAGCCCCTTTTGAAACTCCAGTTGTGCCTCCCGTATATTGAAGGAAAGCTGTATTCTCAATTGGAATATCTAAAGATGCAGCCTTTGAGCCTTCATTCTCTTTTAAAACCTCAAGGAACATTCTTGCGCCATCAATATGGTATTTTGGTACTAATTTTTTTACTTTTCTTGTGACTAAATTAATAATCTTGCCCTTAAAACCAAGAAGATCGCCAACAGTCGTTATTAATACTTTTTCTACACTAGAGAGATCTGATTTTGCGGCAACGTTTGCAACCCCCTCCCAAACCATCAATAATTTAGCTTCACTATCTCTAAGAACATGCTCAAGCTCTCTTTGGGTATATAGCGGGTTAATGTTTACTATTACGATACCTGCTTTTAATGCACCATAAACTATGACAGGATAAACTAACATGTTAGGCGTCATAACCGCAACCCTGTCACCGACCTTAAAGTTACTACTGAGCCATGCAGCAAAAGAATTAACTTGTTCAGATAGATCTTCGTAGGACATTTCAACTCCAAAACTTTCGAATGCTATCTTTCCTTGATGCTCCTTACAACAGTTATCAAAAAACTCAACTAAGTTTCCATGTTCTTTAAAAAAATCTGTATCTTCAAGTTTATTTGGTATTTTTAGTGCCATTGTATTCCCTCATTTTCAGTTAGTTTTTTTCATTTTGCCTATTAATATTTCCTTATATTGATTATAAACCTCTCCGTCCTTCTTTAAAGCAAAACATGAATTTGCAAATTTCTTTTCTATTGATTTTGCCTCCTCTAGAGTAATAGTTCCATCTTTACCACCAGTTTTCTCCTTCCAAAGCGTTTGATATGCAATGTTTCCTGCATATGCCAAAAGGTCTGAAATGTGTCTACAACCCTTTTCTCCACCCAAAGTTTTAAGAACCTTCCTATTAAAACCTGCAATAACATATTCGCCCTTTAGTTTTTGGCAATTTTCAATTGCTTGTGGGCAAATATTGTATGGGGATGCATTAATAACAGCCTCTATATCGATAATTTTTCTTTTATCATCTAAAGTCAATCTAACGGCCATGTCATGGAGAGGCTCCCCAGCACTGATATATCCTCGATGCATATTATTAAATGAATAGGTTTTACTATCAACAAGAAAAACCTCTATATCCCAGAATCCATCTTCTCTTTTATAGCCCTTGCCTTCGATGGTTCTATTATGTTTTAAGTCTCTCTTTGCAGGCTTAGATAACATTGATTAATCCTTAAATGATTCTGCTTTTTGATTTAGCATATTGCTGCTCTAATTCTAACACCAAATCTTCAACACTTGGTACATTGGAAATAGATCCGACACCTTGACCAGCGGAAAAAATATCCCTCCATCTCTTAGCTGTCGCCTTACTTACATCAAAATCTACCTTAAGTTTTTGCTTGATAAGAGGCATAATCATTTTTTTAAAATCAGAGAGTGCTGATTGAATACCTCCTGAATTTGGAGAGATTCCAGCGTTTTTAAGCGATTGCTCAAGCCAATTTCCATTAACACCTGTAATTTTATTGGACTTAATAATATCAGTCGCTGAAGCATCTAAAATCATTTGCTTGTATTCTTCAGTCGCATCACTCTCTTGGGTAGCAATAAAACGAGTTCCCATATAAGCCATATCTGCACCCAAAGCTTGAATTGCTAGAACTGAATCACCAGAGCTTATACTCCCACCAACTATAATTGTTCCATCAAATATCTCTCTCACTTCAGACACAAAGGCAAATGGGGATAAGTCGCCGGTATGGCCACCTGCACCATTGCACACAAGAATTAGGCCATCTACTCCTGTACTAATTGCTTTTTTTGAGTGATACAAGTTGATAACATCTGAATATACTAGTCCGCCATATCCATGAACTTTTTTGACAACCTCCTCAGGATTACCGAGAGATGTAATAACGATGGGTGGTTTGTGTTTGAGAATTAGCTCAAGATCATCATTACTTCTGGCATACATTTTACTAATAATAATATTTACAGCCCATGGAAGAGCCTCTTCTCCAGCTCCTAATGCTTGCGTTATCTCAGTGAATGTTTGGTCTAAAGCCTCTAAAGTGCGAGAGTTTGCAGTTGGAAATGAGCCCACAATTCCTGCCTTTGATGATGCAATGACAAGCCTTGCATTGGACACAATAAACATTGGTGACTGAATGATTGGAAGTCTAAGTTGGTTAATATAGTTTTGATTTTTCATTCGATATCTAACATTTTTTAATTACTCCAGCAGCACCCATCCCAGATCCAATACACATGGTTACCATTCCATAATCAATCTTTTCTCTTTGCATAGCAGAGACCAGGGTTGCCACCCTTATTGCGCCAGTCGCTCCTAGAGGATGTCCAAGTGCTATAGCGCCTCCTAGTGGGTTAACCTTTTCTATATCAAGTTTCAACTCTTTAATAACAGCTAAAGATTGAGCAGCAAAAGCCTCATTCAGCTCTATCCAGCCTATGTCATCAAGAGCCAGACCTAAAGAATTTAAAACTTTGGGTACTGCCTTTACTGGCCCAATACCCATAATTTCTGCCGGAACACCTGCAACAGAAAAGCCCATAAACTCAGCCTTAGGGGTTAGATTGTATTTCTCAACTGCTTCTTCACTAGCAACAAGAACGGCTGCAGCTGCATCCGACATTTGAGAACTATTTCCTGCTGTAACTGACCCATCTTGTGCAAATACGGTTCTTAATTTTGCTAAAACTTCTAAGCTTGTATCTTCTCTAGGACCTTCATCTTTAGAAACAAGATTAGAATTTTTTATATATTCATTGGATTCGACTGAATAACTATCCTCGACAGTTGATATTGGTACAATTTCATTTTCAAATAAACCATTATTGTTCGCTCGAATTGCCTTTTGGTGGCTTTCATAGGCAAACTGGTCTTGCGCTTCTCTTGAAATATCATATTTCTGAACTACCTTCTCAGCTGTCAGTCCCATGCCATATGCAATAGAAATATTTTCATCTGACAAAATTTTTGGATTCATTGATGGCTTAAAGCCAGTCATTGGAACACTACTCATACTCTCAACACCAGCAGCAATAACTAGCTCAGATGAGCCAGACTTAATTAGGTCAGCAGCATTAGAAACAGACTGAAGCCCTGAAGAGCAAAACCTATTGAGCGTGTATGCAGGCGTTGAATCTGGCAAGCCTGCAAGCAAAGTTGCTATTCGAGCAATATTTAACCCTTGAGGCCCTTCTGGCATTGCACAACCAACAATAATATCGTCGATACTATTATTTATTTTTTCACTGGAATCTGATGCCTTGAGCACATTCTGTATTGCATGAACCAATAAGTCATCAGCTCTTGTCTTTGAAAGCAGCCCTCTGGCTTTACCTACTGGAGTTCTTTTTGCATCAATAATATAAGCTTTTCTCATAATGTTCTCCAGTTAGTTGCGAAGGGGTTTGCTGTTTCTAAGCATAAACTCAATTCTATCTTGAGTTTTCTGAGTCCCCAATAGCTCAACAAAGTACTTTCTCTCTAGGTCTAGGATCATTTTTGAATTCACTACTGTATTCTCCTCAACTAGCGATCCGGTCATCACTTTGGCTAATGAGGAGATGCAATATTTATCATGCTCAGACATAAAATGCCCCTCAAAAAGATTAGCAACTTGCGCCATAATGTTGGCATACCCAGCTTTACCTACCACTTTAAAGGTATCATCTAATGGCGGCCTGTAGCCTGACTCAAGCATTGCTAAAGCCTGATGTTTTGCAACATAGAGTAATTCATTCGAGTTCGCAATAATAACATCTTCACTCTTTAAGTAACCCATCTCTCTTGCCTCTAAGGCACTTACTGAGACTTTTGCCATTGCAATTTGCTCAAAATGTTTAGAGAGCAGAGGAAAAATATCATCAGACTCTTTATTTAAATAAGCCCTAAGTGCCATCTCCTTACTACCGCATCCAGCAGGAATTCCTCCAATACCGACTTCTACAAGACCAATATAAGAGTTCATTGAAGCAACAACTTTATTGCAATGGAGTAACAGCTCACAACCACCACCAAGAGCTAGTCCATCAACCGCTGCAATCGTTAATATTTTGCCATGTTTAAGTCGCATTAATAAATCTTGCAGCATACGAACTGTATTTTTAATAGAGTACAGTTTTCCAAGTTTTGGAAGCTCAGGATGCATTACCTCAAAGGCTTTCTTCTTTGCTTTAGAGGTCACACCAGGATCCTTCTCAAGAAGACCCAACTTGATAGCCGAAATAACTTCATAAAGGTTTGCGCCAGCACAAAAATGTTCCTGCTCTTGTCTAAAGACTAGAGCATGAAAGTCATTACTTTCCAAATAATCAAGGCATTCAGGTAGTTCAGTTAAAACACTAGCACTTAGAACATTCATTTTTGTTTTGAAAGAGACACTGGCAATACCATTTCCTATATCAATTAATTTTGTAGACTCACCATCTATCAAAACCTCTAGTTGGTTTTGTTTCTCACCACTTAAGAGAGTCTTATTTAGTTGCCGTTCATAGACTGGATGTGCAGACCTTGGAATAAATTGATTCTTATTTGGATTAAAGGCTCCCTCATCTGAATAAACAAAGGGTTGATTCATCACCCAAGCTGGTAAAGGCTGAGTTGAAAGAGTCTTTCCTTCTTTTATATCCTTATTTAATAACTCTCTTACCTGCGACCAACCCGTAATTTGAACTTGTTCAAAGATGCCTTTTTGCCAAGCAAATCCTGACTTCAAAGCTAAATCCACACATCTTGCAGTTTCAGCAACATGCTCTAGATGAAAAGCTGTGTAATGAAAAACATCGCGATGGACTGACCACAAAAATTGCGCTTGTGGATCATCAGATTTAGAAAGTTCTAACAGTGCATTTTCTATACTTCCACTGTCTTTTAAAATTTTCTTTACTTTTGAGCTAATCGCTTTATCAGAAAGTCTATACTCTCCATCTTTCGGGTCAAAGACATATATGTCCTTTCCAACTTTTTCATAGACTCCTTTTCTAGTTTTACTTCCTAATGACCCTTTTTCAATCAAGGCTTCAATCCAATCCGGAATTTTAAATAATTCAATCCATGGATCATCTTTAGCATTTTCATAAATATTTTTTACAACATTGGACATCACATCAAGACCAACAACATCTAAAGTCCTAAACGTTGCACTTGCAGGCCTTCCAGCCCTCTTTCCAGTTAACGCATCAACTGTATCAGCTGCAAGGTTAAAGTTTTCAGCATGCTTTAAAACTGCCATAAAGGAGAAAACTCCAATCCTATTTGCAACAAAAGCTGGACTATCTTTTGCATAAACAACTTCTTTACCCAGAGCAGAAGTAATAAAGCCCTCAGCTTTGCTTAAAAGAACCTCATCACTATATGAGGTTCTAATTAACTCAACTAGTGGCATATATCTGGGCGGATTAAAGAAATGTACACCAAAAATTCGACTTCTTAATTTTTCTGGGGAAGACTCAGCTATTTTTTGTATCGACAATCCAGATGTATTTGTAACTAAAATAGCATTGTCATTGACATGGGGCGAGATTTGTTTGAAAAGTTGTTTTTTGATATCTAGATTTTCTACTATAGACTCTATGATGAAATCACAACTTGATAGTTCATCCAAATTCTCATAGGTTGAAGTTTTAATTAATCTAGATACTGAAGCACTAGCAAAAGGAGTAGGCTTTAATTTCTTCATCATTGCTATAGACTTGGATAAAGCTTCCTCGCTTGTATCATACATCATAGTATCGAAACCTAAATTGGCAAAATGGGCGGCAATTTGTCCTCCCATTGTTCCAGAACCCAATACAGCAATCTTACTAAAAGCTTTATCAAAATATTCTTTCATAATAATCCTAAATCTTTATTTATCAAAATTCTCAAAATCATCAACTTTTAATGCTTCGAGAACTAAATCGTTCAACCTTATCCAATCTTCTTTCTCTTCTTTCGTTAAGGTTTTATTATCGACAAGTCCTTGAAGCCAAAATTCCAATGTGATGCTTGGCTTGAACTTATAACCTGCTTTTTTTGCTTTATCTCTTAAAACCTTTAACTCTTTTCCAGCCTCAAAACCTTGAAAAAGTATATGAAAAGGGTGATCAAGCTTGTTTTTTAGGTTAGAGCAAATGCACGTTGATAAGTTCTTTTCTATCCACTCAATATCAAGAACAGATTTTGAAGTATTGATAATTAGCTTGTCATTAATTTTAGATGATGTAACTGAAAATGGAAAAAACAATAATCTCAATATCCATTTAGCAAATCTATTGATTGGCATGCTTTCAATATTTTGAAACATTGAGGTATCTGCTTCTTGTATAAGAGTAAGAACTGAAAGTTTGAGAATATTCTTTGCATTATCATCATCCTGAAACTTTTCTTCATATAGCTTCAAGCAAGAACTAATTTCATACATTGCTGAAATCGAATCTGCAAACCTTCCGGATATCATTTCTTTTCTCTTAAGCGACCCTCCAAGTAGCAATGAAGCGATATCAGTTAAACAAGCAAACTTTGCTGACAATACTGAAAGATTTCGATAATACACTCTGGTAGTTTTGTCTCCATAAGGTTTAGCTAATCGTCCGCGTGTCCATGAAAACATGGTTGCTCTAGCAATATTTTTAATAAAACTGCCGACATGAGTAACAAGCGCTTTATCGAATTTATTGATCGAATCTTTGCTTTCATCATGAAGAGCTCTGAGTTCATCAAGCATTGTTTTATGACATCTAATTAAACCTTGGCCAAAAATCATCAAGCTTCTTGTTAATATGTTTGCCCCCTCTACAGTGATTGCAACCGGTGCACCTGAATAGACATTGGAAACATAATTTCTCTTGCCCTCCATAACCGCTCTACCGCCATGAACATCCATCGCGTCGATTGATGAGTTTTGAAGGAGCTGAGTATTTCTGTACTTCACAATCGCAGAAATAATCGAAGGCCTGTGTCCTGCATCGAGAGCCCATGTCGAAAGGTTAATATTTGCAGTAGCCCTGAATGCATTGCTAGCAAGATTTGAAAGTTTTTCCTGTATACCTTCCATTTTTGCAATAGGTATTCCAAATTGCTCACGCATTTGTGAATAAGTACTGGTTGTTAAAAGCATTGCTTGTGTTGCAGAAGCCCCTGTTACAGGAAGTGAGATACCTCTTCCAACACTCAGACATTCCATAAGCATTCTCCATCCATGTCCAAGCATCTTGTCTCCACCAATGACCCAGTTCATAGGGATGAAAACATCCTTTCCAAAGATGGGGCCATTTTGAAATGGCTCACCAATTGGCTTATGTCTAGTCCCAATACTAAGGCCTTCAGTGTTTCGCGGTATTAATGCACAGGTAATTCCTAAATCATTTTTATTATGAAGAGGGTGGTCAGCTGATAGGAGATTATCTGGATCATAGGCCTTAAAAGCCAACCCAATAACTGTAGCGATTGGAGCAAGAGTAATGTAACGTTTTTCCCAATTCAACCTTAAACCTAAAACTTTTTTTCCTTCGAACTCACCATAACAAACTATTCCATTGTCAATCAAAGAGCCAGCATCTGAACCAGCAACTGTAGAGGTAAGCCCAAAGCAAGGAATTTCTTTGCCTTTTGCAAGACGTGGAAGATAGTGTTGTTTTTGCTCATCGGTACCATATTTTAAAAGTAACTCCCCAGGACCAAGAGAGTTTGGAACCATAACTGCGATTCCTAAAAATTGTGATGCAGAAGAGAGTCTTCCAACAATAATTGCATGCGCGAAATGAGAGAAGCCTTTTCCCTTAAACTCTTTTGGAATAATCAGACCTAAAAATCCCTTATCAAAGATGTATTTCCAGACTATTTTTGGTAGATCATGGGTTGATTGAATTTCATGAGAGTCTACCATTGCACATAGCTTTTCAACCTCATTGTCGACAAAGCTTTGCTCTTCTTCAGTCAACTCTGTAGCCTCTAATTCAGTTAATTCCTTCCAATTTGGATCTCCCTGAAAAAGCTCAGCATCCCACCATACACTCCCGGCCTCAAGAGCAATACTCTCTGTTACTCCAATCGGAGGTAGAGATTTACGCATTATCTTAAATAGTGGCTTAGTAAATACGAGCCGTCTAATATTTGGAATGAAGAGAGCTCCTATAGCAAAAAGGATAAGTAATAGAAATTGGGCTCCGAAGTGATTAGCAATGACTGCACCTGGATAGGTTAAACCCACAGCCAACAACCATAATTGCCACATCTTTATATTTGTCTTAACAAGCACCAATTTAATTAATACTACGGATAAAATAAAAGAGAGTAATGAATATTCAAATATTGTTTCAAGCATAAAACTTCCTTTTCGGTATTGATGAACTGACTAAGCCACTCCAATAGTCAGTGAGATTATTAGTATAGATATAAAAATCAAATTATAGTTAACATATTATTATAAAATATTAACACTTTATTATATTTAATGCTTGTTTTTGAAACTTAATGTGTTTTTAGAAAATAATGAATACTTATAACGGCGTCTGGAGATGTATCCAGAGATTGCATCAAATATATCCCCTGGAGGTTAACGCAATTTTTCAAAGAGTTGGCATACCAAAAAATTTATTGGTGAATCAAAATGTTTCAATACCAGTAAAAATACTTCTAGACTTTATCATTGATGCCCAGTCTGTTTTTAAGGATGAATTAATATCAATCAATTTCGGCCGGATGGCTCAAATCAGACCCAATTATGGAGAGGCATTTGGATTAATATTTGTATACTCAAAAAATCTTGAAGAAGGATTTAAACTTCTTCAATCTTATATTTATACTGAATTAGAGGGTATAAACTTTCTAATCAGTGAAGATGAAAATCTGATTAAAATCCGTTCTGTTGCTAATCCGAATATACAACACCCATCAATTTATGAAAACATCGGGCTATCTATTCTCGCTGCATTTATAAGATCAAAACGATTTCAAATCAAACAGATCAATACAAAAACAGCAGCTCAAGAAAAAAGCGTAAGTAAAAAATCTTTATTTAATTGCCCCATTAATACTTCTTGCGAAGAAACATCATTATCAATTAGCAAAAAAAATTATTTAAAAAAGAACGGTATTTCAAATCCAAATCTCGTCAATTATCTGAGCACCATTCTGGAAGAAAAAGCTCAGAGAATTACCGCTAATATGAGCCTAATTGAAAAGATTGAAAAACTAATGAATAACTATGAAAGTCATTTCAACCTAATTAATCTGCAAGAAATATCAAATCAACTCGGATTAAGCGCCAATTCACTTCGAAATCAATTATTAAAGGAAAATACAACATTTCGTGAGATTTTTAATAGCTTTAAATTAAGAAAATCAAAGCATATGATTAAGGATAGCTTTTCAGTTAAAGCTATCTCATATCATCTGGGATACTCAGAACCTTCGTCTTTTGTTAGATGGTTTGTTAGTCAAACTAAGTTGACTCCTACCTCATATAAAATCAATTCCCGTTTAAAGAGCTAGAAGATTTGCGTTGCCACCTGAGGCAGTAGTATCTTCTGTAATCACTTGCTCCTTAACTAATTCCCATGACTCATAAATGGAGTCAATAACTGGAATGAGTTTTTTTCTAGAGTTTAGAATTAATTCTTGAACTGAACTTGTGTTTCCAAAAAATAAAACTACATCAAATGAATCGCTTGATAAAAGATTAGGACTTGGCTCTTGAACAAGTCTATGTATATTATCTTTAGCAAAACCAATAACAATTAATGAGTCGTATTCAGATTTGGTAATTTGGCTGATGACACTATTACCCAAAACCAGTGAAAGAAGTGTTTGCTTTATTAAGTCGCTTGAACTTGGGCCGATACATAACGCAACTCCTTTGGGTTTGTATCGAAGAAGATTTGATTCTCCTGTTGTTCCTGGTAATGAAATCTCATGGTCATATTTTGATGCCTCTTGATCTAAAAAGTCAAAGAATTCAGCTTCAATATTTGTGAACTCTTTCTTTAATAATGATAAAAGGTCTTGATCAAATTTAAGGCTGGGTTTAACTAAATTCTGAACCTTAGTTTTTTTATTAGAGAGCTTCACGGGACTATTGGATTTAATACTAGATGATATATTTTTACTATATCCACAAAGTGAATTAGGGCCACCTGCCTTTGGTCCAGTTCCAGATAAGCCTTCTCCTCCAAAGGGCTGCGAACCAACAATAGCGCCAATCTGATTTCTATTGATGTATACATTGCCTGCATTCACTCTGGATGAAATTTCTTTAACTCTTTTATCTATTCTAGAATGAATACCAAAAGTTAAACCAAAACCCTTTTCATTTAACTGATCTATAACCCTCTCCAAATCTTCACTCTTGTAGGAAATGACATGAAGAATAGGGCCAAAGAACTCCTCATTAATTTCCTCAATTGAATTAAGGTGAATCAAAGTTGGTGAAACAAAATATCCACTGTTTGATTCAAACTGCAACTCTTCTATTACCTGATTTCTTTCTCTTAACTGGTCAATATAGTTTTGAAGTTTAACCTGAGAATCAGAATTGATTACTGGACCACAGTCAGTAGAGAGATACCTTGGATTTCCTATTTGCAATTCCCTCATTGCACCTTTTATCATAGTGATAGCTTCATCGAAACAATCATCCTGAAGTACAAGTATCCTTAGAGCTGAACAGCGCTGACCAGCACTTTTAAATGCACTATCAATTACATCTCTGGTTACTTGTTCATTTAACGCTGTAGAGTCAACCACCATTGCATTTAATCCGCCAGTTTCAGCAATCACTCTTGCCTCTGAATTTCCAGACTGAACTAGACTGTGTTTTATTTGTTTCGCAATCGCAGTTGAACCAGTAAAAGCAACTCCTGAAATAATTGAACTGCTTGAAAGATATGATCCAACTGTAGAGCCCTTACCCAAGCATAGCTGGAATAAACCTATTGGAATTCCTGCCTCAATTAACAACTCACTTGCCCTATAAGCTATAAGAGAGGTACTTTCTGCTGGCTTAGCAATCACCGAATTTCCTGCAGCAAGAGCTGCAGCTATTTGCCCAGTAAAAATTGCTAGCGGAAAATTCCATGGACTAATACAAATAAACACACCACTAGGTTTCCTATCAGTAGGCATTATTTCTCTTGATAAATTAGCATAATATCGCAAAAAGTCAACTGCTTCTCGAACCTCGTCAGTCGCATCTTGATAGGTTTTACCAGCCTCTCTCATTGCAAGAGTCATTAACTCGTATTGATTCCTCTCGTAGAGATCTGCTGCTTTCTCTAAGCTTTGAAGAATTAACTCATGATCGATTTTTTTTGAATTAAATGCATCCTTTGCAGATTCGAGGGATACTTCTAATTGGCTCTGATTGGCATAAAGTGAATATCCAACAGTATCATTATTATCAGCAGGATTAATTATCTCCTGGTCAAAGAAGTCTTTAGACTCAATTCCTTCAATAATCGATTTTGCTTCCCACTTATAATTGAGCCAATTGTCTTGATTCTCAAACAAAATATCGACTTGATCCTGTTCAGTGAGAATGATGCTCCTTGAATTGCGATGAGTATTTTTATAAATATCTTCAGGCAATGGGATTTTGACATGGGACTTTACTGGATCCTGCTCAACAATACTAAATACGTCTAGTGCTAGATTTTTTGGTCGAATACTTTCATCGAATAAATGATTAATAAAAGAGCTGTTAGCGCCATTTTCTAAAAGACGCCTCATCAAGTAAGCCAACAATTCTTTGTGACTTCCAATTGGAGCATAGACTCTTGATTGAACACCATATTTATTATTTATAGCATCATGTAAAGACTCTCCCATTCCATGGAGCCTCTGTATTTCAAAGCCCTTATTATCTCCAGCAATTTCGCAAACACTTACAAGGGAGTGGGCATTATGGCTTGCAAATTGAGGAAAAATATTGTCCCTCATTGTTAATAACATTTGGGAACAGACTAAGAAAGAGTAGTCAGTATTTATTTTTTTAGTGAATACAGGATAATCAACTTCTCCTAATATCTGAGCTTTCTTAATTTCGCTATCCCAATAGGCCCCCTTAACCAATCTAATCATAATTTTCAGATTATTTTTCTTACAATTATGGTTTAACCATTCAATAACAAAGGATGCACGCTTTTGGTAGGCCTGAACAACAACTCCAAAGCCCTTCCATTTAGAATTCGCAATTGATTTCATAACACAATTAATAACGTCTAAGGAAATATCAAGACGATCAACCTCTTCTGCATCTATATTAATACCTACATTGTAGGACTCAGCAATTTGAACTAACTCTAGCACTCTAGGGAGCAGTTCAGATATCACTCTTTCTTTGTGCATAAAATCATACTTTGGATGTAATGCAGAAAGCTTTACTGAAATGCCATTTGTCTCATTTACTTTTATTGATGTATTACGTTTCCCAATTTTAATTAATGCATTTTTATAGGCTGCAAAATATTTATCAGCATCCTTCATCGTCCAGGCAGCTTCTCCAAGCATATCAAATGAATAAAAACCGCCTTTTTGTTTGCTGGATTTAATTGCATAATCAATAGTTTCTGCAAAAACAAACTGCTTCGCAAAAAATTGCATCACATTATTAGCACTAAAACGTATTCCTGGCCTTGAAAGAATTTCTATAGCTTTTTTAATTCTAGTCTTTATTTCTTTATTACTTCCATGGGCAATCATCTTATCTGCAATATTTAGGGCTATAGTTGCTATATTAACCATAGATGATTTACTAACACCAATATGCTTTGACCAGCCCTTTCTAGCGACTTTATCAATAAATAATTTGTCCCTAGTTTTATTATCAGGAACTCTTAAAAATGCTTCAACCAAAGTCATTAGTGACAGGCCTTCGTCACTCGTAAGATTATATTCTGAGACAAATAAAGACAAGAGATCAGGCTGATTTGAGGACCTTAACCTTTCAATCAGATTAGTTGTCTTTGTTTGAAATTTTTTTCGCTGATCTAGACTTGTTTTCTCAGATAATTGAAGACACTTTAATACCTCTTCCTCACTCATAATTCGCGCTTCTCTGATATTGTTTCTTAAGAGCGAATAGTCTAATTCAAATTTTTGTTGTCTTTGATTTTCCATATCCAAATCAAAAAAATATTGATAAGAATATTTTATTTTATTTTTTTTGAAGATGGGAACTGAAAATATGAAGGAGGGAGTTACTAGCCCATAGACTTAATTAAGATAGTTTAGTCTTAATAACCTGAGAAACTTGACCCATATCTGCTTTACCGTCTAGCTGACCTTTTAAAAAACCCATTAGTTTACCCATATCTTTCATAGAGTTAGTGCCTGTATCAGCAATAGCTTTGACGACAGCAGCTTCAATTTCATCCTGAGTAAGTTGCTTAGGCATGTAATTGTTAATAATTGATAGCTCTGCTTCTTCTACCTCAACTAGGTCAGTTCTACCAGCATCTAAAAATTGGGAGATAGAGTCTTTGCGCTGCTTAACCATTTTTTGAATCACAGCCATAACTTGATTATCATTCAAATCAATTCGATCATCTATTTCTTTTTGTTTGATTGCCCCAAGAATCATGCGAATAGCTTTAAGGGCAGCCTTGTCATGAGCCTTCAAAGCCAACTTCATATCATCGGTAATGAGTTGTTTAAGCTTAGACATTATATTATTTAATTAAGTACCAAAAGGGCTTTAGTACATACGTTTACGGTGAATTCTGTTTTTTGACATTTCCTTATGAGTTCTTTTAACAGCAGCAGCTTTTTTACGCTTATTAACCCATGTAGGCTTTTCGAAAAATTCTTTTTTTCTTACATCTGTAATAACGCCTGCTCGGTCACAAAGGCGTCTAAAACGACGAAGTGCAATATCAAATGGTTCGTTTTCTCTTACTTTGATTGATGGCATATACTCATTCCTTTAAGATTCTTTTTTTGCAGCTTTAGCTTCTTTCTTTGGTGCCGCAGCTTTAGCTTCTTTCTTTGGTGCCGCAGCTTTAGCTTCTTTCTTTGGTGCTTCTGCCACAACTTCTTCTTGACCTTCAAAGTCAACTAACTGAACTAAAGCCATTGGCGCTTTGTCACCAGTACGAAAGCCTGCCTTTAAAATACGCACATAGCCTCCAGGGCGATCCTTGTAGAAAGGGCCCAGTTGTGTAAACAACTTAGCAACCATTGCATCGTCTCTTAATTTTGAGAAGATGTGACGACGGTTTGCAACACTGTCAGCCTTTGCTCTTGTAATTAATGGCTCAATTACACGTCTAAGTTCTTTAGCCTTTGGCAAAGTTGTTTTGATAGTTTCATGCAAAATCAATGAATTAGCCATATTTTTGAACATAGCCTTCCTATGCGATGAATTTCTATTAAGTTGTCTTCCTGACTTTCTGTGTCTCATTGTCTATCCTTATTCACTCATTAAGTCAACTGGCGGCCAATCTTCAATTTCAGTACCTAGCTCTAAGTTCTTCTCAGTTAAAACTTCTTTAATTTCGTTAAGCGACTTACGCCCCAAGTTAGGAGTTCTCAATAAGTCTTGCTCAGATTTTTGGATTAAATCACCAATATAGTATATTTGTTCTGCTTTCAAACAGTTCGCAGAACGCACTGTAAGCTCAAGTTCGTCAACAGCAGATAGATACATTGGAGGGAAATCATCTGATGTTGGTTGAGGCAATTCTTCAATAACTGGTTCTAACTCTACAAATGACGACAACTGATCTTGTAATATAGTAGCGGCTCTTTTAACAGCTTCTTCAGCATTTACAGAACCATTTGTCTCAATAACAATATTTAGTCTATCAAGGTTAACTTTCTGCTCAACCCTAGCTGCCTCTACGGTGAAACTTACTCTCTTGATTGGTGAAAAACTAGCATCTAATTGGATACTTCCAATAGTTTCAGAGTCAACAGATCTTGCCACAGCAACATCATAACCTACACCAGTACCGATCCCAATTGTCATTCTAATTTTGCCACCTTCGTTTACCGTAGCGATAACTTTTTCAGGATTGAAAACAGAAACATCCGCACCGTTTGCTTCGATATCAGCTACAGTAAGTTCACATGGGCCCTCTTTTTCAATAATGACAGTTGCACTATCACTTGCATTGAGCCCAATTGAAGCTTCTTTGAGATTTAGAAGTATATCTAGCACATCTTCTTGAACGCCTTCAATAGTTGAAAATTCATGCATCACTCCATCAATAGCTACTTCTGTAATAGCAGAACCAACCATTGAAGATAATAATGTTCTTCTCATTGAATTGCCTAGTGTATGGCCAAATCCACGCTCAAAAGGTTCAAGAACAACACGATATTCATTCTTTGATATTTCAACAGAATCTACTAGTTTTGGTTTTAAAAAATCTCTTGCACTTCCTTGCATATTTAATTCCTATTTAGAATATAGTTCAACGATTAATTGCTCTGAAATATCTGAAGATAATTCATCACGTGCTGGAACGCTTTTAAAGACACCTTTCAATGTTTTATTATCAACATCGACCCAATCAGCTATTCCATTTTGGCCAGAAATCTCAACTGCAAGTTGGATTCGGCTTTGTTTTTTTGCTTTTTCTCTTACTGAAATTTCATCATTTGCACTGACCTGAAAAGAAGGAATGTTCACCACTTTTCCATTCACTAAAATTGACTTGTGGGATACTAATTGCCTTGCCTCGGAACGTGTTGAAGCAAAGCCCATTCTGTAAACAACATTATCTAAACGACACTCAAGAAGCGACAATAGATTTTCACCAGTTGGCCCTTTCTTTGAGCTTGCTTTTTTATAGTAAAGACTAAACTGCTTTTCTAGAATGCCGTAAATACGCCTCACTTTTTGCTTTTCTCTAAGCTGAAGACCGTACTCACTTCCCTTTTGACGACGAACATTCGCACCGTGCACTCCAGGGAGTTGAGTTAATTTACATTTTGAATCAATAGAACGAATACCGCTCTTAAGCTCTAAGTCAACACCTTCGCGTCTTGCTAATTTACATGTAGGACCAGTATATCTTGCCATAATTTACCCTTATACTCTTCGTTTCTTTGAAGGACGACAACCGTTATGGGGTATTGGCGTCACATCAGTTATTGATTGAATTTTTAATCCTTGTGCGTTAAGACCACGAATCGCTGAGTCTCTTCCTGGACCAGGACCTTTAACTCTAACATCTAGATTTTTCATACCTAAAGCCTGTGCTTTTTCTCCACAGTTTCCAGCAGCAACTTGAGCAGCAAATGGAGTTGACTTTCTTGATCCTCTAAAACCAGCTCCGCCAGAAGTAGCCCAGCAAAGACTATTCCCATGACGGTCAGTAATCATCACGATTGTATTGTTAAAAGTTGAATGTATATGCGCAATACCGTCTGAGACGATTTTCTTAGATTTTTTCTTAGATGCTTGCTCTTTTGCCATAGTATCTTATGCCTTAATTATTTAATTAAACGACGCGGACCTTTTCTGGTTCTTGCGTTTGTTTTAGTTCTTTGACCACGCAAAGGTAATCCCTTTCTGTGACGAATTCCACGATAACAACCTAAATCTCTGAGGCGCTTGATGCTCATTGCAACTTCACGTCTTAAGTCTCCTTCAACTTCATACTGAGATACAGCATCACGTATCAAATCTAGCTGATCTTCAGCCAAAGCAGATACCTTGGTACTTGGATCTAATTTCAATGATTGACATATTTGCTTTGATCGAGTCTCTCCAATACCAAAAATAGACTGCAAGCCAATAACAATATGCTTATTTGTTGGAATATTTATTCCTGCAATTCGTGCCATATATTCTTCCTATACCTCAAATAAATAATAATTTTGAGCTCAATATTTTTAAGTTGAAAAATCGAGCAATTTTACTTTGTAAATTATGTTCTGTCAATCTAATCAGCCCTGCCTTTGCTTGTGACGTGGCTCTTTACAGATGACACGAATGACCCCATGCCTCTTAATAATTTTGCAATTTTTACACATTTTTTTAACTGATGCCCTTACTTTCATAACATATCCTTACTTTAAATTAGCTTTTCGCATTAAACCTTCATACTGATTTGACATCATATGAGATTGTGCTTGAGCTATAAAATCCATTACCACTACAACAATAATTAGCAAACTAGTTCCACCAAAATAGAAAGGAACATTCCAATACAAAATTAAAAACTCAGGAAGCAGACATACTGCTGTAATGTAAATAGCACCAACAGCCGTTAGTCTTGAAGTAACAGCATCAATATAGTCAGCTGAGTGCTGTCCTGGCCTTATTCCTGGAATAAATCCGCCTGATTTACGTAAATTATCCGCAGTATCTTTTGCGTTAAATGTTAATGCAGTATAAAAGAAAGTAAAAAAGATAATAGCTGCACCATAAAACATAATATATAGAGGTTGTCCTGGTGAAATACCTGATGTAATATCAGCTAGCCAACCCATACCCTCTGACTGCGAAAACCAGCCACCTAAAGTAGCAGGGAAAAGGATTATACTTGATGCAAAAATTGGAGGAATAACGCCAGCCATATTGATTTTAAGTGGTAAATATGACGTTTGACCACCAACCATTTTTCTGCCCTGTTGTCTTTTAGCATAGTTGACAGCAATTCGTCTTTGCCCACGCTCCATGAAAACCACAAAAGCCATTACTAAAACTACCATTATGAGCATTACTACAACTGTAAATACGCTTAATTCGCCTGTACCCACCATGCTAAGTGTATTGCCGAATGAGGCTGGCAATCCTGCAACTATTCCCGCAAAAATAATCATTGAAATTCCATTACCAATGCCTTTCTCACTAATTTGTTCACCCAGCCACATTAGGAACAATGTTCCCGTTGTTAAAGTAACTACAGTAACAAAGCTAAACGTTAGGCCTGGGTTTGTGACCAACGCAACTCCTCCACCTGTTTGGGACTGAAGTGCTATTGAAATACCATAAGATTGGAAAACAGCTAAAAAGACTGTTCCCATGCGAGTGTACTGGGTTATTGTTCTTCTTCCACGCTCACCCTCTTTCTTTAGCTGTTCAAATCTTGGAACGACAGACGTCATCAGATTCATAATAATTGAAGAGGAAATGTAGGGCATAATCCCTAGTGTAAAGATAGATAACCTCTCTAATGCGCCACCAGAGAACATATTCATCATGCCCAGAATGCCAGTCCTGTTATCTTCTACAAGAGATGCAAGCGCAGTCTGTGATATGAAAGGGATCACAATATGTGTTCCCAATCTGAAAACAATTAAAGCACCAATTAAGTAAAAGATGCGTTTTAAAAGATCTTCGCTCATGAATTACTCACTGACAGTTCCTTTTGCAGTCTCAATTGCTGCCTTAGCACCCTTAGTGGACTTTATTCCAACCAAATTAATCGCACGATTAATTTCTCCAGAAAGGATAACCTTTACTCTTGAAATATTCTTGGTAACAAGATTATGTTTCTTAAGAACATCAATATTGATATCCTTTTCAGTTAACTTATCAATTTGAGACAGAGTTACCTGAGAAGTAATAAAAGATACTCTTGATGTAAATCCAACCTTAGGCAATCTCCTTTGAAGTGGCATCTGGCCGCCTTCAAATCCAATCTTTGTGAAACCGCCTGAACGTGATTTTTGCCCTTTGTGCCCTCTGCCAGACGTTTTTCCCATTCCAGAACCCATGCCTCTTCCAACGCGCTTTCTAAGAGTTTTTTGACCTATCGCAGGCTTTAATGTATTTAGATTCATTTTTTAACCCTCAACTTTTAATAAGTAAGAAACCTTATTGATCATGCCTCTTACTTGTGGTGTGTCTTCAAGTTCAACGGTATGGTTTATTCTTTTCAAACCCAGACCAGTTATAGTTGCACGATGCTTTGGTAATCTGCCATAAAAACTTTTAATTAGCGTAACACTCACAGTTTTCTTTTTCGGAGTAGCCTTTTTCACAGGTGCTTTTTGTGTTTCTACTGCTTTAGTAGATTCAACTTTTACTTCTGCCGCTTTCTTAGGAGCAGCTACTTTCTTAGGAGCTGTTGCTTTCTTAGGAGCAGCTACTTTCTTAGGAGCAGCTACTTTCTTAGGAGCTGTTGCTTTCTTAGGAGCTGTTGCTTTCTTAGGAGCTGTTGCTTTCTTTTCTACTTTATCTTTAGCCATCAGACCTCTCCTAAAATTTGTTCAACAGTTTTGCCACGCTTTGCAGCAACAATTTGTGGTGATGACATTTTGGTAAGACCATCAACAGTAGCTCTGACAACACTAATCGGGTTACGAGTTCCGTTACACTTAGCCAATATATTATGAACACCTACAGCCTCCAGAACACTTCTCATTGGCCCACCAGCAATTACTCCAGTTCCTTCTGAAGCTGGCTGCATATAAACTTTAGCAGCACCAACTCTAGAAGTGATAGAGTAATGAAGTGTGCCATTAATTAATGGAACTGGCTTCATTGATCTTTTAGCTTTATCCATTGCCTTTTGAATGGCCAAAGGAACTTCACGAGCTTTACCAGTACCATAGCCAACTTTACCATTTCCATCGCCAACTACTACTAAAGCTGAAAAGCCAAAAATTCTACCGCCTTTTACAACTTTCACTACCCGGCGAATATTAACCAACTTTTCAATGAATTCACTTTCTTCTTTATAATTATTTCTATTATTTTCAGCCATTCTTTAAACCTTAAGTTCTTTTTATTTAAAAATCTAATCCACCTTCTCTTGCTGCCTCGGCAAGTGCTTTAACTCGACCATGGTATTTAAAACCTGAACGATCAAATGCAACCTTAGAAACTTTAGCTTTCTTAGCAGCTTGTGCTATTAAATTTCCAATCTTAGAAGCTGCTTCTACGTTTCCGCCATTTTTCATCTTAGAAGACACGCTAGATGCTGAGGCAATTGTCTTTGTGCCACAGCTACTAATGATTTGCGCATAAATATGCTGAGATGATTTGAAGACACACAAACGCTCAAGATCTCTTTCAACATGCTTAGCTCTAAATTTTGTTGCTCTTCTTATGCGAGCATCTTTTTTTGATAATTTCATTTAACTACCTTCTATCAATTATTTTTTCTTAGCAGCTTTACGAACAACCTGCTCATCTGAATAACGAACACCTTTACCTTTATATGGCTCTGGTGGACGAAATGCTCTAATTTCTGCAGCAGCTTGACCAACTTTCTGCTTATCTATTCCTTTAACAATTACTTCCGTTTGTGAAGGAGTCTCTACAGAGATGCCTTCAGGCAATTTATAGTCAACCGGATGAGAAAACCCAAGAGTTAAATTCAAAACTTTACCTCTGGCTTGCGCTCTATAACCAACACCAATTAGAGTTAATTTTTTCTCCCAACCTTCAGTAACACCTTTAATTAAGTTGGCTGTATTTGCTCTAGCTGTTCCAGCCTGAGCCCATGCTCCTTTTTCCTCTTTTTTTCCAACATCACTTGGAGTAAATGTTAATACATTCTCAGCCGTAGATATCTGGACTGATGAATTGACGTGCATTGTAATCTCACCTAACTTTCCTTTAACTGAAAGAAAGTCACCTTCTTGTGTAATATTTACACCTTCTGGGATTGTAATTGGTGCTTTTGCAACTCTAGACATTATAAATCTCCAACAATTATGAAACGCTACACAAAACTTCACCGCCAATATTTTGAGCTTTAGCGGCTTGACCTGTCATAACACCTTTTGGTGTAGATACAATAACAATTCCAAGGCCATTCATTACACTTGGCATATCATCTTTACCAGCATAATATCTCAAACTAGGTTTTGAGATCCTATCAAGTGATTCAATAACTGGCTGGTTATCAAAGTACTTTAATCTTATAACTAGCGTTTTGTTAGCCGACTCTTCTCCCTCTATAGAAAAAGAAGTAATATATCCTTCATCTTGCATAACACTAGCAATTGCAGATTTCAAGTTTGAAGCGGGCATACTAACCTGCTCTTTGTTGATTGACTGCGCGTTTCTAATTCTAGTTAACATATCAGCTATTGGATCAGACATACTCATATCAACCTCCTACCAACTAGCTTTAGATAATCCAGGGACTTCACCATTCATAGTTCGCTCCCTAAGTTGTGTCTTTGCCAAACCAAACTTTCTATAAAAACCATGGGGACGTCCTGAGAGTCCACAACGATTTCGCTGACGAACAGGCGAAGCATCTCTTGGAAGTGACTGTAATTTAATTACTGCTTGAAAGCGATCCTCATCAGAGGTATGGACACTCTTAATGATTTTTTTCAATTCAAGACGTTGCTCTTTATATTTTTCGACTAACTTAGCTCGCTTTATATCTCTATGTATCATAGACTTTTTAGCCATTATTTCCTCCTTTAAATGGGAAATTAAACATCGCTAATAGTTTCTTAGCATCTTCATCATTTTGTGCATTTGTAGTAATAGCTATATCCATTCCACGCACACTTGTGACCTTTTCAAAATCAATTTCAGGGAACACGATTTGCTCAGTTATTCCCATGTTGTAATTACCACGTCCATCAAAAGATTTGTCATTCAACCCACGAAAATCTCTTATACGTGGAATAGCAACATTAACCAATCGATCTAGAAATTCGTACATTCTTTCTTTTCTGAGTGTAACTTTACACCCAATGGCATTACCTTCTCTTAACTTAAAACTAGCAACTGACTTTCTAGCTAGGCAAGTTACAGGCTTTTGAGAAGAAATTAAGCCTAACTCTTCTAGAGCGCTTTCTAATACCTTTTTATCTCCTAAGGCTTTACCAAGGCCCATATTGATTGTAATTTTTTCAATCTTAGGCACTGACATTGAATTAGAAACACCTAGCTCCTTCTGAAGCTTAGGGATAATTTCATTTTTATATTGTTCTTGTAATCTAGCCACTTCTCACCTATTTATTCGTTATATCAAACTAAAGTTTCGCCATTTGATTTAAAAAACCTTTCTTTAACGCCTTTATCATTAACTCTTACACCAATGCGATCTGCTTTCTTGGTTATCGGATTGTAAATCGCAACATTAGAAATACTCATTGGCATTTCTTTTTCTTCAATTCCGCCTTGTATGCCTTCTTGAGGATTCGGACGAATATGTTTTTTTACCAAATTGTAACCTTCGACAATCACCTTTGCGCCAAGTACTTTGATTACAGTACCAACAGAACCTTTATCTTTACCGGCAATAACGATTATTTCATCATTTTGTCTAATTTTCATCATCATAAAACCTCTGGCGCAAGTGAAACAATTTTCATAAATTGAGCTCCTCTTAATTCGCGAGTAACCGGTCCAAAGATACGAGTACCAATTGGCTCTAATTTTGTATTAAGAAGAACAACAGCATTAGTATCAAATCGGATACGAGAACCATCCTTACGACGAACACCTTGAGCTGTACGAACAACCACTGCATCATAAACATCGCCTTTTTTCACTTTGCCATGAGGAGATGCCTCTTTAATACTGACCTTAATAACATCACCGATGCTCGCATAACGGCGTTTAGAGCCACCTAGCACCTTAATGCACATAGCTCTAACACCACCACTGTTATCTGCTATATTTAATTTTGTTTGCATTTGAATCATATTTTTTCTCTCTAAAATGCGACTATCTAATCAATACTCACTGATTTTTCAACAACTTCTACCAAAGCCCAATTTTTTGTTTTTGAGAAAGGCTTCGACTCAGAAACTCTTACAACATCGCCAAGACCACACTCATTCTTTTCATCATGTGCATGAACTTTCGTAGTGCGCTTAATATACTTTTTGTAAATTGGATGGCGTACTTTACGCTCTACTAAAACAGCAATCGTTTTATCGCGACTATTACTTACAACCTTACCTGTTAGGGTTCTTTCTACAGCATTAGTTTCACTCATGAGCCTTTCTCGTTAATAATTGTTTTAATTTGCGCAATTGCTTTTTTTGTTTTGCCAAGCTTTGATAAATCAGTCAATTGAGATGTACTTTTTTGCATACGGAGCTCAAAGTGCTCTTTTAACAAAGTAATAAGCTGCTCATTTAACTGAGAAACATCCTGATCTCTTAATTCTTTAACATCCATTACATTATTGTCCGTTTAATAACCGTTGTTTTAACTGGTAGCTTTGCTGCAGCAAGCTCAAAGGCCTCTCTAGCAATCACCTCATCAACACCCTGCATTTCAAATAAGATTTGACCAGGCTTAATTTGTGCCACCCAATACTCAACACTTCCTTTACCTTTACCCATTCGAACCTCTAATGGCTTCTTTGTTATTGGCTTGTCTGGAAAGACACGTATCCAAATTTTTCCTTGACGCTTAACATGTCTTGTCATTGCACGTCTAGCTGCTTCAATTTGTCTTGCAGTCATTCGGCATCTTCCAGAAGCTTGTAATCCAATTTCACCAAAGCTAACATTATGACCAGCAGCTAAACCGCGGTTACGGCTCTTCATAATCTTTCTATATTTTGTACGTTTAGGTTGCAACATTTCTTAATTCCTTTACTTCTTACCTGTTTGTTTTGTAGCGCCTCGTTTTGAAACTTCTTCGATAGTACCCTTATTGTGATCAAGAATCTCGCCTTTAAAAATCCATACTTTAATACCGATAACACCGTATTGCGTATTAGCTTTAAAACTACAGTAGTCTACATCAGCTCTAAAAGTATGGAGAGGAACTCTGCCTTCACGATACCACTCTGAACGAGCTATTTCAGCACCATTTAATCGACCACTTACCATTACTTTGATTCCAAGCGCTCCTAGTCTTGTAGCATTACCAAGAACTCTTTTAACAGCTCGTCTATACATAACTCGCTTTTCTAACTGTTGAGCAATATTCTCAGCAACTAAACGAGCATCTAGTTCAGGCTGCTTAACTTCTTCAATACTAATATGAACAGGGACTCCCATTTTTTCTGAAACAATATTTTTGAGTCTTTCAATATCAGCACCTTTTTTTCCAATTACTATTCCCGGTCTAGCAGTATGAATTATGACTTTAGCAGTATTGGATAATCTTTCAATTGAGATTCGACTGACTGATGCTGAAGTCAGCTCCTTAAATAAGAAATCTCTTACTGCGATATCAGATAACAAAAATTCAGAATAGTCTTTACTGTTAGCATACCACTTGGAATCCCAATCTTTAACAATTCCTAATCTAATACCTACTGGATTTACTTTTTGACCCATAATTATTTACTCGCTTACGCCAACACTAATGTGGCTGGTTCGTTTAAAAATTCGATTTGCTCTACCCTTAGCTCTAGGACGAATTCGTTTCATTGTAGAACCTTCATCTACAAAAACACTACTTACTTTTAACTCGTCAATATCTAGACCATCGTTATGCTCAGCATTAGAAATTGCAGAACTTAAAACTTTTTTAACTAAGACTGCTGCTTTTTTATTACTGAATGTCAAAATATTTAAAGCCTCCTCAACAGGCTTATTCCTAATCTGATCAGCAATTAATCTCACCTTAAAAGGTGAAATTTTTGCATACTTATGAATTGCTTTAACTTCTTTCATTATTAAACCCTATGCTAAAACTATTTTCGATCACCTGAGTGACTTTTAAATGTTCTTGTTACGGCAAATTCGCCCAATTTATGACCAATCATATTCTCATTTATTGAAACTGGAACATGAGCATGGCCATTATGAACAGCTATTGTTAGGCCAATCATTTCAGGAACAATCACTGAACGACGAGACCATGTTTTAATTGGTTTTCTATCATTACTATCTTGAGCCTTCATTACCTTTTGGATTAAATGCTCGTCTACAAATGGACCTTTTCTAAGTGATCTTGCCATAATTACCCTTTATTTTCTTCTGCGTACAATCAATTTATCAGTACGCTTATTAGTTCTTGTCTTGTAACCTTTAGTTGGGGTTCCCCAAGGAGAAACAGGGTGCCTACCACCACTGGTCTTACCTTCACCACCTCCATGAGGGTGATCGACTGGATTCATAACAACACCACGAACTGTAGGTCTAAAACCTCTCCAACGAGTTGCACCCGCTTTTCCTAGTTTTCTCAAACTGTGCTCTGATTTTGATACTTCACCAAGAGTTGCACGGCACTCTGCTAGCACTTTTCTGACTTCACCAGAACGCAATCTGATTGTTACATAATTACCCTCTTTGGCAACCAACTGAACCGAAGTTCCAGCACTTCTTGCAATTTGAGCACCTTTTCTTGGCTTTAATTCAACACAATGAAGAACACTGCCAAGTGGGATATTACTTAAAGGAAGACTATTTCCTTTCTGAATTGCTACTGAGTTACCAGAAATTATCTTATCGCCAGATTTGAGACCTTTGGGAGCAATAATGTAGCGTCGCTCACCGTCTGTATACAAAACAAGAGCGATATTTGCACTTCTATTTGGATCGTATTCAATTCTCTCAACAGTTGCCTGAATATCATCTTTATTTCGCTTGAAATCAATAATACGATATCTCTGTTTATGGCCTCCACCTCTATGTCTTACAGTAATCTTTCCACGGTTATTTCGGCCATGGATTCTATTTTTACTTTCTGTTAATGCAGAAAAAGGCTTGCCTTTATGCAGGTCATTATCAACAACACTAACAACAAAACGTCTGCCTGGTGAAGTTGGTTTTCTTTTAATTACTGATGCCATAATAAATTCTCTATGATGCAGTAGCGTCAATCATCTGGCCTTCAGATACCTTAACGACTGCTTTTTTCCAATTAACACGCTGCCCAGCCTTACCTCTGTAAATTTTCTTTTTCCCTTTTACATTTAAAGTAGTAACAGCCTCAACAGTAACGCCGAATAACTCTTCTACAGCTGCACTAATTTCTCTTTTGTTACTATCAGCTCTAACCTTAAAAACATATTGATTATTAGCCGTCGCCAAAGTAGTCTTTTCAGAAACAATTGGTCCTAGAAGGACACTTAAAACTTTTTCTTGATTCATAACATTGCCTCTACTTTCTTTAATGCAGCTTTTGTTAAAACTACATTTTTATAACCAATTAAACTTACTGGATCGATACTTTGAGTATCACAAACTCCTACATGGTACAAATTACGTGAAGATAAATATAAATTTTCATCCAATTCATCAGTCATTAAAAGGGCGTCTTGTAAATCTAAAGACTTCATTAGAGAAGTAATATTTTTTGTTTTAGGTTCTTTAATTTCAAAATCTGATACAACTTTTAGGCGGTCTTTACGAAGGAGCTCGGAAAGAATTACACTTATCGCACCTTTGTACATTTTTTTGTTTACTTTCTGGGAAAAATTTCGTGGCTGTGCTGCAAAAGTAACGCCACCGCTTCTCCAGATAGGGCCTCGTGAAGTTCCTGCTCTAGCGCGGCCAGTACCTTTTTGCTTCCAGGGCTTCTTTCCACCACCACTGACTGCTGAACGATTTTTCTGTGCTTTACTTCCACTTCTTCCAGTAGCCATATATGCAGTAGTGATTTGATGTACTAGTGACTCATTGTAGTCTCGACCAAAAATATCCTCAGAAACTTCTTGAGAAGTAGATTTGTTAGTTTTTAAATTTAATACTTTTACTTTCATCACTAGACCTTTATATAAACCATTTATTAAGCTTCAGCTTCTTTATCTT
>CABXHG010000003.1:0-73238 GCA_902512035.1 uncultured Gammaproteobacteria bacterium
TTCGCTCATTTCAACACCAATCACTTTATAGTTTTTTTGGCATAGATAATTCATATCAAGACTTTTTCCACATAGAGGAACAAATATAACCTCATTAGTCGACAATTTAAGTTTGCCAAGATATTCAATCAACTGCCTGTTGACGTCGTCTGCATGCCATCCAATTCTATTACTTTCCCACCTACTGATCCAATTAGTCACAACTAATCCTTGATATAATTAAACTTATCTTTAATCTCAAAAAAAATATTTTAGACCATAATATATTTTTTGAGATTCAAATGCAATTATACGATTATGACAAAATAATCATTACATCCGTACAAAAATTATGACACAAGATATTGGCGACTGGGCACCCTATTTATCTCTAGAAAAAAACAAGGATTACTTTAACTCCCTTTTCTCATTTCTTAATTCTAGAATTAGTTATCAAATTTACCCACCAAGAGGAACTTGGTTTAAAGCTTTTGAATATTCAAGTTTTGCTTCGACAAAGGTCATAATCCTTGGTCAAGATCCATATCACGGGGAAGGTCAAGCAGAGGGGTTAAGTTTTTCTGTTCCAGAAGGTATAACTATTCCGCCATCACTTAGAAATATCTATAAAGAACTTGAGGAAGATAATGCAGACTTTGTTAGCCCCAGTCATGGGCATTTAGTTAGTTGGGCACAGCAGGGAGTTTTACTGCTGAATAGCGTCTTAACAGTTGAAAAGAATTCTCCTGCTTCGCATGCAAATCAAGGCTGGGAAGTCTTTACTGACCAAGTCATTAAAGTACTAAATGAAAACAAAGATAATTTAGTATTTATACTTTGGGGAGCCTATGCAAATAAAAAATCTGAATTGATAGATGCCAAAAAACACTTAATTCTTAGTGCAGCTCATCCCTCCCCCTTCTCAGCCCATAAGGGCTTCTTTGGATGTAAACATTTTTCTAAAACAAACACCTATCTTAAATCAACAAATCAAGACTTGATTGACTGGAGAATACCTTCATGAAATTAATAATCGATGATGCTGTCTGGGGTTATAGTGAAATTTTTTCAGAATTTGGAGAAGTTATTACCCTTCCAGGTCGACAGATTAATCATAAAAGTCTGTTGGATTGCGATGTATTAATTGTCAGATCTAGAACAAAGGTTAATGAAGAGCTCCTCAAAGGAACCAAAATTCAATTCGTTGGCTCAACTGTTGCTGGACTAGATCATATTGATGAAGCCTACCTTCGTGAAAACAATATCGCCTTCGCATCCGCTCAAGGTTGTAATGCAAATGCTGTCGCAGAATACGTCATTAGTGCGATCGCAAATTTATCGAATGACTTTGACTTTGAATTGTCCGGAAAAACTCTTGGAATCATTGGAGTGGGAAATGTAGGTTCTAGACTAGATTTCAAAGCAAAACAGCTTGGAATCACCACCCTACTTAATGACCCACCTCGCCAGGAAATTGAGGAAAAACAAGGATTTGTAGATCTTAATACAGCTATTAGTGCTGATATTGTATCCTTCCATACACCTTTGACTTTTTCAGGAACTCATCCTACTTATAACCTTCTAGGCAGTCATAACTTTAACATTATTAAAGAGGATGCGATAGTCATAAATGCTGCACGAGGAGGCATCATTGATGAAACGATTTGGCAAAACACAGCAACAAAGGCAAACGTTATTGATTGCTGGGAAAATGAGCCTAATATTAACTCAACCCTTCAAAAATCAGCCTACTGGTCAACACCACATATTGCAGGTCATTCAATAGATGCTAAATTTATGGGAAGTTTTATGATTTACAAAGAGCTTTGTAAATTCAAACAAAAACCCATTAAAAATCGAATTGAGAAGCTAATTAATCCAGAATCTAGAACAATTGAAAAGAATACTCTTCACGAAACTCTTAATTCAATATATCCATTCATTGATGACCATTTAGCAATAAAAGATATTTTAAAATTCGAGGACTACCGTAGGAATTACCCTGATCGTTTTGAATGGAGACATTTTAAAACTCGATTTGATATTGTGAACTAAAGTTATTTATATTGCTCTAAGTCCAAATTTCGTTTGATGTGTGAGGGAGGGTGTATAAATGTATCCGTTATTGCGCTAGGCTCCCCCACCCGTACCTTCAAAGTCAGTATATATATGAGAGGGAAAGACTCAAAAGTTCACAGTGTTATGTTACACACCATACTTTGCTTGTAAATTGGCTTCTAATAGTACCTTTGTGTATGCGTGTTTCGGTGTGCGAATGACATTCTCGGTAGTTCCAGTTTCGACTATTTCGCCGTGATACATAATCACCATACGATCTGCCAAATGTCTGACGACATGAAGGTTGTGAGTAATAATCAGAATTGACAATGACATACTTTCGCGTAATTCTGCAAGCAGATTGAATATCTCTCCCTGAATAGACACATCAAGGCCTGCAGTTGGTTCGTCAGCAATAATCATTTTTGGACGCAATGCCAAAGCACGAGCCACTCCTACGCGCCTAGCCTGACCACCGGACATCTCATGAGGATAACGATCCACGAAATCCGCTGACAACCCCACCAATTCCAACAAATGGATAGCCTCGTCTCGTAAATTAAGACCACTTGCTTTTTCCGAAACGATCAAAGGTTCAATCACCGAAGTTCCAACCGGCATACGAGGGTTAAGGCTCCCGATTGGATCTTGCATCATCAATGACATTTCATTGCGGAACGAGCGCATATCTGCATTTGTGATGGACAACAAGTCAGTTCCATCAAAGTATATTTCACCTTTTTCAGATGGTACAAGGCGAAATGCTGCGCGGGCCAGTGTGGATTTACCCGATCCACTTTCACCAATCAGTGCAACAGTTTCACCGGGTGCAATATCTAGAGAGGCTGTTTTCACAGCTTCAACTCTTTGTTTCGGCTTTCCAGTTAGTATATCAATTAGGCTACGCGGTTTACGGAAAGTAACATCAAGGTGGCGAATTGACAGGAGCGGGCGCGATTTATTGTTGATCCGCTTGCGATCTGTTTCAGGATCAGCCAGTTCTTTTATACCTAAATTAAACATGATTGGAAGTCGGCGGCATTTTTCTTCAATCCTCGAAGGATCACAAGTCAAAAGGTTACTAGTATATTTGTCAGAAGGGTTTGAAAAAACCTCTGATACCGTTCCACATTCTTTAATATCACCTTGGTGCATGACCGTGACATCATCACAAAGCTCTTCCACAACTGTTAAGTGGTGGGTCACAAACAACATTGAACAACCGATATCTTTTTGTAATTCCTTCAGAAGTCGAACAATCTCAACTTCAAGGGTTGCATCCAACGCAGTGGTAGCCTCATCTGTGATCAGCAGTTTTGGTCTAGCCATAATTGCCATGGCGATGCAAACTCTCTGTTTTTGTCCACCAGACAGCTCGTGGGGGTACATACTTAGACGAGCTTGTGCCTGGGGCATTCTAACTTGTTCAAGTGCCGCTAAAGCATTCGCTAGCTTTTCAGTGGTGCTCTGTTCGCTGAAATGTTGGATATCCAACATTTGTTTGCCAATTCGAAGAGTTGGGTTTAATGCACTCATCGGATCTTGGGACACATAGGCTAGATCTTTTCCTCGTATTTTTCCCCAATCTTGTGCCGTAAAAGATAGCAGATTGCGACCATCGAAATGAATTGATCCATGTGAAATTTGTGCCGCGTAGGGAAGAAGGCCGATGATTGCATTTGCAAGGGTGGATTTACCACTGCCACTTTCGCCAACTAGGCCCATTATTCTGCCACGACTGATATCCATCGTTACATTATTGACGGCAGTGTGAGATCCAAATTTAATAGCTAAGTCATTGATTTCAATAAGAGGAGTATGTTCAGTCATTTTCAAACCTATCTGCGGAGTTTCGGATCAAGTATATCGCGCAACCTTTCCCCAAGTGTTGTGAAGGCGACTGTTGTCAGGATAAGCGGCAAGCCTGCTGAAATGACAATCCAAGGTGTGTTACGAATAAACGAAAAGCCGTCATTCAAGATGGTACCCCAACTTGGTGTAGGGGGGCGAACGCCAAGACCAAGAAAGCTCAAACCTGCTTCTACACCAATAACAAGCGGAATGTCCATGCTGGCAACAATCATGACCGGACCGATCACATTAGGAAAAATATGCCTCATCAAGATCCGGGGTAATCTTGTACCCATTGCCCGCTGAGCTTCAATGTATTCCATACTACGAAGCGACAGGACTTGGGTGCGCACCAGTCGTGCGTATGATGGAAAGGTCGAGATGACGACAATCCCAATAATCGTATTTATGCTGGGGCCAAACAATGCGATCACTGCTAATGCAAACATGAGTGTTGGAAAAGAGCGGACGGTATCAAAAATCAACAACATAGACCAATCAATCCAGCGACTTGTAAAGGCAGCGATCATTCCTAGAAAAATACCGATTGCTAGAGAAATCGACACAGCCGTGACCGCGAGGTAGCTAGCAACTTTAGTGCCAACCAACAGGCGGGAAAACACGTCGCGACCCACTTGGTCGGTTCCAAGCCAATGCGCAGAACTTGGTCCTTGCAGTTTGGCTCGTATATCCAGTTTGATGGGGTCGTATGGTGCAATCCAATCACCTGTGATGCCGACCACAAAAAATGCGGTAACAATAATGACACTGAACAAACCAAGAGGCGTTGAGCACAATTTTCTAATGACATTTCTAACCCGAGTCAGACCTGTGTGTTTGTTTGTTCTCTGTGCCATCAATTTTCGTCCTTTGTACGGGGATCAAGCATCACATTCAGCAGATCAGAAATAGTGGTGGCAGTTACGATGAACACCGTACTCGCCAAAACTGTCCCCATAACAACAGGATAGTTTCGGCTTATAACTGCATCGTACATCAGCTTTCCGATTCCAGGGCGGGAAAAGACTATCTCGACGATGACCGCACTCGATAGTATAAACCCGATGCTAACGCCTAATACAGTGATGGTGGCAGGTAAAGCCACGCGCAGCACATAAGCACGCAAGATACGTTGGTTTGGGATGCCAAAGGCACGGGCGGTTTTGACATGGTTTTGACCTAAAACTTCAATCATAGACGCCCGAACAAGTCGAGAAACATAACCGATCCATGTTAGTCCAATCGCAAGAGTAGGTAACACCAGATGCAACAGAATTTCCCAAAACCCTTCGCCAGCACCGATAGCAGGGAGAAGCTGGAGTGATACTGAAAAGAAAAGAATGAGGTAAAGGCCAATCACAATTGGTGGCACCGCAATCAGCGACACAGAAACCACACCGCTTGCCTTATCAAAAAACCCATCTCTGTGAACCGCTGCATAGGTTCCAATTGGGATACCTAAAAGCGTAACCAACAAGGTTGATGCAACAAGCGACGCGGTGAAGGGAGCCTGTTCAATAAGAATACCCAAAACTGGACGGTTAGACGTCAAATCTACACCCAGATCGCCCTGCATTAGTCCAGAAAAAAAGTAATAGACTTGCACAATGAATGCATCGTTCAGATGCAACCGTTCCCGAAGCGCCTCTTTCAGTTCTGGTGTTGCACGAGGACCCAGCATCACATTGGCTGGATCGCCTGGTACAAATTGTATCATGACAAAAAGCGCCGTGACAGCAAGAATAATAATCAGAATAGAGACTATTATTCTTTGAATAGCATAAGCTAACAAGTCAAATTTCTCCCATTCATCGGTTCATTGTATCATGACAAAAAGCGCCGTGACATCGAGAATAATAATCAGAATAGAGACTATTATTCTTTGAATAGCATAAGCCAACACGTCAAATTTATCCCGTTAATCGGTTCAAAATCCTTTTCTGGGAATACGCTCATCCCAGCGTCGGCAACAGATCTCCTTGCCGTCCTCTAATGCTCGAACTTCGCCTCTCAGAAAGAACGCGTCTTGATCGCAGGTCATCGTCATTTTCCCAAAAGTTTCAACATCCCATCCATCACGTTTGTACCTCTTAGAGAACTGATAGTCGGCAGTGGCGCTATGGACATCCGTATTGCTGATTTCAAACTGATCTTGTGTGAAGCCAGAAATCATAAGATCAGAACTGCTTAGATGCGTTTTTCCAAAATTATTGCGGATTGTGAGTGTTCGTTTGCCTGTAGTTAGATCTTCAAGAATGGTTCTACTAGGTAGATCAGGCTCCAGAACCGAAACCTTACTTGTCTCAGCAACTCGAGAGGGCTGAAATATGACCCGGTCGTCATCGCTTTGCTTTAATTCGACGTTTGGTAGAATAATCCGGCTACCTGCCAAATGCACTGTTAAATTATGCTTATCTGCCACAGGCCATGCTATTGGCCACATTGCATTTGAAACGGCAATCCTGAGTTTATGTCCTTTTAAAATACGGTAGGCCGTATCATTTAGGGTCAGTGAAATGCAATAACGTTCATCAGGCACAACTGATGCTTGAACTTCACGCCCATCGCGCTGTGCGAGGTTCATGACACCATAGGTAATTAGAGTAGATGATCCGTCTTGTGCAACATCGCACAGGCGGACAGCCAACAATCCATTACCGGCATCGCTGCTCACTTCGAATTCAGCAGTAGTTGTTCCGATAATATCAAGTGGTACTTTTTGGATCGGCATATCAAAACATAAAGATCCAGCATCTTCATTGCGTTGATCACCAGGCATCTGCGCATTTCGAATATCTCCGTACCCTGGCATGTAATCCCCACTCATCATCCCAGTTGATTGAGGTGAATTTATTGACATTTGTCCCTGTGCAGGGCTATCTGAAGTTCCCTCAGGTGAAAGCCAAATCTCACGATACATTAGACTTTCATCAGGCCACGACTGGGCGTCAAGCCAAACACCATCACGCCAATTATGGCAGGGATCAACTGGGACATCTTCCTGACGGAATAAAGTCAGCATCGGTTCATCTTCTATTCCGTTCTCGATGCCTTTTAACCAGCGATCGAACCAACGAAGCATTTCATCTAGAAAATTAACACCTGGTCCGGGCATTGCCCGATTTGGGTAAAGATGCGACCATGGTCCAATCAGACCTTTACGGGTTGAGGTAAGATTTTTCATCAGACGCATCACGGTGTTGGGCCAGCAATCTGTCCAACCGGAGACCGCATAGACGGGAATTTTGATGCGGCTATAATCCGTACAAACTGAGCCTTGCAACCAATAGTCGTCGCGTTGTTGGTGTTCGAGCCATGTCTTCATGAATAAAGGTGGTTCTTCGAGACGTTTCATCCACGCATCCCGCCATTCATTACCATAGATTACAGGATCAGGCGGGCGGCCGTTCAAAGCAAACATGACACCACCCCAACCAATTGTTTCGCCAGCTAAACCACCAACGAAATAAGCCCCATCATCATAATAACGGTCAACGGAAGCTCCGACGGGCACAATAGCTTTCAGTGCAGGCGGTCGATGTGTTGCTAGTTGGAGCGAGGTGATTCCTCCCCAAGACAAGCCAAACATACCAACATTGCCGTTACTCCAAATTTGTTTTGACAGCCAATCAATAACCTCCAGACCATCTTGCTGTTCAATCGGCAGGTATTCATCTAGCTGAATACCTTCAGAATCGCCAGATCCTCGCATGTCAACACGAACACAGACATAGCCGTGACCTGCAAGATAAGCGTGTTGCTCTTCATCCCGGATGCGAGTGTCATCACGCTTTCTATAAGGAATATATTCTAGGATTGAAGGAAATATCTCAGTTCTACTTGCAACTGGTTTCCAAATCCTTGCGGCAAGACGTGTGCCATCTGAGATTGGAATATAAATTTCCTCGTCGATGACTTGATAAGGGAGATCGGATAAAGAAACTTCAATGGGAGGATGACTGTCAGAAAACATAAATCTTTTCTTTGTGTTAAAAAATTAAAAGCTTGCTGGCGAAGTAAGGCTCCGCCAGCAAGGGGTATACATCTTAGTTCGCAGTTGCGAAGTCTTGCAGTTTGTAGTCGCCATTCGGCATCAAGCCTGGGTTGATCGACGATTTGTAAACCCGCGCTAAAGGTGGATGGATCAGCCAGACAAAGGAATGCGATTCATCCATCAGCTTCTGCATTTGCTCGTACATTTCAGCACGCTTGCCAAAATCAGTTTCTGACAATGCTGCGTAATGTAGTTTCTCGTATTCAGCATTTTTGAACCATTCCCAGTTCCAGATTCCAGCTTGTCCTTCAAGGAACCACTGGGTAGACCATGCTGGATCTGGCGGGCTAGTGAAAGTTTTAAGCGTCATCTGCATATTGACACCTTTTTCGTCACCTAAACTCCAAAACGTTCCACTTTCATGCACGTTAAGTTGAAGATTCACACCAATTTCTGCCAGATTCGACTGAATAATTAGAGCTGCAGTCTGTTCATCTGTTGAATTCTGAAGTTCCAACTCAAGATTAAGCGAAGTGATACCTGCATCTGCAAGTAATGCTTTTGCACCTGCGACATCACGTGGTGGTTGTGCCTCTTCGCGGTGGCCAATAAGACCAGGAGCGACAAGTCCCGTTGAGCGTTCTGGGATACCAAAGTAAGCTCCTTCAATAATCGCCTCAACATCAATTGCTTTTTTAATCGCTTCGCGAACCCGCGCGTCCTTCAAATTTGTATTTTCCGCATTAAGACCAAGCCAAAAATAATCAGCACTTGGACGGACTTCAAGAAGCTCATCATCAGACAAAGACGCTTGCATACCTGGGACAGAACTTATGGCTACTTGGGTAATATCGACTTGACCTGCCTTAAACGCAACTTCTGCTAATTTTGGATCATTTATAGGAATCAGCTCAAGGCGATCAAAAGCAGGGGCTTCACCGTTCCAACCATCATGTGCTACAAGGACTGTACGTTGGCCTTGCTCCCAACTTTCAATTTTATATGGCCCTGCAGTTACTTTAGGATCGGTCGTAAACTTACCGCCCATTTCTTCCATCGCCTTCTTGCTCAGGATAGCACCTCCCGTGTAGGGTAAAGTACTCCACCAGATTGGAGCGAATGGCTCTTTTAAGTGGATTAGTCCAGAATATTTGTCGAGCACCTCGACATCTTTTAGAGGCGACCAATCACCAGCATTTGGTGCGGCAAGGTCTTCATTTAGGAAGCGCTCGAAAGAATATTCTACATCCTCGGCCGACACCTCGCCATATCCATTCGTCCACATGAGGCCTGGCTTGAGAGTGAACTTGATAGTTAGTTCGTCGATCTGCTCAATGCTTTCGGCAGATGAAAGCTGCCACTCCCAGTTTTTACTGGATTTAAACTCGATGAGCTTAGGATAAATCGCGTGAATGACGTTTCGATCCGATTGACTTGCCCAGAAAGCTGGATCCAATTGTCCAAAATCAGATTGAACCTGAATCTTTAACTCAGCAGCATAAGTTGGTACACTGACTGCCAAACACATAGCTATTCCAACGGAAAGGATCGACCTTTTCGTAAAATTTAGAATGTTATTAATTTTCATTTTTTCTCCTTTTTTTAATAATTGATAACTCATTAAAAGACCATCAATTGAATAAGCTTTTGTAGACTTAAAGTAATTTAAACTACAATCTCGAAAAAATAGTCTTTATTTAACTTACCTAAAAGAGAATACATCAAAATTGATAATTTTATAATTTCGCATTAATAAAATACTTGAAGCACAATCATAAAAAAAGTGCTTCACTATGCTTCACTTTTTATAAATAATAAAATTTTCCAGCGTAATTACTTTGCCGAATGTGAACAGTATTTTTGAAAGTCGAGAAAAATTAAACTAAAGTAATAGAGTTCTAGTTATCGTAGGCCTTTAACATTTTTTCCGGATTATTTATTTCATTTTCGATTCTCGCTTTGATATTAGAATCAATCGACTTGCTATTTAATTTAAATAAACCACAACCCCTCAATACTTCTCTGATATTGATTTGCTTACCTAAATATTTGAATTCAATTCTCATTGCAGCCGGCACACGAGAATTTTTGCTACCTACACCCATTGAGACTCCTGATAGCGAATCTACAATATTCATATAACTGGGGCATAAGACTGTGTGATGGATAACATTATGAGTTAGCACTTCAACTTCAGTAATAAAGATTCGATCACCTAGAAAAAACACAGTTCCATTGTATTTAAATCGGCTTGGTTGAATACCCCCATTTTCTTTGTCCCATAGATGCTCAATACTTGTTGAGTAAAAATTATTCTCATACTGATAGATATGAATCAGGCTCCGATTTATATAGCCAGGATATTCAGGCGAATGAAAGTGGCTGTAGTAATAACCTTCGTAGCGTGACAAATCATTACTAAGACTGGATATTGAATCAATAGTATTATTTAACTTAATCTTCCCAGGATTTGATTCCAACTGATGACTTTTAGAAGCAATCAGACGGAATTCACTTGGTTTTAGGTTGAACTCTTCTTCCGACAATTGGAAATATTGACAAATTTTATTTAAATTATATTTTGAAGGATAAATTTGACCACTTAAATACTTATTGAATTGCTGTCGATTAATCTCCATCTTTCGACAAACATGAGCTACCGAAATTTGTTTATTGGATACTGTACGTAAATTTTTAAAAAAATTTTCGTGTGGCATAACCTTCAAGGAAAAGGTTTGATTAGTTTTTTCATACTATGATTGTATATCAACTTGGACTAAAGTCCAAACTTCGTTTTATGTGTGAGGGAGGGTGTGTATATCTATCTCCGAGTTCGAGAGGGGCTCCCCCGTACCTTCAAAGTCAGTATATATATCTAGCTAGCATTGAAATAGACATTACTACAATTAGAATTCTAATAACTCTTGGATTGGCTTGCAGCAAGTAATGAGTACCCATAAAAGATCCAATCAATTGCCCTAGCATCATAATCAGTCCAACAAAAAAGGCGATATGTCCAAATATAAAAAATACGACAAAGCCACCAATATTTGATGCGAAATTAAGAGGTTTTGCCAATATTGTTGCTTGAATAATTTCAAGTTTTTTTAGCATTACACCTGTCATAACATAAAAAGAGCCAGCCCCAGGTCCAAACATCCCATCGTAAAAACCTACTCCTGGAACGGCATATGATTCGAATTTATTATGAGACTTAGAGTTTGAACTAATGGTTTTAGGTTTTGGTGAAATAATAAAATAAATTGCAATAAAAACAAGGGCAACTGGAATGACGAACGAAAGAACTTGGGTATCAATAAACTGCACTATGATACCTCCTATTACTGAGCCAATAAATGCTGCAATCATTAATTTTTTGACTGATTTCCAATCTAACTTTTTTTTGCGTAAGAGTAGAAAAGTAGCTATGCCAGTACCCATACTTCCCTGAAACTTATTCGTTCCTAGAACGTAAATTGGAGGAATACCACTTAATAAGAGTGCAGGTACTGCAAGCAAACCACCTCCGCCTACAAGCGTATCAAGAAAGCCAGCAATCACACCAACTACAAATAAAAAAGCTAGAATTTCAATTGAGAAGTTAGCAATATCCATAGGCTTTAACTATTCAAAAGAGTAGGAAACCAATCTTCTCTTAGGCGTTCACCATTTTTTTGATTGATATCCGGAAAGCTTGGTGAAGTTCTTCCTGGACGATCTCTAAAAACAACGTCATCACCGAGCAACCTAAAAGAAAGGGTTCTACTAATCTTGTCATTTAAATTTGCATTAGCTCCGTGAATAGTCTTGAAATTAAATGCTATAACATCCCCAGGCTGAGTCCTCCACTCTTTTATTTCATAATCATCACTATCTGGCAGGTCCATAAATGCTTCACTATCTTCATAAAAGCTTTCATTATTAGACCAGCTTGTAGGTCGTATTTCTTTTTTGAGTAGGTGACTGCCAGCTAATGATCTTAATGAAACATTTTTATCTCTAGACTCTAATGGCATCCAAAAACTTACTGTTTGATGTCCCGAAACGCAGTAATAAGGCATATCTTGATGCCAAGGTGTAGGAACTCCAGAGTTTGCATCTTTGTAAAAAAAATGGTCATGAAAAAACTGCACAGATTTTGATTCTGTCAAACTAGAGGCAATTGATGCTAAAGGCGAGTTAAAAATAAAATCTGAATATTCAGGGATGCGCTTCCAATTACAAAAGTCTTCTAAGAATTGACCTTGATAATTTTTCTTATGGTGAATTAAAGCCCTTTCACTCGGGTTCTTAATATGAAACTCTGCACCTTGAATTAATATGTCAATCCATTCACTAAATATACCTCTAAGAAGAACAACGCCATCCTTTTTAAAACTTTGAATATCAGATTGATTAATTAATATTGCCATATGATTTAAACTGTTTCGACCTAAAATAATAATTCAACTTCCATAAAGCTATGATAATAACTAAATTCTGAAACTGAGAAGATAAATTTAATAATTTATACTCTATAAAAGAATAAGCAAAAACAACTGTATTATTAACATATTTTTTTTCTTCATCAATCAATGAGACTCCTCACTGAAACATTTACTATAAAAAAAATTCCCACGGTCGTTTGGAGCTCTGAGGACTCATTTGATTTAAAACCTAAGCCCTTAACCTTTATATTTCTTGTGTTTGGATTATTTCTGTTTGGATTGGGAGAAAGTCTATTAATTACTAGTGGCGCAGGTGTTGGCCCATATACAGTTCTGGCTCAAGGAATTTCAAACCTTACAGATTGGTCGCTAGGTCTTTCTACATTTGTTATTAGTGTGTTTGTTCTCTTGTTATGGATCCCACTTAAACAAAAGCCAGGAATGGGAACAATATTAAACGCCTTTATAATTGCGCTAACTATTGAGTTTTCTGTCTATTTTTTGCCCTATCCAGAGTATTACCCACTCAAGGTGTTGCAAGTGGTCATCGGTGTCTTAACTATTGGAATTGGAAGTGGATTCTACTTAATTTGTAATCTTGGTGCTGGACCAAGAGACGGCTTAATGATGGGGCTTCAGAAGGTCACCAATATGCCAATTTACTCAATTCGAACTACGATTGAGATTAGTGTCGTTATTTTAGGTTCAATTTGTCTTCTAAATAATTTAGAGAAGCTACTGGGAGAGGTTGTTGGGCTTGGAACAATAATATTCGCTTTGGGTATAGGGCCATCAGTTGCACTAGGTATAACCATTGTGGGTGGCCTTTCTAAAAAAGTTTAATCATTTAATGAAAATAATCCATTAAGTCACATAATTTCTTTTTTTGAAATTTAACGAATCCCACTCATTTGATTGCATGATATTTTTCAAGCACATTATTGCTTTCCAGATATCTTGATACCTCATATATAGAGGCGAAATGCCAAACCTTAAAATATTAGGTTCACGGTAGTCACCGATAACGCCCTGAGAGATTAATGATTGCATAATTGGATAGGCATTTTCATGCTTAAATGAAATTTGACTGCCTCTTTGGTCAGCATTAGATGGGGAAAATAATTCAAATCTATATTCACCACACTCTTGCTGAATTAAATCAATAAAAACTTCTGATAGCTGAATACTCTTCTTTCGAACCAGTTCCATTGATATCCCTTTAAAGATTTCAAGGCCACTTTCTACTGCCTTATAAGAGAGAATAGCTGGAGTTCCACAAATATATTTACTGATACTATTCGCAGGAATGTATTTACCATCAAACGCAAATGGGTCAATATGGCCGAGCCATCCTGTTAAAGGCTGTGATACTTTTTCAATTAAATCACTTTTTACATATAAAAAACCAGGCGCCCCTGGCCCACCATTCAAGTGCTTATAAGTACAACCAACAGCAAAATCTACGCCAATATTTTGCAAATCTAATGGCATCACTCCAACGCTATGACTTAAATCCCAGACTACAAGCGCTCCTTTATTGTGAGCATAATCAGTAATTTTCTTCATATCACTAATGCGCCCTGTTTTATAGTTAATGTGTGAAAGCATTACAACTGCAGTAGAGGAGTCTATGTATTGCTCAATTGCATTATCATCTTCTATTAAGCATCTCTCATATTGATTATTTAGCATTTCATTGACACCCTCTAAAATGTAAAGATCAGAAGGAAAATTTAGAGCTTCACTAACAATTTTTTTTCTATTTTTATTTAATTTCAATGCTGAAGTCAGAACCTTAAATAAATTAATCGAAGTACTATCAACCACAATAACTTCGCCAGGGTTAGCGCCAAGTAAAGGCGCAATTTTGTTACCTAATGTTTGAGGCAAATTAATCCATTCTGCATTGTTCCAACTATTGATTAAATCCTTCCCCCATTCTTCATTAATCGTTCTCTTAAGATTTTCTATAGTTCTTTTAGGAAGAGGGCCTAGTGAATTTCCATCAAAATAAATTGTATTTTTTGGTAAAGAGAACTCTTTTCTATAGTGAGAGAGTGGGTCTCCATTATCTAGAGTCTTCAAATATTCAAGTGAAATTTTTTTCATTAAGATTTATTTATTGTAATCACTATAAAATTATAATTCATTTAAAAAAATCAAAGATCATTAAACTGACTCTAAAAGCGATAAAATCAAATAATGGATAAAATTGTTGTTCAAACTGAAGATTTTGACTTAACTACTGAAGTTGAGCTTATCAAATCTGCTAGCCCAAACGTCGGAGCAATTGTCAGCTTTATTGGGACTGTTCGAGACTTAAATAATGAATCTCTTGTCTCTCTAACTCTCGAGCATTATCCTGAAATGACAGAAAAATCTCTTGAATCAATCGCTAATAAAGCAAGGGATAAATGGGAACTTCAATCAATAACGATTATTCATCGAGTTGGGACTCTTTGCATCGGAGATCAAATTGTATTAGTCATAACCACAAGTGAACATCGACAAGAGGCCTTTGATTCATGTAACTTTATAATGGATTACTTAAAAACTGATGCTCCATTCTGGAAAAAAGAGATTTCGGATAAGGAGGAAAAATGGGTTGAGAGTAGAGAAACTGATAAAAAACAAAAAAGCCGATGGAAGCGCTAAAAATCTAATTCTTCAAGCTTATTAAGATTAGTTAAAACCGCCAAACGATCTGAAACATCAACCCTTTCTAATGTCTGCTGGCGATACCACAGAGCCATCTTTCGGCCACCTTTATCTAGAAATTGCTCTAAACTTTTGACAAGATTTGACTTCATCAGGGCAAATGTTGCATGCATGATTGAGCCATCATGTGCAACACAAATATCAGCATCACTTAACTGCATTTTGTTAATTAATTCATCAACAAGCAATGAATCAACTAGTGGACTATCACAGGGCAGAACCAAAAGATAATCTGTTGAACAAGTCTTGAGGGCTTTCGAAATTCCAGCTAAGGGTCCTTGAAACCCTTCAAGATCATCCGCTATGACTTCACCATACAATGAATACTCATCAAAACTTCTATTGGCACTAACAAAAATATGACCTACTTTAGGCTTAACTACACTGATCACATGGGCTATCAATGGGAGACCTCTAAATTCTACCAAACCCTTATCTTTTCCATTCATTCTCAGTCCCTGACCGCCTGACAAGATAACTGCTGAAATTTCATTTTGTAAAATTTTATTCACTTATTTCTCGTTCTTTTTTCAAGTTATTTGTATTTTGGAAAATTTCTTGCAATTGTATAATATACCTAATGAAACCGAAAAATATAGAACCTCATGAATGATCAATCTATTAAATCAAGCTCATTAATGTTTAATGATTCTCTTATGAGCGCGGATGATGCATTAGCATTCCTAATTGATTCAGCGGTCGTTTTAAGTGAAACTGAAATTTCTACTTTAGATAATTCAATTGGCAGAATACTTGCAAAAGATATTCGCTCTAAAATTAATGTACCAGGTTTTGATAACAGCGCAATGGATGGCTATACAATCGCGCTTGATGAGAACAACCTAAGCGAGATAAATCAAACCTTTAATGTTGTAGATAGAATTGCTGCCGGCTCCACAGGAAATGAACTTAAAAAAGGAAATGCGGCAAGAATATTTACTGGCGCACCAATTCCACCAGGAGCGAACACTGTTATTATGCAAGAGGAATGTCAGCTTTCTGAAGATGGCTCCAACATTACAATTACTAGAGCCATTAAATTAAACGAAAATATTCGTCCGACTGGAAATGATATTCTGCAGAAAGATGTTATCCTAAGTGCTGGAAAAAAAATTGAACCCGAAGATATATCTCTTGCAGCATCTGTCGGAATTGGAGAACTTGAAGTCTTTAAAAAACTTAAGGTGGGTGTGTTCTTTACTGGAGATGAATTAGTGGAGCCTGGAAACTCTCTAACACCCGGGAAAATATACAACTCCAATCGCTATGCACTAGTAGCAGTCTTAAATAAAGCAGGTTGTGATGTCATTAATCTTGGTAATATTAAAGATAATTTTGATTCAACTTGTGACGCACTTGAAAATCTGTCGAGAGAGTGTGATTTGATTATGACTACTGGTGGAGTTTCAGTAGGCGAAGAAGACCATGTTAAACCTGCCGTTGAGAAACTTGGCTCAATTAACCTTTGGAAAATCAAAATGAAACCAGGGAAACCACTCGCCTATGGTCAAGTAAAAAATATTCCATTTATTGGGCTTCCAGGAAATCCAGTATCTAGCTTTGTTACATATTGTATTTTCGCATTACCATTTATTAAAAAAATGCAGGGAAATAGTCACTTTGAAACTAAAGTAATAAAGGTTAAATCAAATTTTGATTGTAAACGTGCAAAACCAAGACGTGAATACGCTCGAGTTCGAATTGACTATTCTTCAGAAATTCCATTAGCAAACTTGTATCCAAAACAAGGCTCTGATGTCATGAGCTCTGTAGTGTGGGCTGATGGATTTATTGAGATACCTGAAAATACTACTTTTGATAGTGGTACCATTCTTAATTATTATCCATTGAGTGAATTAACACGATGAGCAAACTAACACACATTAATTCAAATGGTGAGGCTCAGATGGTTGATGTTTCTGAGAAAAATGTTACGGCACGTGAGGCCAAAGCAGGTGCTAAAGTTTTTATGAAATCTGAAACATTAGACTTAATTATCTCTGGCTCTCATAAAAAGGGAGACGTTCTCGCTGTAGCCAGAGTAGCAGGCATTCAGGCTGCGAAAAAATGCTCTGAACTTATCCCACTCTGTCATCCTCTAATGCTCTCTAAGGTGAGTGTTGAGCTGACTCCTAATGCTGAAGATAGCTGTATTGAAATTGTTTCTGTTGCAAAACTGAATGGCAAAACAGGAGTTGAAATGGAAGCGCTGACTGCAGCTAGTATAGCCGCTCTTACGGTTTATGATATGTGTAAAGCTGTTGATCGTTTTATGCGTATTGATAACGTTCAACTATTAGAAAAAAAAGGTGGTAAATCTGGTCACTGGATTTTAGAATCATGAGTCAGATCATCGACCCATTTAACAGAAAAATTACCTACTTAAGGGTTTCAGTTACTGATCACTGTAATTATCGATGTCATTACTGCAGAGATGAGGATCACCAGACACACACTAAAAAATCTCAAGTTCTTACTTTTGAAGAAATTGCAAAAATTGTAGCTTTGTTTGCTGAATTAGGTGTTACCAAGGTTCGCCTGACTGGAGGTGAACCTCTTCTTCGCAAAGATATTCTTGACTTAACAAAAATGCTCGGAGAGATTCCAGGTTTGAGTGATATCCCACTTTCAACGAATGCCCACCTTTTACCCTCAATGGCCTTGAAGCTAAAAAATCATGGCATTAATAGAGCTAATATTTCAATTGATTCGCTCATCCCTGAGCGCTTTAAAGACATAACTCGAGATGGAAATCTAGATACTGTAATCAGAGGTATTGATGCTGCAATTAATTCTGGAATGAAGCCAATTAAGCTGAATATGGTTGTCATGAAAGGTATCAATGATGATGAGATTGAATCAATGATTGACTTTGCAATAAATAGAGGCCTAGACCTTCGATTTATTGAAACGATGCCTATTGGCCTTGCCGGAATTGAGGCAATTGATAGACACTATAGTGAAAAGGATATCCTTGATAGAATTTATTCAAGCTATGGTGACAAACTTACAGTTGCAGATTCAAAGCAGACTGATGGGCCTGCAAAAGTACTAAAAATTAAAGGCACTAATACCAGTGTTGGAACTATTTCCGCAGTTTCTAATAATTTTTGCAGTAGCTGTAATCGTGTCAGACTTACAGCAAAAGGGGAATTAATTCTTTGCCTTGGTCAAAAAGACTCTGTATCACTTCGAGACGCCATAAGGTCTGGAATGAATGATGATCAGGTTAAGCGTTTGATTCTCAACGCAATAACAAAAAAACCTGAAAAACATTTTTTTGATTCTGTTGTTGATAATATCAGTAATCGACAAATGGTGGAGATGGGTGGATGAGGATTCTTTACTTTGCGTCTCTGAAAGAAAATTTAAATACCTCAGATGAGAACATAAACTTTAGTTCACCCGTCACAATTTCATTAATTAAAGAGGAATTAGTAAAAAAATACGGTGAACAATATTTCCCAAAGAACTTATTATGCGCTGTAAACCACGAAATAGCCTCTGAAGCCACCTTAGTTAATAATGAAGATGAGGTAGCTTTTTTCCCTCCTGTTACTGGAGGATAAAGAAATATGACTAGCAAAAAGATTAAAATTGGTTTTCTTACTATCTCTGATAGGGCTGCTCGTGGAGTTTATGAAGATATAAGCGGTCCTGCAATGCAAGAATGGATTTCTAAAGCAGTTACTTGTCCCTATGAAATTTCTACCAAAGTAATTGAAGATGAACAGCCCTTGATAGAAGAAACATTAATAGATATGAGTGACAATCATGGTTGTAACCTGATTCTTACAACAGGGGGGACAGGTCCAACAACAAGAGATGTCACTCCTGAGGCTACTGAAGCAGTATGTGAGAGAATTTTTGATGGTTTTGCAGAACAGATGAGATCAGTATCGCTTCGAACAGTTCCAACAGCAATTCTTTCCCGGCAGTTAGCGGGTACACGTGGGAACAGTTTAATTATTAACCTTCCTGGAAAGCCTGTAGCAATTGCGGTATGTCTTGGAGCAGTGTTTCTAGCAGTTCCCAAATGCCTAGAGCTTTTAGATGAGTCAATTATCACAATCGATAAGTCTTTTGTTTCTCAAGCGTTTGAGTAATTTAAGCTTTAATTATGTCTAATCAAAGAGACTCATCACTAGACTTGATGCGCGGCATAGCGATTATTATGATGATTGCATTCCACTTTATATACGACCTGAATTCATTTGAATTTACCAGCATACCTTTGTTTACTCATTGGGGAGGAATAGCTTGGCGTTGCCTGATTGTTTTTCTTTTCTTGAGCGCTGTTGGAATCAGTCTAGTCATTGCTCATAGTAAAAATCTTCAACTAAGAAAATTCATTAAGCGATTAATTTATTTAGGTATTGCAGCGCTTTTGGTCTCTGCTGGAACTTACTTAATGTTTCCTGATGGATGGGTTTACTTTGGCATACTCCATTTGATATGGACTTCATCTCTGATAGCAGTAGCATTTATTAACTTACCAAAGACTTCTCTCTTAATTGCGATAATTATCCTTATTGCTGCAGTATTTGATCAACCAAATTTGAGTATTCTTTCAAGTATGTTTGAATCGTATTTACCAATTGGAAGTGTCGATTATTACCCCCTATTTCCATGGCTATCCTTTGTATTTTTAGGCATTTACCTTGGTCATTATCCTTATTATCAAAAAGTATTTACATTTCGCTCAAACTGGCTTGAAGTAATCGGTCAGCACGCATTAATTATTTACCTAACGCATCAAATAGTTTTATTTGGTTTGGTGAGTTGGGCTTATTACTTATTGAACTAATAAGCTATAATTTTTTTCTTTTTAATTTGGACAGATTTTGTTAACTTTGATGAAACAGCAACGGGTTTTTGATTTGCATAATCTTCGTGATTTTTTGCTACCAAATCTAAATCATATAGGTAATTCACCATAACACCCCATGAATCAACTAAAGCATTCTGGTTATCGTTTGCATTTGGATGTATATCAACAATCGAAGCGCCATTTCCAAGATGAAAGTGGGCAACAGAATTTAATGCATGACCATTTTTATTTTTTACTTGAGTCAAGTAATAATATGTCAATCTAACTAAAGATAAAGAATCTGGTGATGAGTTATCATCGCAAGATTTTATATGGCTGATTATATTTTCTGGCAACTCATTATTATCAGATAAATTTACCTCTTCAACCCATTTTCTTAGGCCTGGAATGGGCGATAACGTCACAAACTGCTTGATTTGATTAAACTCTAGTTGGATTTCTGAAACTACTTGTTTAATCAAGAAACTACCAAAAGAAACTCCCTTTAGTGCCATTTGGCAATTAGAGATAGAATAAAACACCGCGGTATTAGCACTATAAGGGTCAATAGCTTTAACCGATGTGTCCAGAATTGGCATGATTGACTCTGGGACCTCATTCATTAACGCAACCTCAATAAAAATAAGAGGCTCATTGGGAAGCGCAGGGTGAAAAAAAGCATAGAGCCTTCTATCAGCAGCGGCAACTCTATTTTGAAGATCTTGCCAATCTGAAATATCATGAACAGCTTCATATTCCATGATTTTTTCAAGGACGTGAGCACTTGTCGACCAATCAATACGCTCTAGTTTTAAAAAACCGCGATTAAACCATGACTTGAATAAGTGTACAAAATCAAAATCGAGTGGCTTTAACTCAGGAGAATCCTTAATATATTTTAATAATGACTCTCTCATTTTTAATAAAGATGGCATTCCATTTGGAGCTTGATTTAGCCTTCTAAGTAACTCCTGACTCTTAGGCTCAATTATCTTATGGAGCTCTCTTAACTGCGCTTCATCATCATAATTTAGCTTTTTGAGTGCATTTTTTAATGAGGGGCGATCAACACTAAACTGTATAAGTAATTGAGTGAAAAATGATTTTTTTTGTTCTTCTGAAAGCGCCTCAAAATCTTCTAATATTATTTTTGCTAAAGAGAACAGCGTTGCCTCACCATTTTTACTTACAAGCTGATTGCAAAGATTAATTAAGTTTTCTGGATTTATGGTTTTTTTATTTGATCTGCCAATACCCAATCGCTGAATGACAGAGTTTAAAAAATTTTGATGTTGGTTCATATACAGCCCCATTAATAGAGCAAGGATTTTACAACAGTAATTCTAATTATTCAATTGAACTAAAGCGAAAAACATTGATTGCAATATAATCGTTATAGGCGGTTCCGGACTGAAGCCAATTTTTTGCTTTAACAGCTGAAATTTGAGGAGTTAATTTGTCTTCAAGTTTTAGATATAAGCCATATTTAAAAATATAATCTTTATCGCTCAAAACTTGCAATTCACCATTAGAAATAATAATGCTTTTTTCTGGCATTTCGCCAGGCTGTGAAGCAAATGAATCTTCACCATATTCCAGCATCAAATCTGATAATTTTTTTTCAAAATATTCTTTACTTAAGGGGCTATGCTGATAATAATTTGTCAGTAAATCTTCAGCCTCATTGTCTAAATAATCTCTCAAATCATCAACAGAAGAGAATTTTTCATCTTCTATCCAAAAAATAACAAAAGCCCCATTAGAGCTGCCAAGACCTAATGCCTCATCCCTAACCATAACTAAGGCAGAGCCATCAAGAATCGACTGCAGAAAATCTTGGTCTATTTTTTTTATTTCAGATCTAAAACTACTAAGGTTCATATTTTTTATCTTGGCTGAAAAAGAAGTGATTTAACAGATTGATAGTTTGTAGCAATCTTTCTTAGTGATTCTTCACCAATATCATTACTAATTTCTCCTGATTCAATCTCTTGCACTGTGTCAGAATACATTCGCTTGAGCGTATTCGTTGTAGCCAAAATTTCATATATTGTCGGTGCACTTCTGTCCTTCCAGTCTTCAGGAAGCAAAGAGGGATAGCTTGGATCAAAATCAATTAATTTTTCATCCTTCACTTGTTTAGTCACTTTGTTAATGAAATAAATAATTGTGGTAATCTTTCAGGCAATTTTTGAAGGTTATCAATCACCATAAATCGATTTTTTCCAAAGATTCTTGCAACGTACTCATCAGCATATGGGTCAAGGCTTATACAAAATGTTACAATCCCATGGCTCCTCAACTCTTCTACTGCTTTTTTTGCATCTAAACGTAAATGTTGTGGATCATCGACATCAATATCAGCTGGTTCTCCATCTGTTAGAACTAATAATATTTTCTTAGGTGATGATTGAGTCAATAAATCTATTCCTGCATGACGTATTGCTGTTCCCATCCGTGTTGATAATCCACCTTTTATTCCAGCCAGTCTTCCTTTAACCTCATCATTAAAACTGAAATGAAACGGCTTAAAGCGATAGTACTGGACATCATGTCTAGAGTCTGAGGCAAACCCACAAATAGTCAAATTATCTCCAATCTTATCAATAGCCCATGAAAGGAGTGAAGTTGCCTCTATCATCAATTCAAGAATAGTTTTGTCACTGCCAACTACCATATCATTTGTTGATTCAGATAAATCCATAAGAAGGTTTACTGACACATCTCTAATATGCTGGATTTTTTTAACATATATCCTGTCTGTAGGAGTATTCCCTGACCTTATATCAGCAAGAGCTGTTACACATGAATCAATATCCAGATCACTACCCTCTTGTTGTTTTTTAAACTTTACAAGTCCTTGTGGCTGCATTTGATCAATTGCGTTTTTCAGTTGGTTAGCTATTGGTTTATGCTCTTTCAAGATTTTATTAATCTTTTCAAAATCTCCTTTCCGCAATCTTCTTTCATATAAAGTTGCCCAATTTGGACGATAAAGTTGTAATTGGTAATCCCATTCATTGTAGTGAAAAGGCTCACTTACAGGCTCTTTACCTTCAATTTCGTTGATACTTACGCCGTCTAATTCATCAGGAAAATACTCAGTTTCTAGAGTCCAAATTTCTTGGGCATCATCACCAGCAGTTTCTACATCAAGCTCGTTATACATTTCCATAATATTTGCTTTTCGACGAACCTGTCTTTGGCTAGCAGGAACATAGTCATTTCCCTCAGATACCCAGTCCAACTCTTCATATTCCCAAATATAACGATTATCATCTCTATATAGAATTGGAGTCGCGACTAAGGCCGATGCACTAATTTTTACATCTGTTTCTGATTTGATGAGTTCATAGTAATTCATTCCCAATTCATAGCTCATCTCAGATTGATCTGAAGAAGAAGCCATTTTTTTCCTAAATACTTTCAAGAATTTTGAATTAAATTTTTGCTTTGTCTTGTAATGAGAATCTAAAGCAGAACGAGAGAAGTCTACAAGGTCAGTAATAAAAGGATTAAGATCCTTAAGGTCACTATCTTCTGGATGCAAAGCGATCCAAAGTTTCTTCATTCCTGGAAATTTTTTTATTGTATTTAGCTCAACCCTTAAATCTTCAATAAGTGATATACAGGAAACCTGAAGAGGGTTAAGTGCATCACCCTTGAAAGAAGAAGTTGTCTCTATTATATGAGCCGCAGCATGAGCACAAACAGCTCTGTAACAGTCAATACCCGGGATGACTTTACCTGAGGAGTGCTGATGATCATCATATGCATCTGGAATATGCATCACACCATACTCAATATATGGCTTGAGACCCCTTTTAGTCTCATAATCTCCAGAAGTTGGCCTTAGAAAGAAGTCACGATCATAAAACGCTCTAAGATAAAACTGTAACTTTCGTTGATTATCAATAAATAAAGTGCCGCGTCTTTCTTGCTCAAGAATTTGCAAGGATTCAGCACTACTTAATTCAAAATAAGCAATCTGAGCTTTAAAGTCTCGATTGAAGGTTTCAGCACCATAAAGCACCCATCGCCTCAAGCCTCCCAGGGTAAGCTTACTAGTCAAAAGATCAATATTATTAAGCATTGGCCTCATGCCTCTTGGGGCAAGAGCAATCATTCTCTCCAATAGCCTAAGGTAGCCCTTCATTAAATCAAAATCACTCATTCGTCTTGCTACATTAGGAAGACTTGAAATCATTAGTACTATAACTGCCGTTGAAGTTTGGGAAGACATCTTCATTATCGAGAAGATAATTTCGCCAATGATGGATTCACCTACTTCTCTAACAACCATAGGAGTCTCTTCTAAGAATGAGATAACCATATCTTCGCCTTTCCCCATTGCATGAAGAGCCCCAGCGCCGTCCAAATATACCTTGAGACCATTGGGTGTCATTACTTTTGATGCTTCTAAAAAACTTCCGTTTAGAGCATCATGGAGAATGTCAGAAGGATTCCTAAATTTATTCTCGAAATCCGATAGTTGGACGGAACTCATAGTAATTATTAATCAAAAAAAGTATCTATCGCTGCATTCAAAGTATCTACAATGTCTAAATCGTCTGTAATAGGATTGACCATTGCAATTTTACAGGCTGACTTTTCGCTTACTTTATCTGCAATGAGTTGTCCAGCATAAACGCATAACCTGGTAGAAATTCCCTCATCTAAACCATGACCTACAAGGTTTCTAGCTCTTTGTGCAATCTGAACTAACTTAAGTGCTGTATCTTTGTCAACACCAGATTCTTTTGAAATTATATGCGCCTCAGTTTTTTCATCTGGATATTGAAAATTAAAACCACAAAATCTCTGTTTAGTCGATTGTTTAAGATCCTTCATCAGATTTTGATAACCTGGATTATATGAAATTACTAGCTGAAAATCAGGATGTGCTTCTATTAATTCACCCTTTTTATCAAGAGGAAGCGTTCTTCGATAGTCTGTTAATGGATGAATGACAACAGTAGTATCTTGTCTTGCTTCAACGACCTCATCCAAATAACAAATACCGCCATATCGAGCTGCCATTGCTAGTGGGCCATCTTGCCAAATCGTGCCTTCTTTATCAAGCAAAAAGCGTCCTACTAGATCACTTGCGGACATGTCTTCGTTGCAGGCAACAGTAATTAATGGTTTTTTCAATTTATAGGCCATATATTCAACAAATCTAGATTTACCACAACCTGTAGGTCCTTTTAACATAACCGGCATACGATTCATGTAGGCAGCTGTATACATATCAATTTCATCTTCTTGTGGCTGATAAAATGGCTTTTTTAAAATTTTATATTGGTCTAGTTCATTCATTTTTTTATTCCTTTCGAAAAAAAAACCCCTGCTTATAGACAGGGGTTTATCCAATCAAGCTATCATGATTTTACTTGATTATTTAAATCCTTTGCCTCTGTAAATAACCATTGATGCTCCTTGAGACTGTGCGTAGTTATCGTATCCAATTAAACGCACATGATTATCTGGATTAGCATCATGACAGGCTTTACATTCTGCCAAGATGGTATCAATATCCGTTTCACCAAACATTGGAAGCTTCCACATGTACCAATAATTTCCCGTAGCATTTTCAACCTCAGTATGCTCAACTCCAGGGTTGTAACCTTGGTCAACAATATACTGAACTTGCTCACGAATTTGTTTATCAGTCATCGCAGGTAGGTAAGAAAAAGTTTCAAACTTTCTACTCGCATTGTCACTTAATCTAGATGGGTAATCTTGAACTTTACTCATAATATTTTCCTTATATATTTATTAATAATTAACTATTAATTAGATTTATTTGTGCTGAATATCTAGCTTGTCTACTGTATCAAACTCAAACTTAATCTCTTTCCAAGTCTCCATAGCTACTTTAAGCTCTGGTGAATGTTTTGCTGCATTAGTAAGAATATCTTTAGATTCTTTTTCAAGGTCTCTTCCAGCATTTCTAGCCTCTACACAAGCCTCAACAGCAACTCGATTTGCAGCAGCTCCAGCAGCATTACCCCATGGATGTCCCAGTGTACCGCCTCCAAACTGAAGAACTGAATCATCACCAAAAATATTAACCAAAGCTGGCATGTGCCATACATGGATTCCTCCCGATGCAACAGGCAACATTCCAGGCATTGCGCCAAAATCTTGATCAAAGAAAATACCTCTTGATCGGTCCTCTTTGATAAAGCTGTCACGCATACAGTCAATCCAGCCTAAAGTGGAATCTCGGTCACCCTCAAGCTTTCCTACAACGGTCCCAGAGTGCATATGATCTCCGCCAGAAAGACGTAAACATTTTGCAAGAACTCTAAAGTGGATACCATGATTGGGATTCCTATCAACTACTGCATGCATTGCTCTGTGTATATGAAGCAATAAGCCGTTATCACGGCACCAATTTGCAAGTCCAGTGTTTGCTGTAAAGCCGGCTGTAAAAAAGTCATGCATAATAATTGGAGTTCCAAGTTCCTTAGCATACTCAGCGCGTTTGTACATTTCTTCAGGAGTTGGAGCAGTAACGTTTAGATAGTGCCCTTTACGTTCACCTGTTTCTTTCTCTGCTCTTTCGATAGCATCTTGCACAAAACCGAATCGGTCTCTCCAGCGCATAAATGGTTGAGAGTTTACGTTTTCATCATCCTTTGTAAAATCTAAACCACCACGAAGCCCTTCGTAACAGGCTCTTCCATAATTCTTCGCTGAAAGACCTAGTTTAGGCTTAATGGTGCATCCCAGCATTGGGCGACCATACTTATTCATTTTGTCTCTCTCAACTTGAATACCATTAGGTGGACCACCACATGTCATCACATAAGCAATCGGAAAACGAATGTCTTCAAGTCTTAGCGCTCGCAAAGCTTTAAAGCCAAATACGTTTCCAACTAGAGAGGTAAGCACATTAACAATTGAACCTTCTTCAAATAGATCTATTGGGTAAGCAATAAAAGCATAGATAGCATCATCAGATCCTGGAACATCCTCAATTCTATAGGCACGACCTTTATAGTGATCAAGATCCGTCAACAAATCTGTCCATACAGTAGTCCAAGTTCCTGTTGAAGATTCAGCGGCTACTGCTGCAGCAACTTCCTCTCTTGGAACGCCAGGCTGCGGTGTTATTTTGAAACATGCAAGAATATCAGTATCTACTGGCTCATATTCGGGCATCCAATAGGTGTCTCTATATTCTTTTACTCCGGCGTCATATCCTTTCTTTGCCATGCTTTACTCCCCTTGTATTAATAATATATTTAAAAATGAAAGTCATTATAGATGCCACTATAAATAATGTAAAATAATATTTATTTATAAAATAATTAGTTTTACTTATGATTAATTACACTTTAAAACAGCTCTATAGTTTCGAGTCAGTGATAAGACTTGGCGGCTTTACAACTGCCAGTAAAGAGCTCCATATCACACAACCTGCGGTATATATGCAAGTTCAACAATTACAAGAAAGCATAGGTGCTAAATTATTCGATATAAATGGAAAAAAAATTAGTCCTACTTTTGTTGGTAAGAAAATTTATAAGACAGCAATTGAAACTATAAATACACTTGAAACCTCAAAACTCGAAATTAATGAAATACTTAATCCTGATTCAGGTCATCTTCAAATAGCTGTTGCCACCACTGCAAACTCTTTTATTAGCGCCTTACTTTCAAAGTTTAAAAAAGAATTTCCTAAAATGACTTTTTATATTGATGTGACTAATCGTCATGCCCTGCTAGATAATTTAAAAAATAATAATGCTGATTTAGTAATAATGGGCGAACCACCAAAAGATATTCCATTAATTTCTCAAGCATTTATGAAGAATCCATTGATTGCTATTGCACATCCTCAAAACAATCTTCTTAATAAGAAAAAGGTAACAATTAAAGATCTTTCAGAAGAGACTTTGCTTACTAGAGAAGTTGGATCAGGAACTAGAATTACTATTGAGAGATTTACAGGCTTAAACTTCAATTCGGATATCCAAATAAACTCTAATGAGGCAATCGTGGAGGCTGTTCAGGCAGGATTAGGAGTTGGATTTGTATCAATGCATTCAGTTAGCCTACAGCTTAAAAATAAAATCATTAAGGAGCTCAACGTTGACCCATTTCCAATTATTAGACAATGGCATATAGTGCATCATGCTGATGCAGAATTATCTCCCATTGCTAGACGGTTCAAACAATACGTTATCGATAATACTAAAGTGGGTGAGTATTTATAAGTCTTAACTTCTGTATTCTGCATTAATCTTTACATAGTCATAAGAAAGATCTGTTGTCCAAACGCTCTCATTATTAAAAGAGGAACCCAACTCAATTCTAATGATGATTTCAGATTTTTTCATTTCACTGCTTCCAGCATCCTCTGTGTATTGACCACTAATCTCTCCCGAATCAATAATCTGAAGATCATTTAAGAAAATATTGATATTTTCAAAAGTAATCCCTTCTACTTTAGAGCGTCCCACTGCGGCAAGAATTCTTCCCCAATTTGCATCACTCGCAAATAGAGCTGTTTTAACAAGAGGTGAATGAGAGACAGTATAAGCCACTTCTAGGCAGTCGTCACTGGACTGAAGTCCACTGACATTGATTTCTACAAATTTTGTTGCGCCTTCACCATCTTTAACAATCATATGTGCAAGCTTTTTAGTTACTTCGTTTAAAGCCTTTTGAAATTCATCCTTACACTCACTGAAGAGAATCCCAGATTGGTTTGTCGCACTAAGCGAGCAAGCATCATTTGTCGAGGTGTCGCCATCAACTGTAATGCGATTGAATGATTGCTTGACTGCGACATTTAGACAATTTTGTAATTCTTCTTGTGAAGCACCTATATCACTGACTATAAAGCTTAGCATTGTTGCCATGTCTGGCCTAATCATTCCTGAACCCTTTGCAATTCCTGAAAGAGTGATTTTTTTTCCTTCAACTTCGAATGCAACTGAACACGACTTTTCAACAAGGTCTGTCGTCAAAATTCCTTTTGCAACTTTACCCATTCCATCATCAGAAAGTGAGGCAACTAGTGAATTTACATTACTTTCAAAAGGCTCTATTGGAAGTAATTCACCAATTACTCCTGTTGAAAAAGGCAACACCTGCTCAGGCTTAATGCCAAGCTCTTTAGCGAGCATATCGCAAGATTTATAAGCACTCTCTAATCCTTTTTTTCCAGTCCCAGCATTGGCATTTCCACTATTAATTAATAACGCTTCGATATTTGAATTTAGGTGGTTTTTTGCAACTAAAATGGGAGCAGCACAAAAAATATTTTGCGTAAATACTGCAGCAGTTTTACTGCCCTCAATAAGTGAAATTAATGATAAATCCAATGAATTGTTCTTCTTTATTCCTGAGGCAATTGAAGAACATTCAACGCCATTAACTGCAAGTAAATCATTACTCATATGTAATATAGAAGAATTAGTAATGAAATTATTTTACCTAATTCAAATAAGCACTATTCTTTTTTAAAAAGTTAGTCTTAAATACCTTAATATTTATCACTATCTAGCCTAATGAATAGCAACATTATGATAGCTCCAAAAAACACCATCATAAGAGCTGGAATAGCAGCTCTGTCATAGAGTCCTTCTGAGCTAAGTTCAAAAACCCTAATAGCGAGAGTATCCCAACCAAAAGGTCTCAATAAATAAGTTGCTGGTAGCTCTTTCATTACATCAATAGCCACTAATAAACCTCCAGCCAATATTCCAGGCGCCATCATTGGAAGATATACCTCTCTAATCAAACGAATTCTTGAGGAACCAAGAAGTCTAGCACTTTGTTCAAATACTGGCTTTATCTGTTCACTTGAGGCGCTTGTAGAGTTATAAGCGATCGCCATAAATCTTGAAATATAAGCAAAGAGAAGCAATATTACAGAACCAAAAAGAATATGATTAATGGAAGTTCCACCTAAATAAATACTCACTAGTGAAATATTTTGAACACCATATAACAAACCCACCGCCATTACAGATCCTGGCAATGCGTACCCCAACGTTGAAAACCTTATCAGTAATTGTAAAACCTTGCTTTCATCTTTGCGTCGACTAGGTAAAGCCAGAAGAGTTGCTACTACTACAGTTAAGATTGTTGCACTGACAGTTAAAATACCAGTTGCTGAAAAATAATCAGAATATCTTTGGCTTATTTCTTCAGCATATTTATCAAAACTCCAAATAACTAATTGCAGCATTGGCATAGCAAACGAAAGCATAAAAACACCAAAAACAAAAACAAATATTAACCACCCAATAAAGCCAGTTGCACGATATGGGCGTATGTGTGATACGTCGGAAGAATAGTATTTAGCCTTTCCACGCGCTTTCTTTTCAAAATAGATAAGAAAAAATGCAATTAATACCAGCATTGAGGCAAGTTGTGCTGCTACCTCTATAGATCTAAAATCATTCCATGCCGAATATATTGCAGTAGTAAAGGTTGAATAATTAAATAAAGAAACAACACCAAAATCTGCCAATGTTTCCATTAAAGTTACAAGCAATCCAGCTGCTATAGCTGGCCTTGCAAGGGGTACAGAGATACGCCAAAAAACTTCGAAAGGTTTTTTTCCCAACATTTTTCCAGCTTCAATCATTTGTATCTTTTGTCGCTTAAATGATGCCCTTGCCATCATATAAACATAAGGATAAAAAACTAAGGTAAATGTTAATATAATCGCCCAACTGCCAGCTCGTATATCAAAACCGGGCATGCCGGTATATTCTCTTAACCAGACCTGGGCATAACCAGAATAATCAAAAACTCCTAGATAAACGAAAGCCAAGACGTAGGCTGGTATTGCAAAAGGCATAAAAAGAGCCCATTCTAACCATTTCCTTCCTGGAAACTCAACCATGACCACTAGATATGCAAGAATTGTTCCTAATATGCTCACACCTATGCCAACCCCTATGAGCAGCATTAAAGTTGATGTAATAAGTTCAGGTAAAAGATTTTCAGCAAAATGCGCCCAAAGCTCTGTTCCCGGGAAAAACCAAGCAGAACAGACTACTATTAAAGGAAATGAGATGGAGAGTGCTAGCATGCCCATTAAGAAATTTGAGTTATTTTTCTTGCTTTTCATTGGGCGTTTTATTTAATTACCTACATAGTTATCTATAGCCTTCTCTCTGCATGAGTGAAACCGAATCAGCTTGATTTTTCCCCGCTACAGAGAGGTTCATTTTATCCTGATTAAAATCTCCCCATAAAGCAATCAAATTGTTCGCTTTAATTTTTTGACTAGCGGGATACTCTTTATTTAATTCAACATAGATCTTTTGCGCCTCAATTGAAGTTAAAAACTCTAACAACTTTATTGCACTCTTTGGGTTCTTGGAATGTTTTGTAACGCCTGCACCTGAAACATTGACATGTGTTCCAGTAGAATCTTGGTTGGCCCAAAATAGCTTGAGTGCCACGTTAGGATCTTCGGCTTGAAGTCGACCAAAATAATAACTATTTACAATTCCAACATCGCACTGACCTGCAAGAATTGAGGTCATAATATGGACATCTTCTGCATGAGGTGTAGCAGCAAGATTATCAATCCAGCCCCTTACTATATCCGTTGTTTTTTCTAGGCCATCATGATAAATCAAAGATGAAACTAAGGATTTAGTATAAACTTTTTTGCTGGTTCTTAAACAAAGCCTACCTTCCCATTTTTTATTCGCTAAGTCTTGATAGGTTGATAATTCATCTGGATTAACTCTTTCAGTACTATATATAATTGTCCTTGCACGAACTGATAAACCTGTCCACAAACCTTCTGGGTCACGAAGATGCGTAGGAATATTGTTTTCAATGATTTCGCTTTCTACGGGTTGAAACAAATTTTGTGTTGCAGCATACCAAAGATTTCCGGCATCTACGGTCATGAATATATCAGCCTTAGTTCGTTTTCCCTCTAATTTGATTCGCTCAATTAATGCACCGCCCTTTCCAGTTAGATAACTAACTTTAATTCCAGTTTTTTTTGTGAATGCATCAAACAGAGGTTCAATTAGATGCTCCTTTCTAGTACTGTAAACGGTTAGACTATCATTACTTGCAGCAGCAACAGCAGCTGAGAAGGATGAGGTAAAAATTGCAATTATCAATGTTGCAAGAATTGTTACTTGTTTTTTCAATGTATTACTCCAAAGATTAGATTAATTTGAGTTTCTTTATGATAAAAAAATAGCTCATGACCCTATAATTAAATTTTTAAGGGTGTGATCTTTTTCAGATTGCTCCTTAAGTCCAAATTGAATGCGTTGATTTTTTTCAGAAACTATACAGCTACTTCCAATATTGTCCCATATAGCAAGAATTGCACCAAAATTGCAATCGAAATGTTTAGGGTTTGTCGAATGATGAATTTGATGCTGTGCTGGAGAGACAAAAATCTTTTCAAGCCAATCCCAATACCCAAGATTAACATGTGAATGCCTTAAATTTGATCCTAGCGCATGGAATATAACAACAAAAACACTTGCACCAAAAATTTCAATTAAGGATACATTGTTAGCAAAAAAGAAGAAGCATACTCCTAAACATAATGAATGTACTATTATTGCTCGGAGGCTAAACAGAACTGCCTCAATTGGGTGAGTTCTAAGAACGGTTAATGGCGTTAAATTAGTCGCTGAATGATGCGCCTTATGAAACTTCCATAACAATGGGACTCGATGCATCAATCGATGCAAAAAGTAACGAGAAAAGTCATCAATAACAAAAAGAACACTAGTAAAGATCAGCATTACCAGCCATACAGGAATCGATGCTGAAGGCCTGGTAAAAAGCAAATGCATATTTTCGAACACAAACAATGTTAATGCTAGCTGGCCAATAAGAATTGGAGTCAAAAGTTTGAGAAAAAATTGATTGATAAAAATTAATTTATAATCAGCGATAGCTGACTTGGAAAACCAAACTTTAGAATTAAAAAAACCACTTGCAATATTTGCAAGTGGTTTTTTTTGAACCAACCTAAGCCAAAAAAAGGCTATGAAAGCAGCGCTTATTAAGTAACCAATAAATAAGCGCTTTTCTGGATTAAGAAAGTTAGCAAAAAAATCAGTCATTCTCCGCGCTAGATTTAGCACCAAGTGATTTAACTAATTCAGATAAACCTGCAGTTTGGTCATGAGATTTTGCAACTACTCCAAATTCATCAACCATTAGGTTTTGAACTTTTAACATATGAACCATGTAACCACCCCAAGTTTCTGCGTCACTTTGGACATATTCTCCATTTGAGTCAATTCCGGTCACTTGCGTATTACCTAAAAGAAGAGGACTATAGCCAATTAAACGATTCAGCTTAACAGAGGTTGCGCCCATATCTTTTCCACCCACTTGAAGAGCTAAAGCAAAACCTTTGAGCTCACCCCAGTGTTTAGCATAGTTGCGCCAGGCTTTAGCTACATCACCACCTGATTCAAGAATCGCTTCAATCTTAACCATATCTTCATAAGTTTCACCAGCATACTTAAATACGGCTTCAGCAATTACTTTTTCCCAGTTAGTTTTGATTGTTTGCGCATAGCCCTTTAATTGATCACGCTCAGAGCCACTTAATGCACGACCGTTTACAGCTACAAGCAAGTCTCTTCCGTCCATATAGGCTCCAACAATATCATGTAGATAGGTTGTCTTTCCACCTTTATCAAATGAAGATGCATAGTAAGCATGTCCAAATGCCATTTCATTGTATAGATCTACCTTTCCATCATAATTGTAATCAGCTATAGCTGCATCTTTTTGTTTTGCTATATTGTAAACATCTTGTGCAGACATAGTTAAAGTGTGTGCGGGTGCACCGAAGTAACCAAATGCCTCGTCCCAAACATGCTCTTTACCTGTATAAGCCGCACCATCTTTATATGGCTTATTGTTAGGCTTAGTGTCAGCTTCAAGCTTTTCATCAAGATAATTATCAACGGCCTGGTTATACATAACTGCTCCCATTAAAAATTTAGAAACTAGCTGAGTATAGTCAAATGCGTGAGCTGGGTCATAACCGCCATCAGCATCAGCCGCTTTTTCAAACATAAAGGCAACCACTTCAGGTCCAGTCATATTTCCAACCCATCCAGGAATTAAACCTTTATAAGTTTTACCACTTAAGTTTTTATTAGAAAGCTCTCCAATAGTTGATTGCTTAATAACAAAATCACCTTTGGTTGCCGGTGCAATAATAGCTCTATTGGCATCATCTCCAGAATAGTAACTTTGCATAGCACTGATATCACCCTTTGAAATTAATTTTTTTAGTGAGCTTTCAAGCGCATGTCTTGCCATCTGACCCTTGTATGACACAGACGTCGTAGCACTTCCAGAGTAGTCACTAAGCGTAATTGGGAAGTTTTCATAAACATTTGAACGTGCAAATGAAGATGTTGAAATTAAAACTGCCGATGCGAAAACGACAGTTATTGGTACTGCTTTGGCAGTTAATCTATTATTAAACATTGCTAATTCCTTAAAAAAGTTAAATTATTATTCTTACTTCTTAAATGATAATGAATATCATTCGCGTACGCGTATGATAATGATTTTCATCTAATAATCAACCTCTTTTTATTAATTATTCCAACTTTATCTGCAAAAGCCTCTGCTTCAACCTCATCATGAGTTACAAGTATTGAGGTTACACCGGAATTTTTTAGTATCTCTCTAACTTCCTTAACAAGTTGATCCCGGTTCGATTTATCCAAGCTAGAGAAAGGTTCATCAAGCAATAATAGTTTTGGTGAAGTTGCAAGAGAACGAGCAAGAGAAACTCTTTGTTGCTCTCCCCCTGAAAGCTGGTGTGGATATTTTTTTTCAATTCCCTTGAGACCAATTAAATTCAAAAGCTGCTCTACTTTTTCTAGTTTTTCATTCTTTGAGAGATGATTGATTCCAAAACTAATATTTTGAAAGACGGTCATATGAGGAAACAGTGCATAATCCTGAAAAACCATTCCTATTTCTCTTAATTCTGCAATTACTGAATGATTTCCCTCATCACTTAGTGAATTTCCATCTAAGGCAACAGAGCCTAACTGAGCCTCCTCTAATCCAGCTATAAATCTAAGCGCAGAGCTTTTTCCACTCCCACTTTCTCCCAAGAGTGCAAAAATATCGCCACTCTCCAGGTTCAAATTGAATCCATCTAAAACGTGATTATCGTCGAAAGAGATTTTTAAATTATTAACGCTGAGCACTTTTTAAATACAAATAATAATGATTCTCATTATTATATAAGGGAAGAACTTAAAATGTGAAATCTTGAAGTAAAAAGTTACTACTATTGAATTATTGGTAATTCTTCAGCCGCCCTAATGCTTAACCACTCTGGCCCATCTTCGGTAATAACAATATTTTCCTCATGAACCATTTCTTTTCCAGGAAGAAATGCCATTCCAGGCTCCAAAGTTAAAACGACTCCAGGTTCAAGTACAGTATTATCGTTCGCCGTATTAGAAGGCCATTCAGTTAACTGCATACCCAAACCATGCCCGAGTCTGCCAACAGTATTGCCAAGAGCTCCGCCTTTTTGAAGAACATTATTCATTGCATTAAAAATATCCGAAGTGCTACTTCCAACCTGAGCCGCATTAAAACCAGCCTCAGTTGCCTCATAAACAACTCTGTAAGCATTTTTTGTCTTATCCCCTATCGATCCAAATGCATAGTTTCTATCAAAATCACAGTAATAGCTATCGAACACTGACCCAGTATCAATAATAAAAAGATCGCCCTCTTCGATGATCTTATCTGTTGGACCCATAATAATTGAACCATAACCCTCTTGTCCCGATCCTGAAACGATATAGGGTGAGTCATCCACACCGAGCTTAAGGAGGTGCTGCTTAAAACGTCGACAATTTTCAACTTCACTCTCACCTGCACGAAGAAAGTCCTCCAAGTCAATAAACCCCTGAGAAGTTATCTGACAGATATGTCTGATCTTTGCAATTTCGGCTTCAGATTTAATAAATCGAACTCGACGCATAATCTTGTTGGCATCTTTGATTTCTATTCCAGTAAGGTTATTAATTAAGTTCTCGTAGTCCTCCAATGGCATTCTGAGAGTACTCTCAAGAGTTTTAGGAACCCCTAATGACTTATGATTCACCATCAGTGATTTTATAGTTGATAGTAATAGGCTAATTCCATCATCCTCTGGATTGGGTGATGTCCAAGTCTGAATATCATCAATCCACGTCCCTCTCATACCAGACTCTCCAATGGTTGGAATAATCGCTTTAGGTTTTCCTATGCTAGGTATCAGAACATACCAAGGCCTGGTTGGGCTCTGAAAAAATTGAGATTTAAAGCCTGTGTAATATTCTATATCCACTTGTGTGGTTAACAAAATAGCATCCATTTTTGCCTCATACATAAGCTTCTGAATATTTTCAAGCCTATTCTCGTATTCAATAACTTCAAAACCTCTATTCGGGATATTCATTTTTCTCATTACTTATTTAACTCTACTCAAAACTTGTTCAGATGATTTTCCAACTAATTGTTCATACATTTCTTCGTCAGTATCACCCTCAGTTCCAAAGAATAATATTTTTGAATTTTCATTAATCTTGAGTTTTGATTTTAATTCAACATCATTACAAGCAATTAAAAATCCTGCTAAACCTGTTATGGCTGACTCTCCAGCTATAATGGGTGGGGTACGATTGGCAAGTAACTGCATAGCCTTTGGAATTGATTCATCAGTAATAGTCATAAAATGAGGAGCGTAATTTTCAAGAATTGACCATGCTAAAACTGAAACTTCGCCACAAGCCAGACCTGCCATAATTGTATTCAAATCCCCGTGGACTGCAGTTGGCTTTCCATTCACTGCACTTTGAAATAGGCAGTCAGCATTTACTGGTTCAACAACAACAAATATCGGTGGACAATCAAGACTCTCTTGTAAAAAAGATACGACTGCAGATGGAAACCCTCCAACACCGCCCTGAAGAAAAACATGAGTCGGAGTATCGTTCATCTGCTTCATAGCCTCATCTACCATTACAGTGTAGCCCTGCATCACATCTTTTGGTATATCTGTATAACCTTCATATGAAGTATCAGACACTACTGTATAGCCATTCTGTTCAGCCACTTCAGCTGCAAGCCTTACGGAATCATCATAGTTTCCTTTAATCCTATTAACTAGAGCACCATAATTTGCAATCGCCTTTTCTCTACCCTCGCTGACATTTCGATGAATATATATTTCACAGTTGCATCCAAATTGTTGAGCCCCCCATGCTACTGACCTTCCATGATTACCGTCAGTTGCACAGCATACTGTATGTTTTGAGGTATGGTCTTTATAGACTCCTGAAATTAAGTCTGATGAGTTGGCATTGATACCTTCTTCTTTCAACTTCTTAATTAAGAGATTCGCTACAGCATAAGCACCGCCAAGAGCTTTGAAACTTTTCAGGGTAAATCGAGAGTATTCATCTTTATAAAAGATCGATGAAACACCTGTATCTTCAGCTATATCATCAAAGGAGTGAAGTGGTGTTGGCTCATAATTATCCCAAGAGGTAATTTCTTTATTTGCTCGTCTAAATCCCTCTAAACTTAAAATGTGCTGATATTTATACTCAGAGCTTAATTGAACTTTTGGATTTTTAAAATGTGAGAATGCTAAAGAAAAGTCAGTGTAACTATTGGCCATAATTTTTCCTTTTAATAATAGGGCAATAAAAAATAACTTATACCCTAGAAATGTTATTTTGTGTTAATTGTCTCTTTTCAATCGTAATGGATGCTGCTGCTACTAGGATGATACCAATTCCTTGAATTATAGTAATTGCATCAAGGTATGCAATAAAACCAAAAATTAAAACAAGTAGTGGCTCAGTATATCCAATATTAGCAGTTCTAACTGGCCCATATTTTTTAATAGAGATATGATAAAACATCATCCCAATTGCAAAAAAAACTCCAGAGACTAATGACAGAGCTAATGCCTCTTTTTGTGGCAAGTAATAACCCGTTTGATTTAAAAATAAATATAAGAAAACGATTGCTGGTATAAGCGTTGTATATTTAACTATTTCCCAGTTTTTTAACTTACTCATTTTTGGAGTAAAGATCAAAATTAATGAATAGGATAACGCTGAAAGTAATGCCAAAACTATACCAATCGCCATTGTATAAAAACCTTGTTCACTTTGGGAGATCGCAGCAATTCCAATTATTGCAATGAAAAACATTAGTATTGTTGTCATATCGAGAGATCTTTTATTTTTTATTGAAACGATTAAATAGGTGATCAAAGGATATGTAAATAAAACAACACTTGCAAGGCCAACTGACATATATTTAACCGCCTCAACATATAACCAAGACTGAATTCCAAACAAGAAAGAGAGTATTAATACCCAAAGACCTAATTGTTGATGTTTAATTTTTTGATATGAAAATAAACTTTTGGTTGCCAATAAAGAAGTACAAAAAGTTGTTGCAAAACGAATAAATAAAAAAAGAAATGCACTCACCTCAAGAGCATAAATAAGAGGAATCATGCTAACATTTAGAGCATAAAAAAAAGCGGATAAAAGAGCAAAGCGAACTACAAACATTTAAATACAATATAGCAAGAATTTATAAATTTGATTTTATAAGATAAATTTAAAGTAAATTTAGTTCATTTCACTTCAAAATAGGTATTTTTTTTCCACTTTTTAGACACTTTAGGATATCATTGCCGCTGCATTTTATTTAAAGGAGACAAAATGAACTTTGATCAAAATTTGATTGCGCCTGCACTAGGTTTTTTAGGCTTATTGATAGTAGTAATTATCTATCAATGGATAACTAAACAAGATGGTGGTAGCGGCGCCGTTAAAAAAATTGGCGAACAAATTCATATTGGCGCGATTGTTTTTATGAAGCGCGAATATAAAATGCTTAGTATCTTTGCATTAGTTCTATTAGTTCTTCTTTATATCTTTCTTGGTGCGGCAAGCGCACTTTGTTTCCTTGTAGGCGCTTTAACCTCTGCAACTGCGGGTTACATTGGCATGAATACAGCGACTATTGCAAATGTAAGAACAGCTCAAGCTGCTCACGAAAATGGGAGTGCTTCAGCTCTTACTGTTGCTTTCTTTGGAGGCTCAGTAATGGGACTATCAGTTGCAGCTCTAGGTCTTCTTGGTCTTGGAGGTTTATATTACTTTTTTGGGGCAGAACATTCTGAAGCTCTTCATGGTTTTGCAATGGGTGGCTCAGTAGTTGCCCTCTTCTCTCGTGTTGGCGGAGGTATCTTTACTAAGAGTGCTGATGTTGGTGCAGATCTTGTTGGAAAATTAGAAGCAGGAATACCTGAAGATGATCCTCGTAACCCAGCAGTAATTGCTGATAATGTTGGTGACAATGTTGGTGATATTGCAGGCATGGGTTCAGATATTTTTGAGTCATACTGTGGCTCCATGATTGCAACAATTGCAATTGCATCTACGCTTTCAGCTATGGCCTTAGACATGTTAGGCGGAAACAGAAGTGAACTTATGTTTTTACCTCTAGCTCTTGCATCACTTGGCCTTGTTTGTTCAATCATTGGAATCATATTTGTTAAGCTTTCTTCAAACAAATCTCCTGAATCAGCTTTGAGAATGGGAACTATTGGTTCAGCGGTACTATTTATTATCACTTCATACTTTTTAATTAGCTCCTTAGATGTTTCAAATAACATCTGGGCAGCTGTACTTATGGGAAGCATTGGCGGTATTATTATTGGACTTGTAACAGAATATTACACTGCTGGAAAACCCATCAGAGATATTGCAGAATCAGGAAAAACTGGCTCTGCTACTGTGATGATTAAAGGCTTAGCAGTTGGTATGCAATCTGTAGTGATACCAATCTTGATGATTTGTTTAATCATCTATGTCTCAAACCTTTTTGTAGGCTTGTACGGTGTTGGTATTGCCGCCATTGGTATGCTTGCAACCGTTGGAATGACTATGGCTATAGATGCTTATGGGCCGATTGCTGACAATGCTGGCGGTATCGCCGAAATGGCTGGTCTTGGAGAAGATACAAGAAATATTACAGATTCTCTTGATGAGCTTGGCAATACGACTGCGGCTATTGGAAAAGGGTTTGCTATTGGTGCAGCTGCTCTTGCAGCGCTTGCAATTATTACGGCATATACTGAAACAGTTGCCGCAAATTCTGCCGATTTCTTACTTCAACTTAACAGTGCTGAGGTATTAATTGGATTATTTATTGGTGGCACAATTCCATTTTTAATTGCCTCTCTAACAATGACAGCTGTTGGTGACGCTGCCTTTGAGATGATTGAAGAGGTAAGAAGACAGTTTAAAGAGATTAAAGGCCTTCTTGAAGGTAAAGCAGAGCCTGACACAGCCAAATGTGTTGATATTGCAACTACTGCTGCACTTAAAAAGATGATTCTTCCTGGTGTTATTGCAGTTGCAACTCCAGTACTAGTTGGTTTCTTAATTAGCCCTGAGGCGCTTGGTGGTATGCTTGGAGGCGCTCTTCTTGGCTGTGTCCTTATGGCACTTATGATGGCCAATGCTGGCGGTGCTTGGGATAATGCGAAAAAACATGTTGAGAAAGGCAACTTTGGTGGCAAAGGAACTGATGTTCATGCTGCAACAGTTGTTGGTGACACTGTTGGCGATCCATTTAAAGATACTTCGGGCCCATCAATGAATATCCTTATCAATGTCATGGCGATCGTTAGTTTAGTAATTGCACCCTTATTATAAGAAATAAAATTTTCATTTCAGCCCTGCTAATTGAGAGGGCTGATAATATATTCTTATTGTCGCCAAAAAGCCCTATGGAAAATGGCAATAATTGTCAATACTTCCAGTCTACCAATGAGCATTGAACAACTTAATATCCACTTAGCTGTTTCACTGACTAATCCATAATTTTGTGCAACATCTCCTAAGCCCGGGCCTAAATTATTCATAGTCGCTGCTGTAGCTGAATAAGCAGTAACTTGATCAAGTCCTGCAAACATAAGAAGAATCAAAATTATAAAAAAGGAAATTGCATAAAGGGAAAAGAAACCAAGCACTGAAACCAAGGCTTTTTCATTAATACTAGATTTATTTAGCTTAACACTTACCTGAGCATTAGGACGAATAAATTTATGGATTTCTTTCATTCCCAACCTAAACATTACTAAAATACGAACAACTTTAATTCCTCCACCTGTTGAGCCAACACAGGCACCGATAAAGCTCATCGTTATTAGAAAAAATGGAATCGCAGCAGGCCAACTACTATAGTTCTGAGAGGTAAATCCAGTTGTTGTAGCAATAGAAATTGTTTGGAATAAACCATACCTAACTGTCTCATTTGCAGAGTCATATTGACCATTTAAGGAAAGTGCAACTGTGACAATAATTGAAGAGCAAATTAAAACCATTGCATAGGTTTTAAACTCAGAGTCTTTAATGTAGTCAACCAGAGACCGGTTATTCCAAGCTACAAAATGGAGTGAGAAGTTTATGCCTGCTAAGAACATAAAAATCATAGCAATCATTTCTATTAATGCTGAATTAAAAAAGCCGATAGAGCCGTCATGGGTTGAAAAACCACCAATTGCAACAGTAGAAAAACTATGACTAATCGCATCAAAAATTGACATTCCAGATAGACAATATGCAATTGCACAAACTACAGTTAATGAAACATAAATTTTCCAGAGAGCAATAGCAGTATTTCTTAATTTAGGAGTTAGCCTATCTTTTGAAATACCACTTGACTCGGCATGATAAAGCTCCATTCCTCCAACACCTAACAAAGGCAATATTGCAACCGCTAATACAATAATTCCCATACCTCCTAACCACTGCAATTGTTGACGGTAAAACAAAATACTTTTAGGCAAATCATCCAGCTGGCTAAGAACTGTTGCGCCAGTTGTAGTCAGACCAGACATTGATTCAAAGAACGCGTCAGAGAATGAAAGATTTCTAATTGAGTCAGTAATTAGAAATGGAAGAGTTCCAAAAAGCGATAAAACAATCCAAAAGCATACTACGATTAAAACACCTTCTCTAAGTCTGAAATCTTTCTTTACATTCTTAAACGGCCACCAAAGCATCAGCCCGCCAAGAACAGTTAGTGCAAATGAGAACAGAAAGGAGTAATACTCTCCCTCGGAGTATATTAAATCAACTATGATTGGAGGTACCTGGGCCAAGCTAAAAACCATAAGCAGGAGGCCAATAGTTTTTGAAACGATACTTAACTGCATTTACCTTTCACCTTTTAAATTTATTCTTTGGAAATTAAATCTCACTCTCTAAGAAAAGAGCTTCGACTTCATGAATCTTTCCAACATCCATTAACACCATCAGAACATGATCACCCGTCTCTATCACTAATTTTTTTGACCCCATTAAGAGCTCATTATTTCTTACAATAGCACCTACAACAACGCCTTCAGGTAGAGGTAAATCTTTAATTTTTACTCCAACTACCGCAGACGTTTTTTCATCCCCATGAACCACAATTTCAATGGCCTCTGATTTACCATGCTGAAGTGAATGAACCTTCATACAATCTCCCTTTCTAAGATGAGATAATATGCCGCTCACTGTAATTTGGTCGGGTGATACAACAATGTCAACGTCATCACTCTGCTCTGCAAGTGAAGAATAAACATCTCTTTTGACAAGAGCAATAGTTTTATGAGCTCCAAGCCGCTTTGCCAAAATTGAAACAATTACATTCACCTCGTCAGAATCTGTCAAAGCCAGAAATAAATCGGCGTTTTCAATGCCTTCTTCTTTTAATAAATCTTCGTCAGAAGCATTCCCTTGAAGGACAAGAGTATTATTTAATTTTTCACTAAGATATTTAGTTCTGTCTTCACTAAGCTCGATAATCCTTATATTATGAGTATCCTCAAGAAGCTTTGCTAAATTGAAGCCAATACTCCCTCCACCAGCAAAAAATATTTTTTGATAACTATTTTCAGCTCTTCTAAACTCCTTAAGAGCTCTTGAAATATCATTCTTTTTTGCAAGGAAATAGACTTGATCTCCTTCTCTAATAACTGTATCACTTTTTGCAGGGATTGCTCTCTCATTTCGGTAAAGACTGACGATTCTAATTTTTACATCGGGCATGTGCTCCTGGAGCTCTTTAATGGGTCTATTTACGATAGGAGTTCCGATAAAAGCTCGAGTCTCAACCAGTTGAACCAAGCCGTTTTCAAAATCAAAGACCTGAGATGCACCTGGCTCTTCAACAATACCCTTAATGTATTCAGTGATTAAATTCTCGGGAGTAATTAAAAAGTCAATTGGCAAGGCTTCATTCGAAAATATTTCTGGTCTTAGAAGGTACTCAGTTGTTCTAATTCGTGCAATTTTTTTCTCAACATTGTACAAAGTATGTGCCATTCGGCAAGCCACCATATTTCTCTCATCAGATCTCATGACAGCAATAACCATGTCCATAGACTTAATTCCTGCTTTCTCTAAAACACTTGGATATGCACCATAACCTAAAACTGTTTTAATATCTAAATGCCTTTGAAGAGGAGTGAGCATTTCTTCTTTTTGATCAACAATTGTAATATCATTGTCATCATCTAAGCACAAGTACTTTGCTAAAGTTGAGCCAACTTGACCAGCACCTAAAATAAGTATTTTCATTTTTTATCTATCCCTAAATCTTTTAGCTTTCTATACAGCGTTGTTCTCTCAAGACCTGCAATCTCAGCAACAACAGCAATGTTATTGTCGTTAGCCGATAAATGATGAAGTAGATACTGGCTTTCAAAAATATTTCTAGCCTCTTTAAGCTTAAGAGAATAATCAATACCACTGACATGCTGACGCTCTTGCTCTTGCCCCTCATGAGTCATAATACTTCTTAAAATTGGAAGAAAATCATGAAGAGGCTTTTTCAGAAAATCAACTGCGCCTAACTTCATTGCTTTGACTATGTCACTAGGTTCAGCATGACCTGACATCATAACGACTGGTGCATCAAACCCTTCTGAATGCCACTCTGCCAATAAAGAAATACCATCTTGTCCTGGCATCCAAACATCCATAAGAATTAAATCAAAATGATTAGCAGCCAGAATAACTTTCGCTTCAGCTACACTCCTAGCAAGCATTGTTGAATAATTTACATCTTCAAGAATGTCTTTTATGGTTTCAGTATTATCCCTCTCATCATCGATGATCAAAATATTCCCAAATGTAGGCTCTTCTGTCATTACCCCCCCTTTAAATTTTCGATTATACTTAATTCGACAGTAATTCTCGCTCCGTGCGGCTTTATATTACTTGCATATATTTGCCCATCATGCTGCTCAATAATATTTTGAACAATCGCTAGACCTAAACCACCACTTTTTTCTTTGGTTGTAATATATGGTTCAAATACATGATCAATAATATCTTTAGAAAACCCATTACCATCATCAATAATTGTTAATTGAACTATTCCCTCCTTTGCTTTGAATATTGTTTTAATCTTAATATTTAAGTTTTCTTTATCTTTCTTAGCTTCTATTGCATTTTTAAGAAGATTAATAAGCACTCGAGAGATTGCATCTTGATCAAGCTGAATTTTAGGCAGATCGCCACTTAAATCAAGATCTACTCTAACCCCATCTTGATTATCGTAAAGAGATACAGATTTATTAATTAAAGCATTTAAAGATGATAAGGTTTTATTTATTTCTGGAGTATTTGCATAGTCAGCAAAAGCACTCACCATTGAATCCATCGATGCAACTTGATCAATGATAGTTTGAGTCGTTTTGTTAATTACTGAAGAGTCTTTTTTATCTAGCTTATCTAAAAACAAATTTCGTAGTCTCTGTGCTGACAATAAAATAGGCGTCAATGGATTTTTAATTTCATGAGCCATTCGAACTGCAACCTCTCCCCATGCAGCCTTCTTTTGAGCTCTATTCAGCTTTGAAATATCATTAATAATAATAACATATCCTAGTGATTTATTTTCAATGTCAAGAACAGCGCTCTGACAATAAAGTAAACGATTTCTATCAGTAAGTGTTAATTCAATCTCATGGCTCCACTCCATAGAATCATGCTCAATCTTATCTTGAATGAAGTCAAAAAGAGATTTCAAATTTGGATAATCCTCGACAATAGCATCATAGGATTTTGAATTATATTTTGACGCATCTTCAATTTGAAGCATTTTCCCAATTACAGGATTAATAATTTGTATTTTCTTCTCTTTGTTAAGGGCGATGACACCAAAAGAATATTGAAGGATTGTCTCTAAATAAAGATTATGAGTATCTAAGCCCTCTCTAGAGAGCTTTATTCGTCTACTCATTTCATTAAAGTGTCCAATTAAATCATGCATATCTTTGTGTTTAGGATCCTGCTCAATCTCAACATCATAGTTACCAGAAGAAATCTCTCTTGTAGCGATTGATAAGTTATGCATTGGCTTCATCAACTGATCAATCATTCTCAAAACAATTAATAGAGCACTTAAAACTGCTAATAAAATTGTTGATGTAAAGTCAATCATAAATCGGGTTTTAATAATGGATGAGTTTAGTGTTAATTCAGCATCTTTCGCAGCATCACGAAAACGTGTCATTCTCGAAGTTAAGCTATCAATATTTATATCAGGTGCAAAATGTGCAATTAAAGTAAACTCATCAGTTGATGCTGTATATCCATCTGCCATACAACTAGAATCTGCTCGCTTACTCGATGCAGCCATATTCATTTGACTGTCATACAACTTCAATTCACAAGCCCAAAAATCACTGGTCAGACTATTAAGAACAATCTGCATTTTTTCATTTGACGCCCTAGGAGCATCAAAATAGTTGACTAGTTTAGCTATATTTCGTATACGATCCTCATAATATTTAATAGCAATATTATTTGTATTACGATAAAGCTCATCTACTTCTCCCCCAACCTTTAAATTAAACTCATCAAACTGATTTTCAGCAATCTGAAGGTTATCTCTAATCGAACCAAATGAAAAAAGATAAAAAGATAATACGGGTAGCAAAACTAAAACTGGAACGATTCTAACAAAAGACCAAGTAAACCTTGAACCAATAACCCCCTTTTCAGTATTTTGTTTTAATTTTCTCATTGAAAGAGTTATGTAATAGAAAGCTACAAGACTCATTAATACATTGAATACAACTAAAACTAAATACCATTTCTCTATTAACTCTGGGTTGAGACCAAGATAAAACATTCCAAGGAATGAAATTAAGAAAATACCTACCCAAAACAAAGCACGAGGCGCTTCTCTTAAAGAAAAAGCCTGATTAAGCAACATAAATTTTGTTAACCATTTAATAAAGTCATTTGATTATCTCATAAATGAATTATTTCTAACACAACTTGTTGATAAAATACAACAACACACTAAATTCAAAGCTTTTGATTAAAAACAACATAGAACTAAATAATTATCTAGAAGTTATCAAAGATGAAACTATTCTTGGCATAGATACAGAATTTAGAAGAGTTGACTCCTATTTCCCTGAACTTTGCTTAATTCAAATTGCAACCGAAGATCATATAGAATGCATTGATGTTCTTTTAATTCCCAATTTAGAGCCTTTATTTGAAAAACTTTATAATTCCCAAACAAAATGGATTGTTCACTCTGCAAGACAAGATATTGAAGCTCTTTATTTTTTATCGAAAAGGGTTCCAAACACAATATTTGATACTCAAATTGCTGCATCTTTTTTAAATTTTCCGCTTCAAGTTTCTTATCAAAGCCTCACTGAAAGACTTCAAAATGTTTTTTTAGAGAAAAAACATACTCGATTTGATTGGAGAAAGCGTCCACTACCTAGTGATGTTCTGCAATATGCTCTTGATGATGTTAAATATTTAATACCTATTTACAATCAACTATCTAATGAATTAATTAAGTACAAAAAGTTAGAATGGGCGGAAGAAGAGTTTGAATGTTTATTAGAAATAGATACTTATAAGCCAAACTTAAGGCAAATCATAAAAAAAACAAAAGGCATTTCAAAAATTTCATCTAAAAACAAGGAAAATGCTATCAAATTAGTATTATGGCGGGAATCTATTGCTCAGAAAAAAAATAAACCTCGAAAATGGATCATATCTGATGAAAAATTAATCAGCTACGCTAATGGAAATAATAAACTACCCTTAAGCTCCTTAAATGAGTATAAAAACTTCCTTAAGACAAATAAGAAAGAATTTAACTTTGAAGACTTAATCAAAGTTCAAAAGCCTCTCTCAGATAAAGAAGTCTTAACAAAAAATAAGTTAAAAGGACAAATTAAGATGCTATCTCTTGAATATAACATCCCTTCTGAGCTAATCTGCACATCAATAAATCTAACAAATTTTATTAGAGGTAAAGATCTAGTTACAATAAATAAGGGGTGGAGATCAAAAATATTTAAATTATAATTTCATTGATTATTTAAATATCAAAAAAAAAAAAAAATTAAAACAAACACCTTTAAAATTATTTCAGGAAGCCTTAAAGGGAGAAAATTTTCCTTTAAAGATTCAAGTGGATTGCGCCCAACTTCAGGCAAAACCAGAGAAACTTTATTTAATTGGCTTCAATTTGATATTGTTGGCAAAACTATCTTAGATCCATTCACGGGATCTGGCGCCTTAGGTATTGAGGCAATCTCTAGAGGTGCTGAGAAAGTCTACTTTATTGAAAAAAACTTCAAAGCTTATAATATCCTTAAATCCAATCTAAAATTATTAGACTCTAGTCAATATAAGCTTATTAATCAAGACTCACTTGTGCATCTTGAAAAAGAAAATTTAAAGCCTTTTGATATAGTTTTCTTGGATCCGCCATTTAATCAAGGATTGCTTCCTAGTATTTTGACTCTAATTTCTAAGAAAAAACTTATAAATTCAAAAAGTAAAATTTATGTGGAATCAGAGTGTGCATTAACCGCTGAATTCTTAAGTTCCAACATTATGTATAAATGTAAAATTGAAAAACAAAAGAAATCAGGTAATGTTTATTATTGTCTGATAAGCTTGGAGGACTTATGAAAAAAATTGCAATCTACCCTGGCTCTTTTGATCCTATTACTAATGGCCATATTGACTTAATAAAAAGAGCATCAAAACTCTTCGATGAAGTTATTATTGCGATAACTCAAAATGCCAGTAAGTCTAGTTTTTTAACTATTGAGCAAAGAGTAAGTGCAGCAGAAAACTCAATTAGTTCATTAACAAATACCAAAGTTCTTAGTTTTAATTCCCTTTTGGTAGACTTTGCAAGGGACCACAATGCTCAAATCATTATTAGAGGTCTAAGGGCTGTCTCAGATTTTGAGTATGAATTTCAATTAAGTGGAATGAATAAGCGTCTTAACCCTGGAATTGAAACCTTATTTATGACTCCTTCTGAAGAATTTGCCAATATTTCTTCATCTTTAGTTCGTGAAATTCTTTTATTAGGTGGTGATATCAGTCTCTTTGTTCCAAGTGAAGTTAAGAAAATACTTCTCGATACAGTAAAAAAATAATTTCATAAATACCTTGAAATAAGATTTTGTATCCCTAAATAGGGGATATACAAAAAATACAAGGAGTAAATGAAATGTCAAAAATGATAGGAATTGATCTAGGAACTACAAATTCATGCGTTTCTGTTATGGATGGTGGAGTTGCAAAGATCATTGAAAATTCTGAAGGGAACAGAACTACACCATCAATTATTGCATATCCAAAAGATTCTGATGAAATTTTGGTTGGCCAGCCTGCAAAAAGACAGGCTGTAACTAATCCTGAAAATACACTTTATGCAATTAAACGTCTAATTGGTCGCCGCTTTGACGAGGAAGCAGTTCAAAAAGACATCGATCTAGTTCCATATAAGATTATTAAAGCTAAAAATGGTGATGCTTGGGTTGAAGTCAAAGGTAAAAAAATGGCTGCACCTGAAATCTCTGCTCGTGTCATCCAAAAAATGAAGCAAACTGCAGAAGATTACCTGGGTGGTGAAGTTACTGAAGCTGTTATTACAGTTCCAGCCTACTTTAATGATTCTCAGCGTCAAGCAACAAAAGATGCTGGAAAGATTGCTGGATTAAATGTCAAAAGAATCATTAATGAACCAACAGCTGCGGCTTTAGCTTATGGCGTAGATAAAACAACTGGCGATAAGAAAGTTGCGGTTTATGACCTAGGTGGAGGGACATTTGACGTTTCTATCATCGAGATGGAAGATATTGACGGTGAAAAGCATTTTGAAGTCCTCTCTACAAATGGTGATACATTCCTAGGTGGTGAAGACTTTGATCAAAGAATCATTAATTATTTAGTTGATGAGTTCAAAAAAGAGCAAGGGCTTGATTTAGCAAAGGATGCTATGGCGCTTCAAAGACTTAAAGAAGGTGCTGAAAAGGCAAAAATAGAGCTATCGTCTTCAGAACAAACTGAAGTCAGCCTACCTTACATCACTGCTGATGCTTCTGGTCCAAAACACCTTAATATCAAAATAACAAGATCTAAGTTAGAGTCTCTTGTAGCTGACCTGCTTAAGCGTTCTATCGATCCATGTAAAACTGCTCTTAAAGATGCCGGTTTATCAAGTGGCGATATTAATGAGATTATTCTTGTCGGTGGTCAAACTAGAATGCCCAAAGTACAGCAAATGGTTAAAGATTTCTTTGGAAAAGAGCCAAAGAAAGATTTAAATCCTGATGAGGCTGTAGCTATGGGTGCTGCAATACAAGCTGGTGTTTTGGGTGGAGATGTTAAAGATGTATTACTACTTGATGTAACTCCTTTGTCTCTTGGAATTGAGACTATGGGTGGCGTCATGACAAAGTTAATTGAGAAAAATACAACTATTCCAACTAACCAGTCACAAATATTTTCCACTGCAGCTGACAACCAATCTGCTGTTACAGTCCATGTACTTCAAGGAGAGCGTGACGTTGCTAGTGCAAACAAGTCACTTGGTCAATTCAACCTTGAAGGAATTGCACCAGCTCCAAAGGGCCAACCACAGATTGAAGTCACTCTAGATCTTGACTCAGATGGCATTTTAAATGTGTCAGCTAAGGATAAAAATACTGGCAAAGAGCAATCTATCACAATTAAGTCTTCAAGTGGTCTCTCTGATGAAGAGGTTGATAAAATGATCAAAGATGCTGAAGCCCATGCTGATGAAGATAAGAAGTTCCAAGAACTTGTTTCTTCAAGAAATATGGCTGATTCTCTTGTTCATTCTACAAAGCAATCACTTGAGGAATTAAAAGATGAAATCTCTGAAGACGAAAAAACTGCTATCGAAGAAGCGATTAGCGAGCTAGAGGAGAGTATCAAAGGCGATGACAAAGAAGCCATCGACGCTAAAGTACAAAATCTAAGTGAAAAAGCACAAGTTCTGGCTCAGAAGGCTCAAGAAAAAGCTGGCTCAGAAGGTTCTGCTGAAGCTGACAGTTCGGAATCAAGCGAAGATGTTGTTGATGCTGACTTCGAAGAGGTTAAAGAAGAAAAATAAATAGCTTGATTTGCTGTTTTAAATAAACCTCTCTTGTCTTGTACATGAGAGGTTTAATAGTTTAAGGGAAATATGTCTGAAAGAGATTATTATGAAGTTTTAGGTATCGATAAAGGTGCAGATGAAGCTAAGATAAAAAAGGCCTACAAGCGTCTTGCCATGAAGTTTCATCCAGACAGAAATGCTGGAGACAAGGCTGGTGCGGAGAAAAAATTCAAAGAGGTCCGCAAGGCATATGATGTCATCTCTGATCCGCAAAAAAGAGCTGCCTATGATCAATTTGGTCACGCTGGTGTTGAACAAAATGGACCAGGCTTTGGGGGTGGAAACCCATTTGGTGGAGCTGGCGGCTTTGGAGATATATTTGGTGATATTTTTGGTGGTGGTAATTCAAAACCCGATAATCGAGGCTCAGATCTTCGTTATGATTTAGAGATAGACTTAAAGCAAGCAGCAGAAACCGATACGGTAAAAATAAGAGTCCCTAAAAATGACACATGCGGTACTTGCTCTGGAAGTGGTGCAAAGCCTGGCACTTCAGTTAAAACCTGTGGAAATTGTCGTGGAACTGGTCAAACTACAATGCAGCAAGGTTTTTTCGCTGTTCAGCGCCCATGCAACCAGTGTAATGGCTCAGGAGAAAAAATTGAATCTCCTTGTGGTACATGCCGTGGCCAAGGCGTTGTAAGAAACCAAAAAACATTATCTGTAAAAATTCCAGCAGGTGTTGATACAGGAAATCGAATCAGATTAAGTGGTGAAGGCGAAGCTGGTTTGCGTGGCGGCCCTCATGGCGACCTTTATGTTCAAATACATATTAAAGATCACCCAATTTTTCAACGCGAAGGGAATGATTTGTACTGTGAAGTCCCTATAGACTTTGCAACGTCAGCTCTGGGAGGCTCAATTGAAGTACCCACCTTGAAAGGTAAGCTTAAAATTAATGTTCCAGCGGGGACTCAAACGTCAAAATTATTTAGACTTCGTGGCAAAGGAATGCCAACAATGAGACACAGTGGGTCTGGTGATTTATTATGTCAAGTTAAAGTTGAAACACCAATAAATTTAAACTCAAAACAAAAGAAACTATTAAAGGAATTTTCTAACTCATGTGAAGCCAAGCATCACCCGGAGTCTAGCTCATTTTTTGGTAAAATGAAGTCATTCTTTGAGTAACTCGAAACAATTTGACACAAAGAATTAATTGGTTATCTATAAAATTTTATTTTTTTCAATTTAATTAATCTTTCTATGATTATTCAGAAAATCAAAGCTCGAGAGGTGCTCGACTCTAGAGGAAATCCAACTGTTGAAGCTGATGTTATTCTTGAGAACGGTCTTATTGGACGTGCAATAGTACCTTCAGGTGCATCAACAGGACAAAGAGAGACATTAGAGCTAAGAGATGGTAATAAAGATAGATATCTCGGGAAAGGTGTTCTTAAGGCAGTCAATTTTATCAATACTGAAATTAATGACGTCCTTAATGGTATGGATGTATCCAATCAAGCTTCTATTGATCAAACAATGATAAATCTCGATGGAACAGAAACAAAGTCTAGGCTGGGCGCAAATTCAATACTTGCAGTTTCTTTAGCTTGCGCTAAAGCAAATGCACTCGCAAAAGATCTCCCTTTATTTCGCTCATTTAACTTTTCAAGTTCTTTTCAATTACCCGTTCCAATGATGAATATCATTAATGGCGGTGAACATGCTAATAATAATGTTGATATTCAAGAATTTATGGTTATTCCAGCTGGAGCTCCAAGCTTTAAAGAAGCCCTCAGATATGGAACCGAAGTTTTTCATCATCTAAAAGCTGTTCTAGATAAAAAAGGTCTTAATACTGCTGTTGGTGACGAAGGTGGCTTTGCACCTGATTTAAAATCAAATGAAGAAGCTCTTGAAGCTATTATTGACGCAATCAATAATGCTGGATACATACCTGGCAAGGATATCTTTATTGGGATTGATGTCGCAAGCTCAGAATTTTATAGTGATGGGACCTATAACTTGTCATCAGAAGGCTTAAAATTGACAAACTCTGAATTTACGGATTACCTTGCTTCTTGGACTGAAAAATATCCTATTATTTCAATCGAAGATGGCATGGACGAAAATGACTGGGAAGGCTGGGAGATGCTATCTAATAAATTATCAAAATCTATTCAACTTGTTGGAGATGATCTTTTTGTCACCAATAGCAAAATTCTAGCCAAAGGTATTGAAAAAAATATAGCCAACTCAATACTTATTAAAGTCAATCAAATTGGGACACTCACTGAAACTTTTGATGCAATGAAAATGGCACATGATGCTCAATATACGTGTGTAATGTCTCACAGGAGTGGTGAAACCGAAGATACTACAATTGCAGATCTTGCGGTAGCAACATGCTGCGGTCAAATTAAAACTGGCTCATTATCACGTTCAGACAGACTAGCAAAATACAATCAACTTTTAAGAATCGAAGAAGAGTTGGGTAAAGATGCTATATATCCTGGTGTAGCAGCATTTAAGAATCAATTTAAAGTTTAACATTTATCTTGTTTTTATACTTTAAGCAAATTTAAGGTTAAAATAGGATTTCATTGACTATTATGGGTACCTGATTGGAATCACTGTCCACTTTTTGGCTAAGTGTTTTACTTTTCTTTTTAATTTTAGCTTCCGCTTTTTTCTCTGCATCTGAAACTTCGATGATGGCTCTAAATCGCTATCGTCTTAAAACGCTAATCTCAAAAAACAATACTCAAGCTAAAAGAGTAGAAAAACTTCTTGATAAAATTGATTATTTAATTGGTGGAATTCTACTTGGCAATAACTTTGTTAATATACTTGCCGCAAGTATAGCAACCCTTATCTCTATAAAACTTTGGGGTGAAGGTTCAATCATCATTGCATCTATATTACTAACAATAGTCATTTTAATTTTCGCTGAAAACACTCCTAAAACGTTTGCAGCAAAGAGCCCTGAAAAAGTTGCCCTGCCTGCCTCATGGCTTTTAGAATTAATAATTAAATTTTTTAAGCCTGTTATCTATTTAATATCTCTAATATCAAAATTAATCCTAAAAATTATTGGTCTAAAAACTGAAAGTAAAGATATCTTAAATTCTGAAGAGCTTCGTATGGCAGTTAAAGACTCTAAATCTAAGATGTCAAGTAACTACCAAAGAATGCTTCTCAACATCATAGATCTAGAAAAAGTAAAAGTTGAAGATATTATGATTCCTCACAATGAATTGATTAGCGCTGATATCGATAATGAAGAAGAGTTATTTGAACAGTTCAAACGAATTCAACATAACCGCTTACTTATCTTCGAGGGCTCTGAGAACAATATCATTGGAACAATACATATGAGGGATCTTGTTAATAGTTATGCTAAAGCTGATATTAGCATTAAACAAATTAAAAAATTAATTAGAGAACCTTATTTTATTCCTGAAGGAACCCCTTTATCTCAACAACTTGAGCATTTTAAAGACCAAAAAAGAAGGCTTGGAATTGTTGTTGATGAATATGGTGAGGTTCAAGGAATGGTCGTATTGGATGACATCCTAGAAGAAATAGTCGGTCAATTTACCTCATCACAAGGAGAAACAATTACTGAAATAAGTTTGCAAGAGGATGGAAGTTATCTAGCAGACCCTAGAATAAGCATTCGAGAACTAAACAGTGAACTTAAAGTTAAATTACCCTTTGATAATGCAAAGACTCTCAATGGATTGATTTTGGAGCAGCTTCAGAGCTTCCCTCAACATAACGTCTCTTTAAAAATTGATCCACTGATCATTGAAATTATTCAGGTCAATAAACAGGGTGTCAAACTAGTTAAAATCAAAAAATTAAATTAGGTATTATCTTTATTAAAATCATCGTTACAACAAAAAAAGGAAAAAAATGTTTAAATTTTTCACTCAAAAAAAATGGTTTCTTTGGGCCTACCTTGGTTCAGCTGTAATTCTAACTTCATTATGGGTATCGGTACAAATTGATGTACAAATCAATGAGTGGTTTGGCGGCTTCTACGACATGATTCAAAAAGCTTTAGGGTCTCCAAATGCAATTACTATGGATGAATATATAGGTGGTCTTTGGAGCTTTGCAAAGCTTGCTGCCATGTGGATAGTTTTAGGTCTTGCAACCTCATTTTTAACCTCACATTTTTTGTTTAGGTGGAGAACATCAATGGTAGAGTTTTATCACAGTGTTTATGATAAGGCTCGCACCATAGAAGGAGCCTCCCAGCGTGTTCAAGAAGATACGATTAGATTTTCTCGCATCATGGAAGGCCTTGGTACAAGCTTAATTGAGTCTGTTATGGTTTTAGTTGAGTATTTTCCATTATTAATGGGATTGTCAGTAGGAATCCCTATTATGTGGTTTGGTGACTGGGAATACGGATTAGTTACTGGCGCCTTTATATGGGCAGTTGGTGGCACAATATTAATGATAGCGTTAGCATGGATATTGAGACTAGTTGGTATTGAATATGACCTCCAAAAGAGAGAAGCTGCTTATCGAAAAATACTTGTTATCGCTGAAGATGATGGAAGTATCAGACCAAAAACATTAGAAGAGCTCTTTGAAGGTGTTCGATTAATTCATTACAAAAGTTATTTGTATTATTTATATTTCAATATTGGAAGACTTGCTTACCTCCAAATAAATGTTTTGGTTGGATATATTATCTTAGCGCCTGCAATTGTTGCTGGAGTCATGACGCTTGGGGTAATGCAACAAATTCTTAGAGCCTTTGGAAGAGTTGAAGGCTCACTTCAATACCTTTTTAATGCATGGCCAACCATTATTGAATTGGCTAGTGTCTATAAACGCTTGAGAGAATTTGAAAATCAAATTGAATCAATGAATGAAACAGTAACAGAGTAGTTAGTCAATTAATGATTGCCCCATTTTAAGTGCTTGCTCAACTTCAAGATTTAACTTTGGCGAACCATTCGGCAAAATAAGAATGACAGTTGAACCCATATTGAATTGGCCTAATTCATCGCCTTTATATAGTTTAATCTGACGATTCTTATAATCATATGTTTTGACTAATTTAGAGTACGGAGGAGTTATTTGTCCTTCCCACGATGTCCCCATAGAGCCAACAAAAATAGCGCCTACCAATACCAATACCATTTCACCAAAATCCGTGTCAAAAAGACATACAAGCCTTTCATTTCGGGCAAAAACTCGATCAATGTTATTGACTGTTTTTTGGTTTACAGAAAAAAGATTTCCAGGAATATACTTCATTGATCTCAAGCTTCCATCACATGGCATATGAACACGGTGGTAGTCTTTTGGAGATAAATAAATCGTAGCAAATGAACCATTTTCAAATTCTTGTAAAGCTTTATCTGCTAAAAGCTCTGAGACAGAATATTGACGCCCTTTGGCCTGAAAAATTTGAAACTCTTGTATCTTACCTGCTTGAGAAACAACACCATCAACAGGAGAGATAATCTTTGATTCTGATATTGGTCTTAATTTTGGTTTTAAGGCTCTGGTAAAAAAATCATTGAAGTTACTATAGTCTTCAATATTTTCAATTTCTGCTTCACAAAGGTTAACTTGGTATTTTTTAACAAACCAACGAGTAAAATTATTTTTAATCCACCGAATATTAATTCTTGCAAATCGAAACATCAGCTTTGATAAAAAATGCTGAGGCAAGAGAAACTGAAGAAAAATCATTAATCGAACTGATCAAGAATAAAACTCACTGCTTCTTTATAATCAACTTCAATTTTGTCAGACGATTTTCTTGATTTATATTCAATTTTTCCATTATCTGCATGTGTATCACTTAATACGAAGCGGTGAGGGATTCCAAGTAGCTCAGAATCTGCAAACATGATCCCCGGTCTCTCTTTTCGATCATCCAACAATACATCAATATTCTTTTCTTGACAATCCTGATAAAGCTGATCAGCTAAGTCTTTAACTCGAGATGATTTATTGTAATTGATTGGAACTATGACAAGCTCAAAAGGGGCTATTGCCTCAGGGAAAATGATTCCCCTATCATCATGGTTCTGTTCAATACTTGCCGCTATAATTCTAGTCACGCCTATACCGTAACAACCCATATTCATATTAACAGCTCTTCCATCTTCACCAATCACATTGGCATTCATAGAATCTGAATATTTTGTTCCAAGTTGAAAAATATGACCCACCTCAATACCTCTTTTGATTTCGATCTTACCCTTGCCGTCAGGTGAAGGATCGCCGGAAACAACATTGCGCAAATCACCAGAAATAATTTCTTTAGTATCTCGCTCCCAATTAACACCAATATAGTGCTTATCATCTTCATTAGCGCCACAAACAAAATCTGACATACATGCAGCTGAATAATCGACAATAATTAGAATATTAAGATTTACAACACCAATTGATCCAAAAGAGCAGCCTAATTTTTTCAAAACTTTTTCCTCATCAGCCATTTGTAAAGGCTGTTTAATTCCTTGTATTTTTGCTGCCTTAACCTCATTAAGCTCATGATCACCCCGCAAAACTAGTGCAATAAGACTATTATCTTCGCCCTCTACAATCAGCGTTTTGATTGAACTTGTCGGCTTAACTTTTAGCAAGTTACAAACATCTGCAATCGTCTTGACGCCTGGCGTTTCAACAAGCTCCAAGTTTTTACTAGGCGCATTAGGTTCACCTTGAGGTAGAGTTCCTGTTCGTTCAATATTTGCCGAAAAATCTGAGCTATCAGAAAAGCAGATTGCATCTTCACCAGAATCAGCTAAAACATGAAACTCATGTGAGCTTTCACCGCCAATAGCACCTGAGTCAGCTAATACAGCCCTATAGTTAAAACCAATTCTATCAAAAATATTACAATAGGTTTGATACATAACCTTATAAGTCTCATCGAGTGATTTTTCATTAATATGAAATGAATAAGCATCCTTCATAATAAATTCTCTGGAACGCATTACTCCAAAACGAGGTCGAATCTCATCTCTAAATTTTGTTTGAATTTGATAAAAGTTTATTGGGAGCTGCTTATAGCTTCTAAGATACTGCTTAGCAATACTTGTTATGACTTCTTCATGCGTAGGGCCAAAACAAAAGTCTCTATCATGCCTATCCTTAAAACGAAGTAGTTCCGGGCCATACTCTTCCCATCTTTTTGACTCTTGCCAGAGTTCAGCAGGATGAGCAATCGGCATTAAAAGCTCTAGAGCCTTGGATTTATTCATTTCCTCACGAACTATCTTTTCAACCTTCTGAATAATCTTTAGCCCTATTGGTAAATAAGAGTAGAGTCCTGATGCTAACTTAGAGATCAGTCCCGCTCTAATCATCAATTGGTGCGATATAATCTGTGCGTCATTTGGCGCCTCTTTAACTGTAGAGATTAAAAAATCACTGCTTTTCATATAAAATGTATTTATACCAAAAAATAATTTGATTTTACCTAATGCCTGATTTTCAAACTTTATTAATTTATATTATTCCATTGCTTTTCGCAATTACTCTTCATGAGGCTGCTCACGGCTGGGTGGCAAGCAAATTAGGTGATCACACTGCAAGAATGATGGGAAGAGTTACGTTGGACCCTACCAAACACATTGATCCAATTGGAACTATTGCAATTCCTTTGGTTTTGTTACTCTCCTCATCAGGGTTTATTTTTGGATGGGCTAAGCCTGTTCCTATTAACTTTAATGCGCTTCGTTCAGGAAAAAACGGCATGATTTGGGTGGCTCTAGCTGGACCCGGCGCCAATATGTTTATGGCAATTTGTTGGCTTTTTATTATGATTGTTGCGATTAAGATGAATATCTTTGTATTAATTGAAATGGGCCGCGTAGGGATACTTGTCAATTGTGTTTTAGCTGTCTTTAATCTTTTACCCATTCCTCCTCTTGATGGCTCTAGGGTAATTAGCGCCCTCCTGCCAAATCGACTAGCATATCAGTACAATCAGTTAGAACAGTATGGCCTTTATATACTTCTAGGTCTAATGTTTCTAGGGGGTTTTAATTATTTAGTAAGACCCTGGGTTGAGTTCATTTTAGGTTGGTTTCAGTATGCTCTTGTTCTTCTAGGATGAACAACTAAGCTCAAGGCTTTTAGCCCACTCAGGTGCCTCACTGTCATAGGACTCATAGCCATCATGATTATCAAATGGTTTCTCAAGCAACCTAAAGAGAATATCAATTTCATGAAAATCGTTTAAATCTTCAGCTTTTCTAATCGCAACTTCAGCCAAATAATTACGAAGAATATATTTTGGATTAACCTGATTCATTAAAGATACACTTTGAGTCAAGTTTTCTTCTTTATTGATGCGCCTTTGATAATCTTTAAACCAAGAGTCAAATTCATCTCCCAATGTATTTTGTTGCTGGCTTAAAAGCTGTCTCATTGATCGATGATAATCTTTTTTCTTTGTATATAGCAACTCTAAAAAGTTATTAATCAAAGAATTATCGTCGTCTTCTTGCAATATTAATCCAAACTTACTTCTCATCAAATTAGAGTACTCTTTGACCAATATTTTTTCATAGAAAGATAAAGCTTCCTTTAATTGGTCTTCTTGAATAAGCGATCTTAGAGCATCTGCGAGTCGCTGCAAATTCCACAATGCCACTGATGGCTGTCTTTCAAAGGAGTATCGACCCTGAGTATCAGAATGATTACAAATAAAGCCTGGATCATAAATCTCCATAAAGCTAAACGGACCATAGTCAATCGTAAGACCTAAAATTGACATGTTATCCGTATTCATAACACCATGAGAAAAGCCCTGAGCCTGCCACCTTGCAATCATTATTGCAGTTAAGTGGATGACATTCTTAAATAGACCTAAATAATCTCTTTGATCTAGCTCAGGCATATGGTGTTGAAGTACAAAATCAGCTAATTTTTTAACATTTTCATCTTGTCCTTTGGATGCAAAATATTCAAAGTGGCCAAACCTGATATGACTCTCAGCAACTCGAGTAATAATTGCTGCATTTTCAATATGCTCTCTATAAACTTGAGAATTACTACTCACTATTGAAAGTGCCTTGGTCGTTGGAATATTAAGTCCCTGCATGGCTATTGAGGATAGATACTCACGTATACTTGATCGAAGAACAGCGCGACCATCTGCACCTCTAGAAAATGGCGATGTCCCAGCACCCTTTAAAGAGAGCTCATATCCACCCACTTCACCAATCAGGCATGAACGACCATCACCAAGCTGAGGTACAAAGTAACCAAATTGATGGCCTGCGTAGACCGAAGAAATCGGACTTTCTTTAGCCAATTGCTTTTCACCTGAGCAAATCCTTAGAAGTTCTCTATCAGTTACTTTTAAGTTTAATTCTTGCTTAAGATTCTCGTTTATATGAATCAGTGTAGTATTTTCAAGCTTCTGAGTTTTAACATGAGCAAAAAAATCACCGCCTAAATCCTTGAATTTAAGAGAGCTTTTCATTTAATATTTCATTAACCTGTTTTGGGTTAGCTTTACCTTCTGAAGCTTTCATGACCTGACCAACAAAAAAACCTAAGAGCTTCGAATTACCATCTTTATACTGTTGAACTTGATCAGGGTTATTTGTAATAACATCATCAATGATAGACTCTATAGCACTAGAATCAGTCACCTGTTTTAACCCTTGCTTCTCAATAATTTCATCTACACTTCCATTACCATCCCACATTAATTTAAAAACATCTTTAGCAATTTTTCCAGAGATAGTATTATCAGTAATTCTTGATAGTAATTTAGATAACTCATTGGCAGAGATAGGGGAATCACTTATTTCTAGTTGATTTTTGTTAAGAGCTGCAGAGAGCTCTCCCATTACCCAATTGGCTGATAGCTTAGCTTCCGCCCCTTGATTAATCATTATTTCAAAATAATCCGCTACTTCTTTTTGCGAAGTTAAAACCTCAGCATCATATGAACTTAATTCTAATTTTTCAACAAATCTCAATTTTTTCTCAGTTGGCAACTCAGGAAGTTCTTTTTTAATCTCTATAAGCAACTCATCACTAATTGCGACAGGAAGCAAATCAGGATCAGGAAAATATCTATAATCGTTTGCCTCTTCCTTCGATCTCATTGACCTAGTCTCATTATTAATTGAGTCGTAGAGTCTAGTTTCTTGAATCACTGAACCCCCCTCCTCCAAAATATCAATCTGCCTATCAACTTCCAAATTAATAGCTTTCTCCAAAAATTTAAAGGAGTTAATATTTTTCAACTCAGCCCTTGTTCCAAGCTTAGCGCCTTTTTTTCGAACAGAGACATTGGCATCACAACGAAAAGAACCCTCTTGCATATTGCCATCACAAATATCAATATACTGAACTAAGGAATGAATTTTTTTAGCATATGCAACTGCTTCCTGTGCACTACTCATATCTGGCTCAGAAACAATCTCTAGAAGCGGTGTTCCAGCCCGATTAAGGTCTATTGCTGTATAGTCATCATACAAGTCATGAATTGACTTACCTGCGTCTTCTTCTAGGTGAGCACGAGTAATACCTACCATTTTATTCTCACCACTATCTAAAGTAATGTCAATAGCACCATTTCCAACAATGGGGATTTCAAACTGGGAAATTTGATAACCTTTAGGAAGGTCTGGATAAAAATAATTCTTTCGTGCAAAAATAGATTTTTTATTAATAGTTGCATTCACTGATAAGCCAAAACGAAGCGCCATTTTGACTGCTTCTTGATTTAACACTGGAAGAACTCCTGGAAAGCCAAGGTCTACAGCACATGCTTGAGTATTAGCTTTAGAGCCAAATGAAGTTGAAGCGCCTGAAAAAATTTTTGATTTTGTTTTTAATTGTGAGTGAATTTCAAGCCCAATTACTGTTTCCCAAGTCATCAAAAGCTCCTTATCGATCTGCTGGCGAATAATTATGCCAGTCAGTCCTCATTTGAAATTGATGAGCGGTATTTAAAAGTAATTCCTCTGACCAGTGATTTCCAATCAACTGAAGTCCAACAGGTAAATTATCTGAAAAGCCCGCCGGAATACTCATACCTGGAAGTCCTGCTAAATTAACAGAGAGAGTGTATATATCAGCTAAATACATAGATACTGGGTCTTTAACTGATCCCAAGTCAAAGGCTGCACTAGGTGAAACAGGACTCATAATTACATCAACATCCTTAAAAGCTTTTTTAAAATCTTCACTAATCAACTGCCTCACTTTTTGAGCCTTTAAGTAGTAGGCATCATAGTAGCCAGCTGATAATGCATAAGTACCAATCATTATTCTTCTTTTTACCTCGTCACCAAAACCCTCAGAACGTGATCTTAAGTACAAATCATTTAAATCTCTAGGATCTTCGCACCGATAACCATACTTAACTCCATCAAACCTAGAAAGATTAGAAGAGCACTCACATGGCGCAACAATATAATAAGCTGGAATGGCGTGCACAGTGTTAGGCAATGAAACTTCTTGAACCTTCGCTCCCATTGACTCATACTCTTTAATGGACTGCATGACTACCTTTTCAACACCCTTGTCTAAACCATCAGAAAAATATTCTTTTGGTAGGCCAATCTTTAACCCCCTCACTGAATTTTCTAGACACTGAGTATAGTCAGGAACCGATTTGTTTGCACTGGTAGAATCATTAACATCAAAACCTGCCATCGCATTTAAAACAATTGCAGCGTCTTCAGCAGTTCGAGTCAATGGGCCAGCCTGGTCTAAGCTTGAAGCATACGCAATCATTCCATAACGGGAGATTCTACCGTAAGTAGGCTTGAGGCCCGAAATGCCACAAAGGCTAGCTGGTTGGCGAATACTACCCCCTGTATCTGTCCCCGTAGCAAAAGGTGAAATGCGAGCTGCTACCGCGGCAGCAGATCCACCTGAAGAACCTCCAGGAACTTTTTCTGTATCCCAAGGGTTTTGGACAGGGCCAAAATATGAATTTTCATTCGATGACCCCATTGCAAATTCATCCATATTTGTCTTTCCAAGCATAACCATATTTTCAGCATTCAGCTTGTTAGTTATAGTTGCATCATAGGGCGAGATAAATGAATCTAACATTTTTGAACCAGCTGTTGTCTTTACACCCTTAGTGCAAAAAATATCTTTGTGCGCATAAGGTATCCCAGTAAGAGAGCTACTTTTGCCATTCGCTATTTTTTTATCGGCCTCTTTCGCCTGTGAAAGAGCCTGATTACTTGTCACTGAGATAAAAGCATTCAGCTCTGAATCATTGATTCTATTCAAATAATGCTGAGTAAGCTCTAGAGAAGAAAAATCCTTATTTCTTAGACCTTTTATTTGCTCAGCAATGGTTAGATTATGCATGATTACTCAATTACTGTTGGCACAAGAAAATGACCCTTTCCAGTCTTTGGAGCAATCGCTTGAAACTCCTCAGATAAATCTTCTTCTGTTACATTATCTTCCCTCAAGCGCTGAGACATTTTTAAAGGATGCGCCATAGGCTGAGCATTTCCAGTGTCTATTTCTCCGAGCTTATCCATCAGCTTCAGGATATTGTTAAGCTCGGCTGTGCTTTGCTCTATCTCCGAGTCTTCAATGTTTAACTTTGCTAAATAGGCAATTTCTTTAACTTTTTTATTATCTAGCGACATATTTAAACTAATTTAGTGACAAAAACTATCTACAACTTTATTAAAATTCTCCTTTGTATAGGAGTCTGTCAGGTATGAATCTCCTAATCTTTTGAGAAGAACTAGGCGAATCTCTCCATCAATAGATTTCTTATCTAATGACATTGCATTAATCAAAGCCTCACTACCCACACTCTTTTTGATAGAGGTTGGTAAGTTCGCTTTTGATAGTATACTTTGGACACGCAGCACATCTTCTTCAGTTAAATGACCCTCATCCATTGAAAGCTTTGAAGCCATAACCATTCCTATAGAAATAGCTTCACCATGCAAGTAAGTCCCATATCCTAATGTATTTTCGATTCCATGGCCAAAGGTATGGCCTAAATTTAAGTGCGCTCTTTTTCCTTTTTCAAATTCATCGAGTGCTACGATTCTTGCTTTATCATTACACGAACGAAATATAATATCAATAATAAAACCCTTTTCTCGTCCCATAATTGATTCAATATTAACCTCTAACATTGACAGAAAGTCAGCATTACCAATAAGTCCATACTTGATGACTTCAGCCATTCCAGCAGAAAATTCACGGTTACTCAATGTATCTAAAGTATCAACATCGATGATGACTGCTTTTGGCTGATAAAAAGCACCTATCATATTTTTTCCCAAATCATGGTTAACCCCTGTTTTTCCTCCGACACTCGAATCAACTTGCGAAAGCAGTGTTGTTGGCACCTGAATAAAATCAACACCCCTCAGGTATGAAGCTGCAACAAAACCAGTGATATCGCCAACTACACCACCCCCTAAGGCAATTAAAGTAGAACTTCTATCAAACTTAGACTTCAAAAGGGCATCAAAAACTTTATTTACCGTTTCTAGTGTTTTAAATTGTTCACCGTCAGGCAAGATGACAGACTCAACATTGAAATTACCTAGAAGACTTCTAAGCTTATCAAGATACAAAGGAGCAATGGTTGTATTTGTTACAATCATGACTTGTTGACCATTAATATGTTCAGTGAACGCAGACTCCAAAGATAACAAGCCACCTCCAATATAAATTGGATATGATTTAGTGCCAAGCTCCACATTTAGAATTTTGGGATTATCTGTCATCAAGCAAATATCCTATTTTCACCTTCTCCAGATACATTTTCTATGCAACGTCCACATAAATCAACATAAGTCTTATTTTGACCGATTTCAGGGCGATGATGCCAACATCGTACACATTTTTGATGTTCACTTTTTCTGACCTTAATGGCAAGTGAACTATCGATTTCTTTAACATCAGTCGGCCTATCAGATAGTTCATAAATATTAGCATCTGAAGTTATAAAGACAAATCTTAATTCACTCTTCAGCTCTAATAAAGCTTGATAATTTTCTTTATTGCAATAAATATCAACCTCAGCATCCAGTGATGATCCGATGATCTTATTTTGCCTCATCTCTTCCAGCTCTTTTCGTAAATGAGTATTAATATCTCTTGCAGTTTCGATTGCTTGATTATCAAAATTACCCTCTAAATCTTCATACCAAGTTTGCAAAAAAACACTTTCTTTATTCGAGCCTGGCAAAAACTGCCATACCTCCTCCGAAGTAAACGAAAGAATTGGAGCCAACCACCTTACCATCGCATGAGAGATATGAAACAACGCACTTTGGACAGATCGTCTAGCTAATGAATCAGCCTGGGTTGTGTACTGCCTGTCTTTAATAATATCTAAATAAAAACCCCCAAGATCATTGGTACAGAAATTTAGAATTGCTTTCATCACAAAATGAAAATTATAATTATCATACTCAGTAATAATATTTTTCTGCAAATCGAATGTTTTAGAAACAATCCATCGATCTAAAACAAGCATTTTTTCAATTTTTACTAAATCTTTACTTGGGTCAAATCCCTGCATATTTGCCAACATAAAGCGCATCGTATTTCTAATTCTTCTATAGCTATCTGCACTCCTATTAAGAATTTCATCAGAAACCGTCATCTCTCCTGAGTAGTCGGTACTGCCTATCCATAGCCTCAAAATATCAGCACCCAGGGAGTTCACAACTTTTTGAGGTGGTATGACATTACCCAGAGATTTACTCATCTTATAGCCATTTTGATCCACCGTAAAGCCGTGAGTTAGAACTTGCTTATACGGCGCTCTCTCATTCATTGCACAAGAGGTTAATAGTGAAGATTGAAACCAGCCACGATGTTGATCAGAGCCCTCTAGGTACATATCCGCAACATCACTTAGATAGTCACTAGCATTTAAGACAGCGTAATGACTCACGCCAGAGTCAAACCAAACATCTAAAGTATCAGTCGTTTTCTCATAGTCTTTAGCTTCTTCTCCTAAAACTTCTTCAGGTTGAAGTTTAAACCAAGCCTCAATACCATCAATCTCAATTTTTTTCGCCACAACTTCAAACAAAGACTCAGTATCGGGATGCAATTCTCCAGTATTTTTATTAATGAATAAAGTAATTGGTGAGCCCCAGTATCTTTGGCGTGAAATACACCAGTCTGGCCTATTTCCTATCATCAATTCAATACGTTGTTGACCCCAGTTTGGAATCCATTTAACCTTAAGTATCTCTTCGTGAACTCTATCTCTTAAATTCTTTTTGGACATTGAGACAAACCATTGAGGAGTGGCACGAAATATAACAGGGGTCTTATGTCTCCAGCAATGAGGATATGAGTGGTTAATTGGCTCATGTTTTACAAGCGTACCCTGATTTTTCAGCAATTCAATGATAGTAGAGTTTGCTTTAAAGATAAACTCTCCACCAACTCCTTCGGTTGACTCAATAAAGACCCCTCTACCATCTACTGGACAATCCACAGGAAGGTTGTATTTAAGGCCAACATCATAGTCATCCTGCCCATGCGCTGGTGCAGTATGAACTGCTCCAGTTCCTGCATCAGTAGTAACATGCTCACCAAGTATAATTGGAACCTCTTTTTTATAAAAAGGATGTTGAAGGATAATCCCTTCAAGGTCAGAACCTTTGTATACCTTTTTTAATTTTTTGAAATCTTTGATGCCATATCTATCAAGAGACAACTCTAATAAATCCTCAGATAAAAGATATAAACTCTCCCCAACGTCAACAAGAACATAATTTAGATCTGGATGCAATGAAACAGCTTCATTTGCAGGTAAAGTCCAAGGTGTAGTGGTCCAAATAATTAGAGATACTGGCTTATCTTCAGCAAAAAAATCTCCTTTAACTTTAAACGCAACATCAACAGTATCTGAGCCTTTATCTTTGTAATCAACTTCGGCCTCTGCAAGTGCAGAGGAGCATTCTGTGCACCAATGTACTGGTTTAAAGCCTTTTGTTAGATGACCATTTTTTACAATCTTCCCAAGAGAACGAACGATATCAGCTTCATATTTGAAATTTTTTGTTAAGTATGGATTATCCCAATCACCAATAATTCCTAATCTCTTAAAATCAACTTTTTGCTTTTCGATTTGCTTGTCCGCATATTCTCTACATGCAGCTCTAAATTCATCAGCATTGATCTTATGTCCAACCTTGCCTTTCTTTTTTTCCACCATGTGTTCAATAGGCAGTCCATGACAATCCCAGCCAGGCACATAGGGAGCATCAAAACCAGATAGTGTCTTGCTTTTAACAATAACATCCTTGAGCACCTTATTTACAGCATGTCCAATATGGATATCTCCATTCGCATATGGAGGTCCATCATGCAAAACAAATAGAGGCTTTCCTTTAAATTTTTTGCGTATTTGTTGGTTTATATCTTGATCTTGCCACTCTTTAAGAAAGTCACCTTCTCTATTTGCTAGGTTGGCCTTCATAGGAAAATCTGTCGCTGGCAGATTTAAGGTATTTTTATAGTCAGACATTCTGGCTTATATTATTTCAATCTAAAGACGCCATTATACTTGACACATAGGCTATATCAAGATTGATAATCCCCTCGAAATTTAAATTTAAACCTAGAAAAAAATACTAATTTCAATCTAATAAGTCTACAGACTTAAGTAGCGCTTGAACCTGCTTTGGCTTGAGATATTCTGATTGATTGGCTCGTAATTTATCTGGCAACCTGATATCACTAAATCTTGTTCTAATTAGTCGAGAAACTTTAAAATCTAAAGCCTCCCATAGCCTCCTAACTTCCCTGTTTCTACCCTCCCTAAGAACCACATGATACCAACGGTTAGCACCTTCACCACCACCTAAATTTAGTCTATGAAATTTAGCAAATCCATCTTCTAGTTCTATGCCAGTCGTTAGCTTTTTAATATGCTCATCACCAACCTTACCTAGAACTCGAACCGCGTATTCTCGGTCAATTTCAGAGCTAGGATGCATTAATTTATTAGCTAAATCACCATTATTAGTAAAGAGCAATAAGCCTGATGTATTAAGATCTAAACGACCAACCATAACCCACCGAGTATTTTCCGGTAAAAAGTCAAAGACACTCTTTCGCCCCTCTTCATCTTTATTGGAACAGATGATGCCAGCCTGTTTATTAAGAATTAGTACTTTTGTTTCTTTTTCTGAGTAGCGCTCAAGATCAATCAATCTGCCATCAATGGTGACTTTGTCAGTAATGAGCGCTTTATCACCAAGCTTGGCTTCCTGATTATTAATTGAAATCCTGCCCTGCTCAATCAATCTTTCAGCCCAGCGCCTTGAACCATAGCCAGCATTAGCAATGAGTTTTTGTATTCTGTCAGACATTGATTTTAAAAACCTGGCTTAGTAGGTTATCCCCATAGCATCTCGAACCTCTTCCATTGTGCTTTTAGCTACTACTCTAGCCTTTTCAGAACCTTCAAAGATTATTTCTTGAATGAGATTGGGATTAGATTCATATTTAGCTATCTCTTGTTGAATTGGCTCTAATTCAGCAATAATTGAGTCTACAACCGGTTTTTTACATTCAATGCAGCCAATCTTGGCATTTGTACAGCCATCCTTTACCCAACTAAGGGTTTCATCACTAGAATATATTTGATGCATTTGCCAAACGGGGCACTTATTAGGATCACCTGGATCTGTTAGCTTAATTCGGGCTGGGTCAGTCGGCATTCGATTAATTTTTTTCTTAACAGCCTCTGTGTCTTCCCTCAATGAAATTGTATTGTTATAAGACTTAGACATTTTCTGACCATCCAGCCCTGGCATTTTTGATGCTTCAGTTAAATGTGCTTCGGGTTCAGTTAATATAATCTTACCTAAACCCTCTATAAATCCTAGAAGCCTCTCTCTGTCGCCAAGAGTAATATTTTTCTGCTCTGAAAGCAAAGCTTTAGCTTTTACGAGGGATTCATCATCACCTCTCTCTTGGTAGTTTTTCCTTAATTCCCTGTATAGCTTTGACTGTTTCTTACCCATTTTGCTTATCGCTATCTCAGCCTTGTCTTCGAAATCAGCCTCTCTACCATAAACATAGTTAAATCGCCTTGCCACTTCTCTTGTGAATTCGACATGGGCAACCTGATCCTCACCAACAGGAACTAAACCAGCCTTGTACATCAAAATATCTGCACTTTGAAGCAGTGGATAGCCTAAAAACCCATAGGTTGATAGATCCTTGGATTTAAGTTTTTCTTGCTGATCTTTAAATGATGGAACTCGCTCCAACCAGCTCAATGGAGTTGTCATTGAAAGCAGTAGATGAAGCTCCGCATGCTCAGGCACCTTGGACTGAACAAAAAGCGTCGCTGTATTCGGATTGAGACCCGTAGCAAGCCAATCTACAATCATATCCGAAACATTTTTCTCTAAATCGATTCTATCTGAATAGTGGGTTGTAAATGCATGCCAGTCAGCAACAAAATAGTAGGAGTCATACTCGTTTTGAAGTCTAGCCCAGTTCTTAAGAACTCCATGGTAATGGCCAAGATGTAACTGCCCTGTAGGACGCATTCCTGAAAGTACGCGGTGATCTTTCATATTATTCGTTTAAAGAGTTTAACGTTAATTGACATTATCCCACAGTTTGACTATAGCTTTCTAAACCATCTAACACCAGATTATCAAAGATTTGAATGGATTCAGGCAACTGATCTTTTATTTCGTTAACAATGCCTCCACAAATTGTAACCACTCCATCAGAAAAATTAACTTTAAATTTATTGATTTGGTCATTTATTGTCGACAAGAGCATTGCTTGCGTTCCACCCTTCCAGGCATTTGATGTATCACTTGCAAGACTAGTATTATGAGTTGATAAATCATTCGTTTTAAACTTTGGAAAACTTTTTCTAAGCGCTCCAAGTCCAGGCATAATAAGGCCTCCTTGGTGAAATCCTTCTGAATCAACAACGTCAAAAGTCATTGCAGTTCCCACATCAATTACTAGCAGAGGTTTTGCAGGAAATAGCCTCATAGCGCCTAACATAGCACAAAATCTATCTGAGCCAAGACTTGATGAATCTTTATAAGAGAGAGTTAGTTTTCCAAATTTTTTTTGAGACTGAACTATATTGACCTTACTGAATTGAGCATTTAAGTAATCAACAATATGAGGATGAGCAACAGCACTGACCCAAGCTACTTCAACTTTAGGAAGTTTATTTAATAAAAAACTTTCTATACCATCAGAGTGGACCTCTGAATCAGGTGTTCTCCATTTAACGCTAGAGTTTCCAATATCAAAAAAGATGTTAGATTGGGACATCAAAAAGTGCTGAATTGATCCAAAGATGAACGAGAATGCTTGCAGCATAGCCTAAAGCAATCGCCCAAATCCATTTAAGATGAGATACAAACGTATAGTAACCCTTAGATTGGCCCATTAAGGCAACTCCAGCGGCAGAGCCAATTGATAATAAACTACCACCTACTCCGGCTGTTAGAGTGACTAATAACCATTGTCCAAGTGACATATCAGGCGTCATTGTAAGTACTGCAAACATGACTGGAATATTATCTACAATCGCTGACAAAATTCCAACTAAAACGTTGGCATAGGTAGCTCCGAGCTGAACATACATGGCTTCAGATACAAGAGCTAAATAACCCATAAAGCCGAGACCGCCAACGCTGACTATAACACCAAAAAAGAACAATAAAGTATCCCACTCAGCTCTCGAAACCTTTCGAAAGATATCGAATCTTTCAGAAATTGGATCGTCCGGGTTGTGCCCTCTTTTAACAAAATAGCTAACTAACATCAAATAACCGAGACCTGTCATCATTCCCATTGCTGGAGGTAAATGCAAGAAATTGTGGAAGCTGACTGCTGTCGTAATTGTTAAAAGAAACATAAATGTAATTAAAACGCCGCCCCTTTTAATGTCAACTTGCTCATCAATCGCCTCAGGCTTTTCATTCTGAATCGCAAAGTGCATAATCGCAGCAGGTATAAGGTAATTAACCAAAGAAGGAAAGAATAAAGCAAAGAACTGTTGAAAATCAACCAAGCCCTTTTGCCAGACCATGAGTGTTGTAATATCACCAAACGGGCTAAATGCACCACCTGCATTAGCTGCAACAACAATATTGACAAATCCAATTGAAATAAAACGAGCATTTCCTGCTCCAACAGATAATACAACTGCACCCATAACTAGTGCGGTAGTTAAATTATCAGCAATAGGCGACATAAAGAATGCTATAAATCCAGTCAACCAGAAAAGCTGCCTATAACTAAAGCCTTTTGATACGAGCCATACCTTTAATTTTTCAAAGACAAGGCGTTCGCGCATTGCCTCAATATAAGTCATTGCGACTAGAAGAAAAAGGAAGAGTTCTGCGTATTCTAGAAAGTTGTGCCTCACTGCTGCTTCTGCTGCATGTGGAATACCTTCAGATGCATATACCCAACCGATAATCCCCCAGATAATTCCTGCAACCAAAATAACTGGTTTAGATTTTCGAAAATGAGTGAATTCTTCAACCATCACAAAAATATATGCAATGACAAACAGTATTAATGCAATGTAACCAGCTGTATGGCTTGTTAGATCAAGTCTTGTAACGGTTGAAGCTGCGAAACTTAGGCTTGGAAATAAGCCAATCAATATTAGTAAAATTTTATTCATTGTTTAATATTTCTAGAATAGGTCCATGTTCATTATTAAGAGTAATTTTATTATCTTTAAGGTCAGTGTCTAATGTTGCCAAGCAATAAAATAACGAATTATATTTTACCTTAGATACAACGATTCCACTGCCTTTATACCGAACACCTCTTGCCTTAGCCGCGTTCGAAGACGCACAATATAGATTGTCTCCCACTTGCATTTCAGATTCAGATTTAAAGGAAAATAAACGGCGCTTTGCTTCTCCTAAATAATGAAGCCTTGCAACAACTTCTTGGCCTGGGTAACAACCTTTAGAAAAGCTAACCCCTATTTCATCGATATCTAGATTAAGCATTTGAGGGACAAGCTTTTCACTTGTTCTTAAAACTACTTCAGGAATTTGAAAGTCGATACAAGCCTTTTCCCATTCATCATCATTATCATTAATTTCTTTATTCATCTCCCTCGAAGAAACAATTAATAATGACAATTTTTCATTGATTAAATAAGCATTAGAATCATTTTCATTGATTAAGCCAATTTGACTATACTTTTCGGAAATATCCTCAATTAATACATCTGACATAATTACAAACATTTGAAGTCTTGTCATTACTTTTTCACTTAGATCAGCTGGAAAAGATATAAAAAAATTATTTTCGAAGCGCATTACCCAAAAAAGCGCAATTATTTTTCCTTGATGTTGACAATAAGCATGAAATTGTATTTTAGAATTATCGAGCTTTTTAATATCATTACTCAGCTGATTTTGAAGAAATAATTCTGCATCAGATCCTGATATCTTTATTAACGCCCTATCATTTAATAGAATTTTCATTTGATTTTTATTAATTGTGTGGCAATATTTTAAACTTTTTTATCAGAATTATTTTCCATTGGACAAAAAAAACCCAGGGCAAGCCCCGGGTTTTTATACTAACTTAATTAAGTTAACTGTTTAAACTAAACGAATTTAGAATGCAACAGAAGCCTTAAGTGTTAGTGAGCTATCAAACGTGTTATACGTTGCTGACAATGCAGCACCTGAAGTCAGGTCACGTGAAACAGCGATTGTAGTATAAGCATCTTTTTGAGATACTGGGTGCTTAGTAGACGTAGTAGAATCTCTAGAAGCACGCTCTGCAGTGTGACTTACAACAACAGTGTTACCTGTTACACCGAATGTAGCTGAAACAGACTTGTCGCTTCCAACAGTTACTGCAGTTCCAGCAACAGTTGTACCGATAGTCCATGAAGTAGAACCAGCGTCATTAGTCAAAGTAACATCCATACCAGCAATTGACGCAGAACCAGAAGTTGTGTCTGCACCATCTTTAATAGTATGAGAAAGAGTTACACCTGAGAAAGTACCAGAAACGGTTACATCACCAGAGTCATCTAGACCAATAGTAGCGTCGCCAACTGGAGCATCTAAGCTTACAGTTACACTTCTGTTGTCACCACTGTCAGAGATAAGTCCACCAGTAGTAGATACAGTAGCAGCATCACTTTCATCAAACATATCAGCAGTAATAGTTACTGGACCAATAGTAGTAGAAAGAGATGAACCTGTTACACCAACTGTTCTTGTAGTTCCGCCGTCAATATCCATTGACTGAGTGTAAGTTGTAGCACCTGCAGTACCAGTAATGGTGATATCAGCATCGTACGACGTAGCAGATGCAGCTGAACCGTTATCATCATATGATACAGAAGCCGATCCACTTAAAGCGATAGCACCCATAGCAGAACCTGAAGCTACGGCTGTTGTCGCGAATAGTGCGATTAGTTTTTTCATTTTATTCTCCATTTAGAATATTTAATTGTTGGTTATCCCAACACCCTTTTGTTACTTTTGCAAATAACAATGTGCCTATAATAAAGCTCTTTAGTGCATATGTCAACATAAAATTGAAAAAAAAATACAAAAAGTTGTTTTTTTTCAACAATTTAACTTATTTTGATATAAAACCCTTATAAAATGGACATTTATTGATGTTATATTTTTCAACATTAACCAAAAAAAATTAACTAATTAGCACTATTAATCACCAAAATTAAACACTTTCTTTTAACTTTGTTGAAAAATATACACAAACAATAAAAAACCGGGGCTAACCCGGTTTTTTTACATATCTTCGTGAAAAAATTAAAACAAATAGCCTCCATGTCCTGCTCCAATCATACAAAGAAGCATTGGGACTGACAAAACAACATTAGTTCGCGAAGCCATAGCTGCAGTAAATTTAGCACTTGCGA
>CABXHG010000004.1:0-72180 GCA_902512035.1 uncultured Gammaproteobacteria bacterium
TGCAAAAACTCGAAAATACTAATATTTGGATTGACTATGCTCATACACCTGACGCTCTTGACAATGCCTTATCTACTCTGAGAGCGCACTATCCTGAGTTTAAAATTAGAGTGATATTTGGTTGCGGCGGAGATAGAGATAACAGCAAAAGGCAAGTCATGGGAAAGATTGCGAGTGAAAATGCTGACAGCATTATCTTGACAAATGATAATCCTAGAGGAGAAGATCCTCAGGCAATAATTAATGATATTCTTGATGGAACAAAAGTTGAAAATGATGTTCAGGTTATACTTAATAGAAGAGATGCAATTAATTCAGCTATAGAAAACCTTGGAGAAGAAGAGGCTCTTCTTATAGCTGGGAAAGGCCATGAAACAACTCAGATCATAGGCTCTGAAATACATCAATTTAGTGACATTGAGGTAGCACTAAATGCTCTCATCTAACATTCAGCAAATTGCCAGAGTCGTTAAAGGCAAATTAAATACTACTCAAAATGCAGAGTTTATTGGAATTTGTACCGATACTAGATTAGAGGTTAATGGAACGCTTTTTATTGCACTTGAAGGGCCAAATTTTGATGGACATAGTTTTGTTAATAATGCAAAGAATCTAGGCGCAAGAGCTGTATTAGCGCATAAAAAAATCGCCACCAATTTACCTGTGATTCAAGTCGAAAATACCGAAAAAGCTTATCAAGAAATTGCCTCATGGTATCGCCAATTATTCTCTCCAGTTGTCATTGCAATAACGGGTAGTAATGGAAAGACATCTACAAAAAATATGCTTAATAGTATTTTGTCACTAGTAGCACCAACACTTTCAACACAAGGTAATTTAAATAATCACTTAGGAGTTCCACAAACCCTTTTTCACCTGAAAGAAAAACATAAATATTGTATTATTGAGATGGGCGCAAATCATCAAAATGAAATAAGTTTATTATGCGATATTGCTAAACCCCATATATCAATAATTACTAATGCAAATAATGCACATATTGGTGAGTTTGGTAGCGAAGAAAACTTAGTCAAAGCCAAAGGAGAAATCTTAGAGTCATTATCAAAGGATGGTTTAGCTTTATTTAATAAGTCCTCTCCTCATAAGCATATTTGGGAAAAAATGTCAGGCACAAAGAATCATATACTTTTTGGAGATGGCAGCAACATCTATGCAACTGAAATAAGACAATTTAAATCCCATATAAAATTCAATCTAAACTTCAATGGTGGCGCTAAAAATATAGATCTCCCAATGATTGGGGCGCACCAAGTGGATAATGCTTTAGCTGCTGCTGCATGCGCATTAGAGATTGGAATTAATCCAGAGTTAATTAAAAAAGGCCTACAAAACTCCCCATCTGAAAAAGGCCGCCTTGAACTGATTGAACTTAATAATTTTAAGCTGCTTGACGACAGCTACAACGCCAATCCACACTCAATGAAAGCTGCCATTGATACTATTAGTTGTTTTTCTGGTAAGAAAATTCTTGTGCTTGGCTCTATGGCAGAACTAGGAGAGAATTCAATAAAGCTCCATCAAGAGATAGGTGATTATGCTCGTCAGGCGAACTTAGACCTCCTTTTTACAATTGGAGATGATGCAATACACTATAAAGGTGAGCACTTTGAAGATATTAACTCAGTATTTGATACATTAAATAAGAACCACAAAGGCTCTACAATCTTAATAAAAGGATCAAGAATGATGAAGCTAAATGAATTGGTTGATATTTTCTTAAATACCTTAAACTCTCCTTGACCTTTAGATGAAACATGGCGATAATTACGCAGCTGCGCTCGTAGCTCAACTGGATAGAGTACTCGGCTACGAACCGAGCGGTTGCAGGTTCGACTCCTGCCGAGCGCGCCAACCCATAAAAGTTTGCACTAAATATCATGAGTCTTTGATAGAATGGGTCATACTATGATGACGCTCCCAAATGTAATTACTCTGGCCAGAATTTTATTAATTCCTGTCTTTATTGGTTTGTTTTATCTCCAACCTAATTATCTAGATGGAGAACCTCTTGGATGGATTAATAACGCCCTAATAGCAATTTTTTTAATCATTAGCACAACAGACTTTATCGACGGATTTTTAGCAAGAAAACTTAATCAAGTTTCTGCACTGGGTGCTTTCCTCGATCCAGTTGCGGATAAATTAATGGTCTGCACTGCACTAATTCTTCTAATCGACTACTATCACACTTGGTTTATTACTATACCTTCAATCATCATTATTTCTAGAGAAATACTTGTTTCAGCTCTGAGAGAGTGGATGAGTGAGGTTGGCAAAAGAGCGAATGTTGCTGTATCGTGGATTGGAAAGTCAAAAACATTTGTTCAGATGGTTGCGATACTGTTTTTATTAATACACCAGCCTCTGTTATTTTTCTCTTTCAATGAGATAAATATGATTGGAAGAGTTTTGCTTTTTATTGCGACCATTCTAACCCTTTGGTCAGGTATAAAATACCTTATTGCGGGTTTAAAAACATTTGACAGCTAGAAAAAAAACACTATAATTTCACAGCTTGTGCGGGAATAGCTCAGCTGGTAGAGCATCACGTTGCCAACGTGAATGTCGCGAGTTCGAATCTCGTTTCCCGCTCCAAATTCTAACTGCAAGTTTTAGCCTCTAAAAAACAGGCTTTTTTTTAGTTAAACCTAAAATGGCTGGGTAGCAAAGCGGTTATGCAGGGGCCTGCAAAGCCTTTTAGACCGGTTCGACTCCGGTCCCAGCCTCCATTAACAGAGTTCCGTATAATCCTTTGTTAGGCTTTAGTGACATTCATTAAAAACTTGTGCCTGACATTTTTCACACTTACTTTTGTCAAGCCTATCATAAAGCACATGAATTGCTTCTGACTTGGTGTCAAAGAAGTTATCTCGACCTATCTCATTAACAAAGTTAACCTTCTCCATAAACTCAAAAGTTGAAGTTTTAACGGCAACAAAATATAGACTACCATTTTTTGCTTTAAGGCGTTTGTTTTCGTTCAAAAGTGCCTCAATTCCAGCAAGATCTATAAAGTTAACACCACTTGCAACAATCAAAATATGATAAATTCTTTGATTATCAACTATTCGACTCAGCTGTTTTTGAATATGGTTAATTGATCCAAAATAGATTGACATATCAATTCTAATGATCTTAAGCTGAGGACACTGGACTAATGGTGCCTTTCTAATGCTTTGTAAACGTCTATCACCCTCACCTGGTGGAGTTGCGAAGGCTAATGTATGGACATCAGGAGTTGATGTTTTAGCAATGAAAAGCATCAAAGATAACAACACCCCTAAATAGATTGCAAACTCTAGCTCAAACAATAAAGTAGCGAGAAATGTTGCCGTAAAAATAACACTTTCCGACTTACTATATTTAAAAGTTTTTTTAATATTTTTAAAGTCAATTAAATTATAAGCAACAAGCAAAATTATCCCGGCCATTGCTGCAAGTGGCAAATATGAGATTAAAGGAGCAACCAATAAAACAATTACTATCAAAAAGAGTGCTGCAAGAATAGCAGAAAGAGGCGTTTTCGCTCCAGCTTCAAAGTTTACGCCTGATCGGGTAAAGGAGCCAGAAGATGCATAACTGGAAAGGAAGCTACCAACAATATTTGAAGCGCCTTGACCAATAAATTCTTGGTTTGCATCAATTCTTTGATTAGATTTAGTTGCAATTGACCTGCCGATTGATGACGCTTCTATAAGACCTAATAGAGCAATAGCAAAAGCCTCAGGCGCGAGTCCCTTTAATGAATTTAATGAGAAGTCTGGTGAAGATAGTGGTGGAAGGTAAGCAGGCATCGCACCAACAGTTTTTATCGTATCGGTAAGGTTACTTAAATAAAATGCAAGAATACCCCCCACAAGCATGCCAATTAAAAGATTAGGATATTTTGGTCTTAAAATTTTGACTAAAACTGCACTCATTAATGTGCCTAGGCCAACAATTAATAAATATATATTAAACTCTCCAACGCCCCAATATATATCAAACCAAGTGTGAATAAAATCTTCTCCTCTTGGTATTTCAATGCCAATGATATATGGGATTTGACTGCTCGCAATTAGTAATGCAGCCCCTGCAGTAAAGCCGATTACAACATTGTGAGAAACAAAGTTTATCAACAAACCGAATTTAGCCAAACCGAATACCAGTTGATAAACCCCCGCCAAGAAAGTAAGCGTTAAAGCTAATGAAACAAATTCTTCAGTCCCAGGCGCTGCATACTTACTGACTGCTGCGAAAACTACAATTGAAATCGCAGTAGTTGGGCCAGAAACAAGATGAAAAGATGAGCCAAAAAACGCCGCAATAATTGGAACCACCATGGCAGTATAAAGACCATATTCTGGAGGCATTCCAGCAATTGTAGCAAAGGCAACACTCTGAGGAAGTACAATAATTGCGCCAGTTAGACCTGCAAAAAAATCAGCCTTAATTGTCTCCAATGTAGTTAGCCTAAACCAAACTATAAAAGGAAAAATTTTTGCTAATTGAGTCATAAATTTAAATATTTAATAAAGTGATGTCTTGCAGTGGGTGGTAGATTATATAGTAATTTCTATAAGCTTTTTGCTCAGCAATAATATTAATTCTTAATGGGGCATATTACGCCTGAACAAAGAACATATACACGACTGTTCCTGCCACAATACTGAGCAATGCGTTTCGTTTATAGACTTGAAAGCCAATCGTAATTGCAAGCGCTAAGAAAGTATATAAAATTTCAGATAAAAAATAATTTACATCTTTCAACATATAAATTACAAGAATCATCATTACCATTGGCGGGGTACTTTTTGCGACATAGTTGAGCATAGAGCTTTCTTTACCCGAACTAAAAAGCAAGAAAGGAATCAACCTTGTGAAGTAGGTTGATATTGCCATTACTATTATGACAACTAGAAGGTATTCCAATTCATCCATTGTTATTTGTTTTAATGATGCGTAATAAAATGATTGAGCCAATTGAAATCAAAATTGCAATAAGCAACATGTGATCAACAAAAAATATAAGCGCAAATATTGAAGCTATAAAGCCAAGAATGAATGGCAATAATCTTCTAACCATAATCCATTGCTCGATCAATAAAACTACAAACAAGGCAGTTGCTGCAAACTCCATTCCATCTGTATTAAATGTTAGAAAACCTGAAGAAATAGCACCAATGGTACAACCCAAAACCCAGTATATTTGAGCAAAGAGCGTTATGTAGAGATAATAGCGCTCTTTGTTAAAATTTTCTGGAACTTTGATTGTTGTCAACAAAGCATACGTTTCGTCAGTCATTCCAAAAATTAGATACAACTTTCTTAAGTTCCAATTTCCAAAACTCTCGAGAAATGCTAAGCCATAGAACATATGTCTTGAATTAAGAAAAAATGTAGACATCACAATCTCAACTATTCCCAGACCGGCTGATAAAAAACCAATAGCCATAAATTGTGCTGCACCTGCATAAACAATAATCCCCATTAGAGATGCGAAGTACCATGGATAGCCGAGCTCCTGAAATAACAAACCGAATGCTATTCCCAAAGGAACAAAGCCAAACATAATTGGAAGCGAAATTTTTAATGCTGATCGAATCATTCTAGATGATTAATAAAAATTTAATAAATTATTACAGAACTATTATAGAAATTTAAATCATTCACACTAAAGATATATATTAATTCATTTATACTTTTTTTGAATCGAAAATGAGTAAAATATAATTCCATGTTTAAATAGTAATATTTTGTTAAATAAACCTATGATAACATAACGGTAACTCATGTATATGAGTTTGAAAATTCTGCGAAAATCAATACAATAACTACTATAAATCTATGTCCAAGCTTGTCCCTCCACATGGCAGTAATACTCTCAAACCGCTTGCTTTAGATAGTAATGCAGCATTACAAGAACGTGAGAAATCTGAAACTCTAACTAAAGTAGTTTGTACGTCAAGAGAATTTGGCGATATCATTATGTTTGGAATTGGTGGCTTTACTCCCCTTGAAGGCTTCATGAACAAAGCTGACTGGCTCAATGTCTGTCAAAGTATGACTTTAGAAAACGGTACTTTTTGGCCCATCCCAATCACTCTATCAACAAATGATGAAGACATTAAAGAAGGTCAGGAAGTTGCGATTGTATATGAAAAAACCAACGAAATTATTGCCACAATGCTTATTTCAGAAAAATACACCATCGACAAAGAATTAGAATGCAATGAGGTATTTAAGACAACTAATATAGATCATCCTGGAGTCGCAATAGTTATGTCTCAAGGAAAATACAATATTGCAGGAAAAATAAAAGTCATATCTGATGGAGGATTTCCTGAGCAATATGGTGAGCTCTATATGACACCCCAAGAAACGCGCTCATACTTTGAGGAAAAAGGATGGACTTCAATCGCAGCATTTCAAACCAGAAACCCAATGCATCGATCACATGAATATTTAGCAAAAATTGCCATAGAAATATGTGATGGTGTAATGATTCACTCTACATTAGGAGAACTTAAGCCTGGAGATATTCCTGCTGAAGTGCGTTCAGAGGCAATTTCAACTCTAATAGAAAACTACTTTGTACAGAACACTGTTCTTCAATCAGGGTATCCATTAGATATGAGATATGCTGGCCCTAGAGAGGCATTGTTACATGCACTCTTTAGGCAGAATTATGGCTGCTCTCATTTAATTGTTGGACGAGATCATGCAGGTGTTGATGATTATTATGGGCCATTTGATGCTCACAATATTTTTGATGAAATTGATAGTGGCTTAATTACAAAACCACTAAAGATTGACTGGACATTTTGGTGTAATAAGTGTGCTGGCATGTCAAGTATGAAAACATGCCCTCATAGCCATGAAGATCGGCTATTACTTTCTGGATCAAAATTAAGACATCTACTTAGTGGAAATGAAGAGATTCCAGAAAACTTTTCAAGACCAGAAGTACTAAAAATCCTTCAAAATTATTATGCCGGAATTAAGGATAGTGACAAAGTGAAAGTTAATCTTAAAGGGCATTCTGCAAAATAGACTGTTATGACAATAAATAATATAAACTGGTCCATGAGTTATGAGTTTTCTGGTTCTATAAAATTAAGACTTCTAGAATCTGTATCTTCTAAAATTCTTGCTCGGAAATGTAGTACATTAACTTTTTGTAAAAAGTATTTATGTAATACAATTTAATAAAGGAAAAAATATGATCTCGATAAATCCATTTTCTGAAATAGGAGCTTTTATTCCATCTGTTATGATGCAAATATACGTAGTTGCTATGTTTCTTCTGGTAATTGGTGCAACTATTTTTGACGTCATTCACAAAAAAAGCGCTAAGTACTTTTTTAACAACTCAGTAAAAGCAAAAAAATCTGCTACAAGAAATGTTAATTCAGGTGAAAAAGCATCATTAGCTTTCAAAACAGCCACCAACGAGGTACTTACTTCTTCAGAGTTTTGTAGTACCAGGAGAAGGCTTGCACACCTTCTAACAATGTATGGTTTCGTATTATTTGTTATTGCCACCACTGTAATGATTTTCTCATATTCAACCCCTGGCTCAGTCACGCCTTCTATTTGGCCATTATTGTGGCATCTTGGTGCTGCTATGCTTTGTCTAGGTGGTTATTGGTTTTGGTTCTTTATTAGAGTTGATGTTGCAGCTGAAGGTAATAAATGGTACAGAGTTATGAGAGCAGACTTATTTGTCCTTTCTCTAATTGCTATGGCTACTTTTGCACTTATATGGTCTTATCTTCTATCAAACCAAGTTGCTGTATGGCAAACTTTATTCTTTGTACTTTTTATCATTTCGAGTACTGTTCTATTTGGAGGAGTGCTTTGGTCTAAATTTGCGCACATGTTTTATAAGCCTGCTGCTGCATATCAAAAAAGAGTTACTAAAGCAGATGGGTCAAGAGAGAATCTTCCTGAGCCGGCTGATTTACCAGAGAAGTTTGGTCTTGGAATAAAACGTGAAGCACCTCGTCACTATTAATAATTAATTTTTCGGAGAAAATATTATGCCAACATTTGTATACATGACTCGATGCGATGGATGTGGTCACTGCGTAGATATCTGCCCATCAGATATCATGCATATTGATAAAACTATTCGTCGTGCAGTTAACATTGAACCAAACATGTGTTGGGAATGCTACTCCTGTGTCAAAGCATGCCCTCAAAATGCAATTGATGCTAGAGGCTACGCTGATTTCGCCCCCCTAGGGCATAGTGTTAGAGTTCTTCGTGAAGAAGAAAAAGGAACAATCTCATGGAAAATTAAATTTAGAGATGGACGAGAGAAAAATTTTCTTTCTCCAATTACCACGCAACCGTGGGGTGAAAAAATTCCAAAACTTGCAGAGCTAGAAGTCCCCGATCAAAAAGCGCTTGACTCACAGTTATTATGTTTTGAACCAGATGCCCTTAATGTTGAGACGGGTTTACCTGTCATTAGCAAGGATAAGCTCAAAGAGGGAGTCTACTACTAATGGCAAAAAGAAAAACTGTTTGGGAAGATTGTGACATTTTAGTCGTCGGTGGTGGTATGGCTGGTACAGGTGCAGCATACGAGGCAAGGTACTGGGGTCGTGATATGAGAATTATTTGCGCTGAAAAAGCAAACATTGATCGAAGTGGAGCTGTTGCTCAAGGTTTATATGCAATCAACTGTTATATGGGAATGCAGTGGGATGAAAACCAGCCAGAAGATCATGTGAGATATGCAAGAAATGATCTAATGGGCTTAGTGCGCGAAGATTTAGCCTTTGATATGGCTCGACATGTTGATTCCGCCGTTCATAAATTCGAAGAATGGGGTCTACCCATTATGAGAAATGAAGAGACTGGACGCTATCAACGTGAAGGCAAATGGCAAATCATGATTCATGGTGAGAGTTATAAACCAATTGTTGCTGAGGCAGCTCGTAATTCTGTAGATAAAATTTACAACAGAATTATGGTGACTCATCTTTTGATGGATGAATCCAAAGAAAACCGTGTCGGTGGTGCTGTAGGATTTAACTGTAGAACAGGTGACTATCATGTCTTCCGTGCAAAAGCAGTAATTGTTGGCGCTGGTGGCGCTTCCCATATCTTTAAGCCTCGCTCAGTTGGAGAGGGAATGGGAAGAACCTGGTACGCTCCATGGAGTAGTGGTTCGGCCTATGCCTTGCCAATTCAAGTTGGCGCCAAGATGACGCAAATGGAAAACCGAATTGTTTTAACTCGCTTTAAAGACGGATATGGTCCTGTTGGAGCTTACTTTCTTCATCTTAAAACATACACGCAAAATACCTACGGTGAGGAGTATGAATCGAAGTGGTATGAACATACGAAAGCAATGGTTGGAGAATATATTGACCATACGCCAACACCTACTTGTTTAAGAAACCATGCATTTATTGAAGAGGTCAAGGCTGGAAGAGGCCCTATTCATATGGTTACAATGGAGGCCTTCCAAGATCCTCACTTAGAAGTTATCGGCTGGGAAAACTTTTTAGGGATGACTGTTGGTCAAGCTGTTGTTTGGGCATCTCAAAATATTGATCCTAAATACACAAATCCTGAATTAACAACTTCTGAGCCTTATGTTATGGGTTCCCACGCAACTTGTTCTGGCGCTTGGGTGAGTGGTCCAGAAGATATCTCGCCACCCGAATACTTCTGGGGTTATAACAGAATGCTAACTGTTGAAGGTCTTTTCGGTGCAGGTGATACTGTTGGAGGGACTGCGCATAAGTTTTCATCAGGTTCTTTTACTGAAGGAAGAATTGCAGCAAAAGCAGCTGTTAAGTATATTCATGATCTTGGTGATGAGAAAATTCAAATCAGCAATAAACAGTGTGATGATCTTAAGGAAATTATTTTTAAGCCTCTTGAAAACTATACCGTTGGACGAAATGAAATAACAGCTGGAACAGTTTCACCAAGCTACTTATTGCCTATTCAAGGCCTACAACGACTTGAAAAAATCATGGACGAGTATGTTGGCGGTATCAGTGTTAACTATATGACTAATGGTAACCTTCTTAAAAAAGGCATAGAGCTACTTGGCATTCTTCAAGAAGATCTTGAACATATAGGCGCTGAAGACTTACATCAATTAATGCGTGGATGGGAACTGAAGCATCGTACTATTACCTCAGAGTGTGTTGCACAGCATACTCTTTTCCGTGAAGAAACGCGTTGGCCAGGATATTACTACAGAGGTGATCATATGAAGCTTGATGATGACAATTGGCATTGCTTGACTGTATCAAGACGTGATCCAAAAACGGGCGAATGGACAATGGAAAAAGCGCCACTTTATCATATAGTTGATTAATCAAATATCTGAAATATTTAAAATTGAGGCCTCTATTGAGGTCTCAATTGTTTATTATCTATAATACTAATTTTGTAAACTTAAGTCATAGGTTATTTATATGAATCTACTCGAAAAAACTGACAAAGAAATACTCGAAATTGCTGACCCAATGTGGGATGATCTCGTAGAGTCCTCCAATAAAAGAGACTATCTTGGCTTTATAAAACACTTCTCAAAAGAGATGATAATGGGCGCGAATGAAGTTGAGATAGGAAAGCAATGGACAAAGAATAAATTTTTATCTAGTCTTTCTATTGAAAGGGAATTTTTGGGATGTTTGAGAAGAGGTGATTATATTTCAATCCTTTATAAACAAACCAGTAACGAAGTTCCAGGTGAGTTTTTAGGGAGACTAGTATTGGGTGTAGAAGATGATGAAATCAAAATTTTTGGTGCGACAATTTTTTAGAATTACCTAATGACTGATACAATTTCTACCAATAAATATGTTGAACTAACCTACAGAATTGTTGATAAATCGAATGGAGAGGTCATTGAGCAAGTCGAAGATCCATTAGGATATGTTCAAGGAGACAATACATTATTATTTAATCAAGTAACAAAAGAACTTGAAGGTAAATGTGTTGGTGATGAGGTTGAAATTCTTTTAAATTCTGAAGATGCTTTTGGTCCAAAAATTGATGAATTAATTTTCACTGATGACATCAATAATGTGCCCTTAGAGTATAGATTCATAGGCGCTAGTGTCACAATGCAAAACGACAAGGGTGGAACCAAAGACTTTACTGTGACCCATATTGAAGATGGGCAACTAACCATTGATGGGAATCATCCTTTAGCAGGAAAAGACATCATTTTTTATGTTGAAGTTTTATCCATTCGTGATGCTACAGCTGACGAAATTATTGAAGGTGGTTCAATCGAATAATTGTTGTTCTAATATTATAATTAGTTTGCTAATAATTAATTAAACACGTCATCAAAAATCTGCGGCTCAATAACCCACTCTTGATCACTTTTAATAGTAAGCTTTAAACACTTTGCGGCCCCATAATTGCGAATTTTTCCTGCTGAGCCAGGGTTAACAACCCAAGTTGCTTGTTCTTTGTCAATAACTTGCTTATGAGTATGGCCATAAACTATAACCTTAGCATTTGGATAAGCCTGCCTCAAAGAGTCATGACTCGGTTGAGTATGACCATGCCTATGACCATGCTCTACTGCTATATTTCCCCCAGGAAGATTTAGCATCTCCACCTCTCCAAGGGAAGTAATATATATATCGTTATTACCCTTGACAGCTATCATTTTTTGTTTAGGTTTAAGCACAGCCAAGGAATCTTCATCGATAATATCTCCTGCATGAATAACAAAATCACAGGTATTCATAAGCTTGACTATTTCAGGATGAATCATCCCATGAGTATCAGAGAGAATACCAACTTCTATCACTTTTATTGGAGAGATTTTAGTCTAAGTCGAAGTGCATTAAGCTTGATAAAACCTTCAGCATCCTTTTGGTTATATGCACCTTCATCATCCTCAAATGTTGCTATTTTTTCACTAAATAAGCTGTTATTTGATTTTCTACCAACGACTGACGTGCTTCCTTTATACAACTTTAATCTGACTTCACCGCTCACATTTTCCTGAGAAGCATCAATAGCTGCCTGCATCATTTCACGTTCTGGAGCAAACCAAAAACCATTGTAAATTAATTTTGCATACTTCGGCATTAACTCATCCTTGAGATGAGCAGCTTCACGATCCAAAGTTAATGATTCTATCGCTCGATGAGCTTTTAACATGATTGTTCCAGCAGGCGTTTCATAACAGCCTCTTGACTTCATGCCAACAAATCGATTCTCAACAATATCGAGCCTACCTATTCCATGAGCTCCAGCAATTTCATTCAATTTCTCCATAACTGTAGCTGGGGACATCGACTTACCATTGATTGCTACGATGTCACCTTTTTCATAGGATAACTCAACATATTCCGCTTTATCTGGAGCATTTTCTGGGGATACCGTCCAACGCCACATATCTTCTTCAGCCTCCTGCCATGGATCCTCTAAGACATCTCCTTCGTAGGAAATATGTAGAAGATTAGCATCCATTGAATATGGGGATTTTTTTGATTGTTTTTTATAATCAACCTCGATGTTATTTTTCTCAGCATAATTCATTAAGCTTTCGCGCGAAGACAAATCCCATTCACGCCAGGGGGCGATAATTTGAATTTCTGAATTGATGGCATAAGCGTTCAGTTCAAACCTGACTTGATCATTTCCTTTGCCAGTAGCTCCATGAGAGATTGCATCTGCACCAACTTCTTTTGCAATCTCCACCAACCTTTTAGAAATCAAAGGCCTAGCTATTGAAGTACCCAAAAGATACTCGCCTTCATAGATAGCATTTGCTCTAAACATTGGAAAAACAAAATCACGTGCAAATTCCTCACGTAAATCTTCAATATATATTTCCTTAATGCCCATTGCCTGAGCTTTTAATCGGGCTGGTTCAACCTCTTCACCCTGACCAATATCTGCCGTAAAAGTAACCACCTCACAACCGTAAGTTTCTTGTAGCCACTTAGCAATAATACTAGTATCTAGGCCTCCTGAATACGCCAATACAACTTTCTTCATTATTTATTTATATAGTTAAATTCTTTTTTATAAAGCACTTCGCCATTTGAGTTTAGCACTTCCACTGTCCACTCTCCGAGCCAAGTAGGCCAAAGATTTTTTGATGACCAAACTCTCCATCTGGGTCCATTTATATCAAATACAACATCAGCCATTACTTTATGATTATAAATCCAGCGATGTGTAATACTTTGACCCTGAAGGTTGCGAATATTAGTAAAAAAGTAGATTTTACCGAAAGAATTGTCGATCTCTTCAATAATATTAATTGGCGCTCTATCTTGGATTTCTAGAGCAAAATCTGCATTCGAAATATTCTCATGGGGCCATTCATCTGCAATAGCGCTTGACGTTATCATTAAGCTAAAAATTATTGCAATTAATTTATTCACTTATTCCACCCAATTAATGATATGTTCGAATAATTGATTTTCGTTAATTTCATTATCTTTATAACATCTTCCTCTTACTGAAATTCCTGCAAGATGAACGCTTTCTTTATCTCCACTGATAAGTGGGTGCCATTCTTGCAAGCTCTTGCCTTCATATAGTAACCGATATGCACAGGTTGTTGGGAGCCAATTAAACTTTTCCCCCCAATCAGAGTTAATACTCAAGCAGTCAGGAACATATTTTTGACGGTCTAAATAATGCGGACAAGAGCAAGTTTCTTCATCTAGATAATGACAAACAACATCTGTAAAGTAAACTTTTTCATTGCTATCATCTTCCAGCTTATGAAGGCAACAGCGTGCGCAACCGTCACAGAGTGACTCCCACTCTTGTTCACTCATTTCATCTAACGATTTACTTTCCCAAAAAGGTATGTTTGAATTATTCAAAGTTTATTAAGACTTTAATTTAGGTTAGGTATCAAATTAATTATAAACTCCTTACAAGCTTTCTAACGCTTTCCATATGATTTTCAAAAATATGTTTTTTCATGTTGGGTAATACAGAATAAAATCTAATATATTTAGTTTTCAAACCACCTAATTGAAACACTGATTTTTTTAGCCTTCTAAAGGGAATATTGTCAAAAAAAGAAAAATTCCAATAACTAACCATAGGCCCGCCGTAGCTTATTGAAACGATTCCTAATTTACCTTTCATCGCACCCGGAACAGGGAAGCCATAATTTTTAAAATATTTACTATCAGTAAACATCGATCTATAAGAAAAAAACCATTTAGGATGCAGCACCCAATCGATCCAATTTTCTAAAATACTATTGAGTCTGAGATTATGACAAGCGCCTATCAAAAACATCACATCACTTGATTCAAGTCTTTTCCTATAGTCTAAAACTAGCTTAGGGGGAGGGTTAATATTCTGATTATAAAACGGAAGTTGTTTTTTTTCGTCAAATAAATTTACAAGATCTATTTCATAGCCGCACTTCTCTGCCTCATCAATAAAGGTATCTCTGACAGCTGAATTAAATGAATCTTTAGTATTGTGATGACCATAAGCTATAAAAATTTTTTTCACTGCAAACCTCCTTCTCATGAATTATGGATTCATCTGATGTAAAGTTTTTAGCCTTCTAAAAGATTTTTCTTTAAAGTCCTATACAAATACTCGTTATTTATTATTTGTAAACAATTATAGGCTTGTTAACATAAATAATCTTTCTATTCCAATTGCAACACCTGAACAAAAAGGAAGTGATGAACTTGAAAGCTCTTTTAGGAATTGCTCATCAATGGCCGAAATACTTTTAGATAACTTTTCTCTTTTAATTAATTCCTGATTGAATCTTGAACGATAATCCTCACTGCTTTGCAACTCCTGATAGCCATTTGCAATTTCAATCCCCTTTATATACAATTCAAATCGATTTGCAACAAGACCATCAATCTGAGCCAGAGCAGCCTGGTGCTTGGGAAAATCATAAATAAAACAAACCGGAATGTCTTTGAGTTTTGGCTCAATAAGATGAACAAAAAGAACTGTTTGCATATCCTCTATCCAATCATAATCAGAATTTAGACCAAGGGATTGTAAAATTTTCTTTAGCTCTTCAATATCGGAATTTAAGATATCAATATCTGAAAAATCAAAGAAAGCTTGAGCATATGACATCTTTTGAACAGGGTCATTTATTCCAAGAACAACCAATAACTCCTGAATCTCATCCATCAATTGATGCATATCAAAATCAACTCTATAAAACTCCAACATTGTAAATTCATTAGAATTAATATTTCCTTGTTCATTGTCTCTAAATACCTGACAAATTTGAAATATATCACCACTTCCTTTAGACAATAGTCGCTTCATTTCTAATTCAGGTGAGGTGTGTAAATAAAATTTAGAAGATTTTGATAGAGCATGGTTGACTGACACCTCAATACTATCAATATATACATCAGTTGTTGGCGCATCTAGAAGAGAAGGAGTTACAACCTCAATGACTTGTCGTGAATAAAAAAAATCTCTAATTTTTCGAGTTAGATTTTGATAATTTACAAGATTTTCTTTGAACTTAGACATGAGGGCATAGATTAGGCACGCCCAGTATATTCGTTCGTTCGTGTGTCAACTTTGACCTTATCACCTATACCTACAAATAAAGGTACCTGAACAACAACTCCTGTATTCAGGGTGGCTGGTTTTCCGCCGGTACCTGCTGTATCTCCCTTTAGACCAGGATCAGTATCAACTACCTCTAAGGTTACATGGTTAGGCGGAGATACAGAAATTGGATTATTATTCCAAAGCGTTACAATACAATTATCTTGTTCTACCAGATAGTTTAATGAAGTTCCCATAGACTCCTTTCCAAGATCAAATTGTTCAAACGATTCAGGCTCCATAAAATGCCATTTTTCACCATCAGAATATAAGTATTGCATCTCAAGTTCCATAACATCAGCAGCCTCAAGTGACTCACCAGATTTAAAAGTTTTTTCAAGAGTTTTTCCAGTTATGAGATCTTTAAACTTGACCCTATTAAAGGCCTGGCCTTTTCCAGGCTTAACAATTTCATTGTTGACAATTGAACATGGGTTCCCATCAAGCATTAATTTCAAGCCATTTTTAAACTGACTGGTACTGTAATTCATAATTTTTGATCCTACAATTTGTTTTAATCGTGAGCTATGTTTGCGAAAAGAGATTTTAATAAGCTGGATCAGATATATTCATCATTTAAAGAAACAGCTTAATAAAATCAAGTCTTCAATCGAAGAATGATAAAATGTGTCACCTTATATTTTAACCATAAATAAATAAATTATATGCATATACACGAATACCAGGCTAAAGACTTATTCAAGAAAAATGGTATTAAAGTGCCAAACTTTATTGTTGTGTCAAATGCAAATAAAACAGAAGCCGCTTGCGAAAAATTAGGTGGCTCAATTTGGGTTGTAAAAGCTCAAGTTCATGCTGGCGGAAGAGGGAAAGGCGGAGGTGTAATAGTATGTAAAAACATCCAAGATGCAATAAGTGCTAGTAAGAAATTGTTAGGAAAAAATTTGATAACACCGCAAACAGACTCAAATGGTCAGCCCATCAATGAGGTCATTATTGAGGCAGGTCAAGATATAAATAAAGAATTGTACCTAGGATTACTTGTTGATAGAGGATCAGAGCGAATTACTGTGTTAGCTTCAACCGAAGGAGGCATGGATATTGAAAAAGTTGCTTCTGAAACTCCTAAAAAAATTATTAAGAAAAAAATTGATCCTCTTGGAAAAATAACAATTGATGAATGCAATGAGATTTCAAATGAATTAAGTCTAGATGCATCTCTTCATAATCAATTTACAAAAACTCTTCTTGGTCTTTATGCAATTTTTACAGGACATGATGCCAATCTTATTGAAATCAATCCACTAATCATAACAAGTGATAATCAAATAATGGCACTTGATGGCAAAATTGATTTTGATGACAATGCACTCTATAGAAATGAATCAATTTCAATTCTTAGAGATGTTGCGCAAGAAGATGAAAAAGAAAGAAGTGCCAGTGAGCATCAATTAAATTATATCTCTCTAGATGGAACAGTTGGGTGCATGGTCAATGGTGCTGGACTAGCCATGGCAACTATGGATTTAATTGAATACCATGGTGGTTCACCTGCAAACTTCCTAGATGTCGGTGGAGGAACAACATCTGAAAGAGTCGCAAAAGCTTTTGAAATTATCCAAAGTGGAAAAAATGTTAAAGCGATTTTAGTTAACATTTTTGGAGGTATAGTCCGATGCGACCTTATTGCTAATGGCATCCTTCAGGCAATTGAAAAAGTAGGATTAATCCTACCGATTGTAGTTCGTCTTGAAGGCACTAATGCAGCAGAAGGTTTAGAAATTTTAAGTGCTAGTAACTTTGATATCATCACAGAGGCGGACTTAACAAAGGCTGCAAAACAAGTTGTGGAGATGGCTAAATGAGCGTACTAATTAACAATAAAACAAAAGTAATTTGTCAAGGTTTCACTGGAAAACAAGGCACTTTTCACTCAGAACAATCGATTGCTTATGGCACTAACTTTGTCGGAGGTGTGACTCCAGGAAAAGGTGGACAAACTCACTTAGAAAAGCCTGTATTTAATTCTGTCAAAGAAGCCATGAGTGAAACAGGTGCCAATGCCACAATGATTTATGTTCCGCCGAAATTTGCATACGCATCTATCGTTGAGGCAATTGAGGCAGAAATGCCGGTCATCGCATGTATTACTGAAGGGATCCCTGTGCAAGATATGATTAAGGTTAAAGCTATTATTACTGATAGCAAATCAAGACTCATTGGTCCTAACTGCCCTGGAGTTATTACGCCTGATGAATGTAAACTTGGAATTATGCCTGGCAATATTCATAAAAGTGGAACGGTTGGAATTGTCTCTCGTTCGGGAACTCTAACCTATGAAGCGGTTCATCAGACTACACTTGCAGGTCTCGGCCAAAGCACCTGCATAGGTATTGGTGGAGACCCGGTACAAGGAATGAACTTTATTGACTGTCTGGAATTGTTTGAAGCTGATAAGGATACACATTCAATTGTCATGGTTGGAGAAATTGGAGGCAGTGCTGAAGAGGAAGCTGCAGAGTATATCAAATCAAATATCACCAAACCTGTTGTTTCTTATATTGCCGGACTAACAGCACCAAAAGGAAAAAGAATGGGTCATGCAGGTGCTGTAATTAGTGGAGGTTCTGGAGATGCAAAAAGTAAAATTCAAGCACTCAATAATGCTGGTGTAAGCGTTTCACCAACCCCTGCTTTAATGGGTCAAACATTACTTGAAGCCTTATAATAGTTTTTTAATCTATTATTTAAAGTTGGATGAAATTGTTTAGAAACAGTAGATTTGCAGTCTTAATGATTTTTGCTATTAATGGCGCTTTATTTGGAACTTGGGCGTCACGTATTCCTGCAATTTCAAATATTCATGATTTATCGCCAGCCTCTTTAGGATCACTAATTTTCTTAATGGGTTTATCAGCTGTTGTTGCATTCTCTATTTTTGGAAGAGCTGCTGATCGTTTTGGTGCTGCATTTGTGACCAAGCTTGCTAGCAGTATATTTCTTCCACTAACACTGATCTTCATCGCATATGCTAACTCAATCTGGATGCTTATTGCTGCAATAATATTTTTTGGAGGAATTCATGGAGGAATTGACGTTGCAATGAATGCCTGGGCAGCAGAAGTTGAACGTAAATATGAGCGACCTTTAATGTCATCCTTTCATGCAATGTGGAGTCTTGGTTCAGGAATTGGAGCTGGGTTTGGAGTTTTATTAGCAACCTATAGTCTTGGCGTAAAAATGCATTTTACAATCAGCTCAATTGTAATTTTTTTAGCTGTACTTAGTATTTTGACAATTCCTTTTCAATCTGAAAAAAGGCAAAGAGATAAAAATGTTCCATTCATTTCAATACCAAGAGGGTCTTTGCTTACCGTAGCCTTTATAACGTTTTTTGCTTCATTGGGTGAAGGTGCTATAGCAGACTGGAGTGCAATTTTTCTTATAAGTGTTTTAAGCATTAATGATGGTAGTGCTGCACTAGGCTTTACTATATTTTCAATTTGTATGTTTGCTATGAGACTAATGGGTGATCGGATTTCATTTAAGTACGGCCCATCAAAGACTGCACGTTATTCTGGCCTAGTCGCTTTAATAGGTTCAATAATTCTATTAACCTTTGAATCCTTCTTTCCTTTACTTATTGGCTTTGGTTTAATTGGCTTAGGTATAGCCGTTATCATACCGCTAGCTTTTTCTCGAGCAGGAAATGACAAAAATATATCTCAAGGTACAGCAATAGCGAGTATTGCAACTCTGGGCTATGGGGGAATGCTTATAGGTCCATTATTCATTGGGCTGATTGCAGAGGCTACATCAATCAAAAGTAGTTTCTTAATCTTTCCAATATTGGCATTTCTAATCTTCGCACTCTCAAAGCATTTATCAATTAAGTCAGCCTGATCTTCTCTCGAGAAGCATCGCATCACCGTAACTAAAGAATCGATACTCTTTGTTGATTGCATGCTGATAGGTTTGATGCATTTCTTCAAAACCTATAAAAGCAGAAACCAACATCAATAGTGATGACTTTGGTAAATGGAAATTTGTAATCATTGCATCAACCAGCTGAAAATTAAAGCCAGGATAAATAAAAATATCTGTATCTCCCTTTTGGCTTTTAAGCTCACCGCCTGTTGTCGCAGACTCTAGAGTTCTAACTGCCGTCGTTCCAACCGCCACTATCCGACCGCCACTAGCTTTTGTGTGCTTGATTTTATCAACAGTTTTTGGATCAATTTCATACTGCTCACTATGCATTTTATGGTTTTTAATATCATCCACTTTAACGGGTTGAAAAGTTCCTGCGCCAACATGAAGCGTTACGAAAGCATGATTAATGCCTTGCTTCTCTAAATTAGACAATAGTTCATCATCAAAGTGAAGACCTGCTGTAGGAGCTGCTACAGCACCATCATTTTTTGCATAGACTGTCTGATATCTTTTAGCATCTTCTTTTGAGTCATCTCTATCAATGTAAGGTGGTAAAGGTATATGTCCAATTTCATTAAGCGTTTCAAGAATAGAGTCTGTCTTAAAGTTGATAAGATATATTCCATCCTTCTTTTCAGTCACCTGAAACTGAGAATCATTTTCTAAAATGATAAAGCTACCAACCTTTGGTGATCTGCTCGATTTAATCATTACCAAAGCTGAAAATTCATCGATTAAACGCTCTATTAAAACTTCAACTTTTCCTCCAGATTCCTTGTGTCCAAAAAGTCTAGCTGGTATCACCTTTGTGTCATTAAGAATTAGTAAATCTTTTGGCTTTAGAAATGATCCTAGTTGCGAGAAATGACTATCAATAAACTTATCATTTTTGACTAGCAGGCGTGAGTCAGTTCTGTTTGGACTTGGGTGTTGTGCAATCAATGATTGAGGTAAATCAAAATCAAAGTCACTTAATTTCATTATTTGCCTTGGACTTTTTTACTCGCTGAATCGCAGCATTAATTTTTTCTTTTTGCGCTTTATCTTTTGCCATTTTTTCTTTTAAGGCAATCATTCTAGATTTTAATAATTCATCCCTCTCACGTTTATTTCTCTCTAAACGTTCTTGATGAAACTGATATCGATCTCTTGAATTGTCTCTAGTCTCTTTTTCTAAAATCTGTCTTTTGTATAGAGCTTCATGGAATTGAAAGTAATCATTGTAAGAAATTTTTTTATCTGGTTTTGATTCAATCATATCTATACAGTCCACAGGACAAACTGGCAAGCATAAGTCACAACCTGTACACTCTTTAGCAATTACTTGTGTCATTACTTTTGAAGCTCCTACAAAAGCATCAACTGGGCACGCCTGAATACAAAGCGTACATCCAATACAAGCCTTTTCATCAACCACAGCAATTCGCTTTGGCTTTGTTTCACCATGAGTTTCGTCTAATGGAATAGGTTTACGACCTAAAAGTTCTGCAAGGGCATCAACCCCATCCTGACCTCCAGGAGGACACTGATTAATCTCAGCATCGCCCATTACAATGGCTTCAGCATAGGGTTTGCAGCCCTCAAAATCACACTGGTTACATTGAGTTTGAGGTAAGACTGCATCAATTTGCTCCACTAAAGACTTTCCTTCGGCTTTTGCGGTATTTCCTAAACCTAAAAGAATTAAATAATTCTCATTCATATATTCAGCAATTTTAAACTAAATGCACTTTCTAGTCTTTAATGACTCTGAAAGCTACTGAGTAAATTATTGTGTTACATATTACTATGGAGCATAGACTTTTGCAGGCAGCCAAGTCACCAAGTCAGGAAATATAAACACTAGAGTGAGTGCAATCAACTGAAGAATAATGAAAGGAACAACGCCTTTATAGATATCGGTTAATTTAACATCTGGCGGACAGACACCTTTCAAATAAAAGATTGCAAAACCAACAGGAGGAGTTAAGAACGATGTTTGAAGTGTGACTGCCACTAATAATGCAAACCAAACTAAATTTGGATTATCAACTACGCCGAAACCGTTAACAGCTAAATCTAAATGCATAATCACTGGCCCCAGAAGAGGTAAGATTATGAGACTGATTTCAATCCAGTCAAGAAAGAAGCCTAAAAGAAATATTATAAACAGGACAGCTATAATCATTCCATATGGACCGAGACCCAGGCTATTAAGCCCATCCTCAATAAACTGATCACCGCCACACTCTCTCAAAACAAGAGCAAAAATTGTTGCCCCTACAAAGATTGCAAAAATATAAGCAGAGGTATTCATTGTATTAAGAACCACATCTTTTAAAACAGTAAAATTAAATCGTTTGTATGCAACAGTTAAGACGATTGCTCCAAGTGCACCAATACCTGATGCCTCAGTTACCGTTGCAATACCCATAAAGATAGAGCCAAGAACCGCAAGAATAAGAAACGCAGGAGGCAATATATCGACCATTACCCTGAGCACATCTCTCAGACCTATAGGTTCGTGATTTTTTGCTAGTGGAACCTTTTCTGGATTAAAAAGTCCATAAACATAGATATAAACTACGTAAAGAATACCTAAAATAAGACCAGGAAAAACAGCGCCCATAAATAAATCGACAACAGAAACAGCTAGCTGGTCGCCCATAATGACAAGCATAATCGAAGGTGGTATTAGAATGCCAAGTGTTCCAGATGCAGCGACCGTTCCTAGTGCAATGGGTTTGTCGTAGTTTTGCTTTAACATAACCGGTAAAGACATTAAGCCTAGTAAAACAACAGAGGCCCCAATAATTCCTGTTGATGCTGCAAGAATAATTCCTATAAGAGTAACTGTTATAGCGAGACCACCCTTAACATTTCCAAACAATCTCTGCATAGAGTGCATCATCTGTTCTGCTACACCCGATTTTTCCAGCATAAGCCCCATAAATATAAACATGGGCAGCGCAACGAGTACCCAGTTATACATAATCGCAAATATTCTTCCATGGAGCATTCCAAGAACGTTGTAATTAAGTCCAGTAAATGTCCAGTCCAACATATCTGTGATATAACCAACACCGGCAAAAAGTATGCCAACACCTGCCAACACCCAGGCGACAGGAAAGCCAGTGAAAATAAGCGAAATAAAGGTTACAAACATTGCAATAACTAACCAATATTCGGGTTCAAAAAACATAATTAGATTTCCTTAGGGTTTTTAATAACTGGTCTAAAAAGACGAGCAATAGTTGAATCATTATCACTTGATTGATTGTTAATGGTATTTTCTCCATGAATTAAGAGAACAGTGTTTTTTATTAATTCTGATAATGAAGCTATAAATATTAGTATTAGGGATATAGGCAAGAGAGACTTAACAATCCATCGATAAGGCAAACCAGTTGTATTTTCAGAGAATTCATTTACAACAAATGAGTGATGCACCCACCCTACACTATGATCAAAAATAATAATTGTAAAAGGCATTATCAGAAAAAGAATTCCTAAGACTTCAATAATTTGCTGCTTCTTTTTTGTAAATCTCATATGTGCAATATCAACCCTAATATGAGCATCAGTTGTTATTGCATATGAAAGTCCAAACATAAAGAAAGCATAAAAATGCCAGATCAGCTCATCAACCCAAGCTTCACCAGCATGAAAGCCATAGCGCAATGTCACTTGTACCAAAATTATCAACATTACAAGCACGTTAAACCAAGCAGTTTTAGTTGTAATTGTTGTAACAATTGAGGTCAAAAACGACACAATTGGGATATGTACATCATCTGAATAATGATTTTTGGTGTTATCAGACATAGACAGTATTTAATTCTTGTGAAAATTCATTATAGCTCAAAAAAAACAGCAGAGCCGAAGCTCTGCTGTCTCTAACAATACATAGAAGAAACTATGTTTACTTTATTGACCTTGCATTGAAGGACGTGGTAAGTAAATCCACTCTTGCCAGATCTTATAGTTGGCACGGAAGTCATTAAGATGACCATAAATTTCACCAAACTCAGGATCTTCAGCAACTAACTCAGCAACGACTTCATCCCAAGATGATCTGAAAATAGCTAGCATTTCGTCAGACCAATAATGGTTTGTAACTCCTGATTCAACATTAGCTTTCATGTAGTCGAATTGAATTGCCTCTCCCAAAGCAAGACCATCAAGCATGGTAGCCTTACAAGCAGATTCAATTGTTGCTTGTTGTGCTGCACTCATTCCATTCCATGTATCACCATTAATAATTAGGTCAAACATAGTGGAAGGTTGGTGCCAACCTGGATAGTAGTTATGCTTCAAAAGCTTTGGAAAGCCCAAAAGCTTATCAATAGCTGGCATTGAGAACTCAGTCGCATCAATTGCGCCCTTCTCAAGTGCTGGCATAATATCTCCAGAACCTAATAGTGAAGTCGTAACACCTAACTTCTCCATTACATTAGCACCTAAGCCAAAGAAACGCATACGTAAGCCGTCTAGGTCAGCTGGACTATTGATTTCCTTAGTAAACCAGCCAGATGTCTCTGGAGCGATAATTGAACAAGGAACAGCATGAACGTTGTAACCAGCATCATCATAAAGCTTCTGCCATAAGTCACGACCGCCTCCATAATAAACCCAAGCCATAAATTCTGGCGCTTCAGGTCCAAATGGAACCGCTGAGAATATAGCTGCTTTTTTACCAAGAAGTCCAGTATTGTAACCAGGCGTTCCCCAGCCAGAATTAACAGAACCATTAGAAACTGACTCTAACATTTCTTTTGTAGCAACCAATTTTCCTGGCTCATATATCTTTACTTTTATGCTTCCACCTGAAGCTGCGTTGACTGTGTCAGCGAAGAACAGTGGTGAAGAACCTAAACCAGTTAGGTGGGTTCCAAACCACACGGGAAGTTTAAGTAGTACTTTGTCTTCTGCAACAGCTGTAGATGCTACGCCCATAGAAAGTATAGCGGCAGTTACCAGACTAAATAACGATTTAATTTTCATTGAATTTCTCTCCTTTTGTAAATAATTAAATTGTGCCTCCTTACTTAAAAAAACCACAATTATTATCGTGGTAAATTGGTAAGTCCAATACATCATACGATATTTTTTTTAAAAAGTCAAATTAAGCTCATAATCCATACCAATCAATATATTATTCGATATATATATTTTTAAAAAATGGCCTGACCAATTTTATTTTTTCATGTAGAATATAGTTTTCTTAATTAGATATAATGATTTATGGGCAAAAAAACTACAACAGCTGAAATAGTTTCCCAGCAGATTGAAGATATGATTGCTGAAGGGGCGTTGCAGGAAGGTGTTCAGCTTCCCCCCGAAAGAGTCTTAGCGGAAAGACTTAAAGTTTCAAGGCCTACATTAAGAGAGGCAAAACAAATTTTATCCTCAAAGGGACTTCTAAAATCAAAGCAAGGAGGAGGAACATTTGTTAGCTCCTCTTTGAATGCTTATATTTCTGACCCTTTAATGGAGCTTCTTAAGGAGCGTCCAGAATTTAAGTTTGATATCTTAGAGCTTAGACATACTCTGGATTCAGAGGCGGCCTTTCTTGCAGCATCCAGAGCAAATGATGCTGAAAAGAAAAATATTCAAGAAAAGTATAATGTGATGGTTGATTTGCATACAAGCCGTGAAGACCATGTGGCCTCTGCTTTAGCTGATATTAATTTTCATTTAAGTATTACCGAGGCTTCGCATAATATTGCTCTTCTGCATGTTACGAAAAGCATTTATGATGTGCTACTGTCTAGTATTGAAAACAATCTTAAACATTTATATACGATTAGTGATATTGAACATTCTCTAAACCCTCAACACAAATTAATACTTGATTGTATTTTAAGTGGTGATAGTAAGGGCGCTAAAAAAGCAGCAAAAAAACATATGCAGTTTGTCAACAAATCTATATCTGAAATGGATAAAAAAAATGAAAGGCATAAAAGGTTTTTGCATCACTCATCGGTTTTATCAGAAAAAAAATAGATTTAATTATGTTGAAAAGTGAAGTTTACTTTTTTGGTACCTGCTTAGTAGATCTTTTTTTTCCAAAAGAGGGTTTAGCTGGGATGAAGCTTCTAGAACGAGAAGGCATCAAAGTAATCTACCCTAAAAATCAAACCTGTTGCGGACAACCAGCCTTTAATTCAGGTTACAGAAAGGAGGCTTTAAAGGTTGCAAGGGCACAAATTAAGTGCTTTCCAAAAAACATTCCAATTATCGTTCCTTCTGGTTCATGCGCAGGCATGATTAAATTTCATTGGCGAGATTTATTTAAAGGGGAGTCAGATTTTGAGGCAGCTATGTTAGTTGTTGAGAGAGTCTTCGAGTTCACTGAATTTCTTGTAGATAAATTGGAAATTAAATTAACAGATCTTGGGGAACCTACTCAAATTGCAATTCACACTTCATGTTCAAGTAGAAACGAAATGAAGATTGAGGACAAAATTGAACAACTGGTATCACAACTCTCGGAAGTTGAAGTATTAGAGCAAGAGCGCAAATCGGAGTGCTGTGGTTTTGGTGGCACTTTTGCTGTTAAGCAAGCTGATATTTCTGGATCAATGGTTCAAGACAAGACAAATACTCTACTGGCAACCAACGCCTCCTGCGTCATTAGCCAGGAATGTGGCTGTTTGATGAATATTGGTGGAGCTCTTGAAAAACAAAATGCGCCAATGAAATCTCAACATATCGCTCAGTTTCTTTGGGAGAGGACTAATGAGTCAGGATAAATCTCTTGAAAATAGAGTTGACGAAGCTTTAGGTAATGAACAGCTTCAAACCAACTTTCGATCAGCAATGGACTACCTGATAGAAAAACGGAGTGATCAGTTCCCAGACAAAGATGACCTAAATAATTTAAGAAATACTTCTTCTTCAATTCGATCGAATTCTCTTTCAAAACTGCCAGAACTCCTAATAATGCTTGAAGAGAATTTAGAAAATAACAATATCAAGGTTCATTGGGCAGAAACTGATATTGAAGCAAACAATACTATCTACCAAATACTTAAAGAAGCTAACGCCAAAAAAGTAGTCAAAGGCAAATCTATGGTCACAGAAGAAATTGAACTGAATGAGTTTCTAGATAGTAAAAATATTGAAATACTTGAAACGGATTTAGGGGAGTTTTTGGTTCAGCTTGCCAATGAAAAGCCTTCTCATATTGTAATGCCTGCAATTCATAAAAGCCGAAAAGAAATTTCAAAAGTATTCTCAGAACATTTTCCAGAGTTTCCATATACCGAAGATGTTGACCTAATTACTCAGCAAGCCCGTAAGATTTTAAGAGACAGATTTAGAGAGGCTGATGCAGGCATTTCAGGAGTTAATTTTGCCGTAGCGGAAACAGGCACTCTATGCTTAGTAGAAAATGAAGGCAACGGTAGAATGTGTACGACTGTTCCTCCTCTTCATATAGCTGTAGCTGGAATTGAAAAAGTAGTAGAAAACTTAAGTGATGTACCTCCACTACTCGACATCCTTACGAAATCTGCTACTGGTCAAGAAATTACCACCTATTTCAATATGATTTCTTCTCCAAGAAAAAACGATGAAAAAGATGGACCAATGGTAATGCATGTAATCTTACTTGACAATGGGCGATCAAAAATTCATCAAAACACCGAAATGCAAGAAACTCTTAAGTGTATCCGATGTGGAAGTTGCATTAATCATTGTCCAGTCTATACCCAATTAGGAGGCCATGCATATGGTACTGTTTATCCTGGGCCCATTGGGATTACACTTGAACCACAACAAAAAGGCATCTCTGAGCTTGGCGATCTAACCTCGTTGTGTACTATGTGTGGAGCGTGCGCTGAGGTTTGCCCAGTTCAAATTCCTTTACCAAAACTCATCAATAGGCTACGTTCTGAGACAGTTGAGGGAGACTATATGTCTCAATTTATTGAGGGAGTTGGCAGCCAAAGAAAATCAATCGAATCAATTGCTTGGCAAATTTGGAAACATATTTATAGCCATCCAAATCTATATTCGATTTGCTCAAAAGCCATTACAAAGCTCAGTTCTTTCTCTCCAAAAAAATTTGGCGGATGGAGTAATTATCGTGTTATGCCAAAACCTTCAAATACTAGCTTAAAAGAATTAGCAAAGCAGGCGGGATTCAAAAATGAATAAAAGTAAAAACATTATTCTTGAAAGATTAAAAAGTAAGATTCATGACTCAGTTCATAGAGAAAATATACCTTTAATGGCAATGCATGGCTGGACCAAGTCAGAAATGATTCAGATGCTCTCTGAGAAACTACAATTATCAAAGGCTGAAGTTTTTAGTATGCCAAATAAGGAGTTAATAAATTGGCTTAATGAAGAGCTGCCAAAAAGAAAAATTAAGAATATTCTTAGCGGTGAACAAATTGCAAATGAAATTGCTCAAAGCTTAACCAGCAAGATAGAGCTTATAAGATACGATAATTCTTATGAATCATTTAGTGAAAGCCTATTTAATGAAATTGATGCGAGTATTACCAAATCGGTAGGAGCTATTGCTGATAGTGGTAGTGTTGTATTACAGCCAACAACTGATGAACCTCGACTAATGTCTTTGGTTCCAAATACCCATATTGTGCTAGTAGATGAGGAATCTATCTATGAAACTTTTGGCCAAATTATGCTAGATCAAAACTGGTCTATAAATATGCCATCAAACACTTTGCTGATTTCAGGGCCCTCAAAGACTGCTGATATAGAGCAAGTTTTAGCTTATGGCGTTCATGGACCTAAAGAGCTAATAGTATTAATTCTCAACTCATAAAATGCATTTAATAGCTTGTTCAAATAAATGATAATTCAAATATTCAGCATTATCTTTCCTGTAGTAGCCATCGTTCTAGTTGGCTATTTTTACGCCAGTAAATATCAGCCAAATATGGATACAGCAAATAATATCAATATGAATATTTTTTTGCCGGCATTAATGTTTTCTGTTCTCTCAAAGGAGTCATTTCAAATTCAAAATTACCAAATGCTTGCATTGTCTGGTGTGTTGGTGGTTTTAGGGTCAGGGGTTATCGCCTGGATAGTGGCAAAGGCACTTAATATTAATATTAAAACTTTCGTTCCACCGATGATGTTTAATAATACTGGTAATGTTGGACTTCCTATAGCAGTGTTAGCGTTTGGTGAAATAGCTCTTGGCGCAGCCGTGGTTCTTTTTGCAATTGAAATGTTATTACATTTTACATTTGGAGCTTACATCCTATCAAAAAACACAAACTTTATTTCCATATTTAAATCACCCATATTAATCGCAACCTTATTAGGCTTATTTGTTAACTTGGTAGATTTACAATTCTGGCTCCCAATGACTCAAATGCTAGATTTGTTAGGTGATGCTGCAATCCCATTATTACTATTTACCCTGGGGACACGTTTAATTGGAATTAACTACAGCGATTGGAAACTAGGTGCCTTGGGATCAATTTTATGCCCTCTCTCTGGCTTGATAGTTATGCTACTCATCATCCAGTTTGTTGAGTTAGAAAATCTTCATTATCAACAGCTAATTTTATTTGCCGTATTGCCTCCTGCAGTTCTTAATCACATGATGGCAGAAAAATATAACCAACAGCCTGAAACTGTCGCCTCTATAGTGATGATTGGTAACGTTGGTAGTTTAATTGTTCTTCCAGTAGCACTTTACTTTATTCTTTAAAAGGTCTTACAAAAAAAGCTTCAGGTTATGCTAGCTTATGAAATTTGTTTTGCGAGATAATTCTGATAGGATCTCAGGTCCATTAGATCTTAAGATTACGATCTCTTCTAGCCTAACCCCAAACCTTCCTTGAAGATAAATTCCTGGTTCAATTGAAAATACCATTCCCTCATCTAATACAACCTCTGAAGTTGCAGTAATGTATGGTGGTTCATGGATATCAATACCAAGTCCGTGGCCTGTTCGATGAACAAAATAGTCACCATAGCCAGCCTCAGTAATCACTCTTCTTGCTGCAGCATCAACCTCTTTAGCCATAACGCCTGGCTTAGCAGCGCTCATAGCAGCTTGAACAGCACGCTCTACTATAGCATGAACCTCATGATAGCCTTCTGGCGCTTCACCGAGGACTGACATACGGGTCATGTCACTTGGAAAGGTTCCTTTTCGCCCTCCAATGTCAATCAATACTACATCGCCATATTGTACTTTTCGATTACCTGTGTGATGATGTGGAAAGGCACCGTTTGGTCCTGACCCTACAATACAAAACTGAGGCTTTGCTCCTTCAGATATGAAGTGTTTGTTGATTGCCTCACCAATTTCGAGCTCAGTAACCCCTTCTTTGATTGCGGCAAAACCAGCCTGCATTGCTCTGTCATCAATCAGCGCATTTTCCTTAAGGTTAGCATACTCGTCTTCATCTTTGCGCATTCTGAGGGCACCAATTGTAGAAGTAGTAAATTCATATGTTGGGCTTGATAAAGCCTCAAGGAGAATCAAGGCGAAGTGGGAGCGCATCGCTTCATCAATTACTATATGTTTGGCGCTAGTAGAGCCAGTAAATTCTAGTGCGTCATTGAGCGCTTGTTCTGGTCCAATGTCATCATTCCAGCAATGCATTGGTATTTTGGTTTGCTCTTTAACTCCTTCTGCATTTACTGATGGCATAAGGAAAGCCTCTTTTTCTCTTCCTATCAAAAGCATACAAGGCCTTTCGTCTGGATAAGGATTAAAGCCTAAAAGCCAGTTCATATGGGTTCCTGGGCCAAGGACAATCAAATCAACATTATTTTCTTGCATTAGGATACGAACCGAATTTAGTTTGCTTTGCATTGATTGTTCCTATTCAGGCATCAGATAACCCGTAAACTTTTTTTGCAGTTTCGGGACTTATGAGTCCATTCTTAAGATCATCTTTAATCAAAGCTTTGTTACGTGACTTTGGATTTCCTAGGCCACCACCATTTCCTGTAACAACTCTAACGACATCATCTTTATTTAGACTTAAGCCAGAGACAAAAGCAAATCTCTCACTTTTACCTTTTGAGGGTAAAAACTCTACATAATTTGACGAACCTTCGTTTCCTCCATCAAGCGACCATGCAGGAAATTTTGACCGAGTATATCCTGCAGTTAAGTAGCCATCCTTGGCACGAATTCGATAGTCCATAACGATTCCACGACCGCCTGTAAATTCACCTTCACCACCAGGCTCAGTATTAAGAGACATTTGATCAACCCAGAGTCCATTCCTTGCCTCATTGATTTCAGCGGGACAATTGTATGTTTCTCCATGGAAGCCGCTAAACATAGCATTATTTCCATCTGCTCCTGCTCGGCCACCCCAGCCACCAACTTGTGCTTCAATTATTGTATATTGACGCCCAGTGTCTGGATGAGTCCCTCCAATAAATGTCCCACATACAGAAGCAAAATGACCTGCTGATAGTCTTTCAGGCATATACTTAGCCAGACAACGCCACATTATGTCGTAAACCCTAAGCTCTACTTCATAATAGAAGCCAAGTGGAGCAGGTTCCTGTGCTTCAAATACCGTTCCAGGTTTTGTAATCAGCTCTATAGGCCTAAAAGAGCCCCCATTACAAGGAGAGTATGGGTCTGTCATAGATTTAAAAATCATTTGTGCAGCAACCATAACGCCGTCACGTGTAGTATTAACTGGGGATGATAGTTGTTCAGGGTTGTCAGTTAAATCAACAGTAAATCGATCATCACTAATTGTTATTTTTACGTTATAAACACTACCGTCATCTTGTTCTTCAGAAAGCTCAAAAACCCCTTTAGGCAGTTTTGACAACTCGACGCGAGAAGCTTTTTCACCAAAATCCATGAACTCTACCATAGCCTTCTCAAACACATCGGCACCATACTTTTTAGAGAGTTCTTGCAGTCTTTTTGTACCAATTCTAACGGCTGCAATTTGTGCCCATACATCACCATATATAGTGTCAGGCATTCTAGAATTAACTATAAGAATATCCATAACCGACTGAATAGTTTGGCCTTGACTGATTGCTTTAATTGCCGGAAGTCTAATTCCTTCTTGAAAGATTTCAGTAGCTTCTCCAGTTAATGAACCAGGAGCCATACCTCCTACATCAGAGTTATGTGCAATATCAGCTGTCCAAGCTATAAGCTTTCCATCAGAGAAAACTGGCATTGCAATAACTATATCATTTAGATGTGTTACGCCTCCATAATATGGGTCGTTTGTCATAAACACATCACCTTCTTGAATATCGCCAGGCTGATTAAATTTCTTCAATATTACCTTAACTGCTTTATCAAGCACCCCAATAAAAGCAGGTATTCCTGCTCCAGATGATGCAATTTCACCTTCAGCATCCATTATTCCAGTGCCCATATCTAAAACCTCATAGATAATTGAACTCATAGCTGTTTTTCTGATTGAAGCAAACATTTCATCAGCCGTTGCCTGAAGTGAGCTTTGAATAATCTCAAGAGTAATGGGATCGTATTTTTCTTTTTTCATTTTCTTCTCCTTAAGATAGCAAGACAAAAGCTACCATAATTATATTTCAATATGAATATTTGTATAACCATCAATATACACTTTATTTCCAGGGTGAATTACTGTAGTGGCACCAGAGTCTTCTATTATTGCAGGTCCAATAAGCTTCATACCTGGCATAAGTTTTTCACCATCATAGAGTATTGCCTGATGAATTCCGTCAAGAGCATAATCCACTTCACGTTTTCCTTTTCTAGCTTCTGATTCATCAGTTTTTTGAATAGGCATCTCCTTCATTGTTAGTTTTCCAACTTCAGTTGTTGCAACAACATGTATCCCAACAAGTTCAACAGGCATATCAAGTCGATAAGTGTATTCATGCTCATAGGTTTTATGAAATTTATCTTCAATTAAACTAATCTGCTTATCTGAAACTTTTCCATCGGATAATTTAACCTCAGTCGTATGTTCTTGATTTTTGTATCTAAAATTTCCATAGCGAGTAAATGTTATATTTTTCTTTTCTATACCTTCAGATTTAAATTGTGATATTGCTTGAGACTCAACATCTGCAAAAGCTTTCTCAATATTTAATGCCGCACCATCAATTAGGTCAGCAAGATGAGTTACAAAGTAGTCACGCCTCAAGTCTGACATCATCATGCCCCATGCAGAAAACACAGATGCAGCTGCAGGAACAACAACTTTTTTAACTCCTAGCTCTTGTGCTAAATCAACAGCATGCATACCACCTCCACCACCAAACGCAATTAATACAAAGTCACGAGGATCAAAGCCTCTATTGAGAGACACAAGCTTAAGAGCGTTAATCATATTATTATTTGCAATTCTAATAATGCCTCTTGCAGCTTCTGTTGAAGTAATTCCTAATTTTTTTCCAGCGTTATTTAGTGCTGAGTTGGCAGCCTTCATGTCTGCCTTAATTGATCCACCACAAAAGTAGTCTTGATTTATGCGACCAAGTTTTAAGTTGGCATCTGTAGTTGTGGCTTCACTACCACCCTTTCCGTAAGCTGCTGGGCCGGGAATTGCACCAGCAGATTGTGGCCCTACATGAAGCTTGCCATATTCATCTACCCAAGCAATGGACCCACCACCATTGCCAATTTCAACCAAGTCAACTACTGGAACCATAATGGGATAGCCTGCACTTTTCCCATCTTTTTCAATCCAATAGTTAGTCATAATGCGGACTTGGCCATTTTCTATAAGAGAACATTTTGCAGTTGTCCCTCCAATATCTAAAGCAAGGACATTTGGCTCATTGATTAATTTTCCAAGCTCTGCAGCACCCCAAAATCCTGATGCAGGACCAGATTCAACCATTGTAATAGGGATACGTGATACTGCCTCCAAAGAATCTACACCACAATTTGATTGCATAATATAAGGACTCCCTTTGAATCCTTTTTTCTTTAATCCATTTGCAAGTTGCTGCAAGTATTTTTCTGCAGCTGGTTGAACATAGGCAGAAAGCACTGCTGTACTAGTTCTTTCGTATTCTCGCCACTCTCTAGTAATTTGATGAGAGGCAACTACAGCAACTTCAGGCCATAATTTTTGTACTTCAGACATTGCGTTTTTTTCGTGTGCAAAATTAGCATAGCTATGCAAAAAACAAATGGCAACTGCCTCCACTCCTTCTGATTTAAAGTCACTCAAAATATTTGGCAATAAAGTCATATCTAAGGGCTCACTTTCTTCACCACGGTAACTCATTCTTCCAGGTAATTCTCGTCGAAGATATCGAGGAACAAAAGGAATCGGCTTTTGATAATGTAAGTTAAAAAAATCAGGTCTATTTCCTCTTGCAATTTCAAGACTATCTCGAAATCCCTTCGTAGTAATTAAGCCAACCTTTACTCCCTTTCTTTCAGTAAGCGAGTTAATAATTACTGTTGTTCCATGAGCAAGAAAACTAACTTCAGAGGGATCAACATTGCCTTTAGCAAGAACATTTAAAACGCCTGTCTCAAAATCAGGAGGTGTTGTATCAGATTTTGCAGTCACCACGGAATGCTTGCCGGTCTCTGAATCAGTTTCAAAACAAACTAAGTCAGTAAAGGTTCCACCAACATCTGTCGCAACACGTATATTAGATTTTTTCATAGTTGATCTCTTATATTTTTTTAAATAGGTTAAGTAAAAAGCATGCAAGAGCTGGAAGCTTGATTTGCTCAAGCTCTTTAACTTTCGTTGAAGTAAAGTAATTTTCTTTGTCAAGGCAGTTCACTGTTCCTAGCAACTTGCCGTCTAGAACAATAGGAAGATTACAAACAGATTGACAGCCTAGACTATCTATTAATTTATAATCTGAAAAAACTTTTGCAATATCATCGATATTGTTGGCTACAAAAGATTCGTGCTTGTCTAGAACAATTTCAGTCCAGGTTGATCTTTCTATTGGTTTAGTTCCTGAGACAGGGTATTCTTTTGGCATATTTGAGAAGACTCTTCGAGCTTCTGCTTTAGGAATATCGAATGTTGTCAGTGTAAAAAGTTTTATTCCTATTGATTTATTTACTAATTCATAGAGCCTAGCAAAGGCATCTTGAGGATGACTTTTATTTTTTGATAAAGAATCAAATAGCTCTGAATATTCTGACATAAGACTAAATTTCCTTCATTTGGTATGAGTTTTGTGAAGGTTAAGGTCCATGCTATGGTCATTTGAAAATATTAGATTTCCACGGCAATCAAACACACCCGGGATTTCTTTACTAACCTCTTTTTCTCCAAAAACGTTCATTGTGCAAACATGTAAGAGGGTTGTTATCTTATTTGTATGGTTCCATGCTGAATGACTTTTAGAGGAGTCAAAATGAAGCGAATCTCCTGACTCAAGAACATTGACCTTACCATCAACATAAATGGTAATAGCACCTTCTAGTATGAAAAAAAACTCTTCGCCCTCATGACTTATTGATTCAGTTCGATGGCCAGGCATCTCATGGATGATAACGCTATTAAGCATGTGTCCAGGAAACGAGTCAGATAGACGCTCATACTGCAAGCCATTTTTATTGATTGTATAAATATCTCGTTCTTGGTGACGTGTAATTGATGATTTACTTTTTGGCTGACTCAGAAAATTTGAAACATCAGATTTAAGAAAATTTGCAATAGCAGTCAAAGAAGTTAGAGATGGTGAGGTTAGCCCTCGCTCAACTTGTGAAATAAAGCCTATAGATAAACCTGATGAAATAGCGACTTCTTTCATCGAGAGTTTTAGCTCTTTTCGTCGAAGCCTTAGTCTTTCGCCAAGCGTATTTTCTGGATCTTCCTGAATTACTGTTGAGTTTTTTCCCATGAGTTGTTTTTAGTAAATTTTAGTATAGGTAAAATATATTAACACACTTTTATTTAAATTATTAAATATGAATAAAAAAAATACTAAAAGTTTAGTATAAGTTAAATATATTAGTCAAACATATAAAAGTGTGTTAATATTAATTTCCAGTTAAAGACTTAACTAGGGTTATTTATTAATTAGGAGAAAAATAATATGAATGTTAAATATAGCAAAAAGCCTTTAGGTTTAATTGCCTCAATGTTCTTGGCAATTTTATTTACATTTAGCTCAAATGCAGTTTTTGCAAAGAGCTATGAGGTGGCTTATCTGTCGGCAAGTTCTGCCAATACTTGGTTAGGAGCTTCCGTGAGAGAGATGCAAGCAGTCGCTGGCAATAATGACATAAATATAACAGAGTTCGATGCTCAATTTGATCCTGCAAAGCAAACGTCACAGCTTCAAGACGCAATTGCTTCAGGCAAGTATCAAGGCATCATTGTATGTGCCATTTATGGTGTAGGACTAATTCCAGATATTGAAGCAGCAATTGCTGCAGGTATTGAAATTGTTGTGCTTAACCAAGTTGTTGGACCAGACTTAACTACTTCAGATCCACAAGTAGATGGTATTGCCGCATCAGTTTTGGCTTCACCATATAGATCAGGTACTCGTCATGGCGAGCTAACGGTTAGAGCTTGTGATGGTGATAGTAACTGTGAAGTGGTTTTTATTTATGGAATAAAAGGCATACCTCTTGATGATGCAATCAGACAAGGATTTGATGATGTAATTTCACAGCATTCTTCAATTAAAGTTGTTGCTGAAGGTGAAGGAAAATATCTTGGACCTGATGGTGGTATAGCTGCTACGCAGGATATTCTCAGCATGAACAGCTCGTTCGATGTTATGGTTGGAGCCGACCAATCTATGCAGGGCGCTGCAATTGTTTTAGCTGACGAAGGCATGACTGGAAAAGTCAAGCTTATAGGCCTGGGTGGATCTGCACCAGCTCTTGAAGGTATTGCAGATGGTTCATGGTTTGGAGGCGTTTTTGGCGCACCTGGCGATGAAGGACGTTTTGCAATGGAAGCTATGGTTGATGCTTTGAAAAATGGCGTTCACCAAGGTGGAATTGATCCGCTTACAACAGCACCTGATGGTGGTTTAATTACCTCTGAAAATGTTTCTAAATTTTCAGCCCAATGGGACGGCTAATTAAATAATTTCAAAGCCCTTATTGCTCGTAAAATGAGTAGTGAGGGCTTTGTTTTTTTATAGATTAATCAATTCCAACATAATTTTGCTTGGAAGAAAACTTCAGTAGCTTATATATCATTTTAATAAGTATTAAATCCAGTGGAAAAACGTAACAATACTATTAAGGCTTTTATCAGTTTTGATAACGTTAGTAAAAGCTTTGGAGCAACGAATGCGCTAATCAACTGTTCAGTTGATTTTGAAGTAGGAAAGATACATGCTTTAGTGGGCGAAAATGGAGCTGGAAAATCTACTTTAGGTAAACTCATTCTTGGTGTACATAAACATGATTCAGGGGCAATTAAGATTGATGGCAATGAAGTCGCTTTCTCGTCACCAAAAGAGTCGGTAAATCAAGGCTTAGTAGGAATTTCACAAGAGCTATCACTGTTGCCTGATCGAACAGTTGTTGATAACATTGCTATAGGGAGAGAGACCACTTTTGGACCATTTGTTTCTAGAAAACAAACGCTTGAAAGAGTCTTGAATGTTATGAAAAAATATGATCTCTATATTGACCCTAATAGAATTGTAGGGACTTTATCAGTAGCTGATCAACAGAAGGTTGAAATTCTCCGAGCATTAAACACCAATGCCCGTTTAATTGTTTTTGATGAGCCTACAGCTCGACTTGCTAGCCATCAAGCTGAACAGCTTCATAGCTTGGTACGTTCTTTAGCTGAATCCGGTACTACTATAATTTATATTTCTCATTTTCTTGAGGAAGTTTTAAAAATCTCTGACACTATTTCATTATTAAGAAATGGTTTAAAGGTGAGAACTCAACCAACATCAAAAGAAACCAAAAAAAGCCTTATTGAGGGAATGACTGGAAAAGATGCAGGAAGCTTATTTCCTAAAAAACCAAAAATAAGCTCTAATAGTGACACTCTTCTAAAAGTAAAAAACCTTACTCGTAAAAATGAATTTCAAGATATATCTTTTGAAATAAAAAAAGGCGAAATTCTTGGTATTGCTGGATTAGTTGGGTCGGGTCGAAGTGAGTTAGCACACGCCATATATGGAAATAGTTTGCCTGATAGTGGTAGTGTAGAATTTTGTGGGAAAGAATTTATTGTTAAAGACACTGCCAAGTCGATTGATTCTGGCATGGCAATGGTTCCAGAGTCTAGAAGAGAGCAAGGTTTAATTTTAGAGCGCTCTTTATTAGAAAATACTTCATTACCGTATTTGAAAAATTTCTCTTCTTGGATTTATGGTCTCAATAAGCGTCAAGAATATGACGAGGTAAATGATAGTTGTATGACAACAATGGTTAAGCATGGTGGGTTAGAAAAAGAAGTTCAATATTTGTCTGGCGGTAATCAGCAAAAAGTACTATTCGCAAGAGCAGCAATGGGCAAACCTAAGTTACTCATTGCAGATGAACCAACTCGAGGAGTTGACATTGGAGCTAAACAGATAATTTATGAACTTATATCTCAATTATCAAAAGTAGGCGAGGCAGTTTTATTAATTTCATCTGAAGTGGAAGAAATTATTGGAGTTGCTCACAGAACACTTGTTATGTCACGAGGTCAAATTGTGGCAGAGCTCAAGGGAAGCCAAATAACAAAAAACGCCATAATGGAAGCAGCTTTTAAGCAGGATTAATTTTATGAAAAATGTATTAGAGTTTTCAAAAAAACATGGCATTGCGATAATTACTATTTTACTTTTTATTGTATTAAGTCTAACAACTGATAGTTTTTTTACAGAGCGAAATCTGAGAAATTTATTAGACCAACAGTCAACAATTTTGATAGCTGCCTCATTTATGACAATTGTTATTATTTCAGGTAATTTTGATATTTCTGTTTCGTCAATTTTTGTTGTATCTCCTTTGTTTGCATTGCTTGTTGAAAATGCGACTGGAAATATTTATTTGGCCTTATTAGCTGGTATCAGTATAGGTTTGGCGATGGGCGCATTCAACGCAATTGTTGTTACTTATTTTAAAGTTAATTCTTTTATAGCAACATTAGCAACCTCTTTTATGTTTTTTGGCCTAGGCTACTTAATTAGTGACAGGTCTTTAATGAGACCTATGGGCGATACCTATCAACAAATTGCTCGTACAAAGTTTTTTGATATAACCTCTGCTACCTGGCTTGCCTTAATCATGGTAATTATTGCGAGCATCATACTAACGCGAACGAGGTTTGGTCGAAATGTGTTTGCAACTGGAGGCAATCAAGAGGCTGCTCGTTTGGCAGGTGTTAATGTTTCTAGGGTTCAAGCTGTAACCTTTATTTTACTTGGTGGCGCTTCTGCGCTTGCAGGAATTGTAAGCTCATCAAGGGCTATTTCAGCCCAGCCATCTGATGACTTTAGCTTTGTATTTTCAGTACTAACGGCTGTTATTGTAGGTGGCACTTCAATAGCTGGAGGCAAGGGAGCTGTATGGAGAACTGTATCAGCGGCTTTCTTTTTAGCATTCATGAGTAATGGATTTAATTTAAATCAAATTGATCCACTTTGGCAACGAATAATATTAGGACTTGTTATAGTAATTGCCGTTGCAATCGATTCCTGGTCGCAACGCAAAAATGTTTAAATAATATGATGATTAGAGTTGGAGAATTTAGATGATTAGAGTTGGAGTAGACGTTGGTGGAACTAATACCGACGCAGTTGTAATGAAAGGAAAAAAGTTTTTAGGAGGTGCTAAAAGCCCTACTACAAATGATATCTTAACCGGTGTTGAAAATGCAATTCAAGCCGCCTTGACAGAGGCAAAGACTTCTTCTGAAAGTGTAGACGTTCTAATAATAGGTACCACTCATTTTGTGAATGCTTTAGTTCAGCGAACTAAGCTTGCACAAACAGGGCTAATCAGAATGTGTCTACCGTCAGGCTCTTCAATCCTTCCTTTTGCTGACTGGCCAGCATCTCTTGTTAATGGAATGAAAGGATCTTATAAGTTGATTAAAGGCGGCTATGAAATGACTGGGACTGAAATATCTCAACTTGATCATGATGAGCTTATAAGTGCTGCTAAAGAACTAATTAATTTAGGTTGTAATCAAATCGCAATTAGTTCAGTCTTTGCAACCGTTAGAGGTGATATGGAGCAAGAAGCTTTAGAGGTAATAAGCAAAGCAATGCCAGAATTGAGTATTACACTAAGCAAGAGTATTGGTGGCATGGGATTACTTGAAAGAGAAAATGCAGCAATTATTAACGCCTCACTTAAGCCATTGGCTGGAGAGGTTGTTGATTCATTTCAGCTTCTTCAGAAAAGTTTAAAACTTTCTTGCCCAATGTTTTTTACGCGTAATGATGGTACGTTAATTGAGGCAGCTGAAGTGATTGAGTTGCCTGTGCTTACATTTGCTTGCGGTCCAACAAACTCTATGCGTGGGGCTGCTTTTCTCTCTGGCTTGAAGGATGCTTTGGTTGTTGACGTTGGCGGCACAACGACAGATGTTGGTGAAGTTAAAGATGGGTTTCCTAGGTTGGCCGGCACTTCGGTTATGGTTGCTGATGTACGAACTAACTTTGCAATGCCTGATGTAATAAGTATTGGTCTAGGAGGTGGTTCCATAATTGCTCCTAAAGAGCCTATGGCTATTGGCCCAGTTTCTGTTGGTCATGAGCTTCCTCAAAAAGCCAAAGTATTTGGTGGCGATACATTAACTGCGACAGATCTTGCCGTTGCAGCAGGACGATGTAAGGTTGGTGATACTGCTCCACCATCAATAGACTCAATTGAAAAGCTAGTTGAAATTCTAGACAAGATGGTTTCAGATCAGGTTGCAAGAGCTAGAACAAGCAACAAGGATATTCCAGTTATAGCTGTAGGTGGAGGCAGCGTTATGATGCCCTCTACAATTGACGGACTAGAAGTCATTTCTCCAAAACATAACGATTTAGCTAATGCGGTAGGAGCTGCGATTGCACAAGTTAGTGGACAGGTGTCACGAGTAGTTTTACTGAATGATGATATTGATCGTGATAGTGCTATAAAAGAAGTAACAGATGAGGCAACAACTCTTGCGGTTAAAAGACATGCTGATCCTAAATCGATTTCTGTTTTAACAGTATCAGATATGCCGCTTTCATATTTGCCAGGTAATAACTTATTGATTAATGTTACTGTTGTAGGCGACCTTTTAATGGAGGAGATGTAATGAGTATTAAAAAACTATCTTTTGTTGATAATAAATCAATAAATGCAATCGCTTTAGGGGGTGCTGTTCTTGGTTCGGGTGGTGGTGGCGACCCATATGTTGGCCGACTAATGACACAACAAAGCATGAAAGAGTCCGGAGGAGTTGAGGTAATAGATATTGAGTCTTTGCCAGATGACGCATTGATTTTGCCAATTGCTATGATGGGAGCGCCTACAGTTATGGTTGAAAAATTTCCTTCTGGTAATGAATTTGCACAATTGATTCCGATGATCGAAAAAATGCTCACCAAGCCCGTTGCGGCAATTTTGTGCATTGAAGCTGGAGGCTTAAACTCTACAATCCCTTTTGCAGCAGCATCAAAATTAGGCCTACCAATAATCGATGGAGATGCAATGGGAAGAGCTTTTCCTGAACTACAGATGGTGACATTTACTTTAGGAGGCATAAGTGCAACACCTATGGCGATGGTTGACGAAAAAGGCAATGGTTGTAATTATTCTACTATTAGTAATGCCTGGACTGAAAAGCTTGCACGAGCAATTACAATTGAGATGGGTGGCTCAGCTATGTGCAGTCTTTATCCAGTTTCTGCTAAGGAATGTAAGGAATATTTAATTAAGGGTAGTCTATCTTTAATTCATCATATTGGCTCAATTATAGAAAAACATAGTTTTAATGCTTACGAAATACTTGTAAAAGAGTTAAATGGAAAACATCTTTTTCAAGGAAGAGTTAGAGATGTCGAAAGAAGGACTGAGGGAGGCTGGAATAGAGGCATTGTTAAACTGGAAGGCATAGATAATTTTGTTAATCGTGATGCAAAAATTGATTTTCAAAACGAATTCTTAGTTGCCATGGAGGGAGATAAAGTCCTTGCTACAACTCCTGACTTAATTTGTATGTTTGATGCCAACACTGGTGCTCCTGTTACTGCAGAAACGATTAAGTATGGGCTTGCTGTAAATATACTAGGACTTCCTTGTGATCCAATTTGGCAAAGTAAAGAAGCAATAGATATGATTGGTCCTCGCTACTTTAAATACGATATAGATTATAAGCCTCTTTAATTCTTTGTTTGTGGTTCGAATAGTTGAATTTCTTTAAATCTTAGATTTCTACTAAAACCTAGGATTCAACAAAAGCACGTTCGATGACATAGTGGCCAGGATTGATATTGCGGGCTTCAATAAAGCCTTTTGACTCAAGAATACTGACAAAATCCTTGAGCATACTTGGGCTGCCACACATCATAAAACGATCATCTTCCAAAGTAGGATGAGGCTGATTCACATCAAGAAATAATTTGCCACATTCCATTAATGTTGTAAGGCGACCATTATTTTTAAAAGGTTCGCGCGTTACAGTCGGATAATAAACAAGTTTTTCCCTAACCATTTCTCCCAAATATTCGTCATTTGGAAGTACGTTTTCAATATAGTCAGAATAAGCTAACTCAGAAAGCTCTCGAACACCATGAGCCAAGATAACTCGTTCGAATTGATCATAAATTTCGGGATCCTTAATAATACTCAAGAAGGGTGCAAGACCTGTTCCAGTCGCCAACAAGTAGAGGAAGCGTCCAGGAAGCATATTGTCCGGCACCAATGTTCCGGTTGAACGCTTACCCACAAGAACTTCATCACCTACTTTAAGATTTTGTAACTTTGAGGTGAGCGCTCCATCTTGAACTTTAATGCTAAAGAATTCAAGCTCGGACTCATGATTAGAGCTAGTAATACTATAAGCTCGCATCAATGGACGCTCATCTGATGGCAGGCCAATCATTGTGAAGTGACCATTTTTGAATCGATAACCTGGATTTCGAGTAGTACGAAAGCTAAATAAGTTGTCATTCCAGTGATGCACATGTGTCACGCGCTCGGTCATTACTGACATATATACCTACCTTGAATTATTAATTTCTTAAACATATTTCTTTAAAAAACGACATTATTATACCCTTAAATCTTTACCTTAAAATAGTCCGCATTTGTATGTCAATTTCTCCCAAATGCAAATTTATTCCAAGCTCTCTCATGAAAGTAATATAGAAACATTTTGGTCAACACCTCTATTGAACCAATTGTTGCTGCGATAGCAAAACTTCCTGTGATTACGTATGAAATTAAAATCGTATCACAAGACGCAAGAACCCTCCAAGAGACTGACTTTCCAATAGATCTAGACTTATTTTCGTTCATATTAATACTCCTGTAATTTCAGAAAAACATCAATACTGCAGATTAAGACCATTATTGTTTGCAGCGGCTTGATAACACATACTGAATCCATTAGTATAATCTTGCTCATTGTTACCCTGATAAGACTCCAATAATTGATAACTTGTGATGCCAGATCTGATCATAAATTGCAATTGATCAAGATGAGCATTGATACCAATAATTTCTCCAGGATACTTCCATCTTTTACTCAACAAATATGCCTGGGTATATCCTCTTCCATCATCAAAATTATTAAAATCTAAAGCAATTAATTCAATTAAATTAAGCTGCTCTTTAATTAAATAAATATCATCATCTGGGTCTATGATTAAACCAATACCTAATTTTGATAATTTTTCAAAGTTTTCAATCCACTCATCAAATGTAACAAGATTAATTGTTTCATAATCTTTATTAATTAAACTGAGTGAATTTTTAATCTTATCCATAAACCTTCTCCTTAAATGGGTCAATTCCAATTCTCTTAAAAACATCTGTAAACTTCTCTTCATCATTACGATGATCGATATAGACATTGACAATACTTTCAACGGCATCAACGATTTTTTCACCACTGACGGATGGTCCCAACTTTCTTCCTATATTGGTCTCAATAAGGGTCTCTCCAGCAAGAGTAATTTGATAATACTCCTCTCCTTTTTTTTGCATACCTAATAATCCAATATCTGCAATATGGTGATGTGCACAGGAGTTTTCACATCCAGAAATATTAATTTTTAGATCCCCAATATCTAGTAGTTTCTTCATATCGTTAAAACGCTCTTGGACTCTATTTGCTATAGGAATTGAGACAGCCTTTGCCAGGTCACAATAATCCCTTCCTGGACAAGCAACTATCTGTGCAAGTGTCCCTTGGTGAGGGCTAGCCAGATCATATTTTTCTAATGATTTCCATAAGTCAAATACTTGATCTTTTCTCACAAATGGAAAAACAATTGTTTGTCTCTTGGTTGTTCTAATTTCGCTTGAACTATACTGATCAGCTAATTCTGCAAGAATTCTCATCTGCTCTGAAGTTGCGTCACCCGGAGCGGTCCCAAGCTTTGTAAGCGAGATATTGACAATGCTGTAACCAGATACTTTGTGATTTCTAACATTATTTTTCTTCCAAATACTGTAATTAAAATAAACCACTTCCTTAAATCCATCCAGATTGATTGATTTAATTGGCAATGCAAAGACTTCTTTTAGACTTTCAAGTTCTTTAAGGTTTAGCTTAAGCTCTGGATCATCCTTAGTTTCTTGCCAATCCTCGTCAACTAATCGAGAAAACTCACCTGCACCTAACTCACGTACTAAGAACTTTATTCGAAGCTTCTTTTGATGGTCACGACGACCTTTTAAGTTATATATCCTCATTGTAGATTCAAGATAACTCAGAATATCTTCAATTGGAACGAAAGATGCTGTTTCCTCGCCAATCATCGCCGCAGCCCCTAAACCGCCACCGACAAAAACACTAAAGCCCAACTCTTCCTTATTGTTTCGAACCAACTTCAAACCTAGGTCATGAATTCTCAATGCAGTTTCGTCAAGCTTTGCTCCGTTTATGGCAATCTTAAACTTACCAGGAAGCCATGAAAATTCAGGATGTAGATTAAACCACCGTCTAATTAACTCACAGTATGGTCTTGCATCTTCAATCTCTCCTTCAGTTAAACCAGAAAGTGGATCTGCAGTAATATTTCTAGTTGCTTTACCACTGGTTTGAATTGCATGAAGTCCAGCATCAGTTAAATCACGTAACAAATTAGCAATTTCAGGTAGCTGTATCCAATTGAATTGTATGTTTTGCCTAGTTGTAAAGTGTCCAAACCCTCTATCGTATTTATCGGCAACATCCGCAAGTGCTCTAAGTTGATCTGAGCTTAAGATCCCATATGGAATCGCAATTCTTAGCATATGAGCATGCAGCTCCATGTATAGACCATTTCTAAGCCTTAAACTTCTAAACTTGGCCTCATCTAATTCACCAGATAAATAACGGTTTAGCTGCTTTTCAAATTGATCAACTCGTTCTAATAAAAACTTCTTGTCTTCTGCGTTATATTGGTACATTTTTAAAACTAATCTAAAATATGATGCGAATTATAGTAAAATATTCTATTTTCAATTATTAAATGATTTAAAAAAGAAATTTATTCTAATTTATTTTTATAAATAAGAAAAATATTATAATTTAATCTTTTTTTATATAACATTATGGATGCCATTGACATTAAGCTTTTGAAACTTCTCCAGAACAACGCTGAACTTACAGTTCAGGAACTTTCTTCTGAAGTTCATTTATCAACAACCCCTTGCTGGAAAAGGATTAATCAATTAAAAGATAATGGCTATATCAGTAAAACAGTAGCTCTCGTTGATAGGAAAAGAGTTAATTCTAATGTTACTGCCATGGTAGCAGTAACTGTTACTAATCATAATCAAGAAAGAATCAAACTTTTTTCTAAAATAATTAAAGAGATTCCTGAGGTCATTGAATGCTATCGCATGAGTGGTGAAACTGACTATCTTCTAAAAGTTGTTGTGAGTGATATTGAGAGTTATGATATTTTTTATAAAAACTTGATTGAAAAAGTTCAATTCTTAAAGGTGACATCAAATTTTGCAATTGAAGAAATTAAAAGCACAACTGAAATTCCACTGACTAAAATGGAACAACTCATTAAATCATAAACTTACATTAACACTTTTGTTAAGCCAACTATACAGACTAATATCAAAACGCCGCCCATCCATCTTTTGAATTGAGTATCGTTTTCAATAATTCTATCGTGTACTTTTAAACCCACAAAATGTCCAAGACCTGCTACTGGAATAAGCATCAATGAAAACTGCCAGTTAATATAAACATCGACTATTATAAAGGCACTCATCTTAATAGTAACTAACACAAACCATAAAACAAATAGCGTGTTTCGTAGCCTTTTAACATTAATATTTTGCATATAAACTGCCACTAAAAGTGGCGCACCATTAAGCGATGTTCCAGAGATATATCCACCCAGAATTAGAAGCAGTCGACTTATCCAACCCTCTCGAGATGCAATTTGAAAATTCATAATCCAAGTCAGCGCATAAAAGGAAGTAATTGAATATACAATGAGAGTCATCACAGTTGGTGGAAGACTAATAAGACCTATTACACCAATAACTTTTGCTGGCAATATCCATGGGAGTGATTTTTTCAAATAATCCCAATCAACAGCATTTAGAGAATTTGCCAGAGCAATTCCTGAGAAAAATAGTAAATGAATTCCTATAATTGGTAGCCAATCAATGGGCGATCCTCCCACAACCATTAGAAGAGGAAGTCCAAGCACCGCTCCACCAAATCCAAGACCGGTTCTAACAAAGCCAATCCATACAAAAATGAGTGAAATAAAGACTATTTCAATTGAGGAGAATGCCATAATATCAAATTATGCTTTAAGGTGAAGAAAAAAGTAATTACTTTGTAATTACATTGATTTAATAATCTCTGCTAATTGTTGTGCAGACTCATTAGCTAAATCATTATCAGCACACTCAACCATTACTCTAACGAGTGGCTCTGTGCCAGACTCTCTAACTAAAACACGTCCATTCTTAGATAATTTTGACTCAATTGTTTTGATTGCTTGAGTTAATTTAGATTCTCTCTGGAGGTCAATCTTTGCCTCTGACTTAATGTTTATTAAGACTTGTGGATATTTTGTCATACTACCTTTGAGTTCCAAAAGAGATTTACCTGATTTCGACATCACCTCTAAGATTTGTAAAGCAGCAATAATACCGTCACCAGAGGTTGATTGGTTTAAACATATAATGTGCCCAGATCCTTCGCCACCTAGAATTGCTTTATTATTTATCAACTCTCTCATGACATGCCTGTCTCCAACATCGGCCTCAATAAAGTTAACATCAATTTCTGATAAAGCAGATCGAATACCTAAATTAGTCATCTTGGTACCTACCACTGTACTGGAAACTAAATCGCCGCTTTTTTTCCATGCGGCAGCAATAATATAAACCAATTCATCGCCATCAACTTTTTGACCAGTATGATCAACCATAATGAGTCGATCACCATCACCATCAAATGCTACCCCAAGGTCTGCCTTGTTCTCTAGGACTTCTTTTTGAAGGTGTCTCGTATCAGTCGCTCCGCACTCATGATTGATGTTATAGCCATCTGGAGTATTATTAATCATTACAACTGATGCACCTAGCTCAACAAACACATCTTCTGCAATATGATATGTTGCGCCATTAGCACAATCGATGACAATTTTTAAGTTTGATAAATCATTAGATTTGTCAAATGTAGATTTACAAAACTCGATGTACCTTCCTACAGCCTGCTCATAGCGCTTTGCTTTTCCGATGGATGACGAATCAACACTGACCATTGGCATTGAAATCTTTTTTTCGATTGCTTTTTGTATCTCATCATTTAACTTGACACCTTTACTTGAAAAAAACTTAACTCCGTTGTCATGATAAGGGTTGTGTGATGCGCTAATGACAACACCCGCAGTTGCTCCATACGCTTGAGTGAGGTATGCAATAGCTGGCGATGGCATCGGTCCAAGCATTCCAACATTGACTCCAGCGGACAAGAAACCAGCCTCAAGAGCAGATTCAAATAAATAGCCTGATACTCTTGTATCTTTGCCAATTATGACACTAGCATTTCCAACTTTTTCTCTTAAAACAGAACCAACCGCCCATCCAACCTTCAATAAAACATCAGCCGTAATAGGTGAGGTGCCAACCTCGCCTCGAATACCATCTGTTCCAAAAAAATTACTCAAAATTACTCCCTAAAATTTTTAATTTGTTGCCATACTTTTAGTGCATCATTTGTCTCTTCGACATCATGAGCTCTAATGATATTCGCTCCATTCTCAACAGCAATTAGAGCCGCGGTAACACTTCCAATCATTCGCGAATCAACGTCTTTATCGCCAAGTAAGGTCCCGATCATTGATTTTCTGGATAGCCCCGCTAGAATAGAGACGCCAAACTCATTAAACTCTGAGAGGTTCTTTAACAAAGCTATATTATGACCTAAATTCTTTCCAAAACCAAATCCAGGATCTAATGTGATTGAACTTAGCTCTATTCCTGCAAGCTCACATGCTTCGATTCTTTTTTTAAAAAAACTCTTGATATCTTCAACGACATCATCATAACTAGGATTATCCTGCATTGTTCTAGGGATTCCCTGCATATGCATTAGACAGACATCAGATTTAAGTTTTGATGCCATTTCGATAGCACCTTCAGCTCTTAGTGCATTGACATCATTGATAATACTGGCTCCAGATGCTACAGCTTGCTCCATGACCTCTGGTTTAGAGGTGTCAATCGAGATAGGTATCTTAATTTCTCCAGAGAGTGCTTCGATCACTGGTATGACTCTGTTGAGCTCCTCTTTCGCAGTAACAGCTTGGGCTCCAGGACGAGTGGACTCACCCCCAATATCGATAATACCGGCCCCATTTTCAACCATCGATTTAGCTTGGTCAATAGCAGAACTAGCATCAAAAAACTTACCGCCATCAGAAAACGAATCGGGTGTTACATTTAAAACACCCATAATGATTGGCTGGGTAACCTTCATCGCAAGAATAAGTTACGCAAACTGCTCTGTACCACCATCTGCATCAGTCTTCTTATCTGATGAAGATTTTGAGCTCTTTGAATCTTTGCCTCCAGTACCAAGTTCCGAAGAGACCTCTTCAGAGTCAACAACTTCCGCTGCCTCTCTCATAGGAATTCTTGCCATTAAATCATCTATTTGATTAGTATCAATAGTTTCAAACTCAACCAACGCAGCAGCCATTGCATCCAATATATCTCTATTGTCTTCAATAATCTTATATGCTGCTGCATAATTGGTATCAATAATCTTACGAATTTCACTATCAACCTTCGTAAAAGTTTCATCTGAAATATGCTTATGTTTAGTGACTTGGCGACCTAGGAAGACCTCTCCCTCATCCTCACCATAAGCCATTGGGCCCATAACACTGGACATGCCCCAGAGTTTAACCATTTTATGTGCTATTTCAGTAGCGCGCTCAATATCATTGCTCGCTCCAGTAGTCACAGCCTCCTCACCATAAACCAATTCCTCAGCAATTCGTCCACCAAATAGTGAAGCAACTTGTGAGTTAAGCTTACGTTTTGAAATACTATAACTGTCTTTCTCAGGAAGAAACATCGTAACCCCTAAAGCCCTACCTCTTGGAATAATGCTAACCTTGTATACTGGATCATGCTCTGGCATTAAACGTCCAACAATGGCGTGTCCAGCTTCATGATATGCTGTCATTTCTTTTTCTGCAGCATCCATCACCATGCCTTTACGCTCTGCGCCCATCATGATCTTATCCTTAGCTTTTTCAAACTCTTTCATGCCAACAAGCTTCTTACTGAAGCGAGCAGCAATTAATGCCGCCTCATTGGCAAGATTCGCAAGGTCTGCTCCAGAAAATCCTGGGGTACCTCTAGCAATGTCCATGGACTTAACATTTTTAGCAATAGGAAGTTTTCGCATATGAACTTTTAAGATTGCATCACGTCCATTAATATCAGGAAGTCCAACTGTAACAGTTCTGTCAAATCTTCCTGGTCTAAGAAGTGCTGGATCGAGGACATCTGGTCGGTTTGTCGCTGCAACCACAATAACCCCTTCGGTACCTTCAAAACCGTCCATTTCGACTAGCATTTGGTTGAGTGTTTGCTCACGCTCATCATGACCACCGCCCATTCCAGCTCCACGCTGGCGACCAACAGCGTCAATCTCATCAATAAAGATGATACAAGGCGCATTTTTCTTGGCCTGTTCAAACATGTCTCTCACTCTCGAGGCGCCTACACCAACAAACATTTCAACAAAGTCAGAACCAGAAATAAAAAAGAATGGAACGTCTGCCTCACCCGCAACCGCTTTAGCTAGTAATGTTTTTCCAGTTCCTGGAGGCCCTACCATAAGAACGCCCTTAGGTATCTTTCCACCAACCTTTGTAAATTTACTTGGGTCGGACAGGAAGTCAACTAGCTCTCCCACTTCTTCTTTTGCCTCTTCCACACCAGCAACATCTTCAAAGGTCACATGAGACTCGTCCTTAGTGATTAAACGCGCCTTAGATTTACCAAATGACATTGGGTTTTTACCGCCCATTGCGCCGCCTGCACCACGCATCGTGTACATGATGACTCCAATTAGAAGAAGAATAGGTGCTAGTGAAATTATTAATTGTTTTATAAAACTTTCTTTTGCAGGAGGGGTTGCTTGTACAGAGACTCCATTATTCAATAAATCTCCCATTAACCCAAGATCTCCTGGACTATAGGTTTCAAACTTTTCACCGAGCGAGGTAACACCTCTAATGTTGCTACCAGCAATGGTAACGCTTGTCACATTTCCTTGCTTAACGTTTTGAATAAACTTAGAGTAGCTAATATCATTAGATTCGCTAGTGACATTAAACTGCCCAAAAAGCGAGGCAAGCACACTACCAAGGACCAACCATAGTAAAATATTCTTATACATATACTTTAATTTAACCTAAATTAGAAAGGTAAATATACCCTATTGATATCTTATATATAGGGTTTGATGGCATTTTTCAAGGTTTAATCAATATTTTTTATAACTATGACATAATGATTGTGGCAATTTTAAAAACTACCCCTCTTTCTAATGCTCTAGCGTTTTATAAATAAAGCATGAATATAAAGCCCGAAAGACTCCAAAAATCACTCTCAGAACAGTTAACTTCTATTTATTTTGCATTTGGCGCAGAAATACTTCTCGTTGAGCAATCTTTATCTCTAATTAAAGCCACTGCAAAAGAAAATGGCTTTAACGAGCGCTTCAGGTTTGATATTGATGGTAACTTCTCCTGGGATAGTATTTTTAGTCTAATTTCTAGCCCCTCTCTTTTTGCTGAAAAAAGAATCATTGAGTGTCGCCTAACAACCGGCAAGATTGGAGTTAAGGGCTCAAAAGCAATCACAGAGCTGGTTGAAAGTATGCCAAAAGATATTTTGCTAATTATTTCCTCTGGAAAACTAGAGATGGCTCAGCAAAAAAGCAAATGGTTCAAAGCTTTAGATAAAAATGGAATCGTCATTCAACACTGGGAAGTTCAAAGCAATCAATTAGTTGGATGGATTACAGGAAACATGTCTCAACTTGGCCTTGAATCAAATATAGAAGTGGCAAACGCAATAGCCTACTGCACTGAAGGAAACCTTTTGGCAACAATGCAAGAAATTCAGAAACTAAAAATTGCATACCCAGATGGAAAAATAAATCTTCAAGAATACTTAAATCAGATTGACCAGCAATCTCATTATTCAGTTTTTGGAATGATTGACTCAGCACTTCAAGGGGATACAGATAAAGTCAACAAAATATTTAATTCTCTTGTCGATGACTCTACGCCTCCAGTTATTCTTATTGCATCGATTTATCGAGAAATTAAAAATTTAGTGACAATGTCTATTGAACTCAAAACTAATAAGAGCATTGAAGCAATTCTAAATAATCATCGAGTTTGGCAAAAAAGAAAACCATTAATCTCCAATGTGCTCAAAAAGCATAGCTACCAAAAGCTTCAAAAGCTTCTTTTAAAGCTGGGTCGTATTGACCGCTCTCTCAAAGGTATGGATAATCTTAACGTTTACGATGAACTGCAAAGCGTAGTTCTCTCTTTATCTGGGAAAAATAATGGACTCAATAGCTGAACTAATAAATAAAATCGGTCAAAAGGCCAAGTCGGCCTCTGAGTCTTTGAGAATTGCTGGAACTAAGCAAAAAAACAATTCTTTGATGAGTATTGCGCGTCTAATTGAGGAAAACAAACAACTAATTCTTGATGCCAATTCTTTGGACTTAGAATTGGCAAAAAATAATAACATTGATGACGCACTCTTAGATCGCTTAATGCTCAATGATGAGAGGCTAGATGGTGTTATTGAGAGTCTTATTCAAGTTTCAAAGTTGGATGATCCCATTGGCAATACATCTGCATTTATAGAAAGACCTAGTGGAATCAAAATTGGGAAAATGAAGGTTCCTCTCGGCGTTATAGGGATGATTTATGAGTCTCGTCCAAACGTCACAGTTGATGCTGCAGCACTCTGTATTAAATCTGGAAATGCCATCATTCTAAGAGGAGGCTCCGAAGCTATTAATTCAAATATGGCTTTTTACTCTTGTATCAAAAAAGGCCTTGATGAGGTTGGACTTAATCCAGATTCAGTTCAGCTGATTGAGATTACAGACCGAGAGGCAGTTTCAGAACTAGTAAGCGCAAGCGATTATGTGGATGCAATTATTCCAAGGGGAGGGAAGGGGCTCATAAGAAATATCAGTAAAAACGCCAAGGTTCCAGTCATTAAGCATCTTGATGGTGTTTGTCATACCTATCTTGATAAAGAGGCAGACTCACAAAAAGGGATTGATATTGCATTTAATGGCAAAACCAGAAGATACGGCGTATGTAACGCTACTGAAACTCTACTGATTCACAAAGATTTTGACTCAAAAGCCTTATTAAAGCTTATAGATCTTTTCATTGACAAAGGAGTTGAGATCAGGGGCTGTGAAAAATCACAACAACTCTCAAGTGTTATTAAAAAAGCCACAGAGCATGACTGGGAAGAGGAGTATCTAGCGCCCATTCTTTCGATGAAGATTGTTGATTCGGTTGATGAGGCAATCTCTCACATCAATACCTATGGATCAGCACATACCGATGCCATTGTTACTGAAAATGATGAACATTCAAAAAAATTCTTGTCCGAAGTTGACTCATCTTCTGTTATGGTAAACGCTTCAACCGGTTTTGCTGATGGATTTGAGTATGGATTGGGTGCTGAAATTGGAATCAGTACAGGAAAATTTCATGTCAGAGGGCCAGTTGGACTTGAAGGATTAACATCACAAAAATACATCGTCATGGGTGACGGACAAATTAGGCCATAGAGAGCATTTACGATGACAATAGATGAAAAATTAGCAATTATTCAAAGAGGAGTTGATGAAATATTACCTCTTGATGAGCTTAAGAAAAAACTTCAAAAAAACAAGCCATTAAGAATCAAATTAGGAATGGATCCGACAGCTCCTGACCTTCATTTAGGTCATACAGTAGTGATTAACAAAATGAAGCAGCTTCAAGACCTTGGTCACGAAATAATTTTCTTGATAGGTGACTTTACTGGAATGATTGGCGACCCTACTGGGAAAAATGTAACTCGAAAGCCGCTCACAAAACAAAATATTCTTGAAAATGCCAAGACTTATTCAGATCAAGTCTTCAAAATATTGGATAAGGATAAAACCAAGATTGCCTTTAATTCTGAGTGGATGAACAAAATGAGCTCAACTGAAATGATTTCTCTTGCATCAAAGCATACTGTTGCAAGAATGCTTGAGCGTGATGACTTTTCTAAGCGCTATAAAGGTGGGCAAGCAATCTCAATACATGAGTTCTTATACCCTTTAGTTCAGGGTTATGACTCAGTTGCGCTTAGAGCAGATATGGAGCTAGGCGGCTCTGATCAAAAATTTAACCTTTTGGTTGGAAGAGAACTTCAGAAGCAGGCAAATATGGAGCCTCAAGTAATCCTGACCATGCCTATATTAGAAGGTCTAGATGGTGTTCAAAAAATGAGCAAGTCTCTGGACAACTATATTGGTGTTGATGAAGACCCTGACAGTATGTTTGGCAAAATCATGTCAATTTCAGATGATCTCATGTGGCGATACCTTGAACTTTTAAGTTTTGAGTCGCTTGAAACTATTGAATCATGGAAAAAAGAAGTAGAGAATGGCGAAAACCCAAGAAACATTAAGTTTCGCTTAGCGGAAGAGATTATTGCTCGCTATCATGACAAAAAACAAGCAAAAAAAGCGCAGCAAAACTTTATTGATAGGTTTGCAAAAAACCAGATTCCAGAAGAAATGGATGAATTCACTTTTTCAAAAGGAATTAAGGTTGCCAATCTACTTAAAGACAGCAATCTTGTAAGCTCAACATCCGAGGCCTATCGAATGATTAAGCAAGGTGCAGTAAAAATGGATGGTGAAAAGGTTAATGATAAAGAATTGACCTTAAACGAGGGTACATCCGTCTACCAAGTTGGAAAGAGAAAATTTGCTAGAGTTACAATTAGCTAATTTGAACTAATCAAGCGTATAATATACTCATCTGGGGATGACATGGCTTCGACGAGGAGTTGGATTTCAAGGATGCATGTCGAGGATAAAGATGGCTCGTAAAAACGTTCTTTAAATAATAGTTGCAAACGAAGACAACTACGCTTTAGCAGCATAATGCTAACCGTTACTTAGGAGTTGTCTGTACTTTTAGGATAACGGTCGCTAACAGACTCGCCACTATTATTATTTTAGGATAATAGGGTTAAAACCTAATCTAAAATCGCTTTCTACATCCCTGTTGGTCGGGTGGTAAAAAGTTAACTCAATAGGCCTATACTAAGCATGTAGATTTCTTGACTGAAGGTTTTCGGACGGGGGTTCAATTCCCCCCATCTCCACCAATCATCTTAATTACATTAAAATCAGCTCATTTACTTTGGATAATTAATATGAAAAGTAAGGCGTTGGAGTGGTTTGGGGTTATTACAGCAATAATGTATTCGATGATGGTAGCATTAAATATCGGTGTTGAGTTTGCAGGCTTTCTTTTACTTCTTATTTCAGCATTATCGATTGGCTATTGGGCATATCTTGGAAAGCACCAGGGAATTCTCTTTCTCCAGTTTTTCTATGCAACGGCTGGAATTATTGGTATGGTAAGGTGGTATTAAGCTTCTAACTATCGAAATACTCTGTATAAACCTCCTTGAGGCTTAGAGAATGATGATTCATCATTTAAAATTAAAATGGATCCATCTTCTGCTACAGCAACATCCCGAATTCGACCCAGTACTTCATCTATCAAAATGCTTTCACTCTCTGGCAGTCCATTTGCATTGATCGAAATTGAATATAATCTTCTAAATTTTAAGGAACCCACCAAAAGATCTCCTTGAAGCTCAGGAAACATCTTACTACTATCAGATTTCAAAGGATAGAAATCCATTCCAGATGGAGCAATAGATGGAACCCAGACCCATTCTGGATCATTAAAGCCTACCATACTCTGATATTCGCTTACTTTATCATCTGTTCCATATTCAAAGCCATGGCTTACCAAAGGCCAACCATAGTTTTCACCAGCAATTAATAAATTAATTTCATCGCCTCCCTTTGGTCCATGCTCATGGGTCCAGATTTCTTTGGTTTCAGGATTAATTTTCATTCCCTGCGGATTTCGATGTCCAATTGTATAGTTTTCTGGAGCCCAACCCTCTAGTTTTGGATTATCAATTGGAATACTTCCATCTAAATTAATTCTTATAATTGAGCCTGCATGCGTCGAAGCATCCTGAGAATTAAAACGATTTCCACGTTCTCCAAGCGTTGCAAATAATTTACTATTACTTATTTCAATGCGACATCCAAAATGATAACTTGACCAACTTGGATTGTTTGATTCAAAAATTGTTTTTCGTTTTTCTAATTTATCATCGACAATAACTGCCCGATCTATTGCTAGCACAGTACCTTCAGAAGTGTCTTTGGAGTAGCAATAAAAAACTGTTCCATCGTTATAGATTATATCCAGAAGGCCACCTTGCATGGTTGAGGCCACTTTGGGTACATTATGAATTTCAGAAGAAGATCCATCTGAAATATTGATATGAAAAATGCGACCTCTTTTCTCTGTAACTAGAAGTTCTCTCTCATTAATAAAATCCATTCCCCATGGGTTTTTTAATGTCGGACCAATCTGCTCAATTTGCAAACTGTCTGCTTTGACTGAGATAGAGATAAGACTGAAAACACAAATGAAGATTACAAAAAAATTTGACATTTTATGCTTTACTTATTTACTTAAGAATTCATTTGAACACTCAATGATAATCTCTGACAAATGATTACAATCCTCTAGAGAAAATGTCAAAGGAAGCCTCAAATCAAATAAATTAGAGAGAATCTCATCAGATTGATTTAATTGTTGCTGGCTGACATATTTCCAGCTCTTGTGATTACTTGTAAAGCCACTGGGATTATCATTACCAAACCATTTAAGCTCAACACCGAGTTGTTTATTTTTTTCAATAAATAACTCAGCTTCAGCTTCAGTGATTCCAGGAATTCTAAACTGAATAGAGCTGCCAACATATCTCTCTTCTTCAAATCTTACTGGAACCTCTATACCTTTAACGCCTTTTAGCTCTGACTCAACTAATTGATAGCGCTCATTCCAGCGCTTAATATTCTTCTCTAGCTTTGTTAACTGGGGCCTAAGGATTGCAGCTCTTAGATTATCCATGCGTCCAGAATAGTTTGGCGTTTGAAGTCTGATATCAGAAAATGCTTCTGTTTTTGGCGCTGCGCCATGCCTTTCATAAAACATGTAAGAGCCTGAATAAATAATTGCTCGGGCCATAAAACCCTCATCATCTGAAGTCAAAAAGCCTCCTTCTCCAGAATTCAAATGTTTATAGGTCTGTGTACTAAAACATCCAGCAAGTCCAAAATTACCGCTCTTTTGTTTTTTCCATTGAGCGCCCATAGTATGAGCACAATCCTCAATCAAGATTAAATTATTATCACTGACAATTTCCATCAAGCTATCCATATCGACAAGGTGACCTCTCATATGGGATATCAACAAAAAGCGAGCTCCACTCTCAGACGCTTTTTTGGAAAGATTATCTAAATCTAGAACAAGATCTTTTGTAATTTCGATGAATAGTGAAGTTCCTCCAGCATTAGAAATTGCACCTGGAACAGGTGCAAGAGTGAAAGCATTCGTCAATACACTCTCACCCAGCTTGAGTCCAGCAGCTTTTAATGCAACACTCATAGCATAGCCCCCTGAAGCACACGCTAGGCAGTATTTACTTTCCTGATAAGCTGCATACTCCTGCTCAAGAAGTGAAACCTCTGAAAGCTCATTTTCAACAGTATTGTATCTGTGGAGCCTTCCAGATTTAAGGACATCAATAGCCGCATCAATAGCCTCTTGACTAATGGGTTCTTGCTGAGTAAAAGGTCTTGTAAATGCTTTAATGGTCATTATTTCTTCTTAAATTTCAAACCGATATAAAGAAATAAAATAATATAGAAAATCTTTAACTAAAAGATATTATTTTCATGAAAAGTAAAGAAAGAGACTTTATAATTCAATTTATGAAAAACACTCCTCCAGTTGTCATTTTCGCAATTATCATTGCAGTAGCTATTCTACTTATTCAGTTTTTCGTTATAAATTAGCGATTACTGGTCCAGCAGTAAAATAAATTATAATAAAAGTTACATACACTCCCAGAACATTGGTGAAGAAATTAACAAAAATTTCAAAATATTTGGCTGAATTATAAGAAAAAATAATACGCATAAAGCAAGTATGATTATCAGAAACCTTGCTGACGATATTGATTGCAAATCTTTCTTTTCATTTGGCTGACTAGATTTATTGTTTGATAAGTTTTGATTCATAGTATCCTTAAGTTTTATCTTTCAAAGAGAGAGTAAGTTCAAACTTTGCTACTATTTCAGAAGAAATTGAGGGAACAATAGCCTCAATATTTAATTTAAAGTTATGTCTCTCAGATGAATTCGCAACTTTTTCAACAAGATCTCTAACAGCCAGACCGTCATTACATATGAAATGAACATCGCCCTCCGGTCTTTTAAGAAAATCAGCCTTAAAGTCTTTAAATATTAAGGCAATTTTTCGACCACTCTCTTGAATAGGATTCATGGCGAGAAATCCACCTGTTATATCAGCTCCAACAGCTAAAACTCCAAAATACATACTACCTAAATGATTCTTTGTTTTTCTTTTCAGCGCAATTTTGATCTCAATCTTTTCATCTGTATGCACTATGACTTTTGGTCGGCAATACCATATCATAGGCACCTTGGTTATGCCAAATAATTGAATCAGTCGATTTGTCTTTATTGCCATTGAATCCATAGACTCTATTCAAATAATAAGTTATTATTGAATTTAAATTTTATATGGATAATTTACTTTTTTTTCAAAATCTCAACAAATGAAAATTCATATATATGATATAATATACTTCTCATTAAATTTTAGTAAATTTAATCACAGTTTTTTTAAAATTATGTTCAAGGAGCAAGCATGATTCAATTTATAGTTCATGACGAAGATGATTCTGTCGGCGTTGTTACAGTTGAAGGACTGAAAGCAAACGACACACTAAAGGGATGGATAATGGATCAAGACGTCTTAATCGATATTAAAATTAATCAAGATATTCCTATTGGTCATAAACTTGCTATTAAAAACCTTGATAAAGATGACACTGTCATTAAGTATGGCGTAGATATTGGAAAAACAATTTCAAAGATTGCAGTTGGTGACCATCTACATGTTCATAACGTTAAAACAAAGAGGTGGTAATGATAAATTTAAATCAAAAAATCTACGGTTATAGGCGCGATAACAATAGAGTAGGAATTCGTAATTACGTAGTGATTCTGCCTGTTGATGATATTTCAAATGCTGCATGTGAAGCTGTTAGTAACAACATCAAAGGAACCATTGCCCTCCCTCATCCATATGGAAGACTTCAGTTTGGTGAAGACCTAGATCTTCATTTTAGAACAATGATTGGCACTGGTGCAAATCCAAATGTTGCTGCTGTAGTAGTTATAGGTATTGAGCCAGACTGGACCCAGAAAATTGTTGATGGAATCGCGGCAACTGGAAAACCTGTTCAAGGCTTCTCTATTGAAAAGAAAGGAGACATTCAAACAATTGCTGATGCCTCTAAAGCGGCTTATGATATGGTTCATTACGCATCAGGCCTGCAAAGAGAGGAATGTGATATCGGCGAGATATGGGTATCAACTAAGTGTGGTGAGTCAGATACTACTTCTGGTTTCGGCTCAAATCCGACAGTTGGAAATGCATTTGATAAACTTTATGAAAAAGAGAGTACTTTACTATTCGGTGAAACATCGGAGGTTACAGGAGGAGAACATCTAATTAAAGAGAGATGTGCAAATGACGCTGTTGCAGATCAGTTCATGTTCATGTTTAACCGCTACCAGGATATGATTGAGCGCTTTAAAACCGATGACCTGTCTGAATCTCAACCTACTAAAGGAAACATTGAAGGCGGCTTAACCACCATTGAAGAAAAGGCCCTTGGAAACATTACAAAGATTGGTAAGAAGTGTGTTGTTGACGGCGTTCTAGATAAAGCTGAAATGCCAACAAGTAAAGGCCTATGGTTTATGGACTCATCCTCTGCTGCTGCTGAAATGGTAACACTTTGTGCTGCATCCGGATATGTAGCCCACTTTTTCCCTACTGGACAGGGCAACATTATTGGTAATCCTATTCTGCCTGTCATTAAGATTTGTGCAAACCCAAGAACACTAAGAACGATGTCTGAACATGTCGATGTTGATGTAACAGGATTATTGAATCGTGATATTAATCTAGATGAAGCTGGCGATATGTTACTAGAATCATTAATTCACACCTCAAATGGTAGAATGACTGCTGCTGAGATATTGGGCCATCAAGAGTTTGTATTGACGCGCCTATATGAGAGCGCATAAAAAAATTACTAAACAAAAACTAATATGAAATACTTAAAAAAAGCCGATAAAACGGCAGAATCAAATGTGCTAGAAGCACAAAAAGTAGTCCATGATATGCTATCAAATATAATCAAAGACGGAGAGCAAGCCGTAAGAGATTATGCTGAAAAGCTAGATGGATGGACTGGAGAGATTCTTTTATCTGCATCTGAAATTGACGAAATCATAGCTGATGTTCCTCAAGATGTTAAGGATGATATTGATTTTGCATGTCAGCAGGTTTATACGTTTGCAAAAGCTCAGCGTGACTCTATTGAAGAATTTCATACCAAAAATAATGGTGTTGAAGCGGGACAAAGATTACTTCCTGTTAATGTAGCTGGCTGTTATGTCCCAACTGGCAGATATGCTCATATTGCTTCAGCATATATGAGTATTGCCACTGCTAAAGCTGCTGGAGTGCCTTGTATAATCGCATGCTCCACGCCTTACAAAGGAAAGAGTATCCACCCTTTTGTTTTATATGCAATGAAGACTGCTGGTGCAGATCATGTTATGACTCTTGGAGGAGTTCAGGCGATTGCAAGTATGGCTTATGGATTATTCACAGGAAAGAAGGCTGATATCATTGTTGGTCCAGGAAATAAATTTGTTGCTGAGGCTAAAAGAACTCTTTTTGGAGAAGTTGGCATTGATGTATTTGCAGGCCCATCTGAGGTAGCAGTCATTGCAGATGAAAACGCTGACCCAGATGTCGTTGCAATTGACTTAGTTGGACAGATGGAGCATGGACATGAATCTCCAGGTTGGCTTTTCACCACTTCAAAAGAAATAGCCGAAAAAGTTATGGATCTCATTCCAGAATACATAGAAAAACTTCCACCAACTGCCAAAGATGCTGCTTACTGTGCCTGGAGAGATTATGGAGAAGTCATTGTGTGTAATTCTCGCGAAGAAGTAGTTAAAATTTCTGATGAGTATGCAGCAGAGCACCTAGAAGTTCAGTGTAGCAATCTTGATTGGTGGCTAAAAAACTTAACCTGCTATGGTTCATTATTTCTGGGTGAAGAAACGACAGTCACTTTTGGCGATAAAGCCTCAGGACCTAACCATATTCTTCCTACAAAAGCTGCTGGTCGATATTCTGGTGGTCTCTCTGCTCATAAGTTCCTTAAAGTATTAACTTGGCAACGCATGGATCGTGAATCGACTCGTCAAGTTGCACAAGCATCTTCGAGAATTTCAAGACTGGAAGGGATGGAAGGCCATGCAAGAGCTTCTGATGTTAGGCTTAGCAAATACTTTCCTGATGAATCTTTTGATTTAGGTGCACCGGTATTAGAGTAATCGGATGAACTTATCAGACTTTTCTCTTGAGAATAAAGTTGCTCTGATAACTGGTGGTACTAGCGGAATAGGGAAAATGATGGCGCTTGCACTTGCTAATGCAGGTGCATTTGTCTGGATTGCTAGCAGTCGTGATAATGCAGATGAAGCCCTCCAAGAAATAAAAGAGCAAGGCTCCAATGCAAAATTTATTCAAGTTGATGTCACTTCAAGTGATGCGCTTGAGAAAATGGTGGCTATAATTCATAAAGACTCTAAAAAAATAGATATCTTAGTTAATGCTGCGGGTATTAATCTAAGAAATTCAGCTGAAGAGCTTACGCTAGATGATTGGCAAAAAACAATCGATATCAATCTAACGGCGCCCTTTTATTTAAGCCAGCTTGTTGCTAAATCAATGAAGAAAAATAACTGGGGTCGAATTATCAATATTGCCTCACTTCAGTCGCTAAGAGCTTTTGATAATAGTATTCCTTACGGAGCAAGCAAAGGTGGCATTATGCAACTCACTCGTGCACTAGCTCAGGCTTATTCTAAAGATGGTATCCTTGTCAATGCAATTGCTCCAGGTTTTTTTAGAACAAATTTAACTGAATCATTGTTTCAAGATTCTGATAAATTAAAAACTTTAGCCAATAAAACAATGATGGGTCGAAATGGTGAAGAAAAAGATATATTCGGGATTAGCGTCTTCCTCTGTAGTGATGCAAACTCTTATGTAACGGGTCAAACTATATTTTTAGACGGAGGATTTTCAGCAGCATGATTGATAAAATGGAAGCAGTGGTTTATACCGCACCAAATGAAATGACTTTTTTTAGTGAATATCAGTCTACTCAGGTTGATCGAGATGATGACGTCTTATTAAGAATTAAATCAGTAGGAATTTGTGGCTCTGATATGCATGCCTTTCATGGAAAAGACCCACGCAGAAATCCTGGACTTATTCTTGGTCATGAGTTTTGCGGGGAAATTGTTGAGGGCGCCAATAAGGGTCAAAAAGTAACTGGCAATCCACTCATTACATGTGGAAAATGTGAATACTGCCTCCAAGGCAGAGATAATTTATGTAGCGATAGAGACATGATCGGCATGAGTCGGTTAGGTGCTTTTGCTCAATTCATGACAATCCCAAATCAATGCCTTATACATGCACCCAACTCTATGAATTCAAATCATGTTGCAATGACAGAACCTGCAGCGACCGTTGTTCACGCTGTTAACCTTGCCATCGAGAATTCATTTAAACCAATCAATGACTGCAATGTATTGATTATTGGAGCAGGGGCAATAGGCTTACTTGCAGCCCTTCTCCTAAAGTCATATAGTGTAAAGATGACAGTTTTAGAGACAAATAAAGCTCGACATCAATGCGTTAAAGAACATGTGGGTGTCAACCCAGTAAACCCTGACAATCAATCTGTAAGCGAAGATAGCTATGATGTCGTAATTGATTGCGTGGGCAGTGAAAAAACTAATGCACTATCTATTACTTCAGTCAGAGCAGGAGGCACCGTTGTTAATGTAGGTCTGCTCAGCTGGAGTAGTAACATTGATATTCGTAAAATTACCCTCCAAGAAATAAAATTAATCGGATGCTATACATACAGCATGGAAGACTTTAGATCTGCTCTTAGGTCAATAGAAAATGGGGATTTTGGAGACCTTTCATGGATTGAGGAGATGCCATTATCAGAAACTAATCTGGCTTTTCAGAGTTTACACAATGGTACAATGGCCTCAGCTAAAGTGATCTTAAAACCTTCCTTTTAATTTAATCTAATATTTAAAAAATGAGTATTACTGATCAGAAATTTGATATTGATAGAGAAAGCAAAACCCCGCTTTGGCTTCAAATTAGAAATGAGCTTTATAATTGCCTTTATCGGGATGAGCTCAGACCTGGGCAACTCATTCCTAATGAAAAAACCCTTGTTCAGCTTTTTGATGTCTCAATAGGAACAATTAGAAAAGCAGTAGGAGTTCTTGAAAAAGAGGGCTTTCTTATCCGAAAGCAAGGCCTAGGAACGTTTGTATTTCAACATGACAAAAGTAGCTTTCTTTTTGAGTATTTTCATTTTGCGCTGAATGGAAGTAACGTAAAACAAAGCCCAAATGTTGAGTTTATTTCTTTTGATACAAAAAAAGCAACTAAGTCGGAAGCTAACGAATTTGGTATTTCTGCTGGTAGTCCAGTTTTTCAGATTTACAACAAGCTAGGCCTTAATAAAAAGTTCTATATTATTGATAAAATTGTAATTCCTCAAAGTAAATTTCCAGGACTCACTGAGGAGATTTTTAAAGGTCGTGGAAATACAGTTTATAATCTTTATCAAAATAAATTTAACATTTTTATTACCAATTGCTCTGAAAAATTAAAGGCAATCTCGGCTGATGAAAAAATATCTAAGCTTTTAAATATTCCTTTGAATGATCCAATCCTTAAAGTCGATCGAGTGGGTCAAACATATAATAATGAGACTATCGAACTGAGAACCTCATATGTTCATACCAGTGATATTGACTATATCCAATCTCAAAACAGCACCTTTGGAGAAGCGATTTAGCTTGCCCAATAGCTATATAGATAATCACTCTCAAAATAAAGTTATAAAGCTACTTTCATTTATCCATATAAATAGGTTGGCAGCCATAATACAATTTGAGGGAATATAATGATCAGCGCTAGCCCAATGACTTGAATCACCATAAACTGCATCATTCCTTTATAGATGTCTGATAAATCCCATTCAGGAACAACCCCTTTGAGAAAGTAGGCCGAGAGTGCAACAGGTGGCGATAACCACGCTGTCTGAAGATTAACAGCAACAAGAATTCCAAACCAAGTCAGGTTGAATCCTAATTGTTCAATTAGTGGCAATACAATTGGAATTATAATGAGTACAATTGGAACCCACTCTAATGGCCAAGCTAATAAGAAAATTAGTGCCATAACGATAAGCAAGATAGCTGTTGGTGGAAGATCTAGCAACATCAATGCCTCGGTAATCATGGTTGGTGTTCCTAGTCTTGAAAATACTGCTCCAAAAAAGTTTGAAGCGCAAACCAATACCATGATTAAAGTAGTTATCTCTAAAGTCTTTAAAAGTGAACTTTTAAAAGATTCAAAGGTTAGCTTTCGATAAGCCAAAGTTAATACGATTGCACCAACAGCGCCCATTGCAGCACCTTCCGTTGCTGTCGCCCAACCTGCCAAAATACTACCTAAAGATGCGCCCACCAAAAGAACAGGCGGAACAAGTCCCTTGAAAAACTCTTTCCATACATCACTCATGGAATCTGGTATCAAATCCTCTGGGACAACAGGCCCCAAAGATGGGTTCAAGTGACACCTTATGAGTGTATAAGCTGTATAGAGTAACGCTAACATGACGCCTGGGACAATTGCAGCAGCGAACAAGTCAGTGACTGGAACGTTAAGTATAGGCCCCATAACAACTAGCATAATACTTGGGGGTATCAATATACCGAGAGTACCGCCAGCAGTGATTGAACCTGCTGCCAAACGCACATCATACTTCGATCTATTCATTGTTTTGGCTGACATGATTCCTAAAATTGTGACCGATGCACCTACAATTCCGGTTGCAGCTCCAAAAATTGTAGCAACAAAGAGCACTGCCACAAACAAAGAGCCCTTAGTTCTTGCAAGGGCCATTTGTACGGATGTAAATAATCGCTCCATGAGGTTTGCCTTCTCCATAAGAATTCCCATAAAGGTAAATAGAGGAATTGCAACAAGAGTTTGCTCAAGCATACTTCCAGAAAACTGGAAGGTCATTAAGTAAAAAACAAGATCTCCAAAGCCTAGATAGCCGAAGAAAACGCCTAGGAAAATGAGCGTAAATGAAATTGGAAAGCCAACAAAAATGGCAAAGAGCATTGTAAAGATCAATACTATACCTAGCACTTCAGGACTCATGGCCATCTCCTATTTTTGAGAGCATAAATGCACTTAAGAGTTTCTGAAATACCTTGAATTAATAAAAATACAAATCCTATAAAAAGAGCAAATTTGATTGGCCACATCAGAGGCATCCACGCAGTATCCATGCCTCTCTCCATTATCGACCAAGACTTATAGGCATATTTATAGCACGCCCATGCTGCACCCATAATTCCAGGAAAATAAAATAATAAATAGAGCGTTAAATCTATCGTTGCTTGAGTCTTAACTGACCAATCTCGATACATAAAGTCCGCTCTAATATGAACGCCTTTCGAAAGCGCATAACCAGCACCCAGCATAAACATAGCGCCTGCACCCATTCGGCTAATATCGTAAGCCCACATCGTTGGTGAGCCAAAGAAATGTCTACCAGTAACCTCAATGAACATGGATAAAAATACGGGAACAGTCATCCAACAGACTACTTGACCAACCCTAAGACTAAACCAGTCAATACTTAGAATAATTCTAGCCATCATTTTAGGCATATCATCAGGCATAACTCCGGAATATGATCTGCCCTCTGCGATCATTTCATCGGTAATATCTAATTCACCAATATCCTCTTCCTCTGACATAAATTACACCTAATTTCGAATCTAAAAAACTTTACACCATTGTAACAAAACTACAGTGTTTTAAAAATAAAACCAAAAAAATTAAGGCTTTTCTAACTCTGGGATAAAGGAGAACCCAAAGTTAGATAAAGCCGGCTTGTGATAAAAAAAAGTTGCCAACAGTATTTACTATTGGCAACTTAGATTACAAGTCTTACGATGAATCTTTACTTCAAAGTCGCAGCAAAGGCAAGGCCTAACTTAGCGTTAGACGCTTGAGCACCTGACCAGAAAGGTACCGCTTTCTCAGCGAAATCTCTCTGTGAAGCCCAAACCTCTGCAAAGAATGCATTCTCGTCAGCATTCTTTTGAAGAGTTGCATTCGCAGCAGCCATAAACTCTACGAAGTAGTCATCAGGAGTATCCATTAACTGAACACCTTGCTCTAGCAAGTCTGCCATTGCAATACCGTTTTTGTAAATACGGTTAGACATTGAGTCAAGTCTTGCTGCTCTTGCGGCAACGTGTATAGCGCGTTGATCACGTGCAGAGATCTCATTCCATCTGTCACCGTTGATATACATATCTGCATTCACAACGTTCTGGTGAAGTCCTTGCAAGTAGTAATACTTAAGAACCTTTTGAAAACCGAAGTCTCTGTCAGGCTCAGGGCAGCACCACTCTGCTGCATCAATTACACCTTTTTCTAGAGCTGGTAGAATATCTCCACCACCCATAGCTACAGCAGCGACACCAATATCCTTATAGGTTTGACCTGGGATTCCTGGAGGAGCGCGGAATCTAAGTTTACGGAAGTCGTCCATACTATTAATTGGCTCTTTAAACCAGCCTAAAGCTTCAGGACCAACAGGTTGAAGCATCAAACCATGAATATTCAAGTCCATCTCATCCCATAACTGATCATAGAGCTCTTTACCGCCAGCACTATGGAACCATGAAAGCCATGCGATGTTATCAATACCAAGACCAGCGCCAGCAATTGGTGAACCAAACAGCATTGCTGCTGGATGCTTACCAGACCAATAGTGAGTCCATGCAAATCCACCATCAATTAGACCTGCGTCTACTGCATCAATAAGATCAGAGTTAGGAACAACAGAACCTCCCGGAAGAACTTCTATCGTTACTCTGCCATCAGTTAAGGCAGCAACGTCTTCTGCAAAATCTCTTACATAGCCAACTTCACTACCAGTAGAGTTTAATACAGATTGTACTTTTAAATTAACATTCCCAGCTATAGCACTTGAACTAAATGCAATAGCAACGGCCGCCAATAAAATAATTTTATTTTTAAACATAAAATCTCCTAAGTTTTTAAAAAACAATTTTTGATTATTAAGTGAGTGTTGAAAAAAAACTAAACGACACAATTAAATGAATCAACTATCAGTATACATCAATTGATATATATCTTTCAATCTATTTATAAAAAAAATTAACTATATTTTTTTATTCATAAGTAGATGGGCTTTAGTTTTACCTATAATTGTAATTCTTAATTTTTTTGTTTATTTTTAATAAAAATAATCCAAGTTTTATTTAATAATGATTTAAAAATTCTATAAATGAAAATGCTTAAGGAATATGATTACATAATTGTAGGTGCGGGTTCTGCAGGCTGCTTGCTTGCAAACAGACTCTCAGCAGATTCAAACAATAAGGTTCTATTAATAGAAGCTGGACGAAGAGATAATAATTTCTGGCTCCATATCCCAGTAGGTTATTTCAAAACTATGAATAATCCAAAATTTGACTGGATGTATCAACTCGAAAAAGATAAAGGATTAAACAACAGAAGAATCGACTGGCCAAGAGGAAAGGTTCTTGGTGGCTCAAGTGCTCTGAATGGGCTTCTTTATATTCGAGGAGACAAGTATGACTACGATAACTGGGAAAAACTTGGAAATAAAGGATGGTCATACAATGATGTCCTTCCTTATTTTAAAAAATTTGAGTGTCAAGAGAATGGTGGAGATGACTATCATGGAGCTGATGGCGAGCAGAAAGTCTCTAATCTTAGATTAAGAAGAGAAATAGCTGATCTATTTATTAAGGCTTCAGAAGAGATAGGAATCCCTTTTAATGATGATTGCAATGGGCAAAATCAAGAGGGTGTTGGCTACTTTCAGCAAACCAGTTATAAAGGCCTCAGAAGAAGCTCTTACCGTTCATTTTTAAATAGAAAAATTAGATCCAGAAGAAATTTAACAATTATTACCAACACACAAATAAGTAAAGTTATCTTTGAAGACTCTAAGGCAATCGGTGTTAGCTGCATTCAGAACAAAGGCAAGCCTGATCAAACTATTCTCGCCAATAAAGAAGTGATTTTATCTGCAGGTGCAATTAGCTCTCCACAAATATTACAACTCTCAGGAATTGGAGATGAAAAACTATTAAGCAAGCTAGGTATCAAGACTATTCTCAATAATCCTGCCGTTGGTAAAAATCTCCAGGACCACCTCCAAATCAGAATGGTCTACAAAACTAATACAAGAACATTGAATGATGAGCTCAATACTTGGTGGAAAAAAGCTTTGATTGGAATGCAATATATTCTTTTTAGAACAGGTCCTTTGACCTTAAGCGCTAGTCAGGTTTTTGCTTTTACTAACACCTCTTTGGATGGCTCTAGGCCAAACATACAATTTCATATGCAGCCTTTGAGTGCAGATAAGCCTGGCGATGGAGTTCATCCATTTTCAGCATTTACCATGTCAGTTTGTAACCTGAGACCTGAGAGTAGAGGAGAGGTTTCAATCAAATCTTCGGACCCTAAAGATCTTCCTAAAATTGTACCAAACTACCTCTCAACAGAATCTGATCGACAACTCGCAATTGAATCAATCAAAGTTGCAAGAAAAATTGCAAAGGCAAAATCAATAAAAAATCATATTCTCGATGAGTTTGTCCCTGGATACTCGTTCACTTCCGATGAAGATTTACTGGAGGTGGCAAAGAATCATAGTCAGAGCATTTATCATCCAGTTGGTACCTGCAAAATGGGTCGTGACAAAGATAGTGTCGTTGATGATAAGTTAAGAGTTCACGGAGTAAAAAACTTGCGCGTAGTTGATGCATCTATCATGCCTGAACTAGTATCAGGAAATACGAACGCACCAACAATGATGATTGCAGAAAAAGCAGCAGACATGATTCTAAATAATAACCATTCGAGTTTGACTAAGTAGTCGTGTTTGTGTATTGTTTAATTTATTTTGGTTCATCTTAATGCCCTCCTCAATTAATGATTTTCGCCAGAGTAAACTATTCAGAGCAGCCATTGTTGTGCCTACTTTAATTGCTTTAATTTTTTCAATATTTAATCTGACTACCCCAAACGACCCAGAAAAGATTTCTGCTAACTTTAGACTAGGAATTGTCAACCTAGATTCGAGCAAATCTTTTCCTATAGTTTCAACACAGGCAATTAAGGTAATCTCAAGATCATTGCCCTTTAGAATTGCCTTATTTAAGAATTACGATGTAGCAAAAACAGCCCTATCTAATGGAGAAATTTCTTCAGTAATAATTTTTCCTGAAGACTTTTCAGAGCTAGCATTGAGTGATAGTAGCTTAAATATTAAAGTTATCAACTCAGATCACTTAACCGTCTCAGAAACTCAAATTGCTAGCCAGCTCCCATCAACTTTTCAGATGGGACTTTCTGCATTTATTTCAAATCTTCGATTAGCGAAAATGCAAAATAAAGTTCCTAGTTCAAAAATGCCTATTCAGATTGAATTGGAAACCCTTTACAAAGCCCAAAGCCTCTCTTCAATTCCCTCTCCATTTGTAATGAGCTTTATTACTTGGCTCTCTGCAATGGTTGGCTCCGTTCTTCTTTTTCTTGCAACAAATCAAATAACGCCTCTTAACAGAGCCTATATAAGAACCGTGATTCCAATAATGACCATGGGTTTATCCACTCTTGCTTTGGCACTAGTCGTTACTTTTACGACCCTCCAGTGGGAAATATTTATTATGTCTTGGCTTTTTTCTTGGCTAATCAGCGTATGTTTAAGTTGGCTTTTTCTTGGATTTTTTGCAACCATAGGCCTCTCTGCTTTGATTCTAATTTTGCCAGTTGTCTTTTATCAGTCAGCACTCAGCGGAACAATTATTCCACTGACTGCTGCTCCAGAATGGCTCGAGCTTATTGGCACTTCAGTCCCGTTTGACTCGATAGGAAGAGCGTATCGTTCTGTAATCTTTGGATCTAATGGGGAGCTTCCACTCTTATGGTTAGGCTCTGCTGCACTCATCGGACTCATCCTGAACTGGGGATCAGACATTCTCAGGGGAAGAATGAAAAGACGCTGGTAAAGATTAATTTTGGGCTATCAGATTATTAATATCAGTTTTATATCTTAAAAGCTGAGCACGAAGCTTTTTATCTTGCTTTTCAGTCCTGGAATTTAATATAGCAACAAAAAGGCGCTGGTTTATTTCTATATTATGTGCATAAGTTTGGCGATAATTTATTGAAACTAAGTCGTCTCTATTAGTAATGTTTTCTATAGCCAACTCCCAACTATCTTCTCTCTGTAGAGCTACTTGAAGCTTTTCAATCAGTGCTTTTCGGTTATTGATCCATTGTCCGTCAACTCTAATCATTTCTTTACTGGTATTTTTGATTAAACTTATTTGATCTTGATTTAATCCTCCCATAAAGCGACGTAAGTTCTTTCTTAATCGCTTGAAGTTATCATTTTGATAAGTTTGCAAATTGCGACTCAAATATTTATTTTCTCTTTGAGTTGTTTTTGTTTGAAGTACTTGAAAAAAATCTTCGATTTGTTGATCAGAAAAATCTCTAGCCATAGGAATTGCCCATAAAATCATTTTATCTTCTATTCGAAACCACGACTCTTCAACATCATTTGTAATTTCTTGAATATCTTCTAAATCAATTGTGCTGTCAAGAATAAGTTCAAAATTTTCAATAATTTCTACATATTTGGGTAATTCTTCCTCTCTATGCCACTTAATAAAAGGTATTAATAATTCATCTAAATCTTGTTTTTGATCTCGATTCAAGTCAACATAACTCTCAAGATACCACGGCAATAAAAAATCAATTCGGTTATAAACAAAGGTCGTTGAGCTACATCCAAAGATAAATATCAATGAAAACAATAGCGCTTTTTTTGCAATTTTTTTCATAACAAAATAAAAACTTTAATAAGACAATTATGTTTTTTACCCATCTAAGTTAAAAATATTTCTAGATTTATGTTTAAATCGTCCCTCACGATAAAAAGTTTAATGAAATGATTAATCAAATTCACAATACGAATATTGAGAGCGAAACCGTCATCACTTCTCCCATTGACCTGAAGCAAAAAATCTCTGTTAGTGACCAAGGCGAAATGAATATTTTATCGAGTCGAAAATCTGTTGGTGAGATTTTTTCAGGAAAAGATGAAAGATTAATTGTGATTGTTGGTCCATGCTCAATTCATGACATTAAAGCTGCCAAGGAATATGCGCTTAAGTTAAAGTCTCTTCAAAAAGAGGTTGAGCAATCAATCTACATCATGATGAGGGTTTATTTTGAAAAGCCAAGAACCACTGTTGGTTGGAAAGGCTTAATCAGTGATCCTGACATGGATAACTCACTGGATGTGGAAAAAGGACTTCGTCAAGGACGTGAACTTTTAGTTTGGCTTGCAGAACAAGGAATACCGTGTGCAACTGAAGCACTTAATCCAATCACTCCACAGTACCTAGCTGATCTAATTTCTTGGTGCGCTATTGGCGCAAGAACCACTGAATCACAAACACATCGAGAAATGTCGAGTGGACTCTCTATGTCAGTTGGCTTTAAAAATGGTACAGATGGAAACTTGACTATGGCTGTTAATGCAATTAAAGCATGCTCATCCAAACAAAGTTTTCTAGGCATCAATGATAAAGGTCAGATTTCTACATTCAAAGCGAAAGGTAATAAATCTTCCCATATCATTCTTAGAGGAGGTAAGAGACCGAACTATGACCAAACTGCTGTATCTGAATGTGAAAAACTTCTTAGAGAAAATGGTTTAGCTGAGAGAATTATGATTGACTGCTCCCATGATAACTCTAATCAAGATTATAGAAATCAAGGCAAAGTCATTGAAAATATTAAAAGTCAAATAATTTCAGGAAATCGGTCAATTTTTGGCGTGATGCTTGAAAGTAACTTATATCCAGGAAAACAAAAAATTCTAGACAATAAGGATGATATGCAATACGGCGTATCGGTGACAGATGGCTGTATTAGCTGGGATGAAACTGATAGCTTAATTAAAAGCCTAGCAAAAGCAGTATAAATTAATAAATAAAAATATAATTTAGTTTAATCTTCAAACACAGTCTTTCTCTAATCATCACATAAAATTCAACCGAAAAATAGCTGCAAAAAAAACAATTGACAGTAATTAAATTTCGTATCAAAATGTTCTCAATATACAAACCCAAATCACGATCATGTCGAGACGAAAATCAGGTGGAAGAGAAGCTAGAATTGCATTAAGAAATGCTCCGCTAAAAGAAGAAGAAAAACCTGTACATGCTGGAGAGATTGGCGGCAGGTATAAGCCTCTTAGTGACAAACAGGTTAAAGCAATTGAGGCCAATATTTATCGAATTCTTGAAGAGATAGGGTTTGGAGATGCCACACCTCATTGCATAGAAGCTTGTCTCTCATTTGGCGCCACTCTTGGAGATGATGGAAGATTAAGAATGTCAAAACAGG
>CABXHG010000005.1:0-66039 GCA_902512035.1 uncultured Gammaproteobacteria bacterium
AGAATAAACAAAACACAGATAGAAAATAATGTCGAATATAAGACTAATTGAATAGGTTCTAAGTGCTCCAAAGAGAGCTTAAAGGCGCTTGCAACTGTAGACCAGAAAAAAATTGCGATACCTGCAAACAGATAGGCTTTACTTTGATTATTCAGTCTCGATAACATTCTATCTTCTAATTAACTTGATAAAGGCAGAGTTGGCAACTGACACCCTCTTTAACATTGTACTCAGCAGTATCATGAACAAGTTTATGCCATGACTCAGAGAGCTCTAGATCATTGATGATTTTCATATAGGGAGATGCTTCCCATTCTTGTTTACGAACTGTAAAACAAATGTAACCGCCCTCTTTAGTGATTCTCACCATTTCTTTAAGAGCTTCTGGACCGACGTGTCCACAGGTAAAGGTGCCAGCGCAAACTATTGCATCAAAGCAATTATCCTCATAATCTAGTTCTTTTGTCAGATCCACTAATTTTAATGATTGATAGATATTTTTTTGATTGGCAACACTCAACATTTCCTGAGAGAAATCTATACCTTCTATATTCTTAAAATTATTTTTATGAAAGATTTCACCAACAAGGCCAGTGCCGCATCCAGCATCCAGTAATTTTGCTTTGTTATTTTTTAGATAAGTGAGAAGAAGATCTGAGGTAATTAAATGCCCTACATATCCTGCTAAATTAATAACATCATGCTCATAGTCTGAAGCCCAATTCTTGTAAATACCCTCTAACTCATCTAAATCATCAGCATGTAATGTTTCATAGATAGTAGAGATCATGCTTTTTGTATTCTTCATTAGAAAACTTTTTTAATTAATCATTTTTGGATACTACTTATCCTTAATTAGCCCATAACTATACATAATAAGTCCAGTCCATACTCCAACAAATCCTATCAATTGGTTTGAGTTTACTGCCTCATTTTGTAAATAATAGCCAACAAGAAATTGAAGTGTCGGAGTAATTAAAAACAAAATTCCAACAGTTGTCATAGGAAGTAGCTTAGCTCCAGCATTAAATAATGCCAAGGGTATTACCGTTACAGCACCTGCTAAAAATAATAAAACATCTGTGGAAATATCTACATTTAAAAATGAAACATCGAATTTTAAATAGAACCACGCAGAAAAAATTAAGAAAAACGGGAGCAATATTAGTGTCTCGATGTATAGTCCTGGAACTGCTGATGAAGCCATCGCTTTTCTTGCAATACCATAGGCTGAAAAAGTAAATCCTACCAAAAATCCTAGCCATGGAAATGAGTCTCCACTAAAAACATAATATAAAGCTCCAACTGTAGCAAACAATACAGCTAATTGCTTTAGTTTTGAAATCCTTTCATGAAAGAAAATGTAGCCACCGATCATATTGATGACAGGTGATAGAAAATATCCCATAGAGGCCTCAACCACTCGACCCAAGTTAACTGCAAGAATATAACCACCCCAATTAATAGTTATGAGAATAGCGGTTATAAGCAAAAAAACTAGTTCCTTCTTTGAAGATAAAGACTCCTTAAAGTTCAATCTCCAAGAGGGTTTAAAGTTAACCAGTAAAAATAATACTGGCACTGACCACAACATCCTATGAACAAGCACTTCGGAAGGGTTGACGTGATTAAGTAATGCCCAATATATAGGAAAACAACCCCACATTAAGTAGCCTGAAAGGGCAAGCAGAATACCTTTATTCATGAAGCTTAAGCAAAAAGAAAAAACTTATTGTAGACTAAATAGTCGTTATATGCTTTTAATGTTTGTAGTAATCTTTTTCGGAGCCGACGTTACTTAAAGTTTCATCATCTGATGTCTTTTCATTAATCTCATTCAAATTTTCATTAATTCGAAACAAGATAACTACCATTTCACAAGCAACTCTGGAGGCCAAGGAGCCGCCAACAACCCAAACTAACCCTCTCCAAAAATCCCCTTCAAGGAAAATGTCACCTAACCCTTTAGTAATAAAGGCAAATAAGAGTATCCAGTAGAATAACGTAATGAGTTTGGGTGTAACCATTTCATCGAGGTAGAACATGTAATGGTTGTCAAGCTTTTCCATAGTCAACTTAAAAGCTTTTTTAATACTCTCTACGATTTCATTGTTATTCATTTATATATCCTCAAATTCATCTTTCTATTCCTATTATAGTATTAATACAAATAAAATTCTAAATTCCTGATTTGAATTTTTTCATAGACAAAAAAAAGCCCATCAATTAGATGGGCTTTTTAATAAAACTTTGAAGCTTATTATTTGTGGATTTTTACATTAGTAAATGCACCACCAATAACTTCACGCTCAGCGTATGAGCCATTAGCTGTACCACCTGCATCTAACTCTACGCCAGTAGCACCAACATAGTTAACAGGGAGTCCACCTGAAATCCATGCCAAGCACTCGCTTAACTTACCAGCGTGGCATTCATTTCCAGGAGCATTAGCAACATTCATCACTTGTGCCTGAATAGCGGCTCTGTCTGTTGAACGTGCAGCTTGTGAAGCTAGGATAATTAAAGCCATAGCATCATAAGATTCAGCTGAAAATACACCTGATCCATCAACACCGCCAGCTTCTGCTACTGCTAACCAGTTAGCGCCAAGTGTAGCATCTGGAGAAGGTAAAGTACCCCAAGATCCATCTGAAACAGCGCCTGAAGTTACATCACTAATCATACCGTCACCAAAGACGTAATCAGAAAAAGCACCTGTATCTTCTGAAGCAGCAATAATTCCTCTACCACCAGTATCAGCATAACCTAAAACAGCTAAAGTAGCTGAGCCACCTGCAGATAATGCTGCAACGTCAGCAGAATAGTCCGCTTTATCATCGTCATGTCCTGCCATAACGGTTACTGTTCCACCCATACCTTCATATGCTGTTACAAAAGCATCAGCCAGACCTTTACCGTAGTCACTGTTTGAGTGAGTTACAGCCATATCAGTTTGACCTCTAGAAATTGCAATGCTTGCAAGTACTGGACCCTGTCTAGCGTCTGAAGGTGCAGTTCTAAAGAACCAACCACCATCTTCTAAAGTAGTTAGAGCGGGTGAAGTAGCTGATGGTGAAATTGAAACAATACCATTAGGTACTAATACGTTAGTAATTACCGCGCCAGTATTACCTGAACAGTTAGGACCCATAATAGCCATAACATTATCATCATTTACCATTTTTTCAGCCTGCGCAATTGCAACCGCTGGATCAATACATACTGAGTCACCTTGAACTACGTTAATAGTGCCTTGAAGGTACTTACCAGAAGCATTCGCCTCAGTTACAGCAAGATTTGCACCACCTGACATTGGACCAATCATTGATTCAAGAGGACCTGTAAATCCTTGAAGCTCTCCTACATTGACCGTTGCACCATAAGATGCAGTTGCCATAGTTGCTGACAATATTACGCCAACTGTTGTCTTTAAATAACTTTTCATTTTGTCTCCTATTTTAAAAAAAGATTCCCTACGCTCAATAAACGATTAACACGTATTTCCAAAGGGATTCATAGGTAATGATAAACAGTTTCCTGCAGTTTGTGTTAAAAATATTTGAAAATAAACTTAACTAATGGCTAATCTAAATGCTTTTGAAAGAAAAATTAAAGCTCTTTATTTTTCTCAGGAAGTATACCGCCAGGTGAAAATCTCATGATCAAAAGCAATATAGTCCCCATAAAGACAAGTCTTAGGTAGTGAACTCTATCTTCAATAAATTCTAGCAATGCGCTTCCTTCCTGCATATTATTTCCTAGCATTTCTACAACCCAAAGCCCCATTGGGCCCGCCTGAATCCATATAAACCAGATTATAAATGCGCCTAAAACAGAGCCTAAATTGTTACCCGATCCTCCAAGAATAACCATAACCCATATCAAGAAAGTAAATCTAAGAGGTTGGTAAGCAGTAGGAATAAAGATTCCATCATATGTCACCAATAAAGCACCAGCTACACCAACTATTGCTGAGCCAATAACAAAAATTTGAAGATGTTGGCGCTTGATATCTTTTCCCATGGCCGAAGCAGCTACTTCATTATCTCGAATGGCTCTTACTTTTCTACCCCAAGGGGAATTTAAGGCAAGATTTGAAAGAATAATAAAAGCACCTAAAATAGCAATGAATAGACCTGAATAGCATAGTTTAACAAAAACGACAGCGGCCTCTCGAACGTAATCACCTAACTGGTCAATTTGTTCTGATTGAGTAAGCAACTGAAGTTCTGATTTGTGAAGCCAGGCGATTATATTTTGAAACCATTCAGATTGTTGCATATCAACTTCATATGGAACAGGTCTTGGAAGGCCATAAACATTTTTCAGACCGCGAACAAACCAGTCTTCATTTTTGATTACGTAGAGAATAATTTCTGAAATACCCAAAGTTGCAATGGCAAGATAATCCGTCCTTAAACCCAGAGTTATCTTACCAATCCACCATGCTGCACCAGCTGCAGCCAATCCACCGACTACCCATGAAAAGGCTACGGGAAGTCCAAAACCTCCCAGATAGCCCGTAATTGCAGGATCAACCTTTTCAATTAAATCAGCTGCCTCAGAGAAGTAATATCTGGTTATTAGGTAGCCGATTATTACTACTGCAGCAGTAAGCCATTTATTAACCCCTCTCCTATTAAGCAATACTCCAGTAATAACAGTTACAGCACCAATGACCAAAGAAAGAAACATCTTCATACCACCAGCATCTATTGCTTCAGTCACAGGCTGCTGTGCAATTAGCACGACGCTGACACCACCCAGAGCAGCAAACCCCATAATTCCAACATTAAATAAGCCCGCATAACCCCATTGAATATTGACACCTAGAGCCATAATAGCTGATATTAAAGACATATTAAAAATACCAAGCGCAAGTGCCCATGATTGATTTATGCCTACAAATAAAAGGATGAGACCCATTATTGCAAAGCTAGCAATGGCTTTATTGGCCTCCCAAATAGCAGTAATATTATTCATCAACAATCACCTTACCCTTAAACAACCCTGTAGGCCTTATCAAAAGAACAATAATCAAAATAACAAAGGATATTGCATATTTATATTCTGTACCAATGAGTTGGACCAATGAATTAGGATGCATCGACAAAGGTAACAAATAAATTAAAAACTTTTTGTATGCATAAGTAAGAAGTATCTCAGAAAATGCAACCAAAAAGGCTCCCGCAATTGCGCCAATAGGTGAACCAATACCGCCCACAATAACTGAGGCAAAAATTGGCAGGAGTAACAAATGATATTGCTGAGGTGCAAATCCTTTATCTAGTCCATAAAGTGTTCCAGCAATCGTTGTAAAAAGAGCGACTAATAACCAAGTTATTCTCACAACTTTATCTGGATCTATTCCAGATAGCAGGGCTAACTCTTTGTTGTCTGAATAAGCACGCATAGCTTTACCAGTCTTAGTTTTTTGCAGAAAGTAAAATAGAAAAGCAACAAGCAATATAGCCAAAGTGATGGTTAAAAATTGAGATGTTTTAAGTGCAATACCCTGCTGAAGCCCTGTAAATGCCTTAAACTCCCTAACAGAAAATATAAATCTCTCTCCATCTCCAAATCGTTGCGCAGAAGCTCCTAGAAAAAACCTGACGATACCTCCTGTAATAAACATAACACCTATCGATGCTGTAATGCCTACAATGCTCTGCTTAATCTTTATTCCGCGATAGTGCCTGTAAACCAATCTATCCATTAAGAGCAAATAAATTGACATTCCTATTATGGCTATTGGAATAGCTAAAAGAGCAGTGGGCACCCCAGTTATTGTCCAGCCCTTACTAATCATATAACCACTCAAAAATATAACAAGCATCGTCCCAAAAGCCATACTATCACCCTGGGCAAAATTGGAAAACCTTAGGATTGAATAGACTAAAGTGACTGCTAAAGCCCCTAAGGCCAGTTGAGAACCATAAGACAAAGCAGGAAGAATGACAAAGTTTGTCAATAAAGCGACTGCGTTAATTATATCAATCGAGTCTGACATCTAACCTCCCAGAAACTTCTTACGAACTTCACGATCCTTAATAAGCTCTTTTCCAGTCCCTGTATGCTCATTACGACCTGAAACTAAAACGAATCCCTTGTCTGCAATATTTAATGCTTGCTGCGCATTTTGCTCAACCATAAGAACTGCCATTCCAGCATTTCTTACATCTAATATATTTGAGAAAATTTCATCCATCACAATTGGTGAAACTCCGGCTGTAGGCTCATCTAGAAGCATCACTGAGGGCCTTGTCATCATTGCCCTTCCAAAAGCAACCTGTTGCCTTTGGCCACCAGATAATTCCTCTGCTAATTGTTTACGCTTTTCATAAAGTATAGGAAACAATTCATAAACCTCTTCAATAGTTTTACTGATATCGTCTTCCCTAATAAAACCTCCCATTTGAAGATTTTCTTCCACTGTCATTGATGGAAAAACATTTTTAGTTTGAGGAACAAATGCCAAACCTTGGGCTATTCTGTCTTGAGTTGAAAGCATTGAAATATCATTTCCATCCAATGTGACTGAGCCCGAAGTTGCATCTAGCATCCCTAGAAGAACTCTCATTACTGTAGATTTACCGGCACCATTTGGGCCAACTATCACAGCAAGTTCTCCTTTTTCAACTTCAACCGAGCACTCATGCAGAATGGGAACAACGCCATAAGAAGCGACAAGATTTTTTCCCTCAAGATATGCCATTAATTAGTTGCCTCAGTTTTAATTCCCTTACCTAGATATGCCTCAATCACTGCATCACTACTTTTAATTTCTTCTGGAGTGCCACTAGTCAAAATCTGGCCTTCAGCGAGAACAACAACTGGATTACAGAGCCTCGAAATAAAGTCCATATCATGCTCAATCATACAAAATGTATAACCCCTCTCTTCATTAAGTCTTAGAATCGCATCACCGATTTGTTTGAGAAGTGTTCTATTGACTCCTGCACCAACTTCATCAAGGAGAACAACTTTAGCATCAACCATCATTGTTCTTGCTAGTTCTAATAGTTTTTTTTGACCTCCAGATAAATTACCTGCTCTTTCATTTTTGAGATGACTGATGCTTAGAAATTCTACGACCTCTTCAGCTTTAGATTGAAGCGCTCTCTCTTCCTCTTGAATTTGTTGGCGCTTTAACCAAGAGTTCATAAGGCCTTCACCAAGCTGATTGGCAGGAACCATCATTAAATTTTCAAGGACACTAAGTGTAGGAAACTCATGGGCAATCTGGAATGTTCTAAGAAGGCCTTTATGGAATAGCTGGTGTGATGTCAGATCTGTTATATCTTCACCATCGAGAATAATTTCTCCATCTGTCGGCTGATAGAGTCCGGCTATCAAGTTGAACATTGTCGTTTTCCCAGCGCCATTAGGACCAACCAAACCAGTAATTGAACCTTTATCAATGTGCAAATCAACCCCATCAACGGCTCTGATTCCACCAAAATGTTTTGATAAGTTCTTAACTGTAATCATTTTTAACTGGGGCCACTGAAACCTTTTTCTCCTTGTAAAGCAGGTGATTTTCTAAAAATTGCCAGATTATCCTTGAAATTCAAAAAAAATTGTAAAGCTTTATGGCAAAACTTTGTTAAAAGGTTTGACAATAACACTTGAATAAACGCCTGCAGATACATATGGGTCAGCATCTGCCCAATTAGAAGCCTCCTGAAGATCATCAAATTCAGCAACAATTAAAGATCCTGAAAAACCCGCCTCACCTGGATCTGAGACATCAATTACTGGATGAGGACCCGCCAAAATAAGTCGCCCTTCATCTTTCAGTTGATTAAGTCTTTCAACATGCTCAGGTCTTGCTCCCCTTCGTTTTTCTAAACTATTTTCGACATCTTGAGAAATAATGGCATACAACATAATTTATCCCTTGAGGTCTAACACATCTTGCATAGAATACATTCCACTTGGTTTGCCAGATAGCCACTTAGCTGCTCTAACTGCTCCATTTGCATAAATCATTCGAGAAGATGCCTTGTGGGTAATCTCAACCCTCTCCCCATCCATAAAAAATACAACAGTATGCTCACCAACAACATCGCCTCCTCTGATTGAGGAAAATCCAATTGTATTTTGATCCCTCGGCTCTTCAATACCTTCACGACCATATATCGCGCATTCAGACAAATCTCTACCAAGCGCATTAGCCACCACTTCACCCATTTTAAGGGCAGTTCCCGAGGGGGAGTCAACTTTATAACGATGGTGCGCCTCTATAATTTCAATACTCGAATCTGGACCAATAACTTTTGCAGATGTTTCAAGAATTTTTAGTGTCAAGTTAACCCCAACACTCATATTTGGAGCGAAAACAATCGGAATTTCTTTTGAGGCTTGATGAATTAGCTGAAGTTCAGTGTCACTAAAACCAGTTGTACCTATAACCATTGCTTTACCAGAGTCTTTGCACGTTGATATAGCGCTTAGAGATGCTTCTGGTCTTGAAAAATCAATGAGTATATCGAAGTCGTTTAGAGAGTCTCCAAGGCTATCTCCTTTGTCAAAGCCTCCGCCAAGCTCTACTTTAGAGCTAGTATTGACTGCTTCAATAAGGGCTTGACCCATTTTCCCTTTTGATCCGTTAATGGCAATTCTATTCATTGATAGAGTCCTCTAATAAATTATTTTTTTTAGTTACAGAATCAATCTTCTTGAGCGTTTCAAGTAGAGTGAACATTAAGTTCATAGGCATAGAATTTTGACCATCACTTTTAGCTAAATCTGGATTTGGATGAGTTTCCATAAATACTCCAGAAATTCCAACCGCTACAGCTGCCCTAGCCAAAACAGGAACCATCTCTCTCTGACCGCCAGAGGATTTACCTTGCCCTCCGGGCTGCTGAACAGAGTGGGTGGCATCAAATACAATTGGACATTTTGTTGATCGCATGCTGGAAAGACCTCTCATATCTGAAACTAGTGTGTTGTAGCCGAATGAAGTTCCTCTATCACATATCATTATTTGTTGGTTTCCAGTACCTTTAGCTTTTTCAACAACATTGTCCATATCCCATGGTGCCTGAAATTGCCCTTTTTTGATGTTGACAGGTAATCCTTGACTGCAAACATTTTGAATAAAATTTGTTTGTCTGACAAGAAATGCTGGCGTTTGAAGAACGTCAACTACAGAGCTTACTTCATCTAGGGGAGTATCTTCATGCACATCAGTTAAAACTGGAACATTCAATTCTGATTTAACTTTTTGAAGTATTCTAAGGCCCTCCTCTATTCCTAGTCCACGAAAACTATCTGCACTGGTTCGATTAGCTTTATCAAAGGACGATTTATAGATAAAGTTAATATTGAGCTCATTGCAAACTTTTTTTAGATAGCTCGCACTTTCAATTGCCAAAACCTCCGACTCAATCACGCACGGACCAGCAATTAAAAAAAATGGGTGTTCAATACCAACCTGAAAATCTAGTAAATTCATGAACTTCACTTATTACATAAATATATACGTAAATTATATTCGTTTAAAATAAGCATAGTTACAAATTCCTTTAAACCATGGAACAAAAAACACCTGACATCCTAAAAAAAATTGTTTCAAGAAAACAAGAAGAAATTGCAGAATCGATTAATCGAGTTCCAATTGAAAGAATGATTGAATTAGCTGACATTGCTGACAGTCCTCGTGGATTCTATAATGCTCTAAACAATAAAGTCCTAAAACACCAAAGCGGCATTATTGCTGAAATCAAAAAAGCATCTCCTAGTAAAGGTGTCTTAAGAGAAAACTTCGATCCTGTTGAAATAGCTCAAAGCTATGAGTCAGGAGGTGCAACTTGTCTCTCAATATTAACTGACCGTGATTTTTTTCAGGGAGACCCTCAATATTTGATAAAAGCGAGAGCTGCTGTATCAATCCCTGTCATTCGAAAAGATTTTATCATTCACACCTATCAAGTTTATGAATCACGAGCCATTGGTGCTGATTGTATTTTATTGATTGCCTCTTGCCTTGAGGATGATGAATTAATGAATTTAAGTGGAATAGCGACTTCATTGGGGATGGATACCCTTGTAGAAGTTCATAACAGTAAAGAGGTTCATCGTGCATTAAAACTAGACTTACCATTACTTGGAATTAATAATAGAAACCTTCGTAATTTTAAAGTGAGCCTTCAAACTACTATTGACTTAATCTCTGAGATTGGCGATGATAAGTTAATAATTACTGAATCTGGTATCAAAACTAAGCTTGATGTCGATTTAATGCATCAACATAACGTATTTGGTTTTTTAATTGGAGAGGCCTTTATGAGGGATTCTAATCCTGGCCAAAAACTTAAGGAGCTTTTTGAATGAATATATCTGTGAATTGGGTTGATGGAATGCTTATGGTGGGTAAGTCTGATAGTGGCCATACTATAACGATGGATGGCCCTCCCGAAATAGGTGGTGATAACTTGGGCGTTAGGCCAATGGAAATGCTTTTACTTGGTGTTGCTGGGTGCACCATGATTGATGTTGTAACAACTCTAAAAAAAATGCGTCAAGACCTTTCTTATTTTCAAACTAAGATAAATGCAGAAAGAGCAAATGACCACCCAAAAGTCTTTACTGATATTCACATTCAATTTGTTATTAAAGGCAAGGATCTAGATTCAAAAAAAGTTGAAAAAGCGATTACATTGTCAGCTGAAAAATACTGCTCTGCGTCAATAATGCTTGGAAAAACAGCTACCATTACTCATGATTTTGAAATCATTGAATAATATTTCATTGAACCTCTATTTCTAAAATACTCATTCAATATATTTGCAGTATAATATGCCTTCTTCGGAGAGGTGGCCGAGTGGCTGAAGGCGCTCCCCTGCTAAGGGAGTATAGGCTTTAACTCCTATCGAGGGTTCGAATCCCTCTCTCTCCGCCATACAATCTTACGACTAGGATAGATAGAAATATGAATAGAACTCTTTATTTCGCTATAGGATTTACTTTAGCGTTTTTCTTATACATAACATTCGTTTTAGGTCCTGTCGGTAGCTGCTTTGCCGTCGATATTGGATCAAATTCATTAGGCCTTTCTTTTTCTTACACTAAAGAGATGGTTCAAAATTTCTTTGAATCAAGGAATCAGGAGCAACTTCTTTGTTATAGCCAATTCCTTCAAATTTGGGACGCAATTTTTGCATTTGTCTACACTTTGATGTATGCATCTTGGATTTTATACTTCTTTAAAAACAAGCGTCTATTTTTGATAATTCCTATTCTTGGCATGATTGCAGATTGGACAGAGAATTACGTTGAATTATTGATGCTAGAAACCTATTTAAATTCAAGGTCAATATCCGAAACATTAGTTTCATTAGGATCTGGAATCAACTCGTTTAAATGGGTATTATCAAGTCTTACTTATTTGATAATCCTCTTTGGAATAATAATTACATTAAAAATATTTCTAACAAAATTTAAAAGATCATGATTACAATGATTATGACAACATTAAAGGAAGTATGGAGGGTGTGAATCCCTCTCTCCGCCATACAACCCTCATTCCAAAAGGCTTTAATTCCTATTCAACATTTGGTAAATTAGCTAGGGCTTTATTGACCCTTTCTTCTTCAAAAACATCATCAGCAAGTTTGTTATCAAAATAAGCTTGATAAGCTGTCATATCAAAATGTCCATGTCCACAAAGATTAAATAGAATAGTTTTAGATTCACCTTTTTCTTTACATTCAAGAGCTGCATCCATAACTCCTTTTACTGCATGGTTAGCTTCAGGGGCAGGAATAATACCTTCTTGGTTTCCGAAAGTAACTCCTGCTTCAAAGCACTCTTTTTGACCATAAGCTTTAGCTCTCATTAATCCTAGTTCATATAAATGACTTAAGTGGTATGACATCCCATGATATCTTAATCCTCCAGAATGATTTGCTGGTGGTAAAAAATCAGAACCTAAAGTATGCATTTTAATCAATGGGGTCATCCTTGCCATATCTCCATGGTCATAAGCATATTTCCCTTTAGTGAAAGAAGGACATGACAATGGTTCGCAACCAATAATATCAATTTTTTGACCTCCTCGGAGTTGCTGACCTAAAAATGGAAACATGAGGCCTGATAAGTTACTTCCACCTCCAGTACAACCTACAATAATATCAGGATAATCACCTGCTTGTTCCATTTGCAAAATAGCTTCATTTCCATTGATAGTTTGATGCATTAGTACATGGCCCAAAACACTTCCCAATGAATACTTAGCATTACCTCCGCTTTTCACGACAGATTCAATGGCATCTGAAATTGCTATTCCAAGACTGCCAGGGTTATTTGGATTTTCATCTAAAAGTTTTTTTCCAAAATCAGTTATAGAAGATGGGCTTGAATGACATTTTGCGCCAAATGATTGCATCATTAATTTTCTATATGGTTTTTGATCAAAGCTAACTTTGACCATAAAAACTTCAACATCAATACCAAACATTTGACCAGCAAATGCCAATGAGCTCCCCCATTGACCAGCTCCAGTTTCAGTATATATTTTTTTTACACCCTCTTCTTTATTATAAAACGCTTGAGGTACAGCAGTGTTAGGCTTGTGACTTCCTGTAGGACTTACACCTTCATATTTGTAATAAATTTTTGCTGGAGTATCCAAATATTTTTCTAATCTTCTTGCCCTATATAAAGGAGAAGGCCTCCATTGTTTGTAAATTTCCCTTACAGGTTCAGGAATCTCTATTTCTCTTTCTGTTGAAACTTCTTGCATAATTAAACCCATAGGGAATAAAGGCGCAAAATCATCTGGCCCAGCAGGTTGTTTTGTACCTGGATGTAATGGTGGTGGTGGTGGACTCGGTAAATCAGCATTTATGTTATACCAAGTTTTAGGTGCTTTATTTTCTTCTAATATATATTTTATTGAATCTGTCATAATTTACCTCCCTATTAATTAAATTATTCTTAGAATGATACCTCACTATATTAATAATCTGGAGAAGAACTGATGGACTTAAAAATTATATATTTGGATTTACCTTTTTGGCGAGCTGAAGTAGCAAGATTAGCTTTATTTATTGCAGATTTACAATTTGATGATTTAAGAGTTAATAATGCTGAATTTGACTACCTTCAAGAAAATGGAAAATTAATGGATGGCACATTAATCCCTTTCAATCAATTACCAGTACTAGTTATTAATGGTCAAAGTATAGCCCAAACAGGCGGCATTGCTAGAATATGTGGCAAACTAAGTGGCATGTATCCTGAAGATATTATTGAGGCTGGCAAAGTAGATCAAATCATTGATACAGTTACTGATATAAATGAGCTTTTAAACCCTTCAATGCGAGAAAACGATCCAATTAAGAAGAAAGAAATGCGAGCAGAGTTGACTAATAAAAACTTACCAAATTACTTTGGATATTTAGAAAATATTTTACTTGAAAATAATTCTAATTGGTTTGTTGGAAATAAAATGACTATCGCTGATATTGCAGTTTGGGGTTTGTTAGGCTGGATTGCTTCCGGAGTTCTTGATGATATTTCTCCAGGAGTTATTAACCCTTTTAAAAGACTAAAAAAGTTATATAACGAAGTCAGTCAAAATTCAAAAGTCAGAGAATGGAAGATAAAAACTTATGCTCACGAAAAAACTTCAACTGATGAGTATGCTTTTGACGTGCCAGATAGTATATAACAAATGCTAGGCTAATAACTTTGACAATGAATCCACCAACAACTTTGCATTGTCCTGTGTAAAGACCAAAGGAGGTTTAATTTTAATAACATTATTATGTGGCCCATCAGTACTAAGAAGTATGCCAAGTTCTTTCATTTTATCAGTAATCAACTTTGCCTTTTTTGTTGCTGGTTTCAGGGTTTTTCTGTCTTCAACCAATTCGATTCCAATAAATAATCCAGCACCTCGAACATCGCCAATCAATGAAAATTTATCTTTTAATAAACACAACTCTGATAACAAATAATTTCCTACATTTAGGGCATTCTGCTGCAACCCTTCCTGTTCGATTACATTGAGAACAGAGAGTCCAATTGCACAAGAAACTGGGTTGCCGCCAAAAGAATTGAAATACTCCATACCATTATTAAAGAAGTTTGCTATTTCAGCAGTGGTCACAACAGCTGCTATAGGGTGGCCGTTACCCAGCGGTTTGCCAATTGTGACGATGTCTGGGATGACTGCTTGTGTCTCAAACCCCCAATAGGCAGAACCCACTCTGCCCAAACCCACCTGAACCTCATCACTGATACAAACTCCAGAGGACGCCCTTATCCATTTATACGACTCCGCTAAAAAATCATCTGGTAACGGAATTTGCCCACCACAACCTAACATCGATTCAGCCATAAAGGTTGAACCCCCACCGTGTTTATTAATTGCCTCCTGAACCGCTTGGGCATATTGTTTCCCCGCGGTTTTTGGGTTATTAAATTCACCCCTGAATAAGTCTGGCATCGGAACAACTTCAACATGTTTTGGCTTTCCCTGCCCACCCTTACTATTAAATTTATAAGGACTGATATTGATTAGAGAGTCGGTATTTCCGTGGTAGGCGTGATCTAGGACAATTGTGCTATCATTTCCAGTATATGCTCTGGCCATTCTTAAAGCCAGCTCGTTTGCCTCACTACCCGAATTTACAAAATAACAAATGGACAAGGGTTTGGGTAATTTTCTGCAAAGCTTCTCAGCCAACTCAACAATATTATCATGCAGGTAGCGAGTGTTAGTATTTAATAGTTGATTCTGCTCGTGAGCCGCCTGGATAACAGCAGGATGGCAATGACCAACATGACTGATATTATTAACACAATCTAAATACTCCTTGCCTTTTTCATCATACAAATATTGCCCCTTCCCTCTTAGTATTTTTAGTGGCTCTGAATAAGCCAGAGAGAGTGACGGGCCCAGGTGTTTTTTTCTCAAATTCAATGTATTTTTTTTAGATTTCACTTTTTAATATAATTTAAAATTACTTAATTCTTTGTCTGCAAAATTTTTCAGAAATGTCCATGCGTATGGCTCAGTAACAGAAATATACTTGTTTTCAGGAAATAGCTTTTTTCGGTAGTTTGCTGTTACCACGGTAAAACACGCACGTACACAAACAAGATGAATGAGTGACTCAATTTCTTCGTCTCTTAATGGATAAACTGATTGAAATCCCTCTACAACCGACTTGATCTTCGACTCAGGCTCTGATTCTTCTAGAATAACATAAGTGATCGCAACCGCTAATTCGCTTGCTAAAAAAGTATGCGCCATATCACCAAAATCAATAACGCCAGATATGTGACCATTGTCATTTAGAAGTACGTTGTGATCATTGCCATCATTATGAATATACTGGGTGCGTAAATATTTTCCAATCGGCATAATGTTTAACTGATAATTTGCAATAAAATGACGCACTACAGCTTTATCAGACTCACTCTCAATATAGTCTAAATGACTTTTCAAAAATTCAATATTTCTAACATCCCATATCCATTTACGCTTTAAATCCGGATAACCAAACTCTCGAAAAGCAACGTCCAACTTACCCAGAAATGCGCCAAATTCTTCCAATAAGAAAGACTTAGGATTCTCAATGTCTTTTAAAAAGTGTCCTGCTAAAAAAGATTGTAGGCGAATAAAACAGCCATTATGCCGACTAATAAATTTACCACCTACAGTCTGAATCGTGCTTGGCACTTTTATAGAGGAATCAAAGTTTGCGATATGCTTCAAACTAGCGACCTGTAACTTAATGAGCTCAACATCCTCTGCCGGATTTGAAATCTTTAATACAAATTCCGTGCCATCTTCACGTTTCAAATAAAAATTCTGATCTCGCTCACTATCCAAGGCTTTAACTGAGACTTCAAAACCGTATAAAGTTTTTGCTATTTGATGGACTTCAGACGGGCTAAATCTTGATGGGGGAGAAGATATAACTGACATAAGTATTAAGTTACCAAAAAAAGTAAAGTCAGTAAAGCTGAATAAATGCTGACAATTGTATCAAACTCTAGCCATGGGCTCTATTTTTTAACCATTTCTATAAGTATAACTATAACCATTAAGAGCAGGTGCTCCACCGAGATGAGCATAAAGAATATTTGAACCTTCTGGAAAGAAACCTTTTTTAACTAAATCAATCATTCCTTGCATCGATTTACCTTCATATACAGGATCAGTAATCATTGCTTCCGTGCGAGCTGCTATACGAATAGCTTCATTGGTTTCATGACTTGGTACTCCATATGCAGGATAGGAATAATCTGGATTAATGACAATTTCATCATCACGAACTTCACGACCAAGATCTACAAGATTAGCGGTTTGATCAACAATACCACGTAATTGAATGCGTAACTGTTCTACAGTACCTGATCCATCAATACCTATTACACGGTCAGCGCGATTATCTGCTGCAAACCCAACAATCATTCCACCCTGGGTAGAGCCTGTAACAACACAGACAATAATATAGTCGAATTTAATACCCATCTCTTGCTCTTGCGCTCTTACTTCCTCAGCAAAGCCAACATATCCAAGGCCACCGTATTTATGAACAGATGCTCCCGCAGGAATAGCATAAGGAATTCCTCCCGAGTCACGAACTGACTGCATTGCATCTTCCCAACTTTTGCGAATTCCAATATCAAAACCCTCATCAACTAGACGAGAATCTGCCCCCATTAATCTTGTCAACATAATATTACCAACTCGATCATAGACAGCATCATCATGTGGTACCCAGCTTTCTTGAATAACAACACATTTCATACCAATCTTAGCGGCAGTTGCTGCAACCATTCGTGTGTGATTTGATTGAACGCCGCCAATAGAAACCAGTGTATCAGCACCTGATGCAATAGCATCTGGAACAATATATTCGAGCTTACGTAACTTATTACCACCCATGGCTAAACCAGAATTACAATCATCACGCTTAGCGAATATTTCAACCTTACCGCCGATTGCTTTTGTAAGTCTTGGGAGATGTTCGATTGGCGTCGGGCCAAAAGTCAAAGGGTAGCGTTCAAATTTATCTAAATTTATCATAGAGAATACCTCTATCAGCCATATAAACCTTAGCTATAAGAACATATCTAAAGTTTTATTAAATATTATTTAGTGCCGAAGATTTTGTCGCCTGCATCACCTAAACCAGGCAATATATAACCATTTTGATTTAAACATTCATCAAGCGCAGCAATAAATAAATCAACCTCGGGATGAAGTTTACTTACTCTTTCAATTCCTTCTGGGGAAGCGACTAAAAATAATCCAATAATTTTTTTACATCCCTTTTCTTTGAGTAGATCTATTGTTGCCAAAAGTGTCCCTCCTGTTGCCAACATAGGATCAATAATCAATGCAGTCCTCTGGTCAATATCCTCAATAATCTTGTCAAAATAAGCAACAGGATTTAATGTCTCTTCATCTCTGTAAAGACCTACTACACTGACTTTAGCATTAGGAACCAACGTCAGAACACCATCAAGCATTCCAAGTCCTGCTCTTAAGATTGGAACAATCGATAGTTTTTTTCCAGAGAGCATCTGAGTTTTAATTGGCTCTCCCTGCCAACCTTGAATTTCACGGTCTTCAATTGGAAGGTCTCTAGTGGACTCATAAGTTAAAAGACTTGCAACTTCATTCGCTAGTTCTCGAAACTGCTTTGTACTGACCCCTTCTTGCCTAAGTAAGGCAATTTTATGGGCTAAAAGAGGGTGTGAAATTATGTTTACAGGCATCATTTTTCCTTGAAAGTATTTTTTGTATTTTAGTATATACAATTTGTAACATTATTCTAAATCACGAATATAAATAACAAGTATTATTATTTTAATAATAAAAAATTACTGGATTAATAATCTAAAAAATTCATCTAAAATTGAAAAGATTACTAGTTAATATTGCAATATTAATAATGGCACATGGTATCTTATAACGCTATGAAAACAGATACTCCATTTGTTGTTGCTGGACGAACTTTTAAGTCAAGACTGCTCGTTGGTTCTGGGAAATATAAAGACCTAAAAGAAACAAAACTTGCTACTGAAATATCAGGCTCTGAGATTATCACTGTCGCTATTCGAAGAACCAATATTGGTCAAAATACCAATGAAGAGAATCTTCTTGATGTTATTTCTCCAGAAAAATATACGATACTTCCCAATACTGCTGGTTGCTACAATGCTAAAGATGCTGTGAGAACTTGTCTTCTTGCTCGAGAGTTACTAGATGGCCATAATCTAGTCAAACTTGAAGTTCTTGGAGATGAAACAACCCTCTACCCAAATATCGTTGAAACTCTTAGCGCAGCAAAGACATTAATTAAAGAAAACTTTGATGTCATGGTATATACCTCAGATGACCCAATAGTAGCAAAAGAACTCGAAGATATTGGTTGTTGTGCAATTATGCCACTTGGCTCACTGATTGGCTCTGGACAAGGTATTTCTAATCCCTTTAATATTAAATTGATTAAAGATAATTCTAGTGTCCCCGTTCTAGTAGATGCTGGAATTGGTTGTGCTAGTGATGCTGCTAGAGCAATGGAGCTTGGCTGTGATGGAGTTTTAATGAACTCGGCCATCGCAAATGCGAATGATCCACTATTAATGGCAAGCGCAATGAAGCATGCAATTATTGCTGGCAGGGAATCATATCTAGCTGGAAGAATGATGAAAAAGGCATTTGCTAGCGCCACATCGCCAATGGAAAATCTCATATAGTAATTCATCATCACTCTCATGAACTTTTCAAAAAAAATAAGTGATCTTGAAAAAAATCACCTATTGCGTTCTCGACGAGTTGCTAATAGTGCTCAAGGCACTCAAATGACAATTGACAATCAAGAAGTGATTAATTTTTGTTCTAATGACTACTTATCTCTGGCTAGTCATCCAATAATTAAAGAGGCGTTAATTAAAGGCGTTGAGAAATATGGAGCGGGCTCAGGTGCTTCTCATTTGGTAAGTGGACATTCAGAATCTCACAAATTACTTGAAGAGGCTTTAGCTGAATTCACAGGACAAGAGAGTGCACTTATTTTTGCATCTGGCTATAGTGCAAACCTTGGAATATTTTCTGCACTTCGGGATGAGATTAAATGGGTAATCCAAGACAAATTGAATCACGCATCATTGATTGATGGAAATCGATTAATTGGACTTCCAATTCAAAGATACCTGCATAATAACCTAGAATCTCTAGAGAAAAAATTAATAAAACAAACTGGTCCTGGCTTAATCGTCACTGACAACGTTTTTAGCATGGATGGAGATCGTGCAAATATTTCAGGAATTGTTAAGATTATTAATAAAAAAAATGCTATCTTAATGCAGGACGATGCTCATGGTTTTGGTATTTTTGATCCAATTATTCCGCAAAATTCTATCTATATGGCAACACTAGGAAAAGCTGCAGGCTTAATGGGTGCATTTGTATCTGGAGATAAGGAGTTTATAGAATTTTTAATTCAAAAATCTAGACCCTACACCTATACAACTGCCCTCCCACCAAGTATATGTCATGCAGCCCTAGAAAGCCTAACGCTAATAAAAAATGGAGAACAAAAAGAAAAATTAACCACTAATATAAAGCATTTTAGAAATATGGCCTTTCAGCTTGGACTTAATTTTGAAGATTCAAATAGTGCAATCCAACCACTAATAGTTGGCTCTAGTTCGAAAGCCTTAAAAATTAGCAATAGGTTATTTAAAGAGGGGTTTTTTGTGAGTGCAATTCGTCCACCAACCGTCCCACCGAATACTGCTAGACTTCGTTTTACATTATCAGCAAATCACAAAACAGAGCAAATAGACGCTCTACTTGAAAAGGTCAAAAATGTTATGGCATAAGACAATCGGCGAAGGCCCGAATCTAGTTTTATTGCATGGATGGGCATTTAATAGCGACATTTTTTTAGAGCTAGTAAATAAATATAAAAAAAAATATCGTATCACTGTTATTGATCTTCCTGGTCATGGAAGAAGTCCCGATATAGATGGTGGTATTGAAGATTGGACTAACGAGATAATCAAACTCATCCCAGAAAAATCTATTCTATTAGGCTGGTCTTTGGGAGGATTACTCTCTATTTTTATTGCGAATAAAATTAAACTCAACGAATTAATTTTGGTAGCTGCAAGCCCTTGCTTAGTTAATACTGACCAATGGAGTTTTGGTATAAGAAAAGAAGTATTTGACCAATTTGCAATTAATTTAAAAATAGATAGCACTAAAACCCTTAAACGTTTCGTCAGTCTTCAAAGCAAAAACAAGTCTCAAATCCAAGAACTCCATAAGTCAATTCAAAAATATCCAGCGTCACAAAGTGCCCTAAATAATGGTTTAGAAATAATCATTAACTCAGACCTACGGACTATTTATAAAAATATTTCAACTCTAAAAACATGCATTCTTGGCGATCTTGACACTCTTGTTCCAGAAAAAATTCAGCATTGGTATGCAGAAGCTGGTGCAGAAATTCACGTTTTAAATAGTGGGCATCTTCCATTTTTAGATAAAAGTTTCAAAATCTAAATTGATTGAGAAACCGCTATGTATCAACTCTAATAGATATTAGGTTTTTGGTATAATTTACATTAATTAGTTCAACAATAAAAAAATGAGTGCATTAGTCGGAGTTATTATGGGTTCAAAATCAGATTGGCCCACAATGAAAAATGCCACAGATATGCTAGAAGAACTAGGTGTCTCTTACGAAGTTAAAGTCGTTTCAGCTCACAGAACCCCTGACCTAATGTTCGAATATGCGGAAACTGCTGAGGAAAGAGGCCTTAAAGTTATTATTGCAGGTGCTGGAGGGTCGGCTCATTTACCTGGAATGGTTGCCTCTAAAACAATTGTTCCAGTCTTGGGTGTTCCAGTTCAATCTAAAGCTCTAAGTGGTCAAGATTCCTTATTATCAATCGTCCAAATGCCTAGTGGTATTCCGGTAGGTACTCTTGCTATAGGCGAATCAGGAGCAAAAAATGCTGGAATATTGGCAGCTCAAATTGTTGGAAATGACAATGAAGCAGTTAGAGAAAGGGTTAGTAAATTTAGATCAGAACAAACTCAAAACGTATTAGATAACTCCAACCTAGATAATTAACTTATGAAAATTGGGGTTCTTGGTGTTGGTCAATTAGGAAGAATGCTCGCGTTGTCTGCCTCTCCTCTAGGCCATCAAATGAGATTTTTAGCTTTGTCAAATGAAGACCACCCTTCACTTCTTGCTAAGACATTTGCTCATAACAACAATCCAGAAGTTATCAAAAAATTTGCTGAAGATTCTGATGTAGTCACCTATGAAAGTGAAAATATTGATATAAAAATCGTTAATCAAATTAGCAAAACTTCAAAAGTTTATCCTAGCGATAAATCTCTTCACCTCACCCAACATAGAGCTAGAGAAAAAGACTTACTAAAGAAATTAAATATTCCTTGCGCACCATATGAATTAGTCAATAGTATTTCTGATCTTAAAAGTGCTATTGATAATATTGGTCTTCCTGCAATTCTGAAAACTGCTACAGAGGGATATGATGGTAAAGGTCAGTTTGTAATAAAATCCAAATCTCAAATCAATGAGGCCTGGAAAAAAATGTCTGGTGCTGAGTCAATTCTCGAAGGTTTCATTAAATTCAATAGAGAGCTCTCGATAATTGCAGTTAGAGGAATTAATGGCGATCTCAAATACTATCCTCTCGTAGAAAATTCACACCATGAAGGCATATTAAGATTAACAATTGCTCCAGCTCAAAAGATTTCAAAGTCTCTTCAAAAAAAAGCAGAAAGTTATATGAATTCTCTCATAGCTGAAATTAACCATGTTGGAGTATTAACTCTTGAGCTCTTTGAATCTGAAGATGGACTGATTGTCAATGAGATTGCCCCTAGAGTTCATAATTCTGGACACTGGACAATTGAAGGCGCTGAAACTTCTCAATTTGAAAATCATATTAGAGCAATCACTAATAGTCCTCTTGGAGAGACAGCAATTAAAAATAAATACAATGCGATGATTAATATTATTGGTGTCCATGGACCCACGAATAAGGTCCTAAAAACTAACAATGAATACTTACACCTATATGACAAAGAAGAACGCAAGAATAGAAAATTAGGGCACATAACGATTACTTCAAACTCACAAGAAGAATTACAGAAATCAATTGACAATTTAAAAGAATATCTTCCTTAATCCTCATTCAAATCTAGAGGGCTTCCATGTCGTCTTATCTCTTCATGATAGAACTGCTCTGCAAGTTTTTCTTCAAAATGGTAAGCAGATAGTTCACTAACCTCCACTTTCGCCAAAAATTGACATACATGAATCATTTCATGACACATTGTAATAATAAATTTTTTACTATCTAAAGACTCTTCAATTTCTATAAAAAATTTACCATCGCCCTCATAATCTGTCCACGCAAGAGCATCTTCAACGCTGTGAATAGTGAGATCTATTGTAGGAAGATTATCTTTATGAAACAAGCCATTACAACAAAATTTATACAATTGCCGTGAAAGCTCTATTTGCTCCTTGTTACCACCATGAATGTAGAGCATTGATTACAAAACCATATTGTTAAAAATGCTTATCAAGATAATTAATTATGTCATTGGATTCATATAGCCAACTCACCTCACCAGCATAATCAACCCTAAGGCATGGCACCTGTATTTTTCCGCCATTCAATTCAAGTTCTTTTCTGAAATCACCTTTTTGCGCATTACGAGTTTCTACGTTAAGATTTAGTCGTTTAATTGCCCTTCTAGTCTTTATACAGAAAGGACATGCATAAAATTCATACAATTTTAGTGCCTCAGTTTTTTGATCAACAAGAAGTTGATCTTCAGAGCTTCTCTTGATAATTGAAGGTTTAATCAACCAGTCAAGGAAGATCAAAATCCTGCCTAATCCTTCTCTAATAATCTTTAGGATAAGTCTCATAAATTTTGTTTATAAGCTATCAAAGTATTTTCAAGTAGGGTTGCAATAGTCATTGGACCAACCCCTCCAGGGACAGGAGTTATAGCTCCAGCAATATCTTTAATAGCATCAAAATCAGCATCCCCAACAAGTGAACCGTCCTCTAATCGATTAATACCTACATCAATAACGACCGCCCCCTCTTTAATCCAGTCTCCTTTAACCATTTTAGGTATTCCAACTCCAACGACAACGATATCAGCCTTTCTCACTTTTTCCGCAATATCCTTAGTTCTACTATTGCAAATTGTCACCGTACCTCTTGCATTTAAAAGCTCCATTGCCATTGGTCTGCCAACAATATTTGAAGCACCAATAACCACACAATTCATACCTTCAATCTTACAATCGATTGACTCTAAGATAGTCATTACCCCTTTAGGTGTGCAGGGCCTTAAATGAGATTTATTCTGCATTAACTTACCAATATTCTCACTATGAAACCCATCAACATCTTTTAAGGGAGAAATATGCTCAATGACTTTATTTGAATTGATATGGCTAGGCAAAGGAAGTTGAACAAGAATACCGTCAATATGTGGATTATGATTAAGTCGCTCAACTTCTTCCAACAACTGCTCCTCTGTAATATTTTCAGATTTAATAATCTTGTCAGAAAAGAACCCAGCTTTTTTGCAAGCTAACTCTTTATTACGAACATAAACTGCTGAAGCCGGATCCTCGCCCACTAAGATTACAGCTAGACCTGGTGGACGATCAAAAGTTTTTATCTCGTCAGCAATCTTTGAGCGAAGACTTAATGCAATCTCTTTACCATCGATAATATTCATTTTTTTAATTCCTTTTTAACTTTTACTAAATCACTTTCTGTATCAACACCATAGCCAGTAGGAGTCACAGAAATCTCTACATGTATATCAAACCCTTGCGCTAAAAAAGTTAGTTGCTCCAATTTTTCAGCGTTTTCAAGATTGGACTTAGCAATTCTAGAGTACTCTTTAAGAAAATCTACCCTATATGCATAAAGGCCAATATGTCTAAAACAATAATCTAAATCAATCTCACTTTTATTTCTAAATGCAGGAACAGGAGATCTAGAAAAATACAAAGCTCTACCGCGCGAATTATATACAACTTTTACACAATTCTCGTCAAAGTATGAAGCCTGTGAATCAATTTTTTCACACAGCGTGGCAACACTCATACCAGAGCTAACCAAGTTAGAGGCTACTTGATTTATAGCCTTAGGGGACATCATTGGTTCATCACCCTGCAAATTAACTACTACATCACTATCATCAAAACATAAATCTACAACAACTTCAGACAATCGTGATGTGCCTGAGGTATGGTTTGGATCAGTCATACAAACCTCTGCACCAAAATCGTTTGCAACTGTTCTTATTCTCTCATCATCTGTTGCAATGATAACTCGACTTGCATTGCTCCTCATTGCACTCGAATATGTATGCTCAATAAGCGTTTTACCATTGATATCTTTTAATAGCTTTGCCGGTAGTCGACTTGAGCCATATCTAGCAGGAATAATAATGGAAAAACCCATTATTTTTTTGAATCTATTTTTCTAGCTTCTTCAACAAGAAGAATGGGGATGCCATCAATAATAGGGTAGGCTAATTTACTTTTTTCGCACACTAGCTCCTCACCAACAAGCTCAAGCGGAGCTTTACTTTCTGGGCAAACTAACATTTTCAATAAATCATTATCAATCACAACTTTAACTCCAATTGATGATAAAAGTCAGATTTAATTTTTGCATCTACATCTAGATACCACATTTGATCAGATGCAAATTGACTACATTTTACACAATCCTTGGAAGTCATTATGATTGGATATTTATTGGCAAAAGTTAGATCATTTTCGTTAAATTGATAATGATCTGGAAATGACTTCGAAATAATATCAACACCATATTTTTTTAGAATTGAAAAGAAATTATTTGGCTGTCCAATACCTGCTATTGCATAACACTTTTTACCTTTGAAGAAATCAAGCCCTTTTTCTTCATTGGTAAGAAGGTTAATATAGCTTTTTGCTTCTATTTGACTTGATATTTCACCCTCTAAAGCAGAACCATTATTGATTATGAAATCGACCGATTTAAGTCTATTCTTTGACTCTCTGAGAGGTCCGGCTGGAAGAAACAAACCATTTCCTAGTCGATTACGTCCATCAATAACTAGAATTTCAATATCGCGACCCATAGAATAATGCTGAAGACCATCATCACTAACAATAACATCTAGTGAGTATTTTTCATTTAAGAACTCAACTGCTTTAGCCCTTTTTTTTGCCACAACAACTGGCGCTTTGACTTGCTGTTTAATTAATAAAGGTTCATCTCCACATTCAATTGGATTGCTTGTCGAAGTAACCTCAAGAGTTTCCTGAGAATATTGACCACCATATCCCCTTGAAACAATCCCCACCTTTTTATTTTTAGACTCAAAATACTTAGCAATTGAAATAACAACTGGCGTCTTGCCCACTCCTCCAACAGTTATATTTCCAACTACAACTATTGGAACTTTTGAGATATTTACTTTCAGAATGCTAGACTTATAGAGCCAAGAGCGTATGCTAGAAACAATAAAAAAAACAAGAGAGAAAGGAAGAAGTAATAAGTTAATAATGCCAAACTTACTATGATTTATAAAACTTAGATTGCTCAACATTTTGATAACTTTATTTACTTAAAATTCTTTTATTATGACAAAATATTCCAACCATGAGTGTTGAATTTAATATTTCTAATCAATATTTAAGATCTAACCGAAAAAAAGGTTTTGTTTCTTTTATTTCTGGTGTGTCAATGATTGGCCTAATTTTAGCTGTAATGTCGCTGATTACAGTATTGTCAGTAATGAATGGCTTTCATGAAGAATTAACAAATAGAATACTGAATACAATATCTCATTCCTATATAACCGGATCGGATGATACGCTTGAAAATTGGGATGACCTCCAGAAAAAAATTAATACTCAAGATCGTGTAATTGCATCTTCTCCTTATGTTGAAGATTTTGCGTTAATGACTTCAAAAACTGCCACTCAAGGTGTCAGTGTTAGAGGAATACTTATTAATCAAGAGTCATCCACATCAGCTCTACTTGATGATATTAAATATGGCTCAATTAACCTGGAGGAAGACGAATCATCAGTCCTAATTGGAGTTGGCCTAGCAACCCTTATGGGAACAGGAGTCGGCGACCAAATTACCCTGATTGCGCCGGCTAGGAACTCTCTTGGAGCTCTAGTACCACAATCACAAACCTTTACTATTAGCGGTATTTTTAATGCTGGACTAAATGACTACAATAATGGCCTAGCATTTATTCACCTATATGATGCTCAAGATCTCTTTACTTTAGGAAATAAAATTTCTGGAATCCGACTTAAAGTAGAAAATCTCTTTGATGCAAATGAAATTACAAACAATGTTGTTGACTCACTAGGTAATGGCTATTATGGTGTTGACTGGATGCAACAACAAAAACACTTCATCAGGGCATTAAACCTTGAAAAGCAAATGATTGCAATTATCCTCTCTCTCATTATTGCTGTAGCTGCTTTTAATATTGTCTCCATGATGGTTATGGTGGTAACCGATAAAAAATCTGATATTGCGATCCTCAGAACCCTAGGAATGACTCCAAAAAGAATCGTAAAAATATTTTATTATCAGGGCATTAGTATTGGCCTGATTGGAATTAGTATTGGAACTATTCTTGGCTTACTATTAGCAATGAATATTGAGTCAGTGATTTCAGGAATTGAGAGCATTATTGGCTTTCAATTTTTTCCTAAAGACGTTTTTTATATCAATCGCTTTCCATCAAAGATTCTAGCAAGTGATGTTATTAGCATTATTATAGGCTCCTTTATTCTAGTCATTATCGCTGCAATTTATCCAGCAAAGCGCGCAGGAAAAATCAATATTTCAGAGGTTCTCAGGCATGAATAATATTATTGAATGCCGATCTTTAAATTTTGACTATGGTGAAGATAGTACGAAAACTAGCGTTTTAAAGAACCTTAATTTTAAAATCCAAGCAAACGAAAAAATCGCAATTATTGGTCAATCTGGCTGCGGAAAATCCACTCTACTCAATTTGATGGCAGGACTTGACACTCCATCTGATGGCGAGGTTCTGATAAATAACACAAATATTTCAAAACTCAAAGAACACCAAAAGACTAAGATTCGTGCTCAAAACCTTGGATTTGTTTATCAATTTCACCACTTACTAAATGATTTTTCATCAATTTATAATACTGCCTTACCTCTTCTAATTAATGGAAGTGATAACAATGAAGCATTGTTAAAAGCTGAAAATATCTTAAAAAAAGTTGGACTGGAAAATCGAACTAACCATAAACCTTCTGAATTATCTGGTGGTGAAAGACAAAGAGTTGCAATTGCCAGAGCAATGATTACTGCCCCTGCTTGCCTTTTAGCAGATGAACCTACTGGTAATTTAGATGAAAAAAATGCTAGAGATGTTTTAGATTTGATAATTGAACTCAATAACAATCAAAGTACCGCACTTTTAATCGTTACCCATGATTTATCTATCGCGAATAAGATGGAAAGAAAGTTTGATTTAGCTAATGGTTGCCTGAGTGAAAAATAAAGTAATTCTAGTAATTATTGATGGACTCAAGTATCAAACTGCAATTGATCAGTGCGGTTTTTTGGAAGCTCTTGTAGAGTCAAAACAAGCACGAAGAATGAGAATGATAGCAGTTTTACCAACTCTTTCTGCTCCAATCTATGAAACCCTCCATACAGGGCTTGAGCCTTTAGAGCATGGCATTACATCCAATGACAATCTTCGTAAATCTAAATTTGAAAATATCTTTACAATTGCTAAGGCTGGCGGTTTAGTAACGGCTGCTACCGCGCACTCCTTTTTTTCCACTTTATACAATGAAGACCCCTATATCCCAATAAGAGATCAAGAGGTCAATGATCCTGATAAAGCAATACAGCATGGACGTTTTTATTCGGAGAATGGTTATACAGCATTTAATATTGCATTGCCCTCAGATCATGATTTAATGAATCAAGCTAGCATGCTGATTGATCGATATAAGCCTCACTATCTAATGATTCATTCCTCAAGTTGTGACTCTATTGGTCACAAGTTTGGTGGAAACTCATCTGAATACTCTAAGCAGGCATGGCAGGTGAATGACCAATTAGCTCAACACATTCCTTTTTGGATAGATAAAGGTTACCGAATATTAATTACCTCAGACCATGGATTTACCGATGTAGGGAGTCATGGCGGAAGCAGTCAAATTGAAAGATGGACCCCTTATTATGACATTGGTCATCCAAATCCAGGGATTGAGAGCGAAGAGGTCTCACAACTTTCAGTAGCGCCCAGTATTTTGTCAATACTGGGACTCAGTATCCCCAAAAAAATGAATGCGCCACTAATTGATAAATAAAGAACTCTGAATCTAGGATAAAAACTGAATCATAATTCCTGCAGCGATTGCAGAACCAATAACGCCAGCGACGTTTGGACCCATTGCGTGCATCAATAAGAAGTTTTGAGGGTTAGATTCAAGACCCACTCTATTTGACACTCGAGCTGCCATTGGAACCGCAGAAACACCAGCAGAGCCAATCAGTGGATTGATCTTTGTTTTGCTAAATACATTCATCAACTTCGCCATCAATAATCCACTCATTGTACCGATAGCAAATGCAACCATACCCAACAACAAAATTCCGAGTGTATCCAATTTTAAGAACTCGGCTGCAATCAATTTAGAACCAACAGCTAGTCCTAGAAAAATGGTAACAATATTAATCAGAGCATTTTGTGTTGTATCACTTAAACGATCAACCACACCACACTCTTTCATCAGATTTCCAAAAGCAAACATCCCAAGAAGAGGAGCGGCATCAGGAAGCAATAAACCAACAAGCAACAATAGCATGATTGGAAATACAATTTTCTCAGTCTTTGAAACTTCACGCAGTTGCACCATTTGAATTTGACGTTCTTTTTCTGTTGTAAAAAACTTCATGATTGGTGGCTGAATAAGTGGCACTAGTGCCATATAAGAGTAAGAGGCAACAGCGATAGCACCAAGCAATTCAGGGGCTAATTTTGAAGCAACATATATAGAGGTTGGTCCATCTGCACCTCCTATAATACCGATCGCGGCTGCTTGCTTTAAACTAAAGTCAAAGACACCTAGAGATGTCAACGCAATCGCCCCTAACAACGTTGCAAAAATACCGAATTGTGCTGCAGCTCCCAGAAGCAATGTCTTGGGATTGGCCAAAAGTGGCCCAAAGTCTGTCATCGCACCAACACCCATAAAAATGATTAACGGAGCTATTCCACTTGCAATTGCAATAGTATAAAAAGTGTATAGCATTCCATCCCTATAACCCAAATCGCTGACAGTTTGTATTGCCAAAGCGTGCTGAGAACCAGAACTTTCCTTAAATGCATCATAAATGTCTGAAGCTGCATCCCAACTTGTCAAATTAAGGCTGTTAGCCAAAGCACTTAAGACTTCAGGATCAGCTGCATAAATTGCACTTCCCATAGCAGATAAAGCAAGTCCAGCACCAGGGATATTACTTAAGATTGCACCGAATCCAATCGGCAGCAAAAGTAAGGGTTCGAATTTTTTTACGATTGCAAGGTACAACAATAGAAGACCGACTAAAATCATCGCTCCCGAACCAAAGTCTAGCTGATAGAGACCAGAGTTTTCCAACAATGTATATAAATTTTCCATATTTGATTAAGCTAAAGAAATTATTGCCTGTCCAGCAGAAACCTGATCACCCTCACTAACGTTGACGGATACAACAGTGCCTGCGCGCGCAGCTTTAACTTCAGTTTCCATTTTCATTGCCTCAAGAATAACAAGTGTGTCTCCTTCGCTAATCTGCTGGTTTGGCGAAACCAAAACCTTCCAGATATTCCCGGCTAGTGGTGCTGGGATATCTTCAGCATTAACTACAGGTGTTGCTGCTTGAGGCGTTGCTGCTTGAGGCACTGCAGATGCCTGTCCAGGAACTTGGATTGAAGAAATATCACCACCAGATTTCACTTCAACAATATAATCTTGGCCATTATGTTTCACTGTATAAACACCATCTTCTTTTGGTCCCTCACTTGGAGCCTGTGGCACTGGCTCAAAGAAATCAGGATTATTGCGATTTTCTAAAAACTGCATCCCCACTTGCGGAAATAGAATGTAAATTAATAAATCGTCAATTTTTTCATTTTCTAGTTTGATACCTTTTTCTGCAATAATAGAATCGAATTCCGCTTCCAAGGTATCCATTTCTGGATCGATATTATCAGCTGGACGGCAGGTAATTGCCTCACCACCATCAAGAACACGAGCCTGAAGTTCAGCATTTACCGGTGCTGGTGACGCCCCGTATTCGCCCTTTAGTATTCCTGCTGACTCTTTTGCGATTGATTTATAACGCTCACCGAGTAAAACATTCATTACTGCTTGAGTACCAACAATTTGAGAAGTTGGTGTCACAAGAGGAATATAACCAAGGTCTTCTCGTACGCGTGGGATCTCTTTTAATACCTCATCAAGTCTATCTAGAGCATTATTCTCCCTTAGTTGGCTTTCCATATTGGTCAACATGCCACCAGGCACTTGAGCCAACAATATACGAGGATCAATACCTTTCAATGAACCTTCAAATTTGGCATATTTTGGACGCACCTTTCTGAAGTAAGCATCAATCTCTTCTAGTTGCTCCATATCAATGCCAGTTTTGCGAGGACCATGATCCAAAATAGAAACCACTGCATTAGTCGAAGAGTGTCCATATGTCATACTCATCGAAGCAATTGATGTATCTACACGATCTATGCCAGCCTCAATTGATTTAATTAAGGTCGCTGTTGAGAGGCCTGTTGTTGCATGGGCATGAAGCTGTATAGGGATATCAATTGCCTTCTTAAGTTTTTTCACAAGGTCGTATGCAACATAAGGCTGAAGAAGACCAGCCATATCTTTAATACAGAGTGAATGAGCGCCCATATCTTCAATTTGCTTAGCCATATCAATCCAAAGCTCTGGAGTGTGGACTGGACTAAGTGTATACGAAATCGTGCCCTGTGCATGCTGGCCAACTTTTACCGTTTGGTCAACCGCTGTTTGTAGGTTACGCATATCGTTCATCGCATCAAAAATACGCAAAACACCAACACCATTTTCTGCACAACGGTCAACAAAATTTCGTACCACGTCGTCACTGTAATGACGATAGCCTAGTAAATTCTGGCCTCTAAGAAGCATTTGCTGTGGCGTATTAGGCATCGCTTTGCTAATTTCTCTAATTCTGTCCCAAGGGTCTTCGCCCAAAAAACGGATGCATGAATCAAAAGTAGCCCCGCCCCAAGATTCCATTGACCAATACCCTACCTTGTCTAGCTTTTCAGCAATTGGTAGCATATCGTCGATTCTCATCCTGGTCGCAAAAAGTGACTGGTGGCCATCTCTTAAAACAAGTTCAGTAATTCCTACAGGTTGTGAATTGACATTGTTTGACATAAATTAAGCTCCAGTATGCAATTTAATTGCTTTCTCAATGATTGATCTTGTGTCTTCATCTATCAAGTTATCCGTTTGAATAGGTGCAACAGAAGTGCTGACCAAAAAGGGCTGGAGTTTTAACACAGAAGCTGACATCAAGCTTGTTAGAACAACCATTAAAGCCAGAAATACAAAAACAAATCCCATCCCAAAAAGGGTTAGGTTAATTGCTTCACTCAGTAGATTACTATCCATTATTTTACTGCCCTTAATTATTCATATTATTGGTACCAGTGGACGGGCTCGAACCGTCACTCCCGTGAAGGAACCGGATTTTGAATCCGGCGTGTCTACCAATTCCACCACACTGGCTTAATTTAGGCTTATTTATGTCGAAAAGTAATCCTTCCTTTTGTTAAATCATAAGGAGTCATTTCTACAGTGACCTTGTCGCCAGGCAATATACGTATATAGTGTTTACGAATCTTTCCAGAAATATGTGCAAGAACGCTATGGCCATTTTCCAATTCAACTTTAAACGTTGTGTTTGGCAATTTCTCCTTTACTACGCCTTCTAACTCAATGTAATCACTTTTTGACATATATTCATTTAATATAATTAAAAAAACCAAATGGCATTATACCTAATTACTTTTATTTTTTGCATTAGGAATGCCTTCAAAAGCTTTATTGAAGCGAGAAAAAAACTAAATCGAAATTGAAAAATTAATGAATATGTCTCTTTGAATGAACCCAGCCTTGGAGTTTTTGCAAATCTGTTTTCTTTTCTGGTTGTACAATTTCTTCAAGCTCAATTAGTCTCTCATTAAGCTCATTAAAGGCATTTGTATAATGCTTACTCTTGATTGATTCTTGATAAAGCTTGGACTTAAGAGTGGCAATTACAGAAACCAAATCTTGATCATTGCTAGCTTCATCAACTAGTGTATCTTTATTTAAATTGGTCTGAGTATCTTGAAAGCGTTTAAGAGGTTGAGTTGCATCAGAATCACCTTGTTGAAGGATCTCATTTGCAGCTAAATTACTAGGATTGAAAGGAATAACTCTTTCGGAAATATTTAAATCTTGGAGGGAGCCTCGGGATGTAGGTTGCTGGACAGTGAAGCCACTAACACCTAATAAGCGTGCAACCCATGAAATTCCAAATCTAATCACCTGAACTCCTGATAAAGTTTTGTTTATTTTACCGAAAGAATTTATATTTGAGAATTTTTTTTATCACTTTTTATTTACTATTTGACTCACTAAATCCTCATCAGAAGGATTTTTAGTAATCTCAATTATTCTAAAACCTAAATCCTCCGCCAAATCTTTAAGTCTTTCACTATAAACAATAATTTTTTTTGATATGAGAGTTTCAATAAAATCTGCAGAAATACTTTTAACTAGTCGCATAATATTAATAAGACTTTCACTACTGGTTGCCATTAAAACACCATCAGATTTATTGAAAAATGACAAAATTGATTCCTTGTGAAGTGATGTCACTTCACAAGGAACTCTTTCATAAACCTCAAAATAATCAACTTCGTTAGAGGCACTCAAATTATCTTTTAATGTTTCAGACCCTCCTCTCCCTCTAACTATCAAAATTTTATTACCAGATAAATCTAAGCACTCTCTCATCTTTAGAAGTTCTTTGCTTGAAGCATTTTGTTGTGGATGACAATCAACTGTGATATTTTTTTTCAATAGTTGATTCGCTGTAACAGGACCGACTGCAAAAACTCGAAAAGGAGCAATAAATATTTCCTTAAAATATTCTTCAGCATAATTAACCGCGTTTACGCTAATAAAGATAATGACATCATATTTTTGTTTTAAAGCTATAGGTTTAAACTTTTTGACCTCAAAAGCTGGGAAAAGAGCGTAATCAATTCCATTTGCCACTAAAAGTGACTCTAAGTTATTAGTTTGTGCAAGGGGTCTAGTTATAAGTAACATACAAACATTATAAATATATGATTGAACCTAATTAGAAAATCATAACGAAGTGTTTATTAAAATTAAACTGTGATGACTTTATAATAGTCATTAAATTATTCTTTTCATTAATATGTTTCTATCAATTTTATCTCTTTTAATTGGCTTTGGTCTCCTCATATGGAGTGCAGATACATTTACTGATAATGGTGCTAAAGTTGCTAGAATTTTTAATATTTCTCCACTGATTATTGGTTTACTTATATTTGGATTTGGAACATCAGCGCCAGAAATGTTGGTCTCTGGGCTAGCAGCTTACGATGGACATCCTGAACTGAGCATTGGAAATGCTTTTGGATCAAACATTTTTAATATTGGTTTAGTTCTTGCCACAACAGCCATTATTTATCCTATCACAGTTGAGAAAGCTGTCTTAAAGAAAGAGTGGGTTTTTCTTTTTGTGTCATCTTTAATCGCTGGTTTTTTACTGATGGACGGATTCTTGAGCTTTATGGATGGACTTATCCTTTTAGCTTTATTGTTGCTTTTTCTTATCTATGTCTTTAATGAATCAAAAAAAGGAAACAGTATTGAAATTGAGCCTTATGAAGAATCGACTGATAATCAAGAAAAAGGTAAAACATGGCTTCTCCTATTGATATCACTCATTATTTTAGTATCGAGTGCTAAACTTGTCGTTTGGGGCGGAACTAATCTTGCTCTAGCTTTTGGCGTAAGTGATCTAATTATTGGGCTTACTGTAGTTGCTCTTGGGACTAGCCTTCCAGAACTTGCTGTAGCGATAAGTAGTGCATTAAAAAGACAACACCAGATGATCATTGGTAATATCATTGGCTCAAATTTGTTTAATACTCTGGGTGTTTTGGCAATTCCTGGATTAATTCTTCCATTCCAAATCCCTACTGAAGTGATGAGTAGAGACTATATTTATATGATCACTCTAACTCTATTAATACTTATTTTATCAATTAAACTAAAAATCAACCGCTATGGCGGCTTGATCCTATTGGCAATTCTAGCTTCATATTTATATCAATTAGTTTGGATTTAATATTAAAAAATCTCAATGACACTAAAGATGTAGCAGAAAAACTTGCTCAATGCTGCTCTAACATTCAATCTCACTGTGTGATTTATTTAATTGGTGACCTTGGAGTTGGTAAAACAACTTTTGCCCAATACTTTATAAGATACTTTGGATTTGACAGAGTAAAAAGTCCAACCTACACCTTAGTTGAAACCTATCAAAATGAAAATGCTGATATACATCACTTTGATTGCTACCGCTTAAATGATCCCGAAGAATTAGAGTTTATAGGGATACGTGAATATCAAAAAGGAAAAAGCTTTCAATTAATTGAATGGCCTGAATTAGGTAAAGGTGCTCTAGCAAAGGCAGATATTTCTATCAAATTAAGTGGCAACGGGGATAGCAGAGAGGCCAACATATCATTTGAAACAGAATTAGGAAAGTCAATTTTAGAATGCGCTATTGGATAAGCCTATTTATTACCATTTTTGCTACTTTCACTTATGGTAATGACAAAACTTCACTTTATGATTTTAGATATTGGTCTGCACCTGATCATACTCGAATAGTCATTGACAAAGAAGAAGACACTCTTTTTAATATAAAAAGTACTGATGATTATGTCATTATCAGCTTTGATGATGCTGAAGTTTTATCAGAAACTTTTTCAAATATATTTTTCAAAGATAACCGAATACAAAAAGTACGAATTAAACGTGACAAAAACACAATTAAATTAATCGTACATATTAGTAGAAAATTTAAAGTTAAGCACTTTACTCTAGACCCAAACGCCAAGTATAGATACCATAGATTGGTAGTTGATATTATTGATTCAGAATCACAAATTACAAGAAAAATAACAAAGCCAGATGCGTCTCCTTCCTCAAGAAATCAAAAGATTATTCTAGTTGATGCCGGCCATGGAGGTGAAGACTCTGGAGCAGTTGGAAAAAATAAATCTTTAGAAAAGGATGTTAATTTAGCAATTTCAAAAAAACTCGTATCAATTATTAATCAAAATAAGGATTTAAAAGCAGTTTTGACTAGAAGTGGAGATTATTATGTTCCACTTACAAAAAGAATAACAATTGCGCAAAAACAAAAAGCCACAATGTTTATTTCTATCCACGCAGACTCAGTAGAAAGTGCTAGCGCAAAAGGTGCTTCGGTCTATACATTAAGTGAAAAAGGAAACAATAGTAAGCTCGCAAAGCAACTTGAGGAATCACAAAATGTGGTCGACCAGTTTGGTGGGGTTGAGACAGTGATTGACAATGATCAATTTTTGAAAAGTATACTAACTGACTATTCAAGAAAAGATAGAGAAATGCAATCATTTCAGCTTGCACAAGCAATAATTTCACAGCTAGATAAAATTGGACCTATTCATAAAAAAATACCTCAAAAAGCCAACTTTGTGGTACTTAAATCACCCTCAATCCCATCTGTTTTAGTTGAAACCGCATTTATTTCAAACCCAACCCAAGAAAAACGCTTGACTAATAAGAGACAACAACAAAAAATTGCAGAGTCAATTTATCAAGGAATAATGAATTATTATCATAATCTTGATTAATGTTTTTGATCTGAATTTTCACTTAGAATAATTGCATCACTTACCAGTTGATGAACACTTACGACCATATATGGATCAAAATCATAATGAGGTAGGACTTTAGAAAACTGAGATTTACAGATGGCACAAATTGCAGCCAATGTATTTACGCCACTTTCTTGCTCACTTTTTTTCAGAGCATGCATTCTTGGTTTTGCCCCCTTAACTCTTAGATCTATAAGGTCATCAGTTAGAAGACCGCCTCCACCACCACAACAAAAAGTCGACGATTTAATTGTATTTTTAGGCATATCGATAAAATTATTACATGCCGCCTTAATCACTTCTCTAGGCAAAATAAATTGACCATTACTAATATCACCCATATTACTCCCTCTAGCCACATTACAAGAGTCATGAAAAGTTACTATGCGATGGTCATTTTTTGATTTGTCAAATGATAATTGATTACTTTTTATTAAATCATATGTAAACTCAATCATGTGCTGTGGCTGCGGGTAGTTACTATCTAGCTGTTTTTGAAGTTTTAATGCATATTCATCTTCAGCGCCACCCCCAATTCCCGAAAGTGTATTCCAAAAACTATAGGCAACTCGCCATGCATGTCCACACTCTCCGACAATAACTCGCTTTACATTTAAATCGAGTGCTGCCCTTCGAATACGAAGAGCACCGTCTCTCATAACATCATAACTCCCTATAAACATTCCAAAATTTGCTGCCTCTGAAGCATAAGAGCTTAACGTCCAACTAACTCCACTTTCATGGAAAACTTTAGCATATCCAATCAGTCCATCAATATGAGGTTCAGCAAAAAAATCAGCCGAAGGTGAAACCATTAAAACTTCTGAATTTTTGATATCTATAGGTAATTTGACATCTATACCAGTATCGTCTTTAATCTCATTCTCAAGATCCATAAGCGTATCTCTTAACGCGGGCTCAGGCATACCTAAGTTGTTTCCAATTTTATTTACTTTTCCTAAAATTTGATTAGAGTATTTTTGACCAACACCAATTACATTCATCACCTCTCGCGCTGCCATAGAAATCTCTGCAGTATCAATTCCTAATGGGCAATATACTGCGCACCTGCGACATTGAGAGCACTGATGGAAATAGTTATACCAATCATCTAGCATATCCTCATCGAGATCTTTGGCGCCAACCAATTTTGGAAAATACTTCCCTGCAAATGTAAAATGCCTTCTGTATACGCTTCTAAATAAATCTTGTCTCGCTACAGGCATATTCTTGGGATCAGCGGTACCCAGATAATAGTGACACTTATCAGTACAAGCGCCACATTTAACACAGGCATCTAAGAAAACCTGAACCGATCTATATTTAGACTTAGTTTCGGCTATTTTATCAATTGCAACCTGTTGCCAATTGTCAACCTTTTCACCCGGAAATCCAAGATTTTTCTGAATTTCTGCAGTCGCCTTAAAAGGACCATCACCGGCCATAGAACCTCTGTCGATTGGTGGAGTTTCAACATAGATTGAAAGTTTAATTTGCTTATTAGTTGACAAGACTATTTAACCTCTTCGTTATTATTTTCAAGATCAATTTTTAAACCATCTTCGTTTTTAGATGCCCAATCTGAGATATGTCTTTTTTTACGAGCATTATCCACCTGATTGAAAGTAGGAGAAAAGAATATACTAGGAGCATGTAACAATTTAGAAATTGGAAAAATAGCAATAAGACAAAAAACAGGAAAAATATGTGCCAAAAAGATAAATTCCCTTGGAAGTTCAGACCAATTAAGGGTAATCAAGCCTTCTGCAAAGTTTTTAACCATAAGTAAATTTGGATGATGATTAGCAAAAGTCATTACCATTCCAGTAGAGGCAATAAAAATCAGAACCAACAACATTAGATAATCGGATGGCGAAGATATATATCTAACTCTGTCAACAAATATTCTTCTACTTAATAATCCAGTCAAGCCAAAAATGAGTGGATATGCAGCATATTTGAATGGTTCGGTTTTATAAAGGATTAATGGTACTTCTCCTGGCCAAAAATAGACTAAATGACGAAAAAACAATAGGACCAGAGCTAGATGAAAGCTCCAACCAAAGAGCCAAGTCCATTTATTTGCTTTGAAGAGACTTGAAAATAAAAAAATCTCTCGAATAAATCTAAGAAAAACCCCCTTTGTGTCTAGGGCAGATGGTGCAATGGGTATTTTAAGTGGTGCAGGAGTATTCCAGTATTGAACTAGTTTATAAGACACTCCCAATATAAAAATTAGAGCAGAAATATAAAAAAATAATATAAAAAAAACACTTATCAACGACATATGACTTTATCTCTTTGACAAAAAATGGAAGTTTGTACTTAAATATACACTAACAATGTTTAATCAAACACAGCCTGTAGGTTTTGGAAGACCAGCGAATCGACAACCTTGCTTTGCAGGACCATATGGAAAGAGAGAGTAGAGATAACGTGAGTTACCCTTATCATTTCCAAGTTTTTTCGCAATGGCCTTAGTAAGAACTCTAACTGCAGGAGCGAATTCATACTCTTTATAATACTCCTGAAGAAAATTTATTACTTCCCAATGTTCTGGAGAAAGCTCTATACCATCTTCTTCTGACATAGCATTAGCAATCTCAGGTGTCCAATCTGACACTTTGATTAAGTAACCTTCTTCGTCAACTTCAGCCCCTAATATTTCAGCCATAACTATTATTAACCTAAGAATTTAATAGAAAATTATTTGTACTCTTTGCAACACCGCGACCCTCATTGATTGCCCAAACAACTAGTGACTGTCCCCTTCGACAATCACCTGCTGAAAAAATCCCTTTTTTGGATGTACTATAATCGCCATGGATAGCCTGATAATTCCCTCTTTGATCAAGGTTAATATCAGCATCATCACTCAAATAATGCTCCGGAGATACAAAACCCATTGACAAAAGAACTAATTCAGCATCCCAAATTTTCTCAGTTCCTTCAATTTCTAATAATTTACCATTAACAAAATCCACATTAATTGTTCGTATACCTTTAACATAACCATCACTATCCTTGATAAATGATTTTGTTAGAAGTTGGTAGTGCCTTGGATCTTGACCAAAAACCTCGCTTGATTCTTCATGACCATAGTCAACCCTGTAAATAACCGGCCACTCAGGCCAAGGATTATTTTCTGAGCGATTTTCAGGTGGTCGACTCATTAACTCAAAATTAATAATGGATTTAGCGCCCTGTCTTATAGAGGTCCCAATACAGTCAGTTCCGGTGTCACCACCACCGATGACAATCACATTTTTTCCTTTAGCAGATAGTTCACTTTCATCAGGATATCCATTATCAAGAAGACTTTTTGTATTCGACGTCAAGTATTCCATTGCAGGGTAAATGCCTATGGCATCTCTATTTTCAGCTGAAAGGTCTCTGGCTTGCGTCGCCCCAGTTGTAAAAATTAACGCATCAAATTTTTCTTGAAGCTCTCTCGTTGAAATATCTTTCCCAACATCAGTATTCGTTATAAACTGAATGCCTTCTTGCTTCAATAGTTGAATGCGGCGATCGACAATATCTTTTCCAAGTTTCATATTAGGAATACCATATATCAATAGGCCGCCAATTCGATCACTTCGCTCAAAAACTTGAACAGAGTGTCCCATTTGGTTAAGGTCATCCGCTGCCGCAAGACCCGCCGGTCCAGAGCCAACTATCGCAACTTTTTTACCTGACCTAGACTCAACTTCTCTCACTTTAATCCAGCCTTCTTCAAAGCCTTTATCTACTATTGCTAACTCTATATTTTTAATTGTTACGGCTGGATTATTTATGCCAAGGACACATGAGCCTTCGCATGGTGCAGGACATACTCTTCCTGTAAATTCAGGAAAATTATTTGTTTTCTCTAGACGCTCTAGTGCCTCTTGCCATTCATTTTTATAAACAAGGTCATTCCATTCAGGAATCAAGTTATCGATTGGACAACCAGTTGAGGATTGACAAAAAGGGACACCACAATCCATGCATCTTGAACCTTGCTCTTGAAGTTGTTCTAAATTATGAGTACCAGAGAAAATTTCATCATAATCATTAATACGAACACCCACATCACGATATGACTCAACTTGCCTATCTAACTCTAAAAATCCTGTATCTTTGCCCATTTCTTGCTTTTATTTTTTTAGCGAAACATTATCTCATAATATCATTAAAAACATTTGAAAAATAACATCAATAATATCTATTTAAAAGCCTATATCTTATTGTGTAGACAATAAAAAATATGTATAATTAGCGCTTTTTCAGAAACCCCGAATAGGTGCAATCGTGAATTTAATTGATCAAATTGAGAGTGAACAACTTAGAGCTGATATTCCTGAATTTTCTGCAGGTGATACAGTTGTTGTTCAGGTAAAGGTTCGTGAAGGAAATCGTCAAAGACTTCAGGCATTTGAAGGAGTTGTGATTGCAAAGAAAAACAGAGGCTTAAATTCTGCATTTACTGTTCGTAAAATTTCACATGGTGAAGGGGTTGAGAGAGTTTTTCAAACTCATTCTTCAATGATTGATAGTATTTCAGTTAAGAGAAGCGGTAAAGTTCGCAAAGCTAAGCTTTATTATTTACGTGGACTTACTGGAAAAGCCGCAAGAATTAAAGAAAAGCTTAATAAGAAATAATTACCAAAAAAATTTATATGCCAGTTTTAACTGGCATTTTTTTTGTCCAATTCTAAAGATTCTTAAGTAGAATAAATGAAAATGAATAATAAACTCATTGACCAATTTATTGATTTCTACTGGCTATCTACAGGTGCAAGTCAAAACACACTAAGTGCGTATCGCTCCGATCTTAACATTTTTAGTAAATGGCTTAACGAGATTCCATTTAAAAGTGTCAATAAAAAACTAGTTCAAGATTATTTTTCTTTCAGAAAAGAATCAAATCTCAGCGCTGCTTCTCAGTCAAGAATTCTCACCTGTCTTCATTCATTTTTTCAGTACTTAATAGACAATCAACTAATCAACAATGATCCCACTGATCAAATGAATTATCCAAAGTTAAACAAAAAATTACCTGTTTTTTTAAATATACAAGAAGTTGAAAAATTGATGGATACTCCAGATATAAAATCAATTTTTGGTCAAAGAGACCGTGCGATGCTTGAGCTTCTCTACTCTTGTGGGCTAAGAGTTTCAGAGCTCATTAACTTAAGCTTTCATAATATCAATCTTAAAGATGAATTTGTTCGTGTTCATGGAAAGGGTAATAAAGAGAGAATGCTACCATTAGGTGAAATAGCGATTGACTATCTTGCAGAATATGAAAAAAATTCAAGGCCAACGCTTCTAAAAAATGGCCAATGTGATAGTTATTTTTTGTCAAATCGAGGAAGCGCTATGTCTAGGCAAAATTTCTTTTATATTATTAAGAACTATGCCTCTTTAGCAGAGATTGAAAAACCAATTTCACCTCACTCCCTAAGGCATGCTTTTGCAACACATCTTGTGCAAAAAGGAGCTGATTTACGCTCTGTCCAATTAATGCTTGGCCATAGCGACATTTCAAGCACTCAGCTCTATACGCATATTCAGAATGCACAACTTAAAATACAGCATCAAAAACATCATCCAAGAGGGTAATTAATTGGTTAGGATAAGTCCAAGTTATCTAGTTTATAAAGCATTGGCTTAGTTAGTGATGTTAAAGATGTTTTTGGCTTTCCATCTATACCAAAATTACTTTCAGATAAAAACTCAATAAAACACCTCTCGATTCTTTGCCATTCTTTATCAATCATTGCAAACCAAGCCGTATCTCGATTCCTTCCTTTAACAATGGTCATTTGTCTAAAGACACCTTCATAAGAAAAACCGAGTCTTTGGGCCGCATTTCTAGATCTTAAATTAAGAGCATTGCATTTCCACTCATAGCGTCTGTATCCATTATCAAAAGCCCACTTCATCATTAGATACATTGCTTCAGTTGCCTCTGTAGTTCTTTGCAAAAGCGGAGAAAAATTAATATGTCCAACTTCAATTAACCCAACTTCAGGATTGATTCTTAAATAACTTGCGACACCGATAGCTTTATTAAGCTTTTTGCTAATAATGGCAAAAAATACAGGATCATTACCACTCTCAAATGATTCAATCCATTCAGCATAATCTTCTAAATTATCAAATGGACCATATGGCATGTAAGCCCAATTAATCCCTTCTTTGTCAATTGAGTTTGATAGAAAAAGTTCTTCAGCAAACTGATTTGCAACAAGAGGCTTCAAAGAAACTAAATTTCCTTCAATTGAAATACCTTTGGGATGAGGAGGAACTAAAAATTCACCAACTATTTCGCCTTGTTTCATTCACTCAAACTCCAAAAAATATTCTATAGATCAATGCTTAATAATCAATCTAAAGGCCATAAGCCTTTAAAGTTAGTCAATTTGCATTTGATAAGTAACAAAATCTATCGGATCTGAAATCTTATCATAAACTTTTCGAGCCCTAGAATTATCTGTAGCTGTTATCCATCTTACATAAGGCCAATTATTTTTTGCAGCTATTGATTTGAGCTCTTTAAATAATGATTGAACAGCTCCAGAACCTCTAGAATCAGGATGAACAAAGAGATCATCTAAAAATCCAACAAGCTTTCCCCGAAGGGGTGATGGCATCTCCCTGAAATGCATAAACCCAATTAACACTCTATCATTAGACCTAACCCCAATTGCATAAAATTTAATATCAGGAGTATGTATCCATGACCAAACCGTATCAAGAATATCTTCATTCATTTCCATTTCATAGAATTCAGCATAACCATGATAGAGCTTAGCCCATTCTTCTTTATCACTATGATTTAATTCTTCAACCCTCATTTAATCAATCATGTTAATTGATTAAACACATCTTCAAGCCTCTGAACTGCGGCATCAACATCCTTCAACTTATCCAAGCCAAATAATCCAAGACGAAATGTTTGATAATCATCACCTTCATCACATTGAAGCGGAACTCCAGCAGCAATTTGTATTCCCAAATCTTTAAACTTGGAGCCGTTATGTATTGCCTTATCAGAGGTATAGCTTACAACGACTCCAGGAGCAAGAAAGCCATCTGCAGCAACGCTAATAAAACCATGCTTCTTTAGTAAAGACCTCACTCGATTCCCCAACTCTTGTTGTTTATCTCTAGCTTTATCAAAACCAAAATCAGCTGTTTCATTTATCGTATCTCTAAAATGTTTAATGGCATCCGTAGGCATAGTAGCGTGGTAAGCATGTCCACCATTCTCATAGGCTTGCATAATTTGCATCCATTTAAGAAGGTCACAAGAAAAACTTGTGCTCAGAGTATTATGAATATTTTCAGAAGCACTTGAAGATAACATCACCATCCCAAAGGCAGGTGAAGCACTCCATCCTTTTTGAGGAGCGCTCACTAAGACATCTACTCCACATTTTTTCATATCAATCCAAATAGCTCCAGATGCAATACAATCTAATACAAACATACCTCCAACTGAATGGACAGCGTCTGAAATAGATTTAATATATTTATCAGGAAGAATAATTCCGGATGATGTTTCAACATGAGGTGCAAACACCATTGCTGGCTTTTCAGTTTTAATTTGTTCAACAACTTCGCCAATATCTACTGGAGAAAATGATTCTTGAGAACCAGCGCGCTTTCGATTTGCCTTCAAAACAGTAAGCTTTGATGGAATATTGCCCATTTCTAAAATTTGTGACCAACGATAACTAAACCAACCGTTTCTCAGCACTAAACAATCTTTATCAGTTGCAAATTGACGAGCAACTGCCTCCATCCCATAAGTTCCTCCACCAGGAACTAAAATGACAGATTTGGCGTTGTATACTTCTTTAAGTGAAGATGAAACATCATTCATTACAACCTGAAATGAATCGGACATGTGATTAAGTGATCTATCAGTATAGACTACGGAATATTCTAAAAGCCCATCAGGATCAATGTTAGGTAATAAGCCAGGCATTCTTTATTTCCTCTATGAAAAAAGATTACAATTCTACACAGAATTAAAAAATGAAGACAAAGAAAAAGTTTAAAAAAACCAGCTAATTTAAATCAAGCTAAATGTACTGAACGTCAAGAATTTCATAGGAAATATCCCCTTTGGGAGCTTTTACAGTGACCTCATCGCCCTCTTCATTTCCAATTAAAGCTCTAGCAATGGGTGAATGACAAGAAATCTTACTATTATCGATATCAGCTTCATCTTCGCCAACAATTTGATAGCTAATTTCGCTGTTATCAGACAAATTTAATAGACTAATAGTCGTTCCAAAGACGCAACGACCATCTTGATTTAATTGTTTTACATCTATAATTTGCAAACGAGATAATTTTGACTCAATCTCCTGAATTCTACCCTCTACAAAAGCTTGCTCTTCTTTTGCAGCATGATATTCAGCATTTTCTTTGAGATCTCCATGCTCTCTTGCAGTCGCAATATCATTCACTATTCTAGGACGCTCTTCATCCTTAAGCTTTATTAGCTCATCTTCAAGATTATTAGCTCCTTTAACTGTGATTGGTATTGTTTCCATACATTATTTATGAATAGATTGTAACGACCTCACAATTAACCTGTCTGGAGTTTTTAATCCATCAAGCATTGCAAATGCACCAGCAACTGTCGTCAAACACGGAATCTTATGAATTAATGCTTGACACCTTATTACTGTGGCATCTTCGAGGCCTTGAGCATCATCTGTAGAATTTATTATCAGAATAATTTCATCATTTTTAATAGCATCTTCAATATTTGGAGACACTTCTGACACTTTATTTATTATTGTACAGTTAAGGCCAGCCTGTGAGAGAATATCTTGGTTAGTTCGAGTTGCCACTATCTCAAAACCTTGGCTAATAAGTCTTTGACCGAGTTCAACTAATCTTCCACGATCCAAAGTTCTAAGACTTACAAGTACTTTTCCACTTTTAGGCACAACATCACCTGCTGCAAGAAAAGCCTTATCAAATGCAGCTGGGAAATCCTTACCAACTCCCATCACTTCTCCAGTTGATCTCATCTCAGGACCCAAAAAAGGATCCACTCCTAAAAACTTATTAAATGGGAAAACCGACTCCTTGACTGAATAATACTTAGGAATAATTTCACTAGTAAAATTTTGATCTTTTAGAGAAAGTCCAGCCATCACTCTTGCTGCGATATTAGCTAGAGGAACACCAGTTGCTTTAGAGACAAAAGGAATTGTTCTGGAAGCTCTTGGATTGACCTCGATTACAAAAATTTCTTCATCTTGGTAGGCAAGCTGAGCATTCATTAAACCGATAACTTTGAGTTCTTTAGCCATCAATTTAACCTGTCTTCTCATTTCATCAAGAACACTTGATGGCAGAGAATGTGGTGGCAGTGAGCAAGCAGAATCTCCAGAATGAATTCCTGCCTGTTCTATATGCTCCATAATCCCGCAAATAACAATATCTTCACCATCACTAATGACATCAATATCAACTTCAATTGCATGATCTAAAAATGAATCCAGAAGGACGGGTGAATCATTGGATACCTTAACAGCAGTTTTCATATATCGCTCAAGACTCTCATTATCATAAACAATCTCCATTGCCCGACCCCCCAAAACATAAGACGGTCTAACAACCAGAGGAAATCCAATTAAATTAGCTATTTCTAGAGCCTCACTCTGAGATCGAGCAGTATCATTTAATGGTTGCTTAAGATTTAAGTTTTTAATCATCTTTTGAAAGCGCTCTCTATCTTCAGCCAAATCAATAGAGTCAGGACTAGTTCCAATAATATTAGCGCCACTCTTTTCAAGAGCATCTGCAAGTTTAAGTGGAGTCTGTCCGCCGTAATGAACAATTATGCCTTCTGGCTTTTCAATATTGATAATCTCTAAAACATCTTCAAATGTTAGCGGCTCAAAATAAAGCCTATCAGAGACGTCATAGTCAGTGGAGACTGTTTCTGGATTACAGTTAACCATAATCGTTTCATAGCCAGCTTTCTGAAGCGCTAAAGAAGCATGAACACAACAATAGTCAAACTCAATGCCTTGACCTATTCTATTGGGACCACCCCCTAGAATCATAATCTTTTTATTCTCTGACGGGCGTGCTTCACATTCAGACTGATAGGTGGAATAAAGATAAGCAGTTTCAGTATCAAATTCAGCTGCGCAACTATCTACCCTTTTAAAAACAGGTTTAATTTCAAGGGATAGTCTTTTATTTCTAAATACTTCTTCTTTGCAATTAAGAATTTCCGATAGTCTTTTATCTGAAAAACCTTTCTGCTTGAGGCTTCTAATCGTTTCAGCTTGAATATTGTCAATATTTTTACCTTCGATTGACTTTTCAGACAAAACGATGTCCTCAACTTGGCTCAAAAACCATGGATCAATTTTTGAGAGTTCAAATGCATTTTGTAAACTCATTCCTATTCTAAATGCATCGGCTAAATAAAATATTCTCTCTGCACCAGCAGATAGAAGCTCACTTCTAATTCTTGATTTTGATTCATCGGCTTTAATATCTATAATTGGATCTAAGCCAGACTTATCAGTCTCAAGACCTCTGAGTGCTTTTTGAAGAGATTCTTGGAATGTTGACCCCATGGCCATGACTTCACCAACTGATTTCATTTGAGTAGTGAGTCGATCATCAGCCTGTGGGAATTTTTCAAAGGCAAACCTTGGAATCTTTGTTACAACATAATCAATTGAAGGTTCAAATGATGCAGGAGTCTTGCCGCCTGTTATATCGTTATCTAGTTCGTCAAGAGTATATCCCACAGCTAGTTTAGCAGCCACTTTTGCAATTGGAAATCCTGTTGCCTTTGAAGCCAAAGCGGAAGATCTAGAGACTCTTGGATTCATTTCAATAATGGTTAATCTTCCGTTATCGGGATTAATAGCAAACTGTACATTTGAACCACCAGTATCAACGCCAATCTCTCTGAGGACCATGAGAGAGGCATTGCGCATAATTTGGTACTCTTTATCAGTGAGTGTTTGAGCAGGTGCAACTGTGATTGAGTCTCCAGTATGAATCCCCATAGGGTCAAAGTTTTCTATTGAGCAGATGATAATGCAGTTATCTTTATTGTCCCTAACTACCTCCATCTCGAACTCTTTCCAGCCAAGAATAGATTCTTCTATTAATAGCTCATTAGTTGGAGATAGATCTAAGCCACGTTGGCATATTTCCACAAATTGTTCTTTGTTGAAAGCAACGCCTCCACCAGAACCGCCCATTGTAAAGGATGGTCGAATGATTGTTGGAAAGCCAACCTCTTCTTGAACTTTTAAAGCGTCTTCTAGAGAATGTGCAATTGCTGCTTTGGGCATGTCAAGGCCTATTTTGAGCATTGCTTGGCGAAACAACTCTCTATCTTCAGCTTTATCAATTGCCTCTTTATTTGCACCAATCATCTCAATGCTGTGTTTTTCTAGAACACCGTGACGATCAAGATCTAAAGCGCAATTGAGAGCAGTTTGCCCTCCCATAGTTGGAAGTAAAGCATTCGGCTTTTCTTTTTCAATAATTTTCTCAACAGTTTTCCATTCAATAGGCTCAATGTAGGTTGCATCAGCCATTTTAGGGTCAGTCATAATCGTTGCTGGGTTTGAATTAACCAGAATAACTCGATAACCCTCTTCTCGAAGCGCTTTGCAGGCTTGAGCCCCTGAATAATCAAATTCACACGCTTGACCAATGACAATAGGACCTGCGCCAATGATTAAAATACTTTTAATATCCTGTCTTTTAGGCATACTTAACTAAAAAAATGAAAGATTAAAATTCATTGCTTCATAAGCTCTATAAATTCATCAAATAAGTAACTAACATCATGTGGGCCAGGTGATGCCTCTGGGTGACCTTGAAAACTATACGCTGGTTTATTCTTAATTCTAATGCCCTGAATACTCTTATCAAATAATGAGCGATGGCTAATCTCAATAGCTTCAGGCAAGTCTTTTTCAGAAACTGCGAAGCCATGATTTTGAGAGGTAATCATTACCCTTTTAGACTTCAAATCTTGAACAGGATGATTTGCACCGTGATGACCAAACTTCATTTTTTCAGTTTTAGCTCCGGATGCGAGCGATAAAAGCTGGTGTCCTAAACATATTCCAAAGATAGGGATCTCTTTATTTAATAATCCTTTAATATTTTGAATTGCATAATCACATGGCTCAGGATCACCAGGGCCATTAGATAGAAAAACGCCGTCAGGATTAATAGCTAATAAATCATCAAGTGAAGTTTGGGCATTAAAGACAGTTAGTTCGCAACCTCTATCCACCAGAATCCTTAATATATTTTTCTTAACACCATAGTCATAGACAGCAACTTTAAATTTAGAGGGTTTATTATTAAAAGTAGCACTCTCTATATCAAATTTTCCTTGATTAAATGAATAGGTTTTAGAAGTTGAAACTACTTTGGCTAAATCCATATTTTTTAAACCAGCAAAATTTTTTGCCTTCTGAATTGCTATATCAGAGTCGATTGAATCACCAGTCATTATGCATCCTTTGAGAGCCCCATTAATTCTTAGATGCCTTGTAAGAGCTCGTGTATCGATATTTGCAATGGCCACTATGTTATTGTTGAATAGGTACTTATCTAGACTCATCTCTGAGCGCCAACTACTTTGTACAAGGGGAAGATCTCTGATGATCAGTCCTGACGTATAAACTTTAGATGACTCCTCATCAACAACATTTATTCCTGTGTTACCAATATGTGGATAAGTCAGTGCTACTATCTGCTGACTATATGAGGGATCAGTCAGTATTTCTTGATAACCTGTCATAGCTGTATTGAAGACTACTTCTCCAACTGTATGATCAATAGAACCGATTGATTTTCCCCAAAAAACTTTGCCATCTTCGAGTGCTAATACGGCAGTTTGAGGCAAAATATAACTCCTATTCGAGGTTCAAAACTCCGAGAATTTTACCATGCCTTATCATCCAAACACTCTTGAATTTATTAAACCAATGTTATAATCTAAGAAAGTTAAACAAACTCAATGTATTTGTGAAAATTATAGTTAATGGTGAAAAAATTTCACTACCTAAAAATTCAAATATTGATGATTTAATTCTACATTTAGGCTATCAAAATCAGCGGGTTGCAATTGAAATTAACGAATCAATTATTCCAAAATCAAGTTACTCTTTGGCCCTACTTAAAGAATTAGACAAAATTGAAGTAATTTCTGCAGTGGGTGGTGGTTAGTTAGCAATCAATTTAGGATCCATGACCTTAAACCAAACAAAAGGCACAAGCGCCATTGCAATCATCATTGAATAGTTAACTGGCATTTCCATTTTTTGCTTATCTTGCGAAAGCAAAGGATAGTGCTTTGAAGCGGTTTTATGATGCTCACTATGAAGTCCAAGATTAAATGTTGACCAGTTAGCAGATGGATGCCTACTGTTCCAAGAATGAAGTTCATTATATCTTTCATATTTCTCATTAACTTTTTTCCTTTCAAGGCCATAATGTTGAATGTAATCTACAAGCTCTAGCAAAAGAATAGACACAAAGGAATGAAATAAAACAAAGATTATTCCATGTAATCCAGCCACAATATAGGCCACGGATAGAAATAATATTTCTATAACAAAATAATGGATCATTCTATTATTAATGCTCAAAGTGTTCATATCTTTTTTATTTAGTAAATCTTTTTCAGTGTTCCATGACGATACAAAACTCATCACTACACATCTAATAAAATAAAAGTAAAAATTCTCTCCTTTTCTAGCTGTTGCAGGATCATCTCTAGTGGCTACATTTTTATGATGGCCATAAATATGCTCTATTCGAAAATGACCATAAAGACACAATACCAAAAGCATAATACCCACGCCTCTCATATACTTATTTCTTCGATGAATTAGTTCGTGAGCCACAGTTATACCAATTGAACCCCCAGACATACCGACAGAGGCTCCAATAGCAGCTGCACTAAGATATGTCATCGAGGAATTAGATAAACTAATAAGACCAAATACAATCAAAAATAAGATGCCAGGCAAAATTATAATAAGTGCCAAATTATGAAATTTTTTTTCATTCAAATTCTCATCTTTGTTATTTAGATTAGGCAATATAAAATCAATTATAGGAACAATTACAAGAACCCAAACAAAAGGAGCGAGCGTCCATTGAGGAGAAATTAATATTCCGAGAGAGCTTGATATAATTAAAGCTAATGGAAAAAATAAATAAACAATCATAAAGTTAGTTATAAACTATTTTATTCTTCTCGGTTGCCTTTTTTAGCTTTAACTCTGAACCATTCACCCATATTAGCTAACTCAAAATTCATAAAGTTATCTGAATAGCAATCTAATAATCTCTCCAATTGATCTTTAAGGATTCCAGATAATAGTAAAGTCCCATTAGGATTTAATAGTCCTGAAAAAAGAGGCTGCAACTCCATGAGCGGATTGGCAAGAATATTAGCTATAAGTAAATCACAATTCCTATACTTCTCCTTTTCCATTGAATGGATTGTATGGATAACACTTTCACAGTTATTATTAACAGCATTTTCTTGACTAGAAATGACTGCTTGAGGGTCATTGTCGATAGCAAGAATACTATTAGCGCCTAACTTTGCAGCAGCAATAGCCAAAATACCCGTGCCACAGCCAAAATCAATAACATTAAGCCCTTTAGGAGGATTTTCATCTAAAAACTCTAAACATAAACTTGTTGTCTGGTGTGTTCCAGTCCCAAATGCTAATCCAGGATCCATATTGATTATTACTGCATCACTAGGAAGTTCCAATAATGAATCCCAGGAAGGACGCACCCAAAGTTTTTTACCAAATTGCATCGAAGGAAAATTTTTTTGACATTCCTCTTCCCAGATTCTATCTTTCAGTTCTAAGCTATCCTTGACATTAATACTGCAGATTTTGACTATTGAATCAATAACAAACTCTTTACTTATTTCTGAAGGAAATAGAGACGTAATTTGAACAGATTCCCAAAGTGGGGTTTCACCTAATGGAGGTTCAAAAATTGCATTATCGAGAGCGTCAGAATATGAAATTGAAATACTTCCAAGACCTGTAAGAACTTCAGAAACTAGATCTACTTTATTTTTATTGACTTCAAAAGATATTTGATTCCAATCCATTGATAAAATTATACCCAGCTCTATGCTAAGTCTTTTTTATCAAATCCTTAACTGAATTTAAGGCGTCTGATAATTTTTCAGGCTGAGTACCGCCGCCTTGAGCCATATCAGCCCTGCCGCCTCCTTTACCTCCTATCTGAGATGCAACATGGTTCAAGATAGCCCCTGCTTGATATTTGCTTGTCAGATTTTTTGATACAGCGGATATTAGTGAAACTTTGTTTCCTGAGACAACTGCCAAAACAATTACTGCACTGCCCAATTTATCTTTTAATTTATCTGCTAAATCCCTAAGATCTTTTGGCAATACCTCTGACACTTCAGTTGCAAGAAGCTTGATACCATTAATTTCTACAGCACTAGAGAGTAAATCGCCACTTTGATCAATTACCAATTGTTTTTGAAAGCCTAAAATTTGTTTCTCAAGCTTTTTTTGATTAGAGATTAACTGCTTAACCTTATCCAAGACTGTTGATGAGTTTGATTTAGTTAAGCTAGTAATCATATTTAGACTATCTTCATTACTCTTTTCAAGCCTATAGGCCTCAAACCCTGTAATTGCCTCAACCCTTCTGACACCAGAAGCTACACCACCTTCAGAAATAATTTTAAATCTTCCTATATCTCCTAATCTTTGAACATGTGTGCCTCCGCATAGCTCAACAGAAAAATCATCATCTCCCATTGAAAGAACTCTGACTTTTTCTCCATATTTTTCACCAAAAAGAGCCATAGCGCCTTTCTTTTTGGCTGATTCAATATCAGTTTCTTCAGTTCTTACTTTCGAATTGCCTAATATTTGCTCATTCACAATCATCTCTATCTCATCTAACTTTGATTTTGGTATTACCTCATCATGAGAGAAATCAAATCTTAATTTTTCAGATTCGACCAAAGATCCTTTTTGCTGAACTTTATCGCCAAGAACAATCCTCAAGGATTCATGAAGAAGATGTGTTGCAGAGTGATTTCTCATAATTCTCTTTCTTCTCTCTGAGTCTATTTTGGCATTGACTTTATCGCCTACTTTGATAGAGCCAGAATCTAATACCCCATAGTGCTCATAAGCATTAGAAGCTTGCTTCTGAGTGTCAGTTACATTAAATTTTGAGCTTTTATTTGATAGAGTTCCCTGATCTCCAATTTGACCTCCAGACTCTCCATAAAAACTACTTTTATCTAAAATCAAAATCGCTTGTTCTCCTGCTTTCAACTTACTGACAGATTTGTTATCTTTAATAATTACATTGATAGTGGCAGTGTTATTAAAATTCTTATAACCAAGAAATTCAGTTGGATTTTCAATTGTTATTAAAGTTTTTTTGGACTCAAAATCCCCAGCCTTTCTGGCGCGCTCTTTTTGAATTTCCATTTCAGCATCAAAACCCTCCATGTCTATCTTAAGACCACGCTCTCTAGCAATGTCACCTGTCAAGTCGACAGGGAAGCCATAAGTATCATAGAGTTTAAAGGCAACTTCGCCAGAAATTTCATTTCCAGAAATTTCTTGAATAGCATCCTCAAGAATTCCCATTCCCATATCAAGCGTTTCGATAAATCTCTCTTCTTCTTTTTTAAGCGTTTTCTCAACATGATCTTTGTTAGAAATAAGCTCAGGATAAGCTTTTTTATTCTGATTTGATAGAACTGATACCAATTTATAAAAGAAAATCTCACTAATGCCTAATTTGTATCCATGGCGAATCGCTCTTCGAATAATTCTTCTGAGAACATACCCCCTTCCTTCATTGGATGGAGTAATACCATCGACAACCATGAATGCAGTTGAACGGATATGGTCAGCAATAACTCTGACTGAAGCATTACTTGATTTTATTTCTTTTTCTTTAGGAACTAATGCTGCTACTGCAGTCGTTAATTCTTTAAAGCTATCAATGTCGTAATTGTTATTTTCATGTTGAATAACAGCTGCTAGTCTCTCAAGACCCATACCAGTGTCAACACCAGTTGATTTAAGTGGCACCAATGTGCCGTCTTGCTGACGCTCAAATTGCATAAAAACTAAATTCCAAATTTCAATGAATCTGTCGCCATCTTCTTCTGGAGTTCCGGGAGGCCCTCCTTCAATATGTTCTCCATGATCATAAAAAACTTCACTACATGGCCCACAAGGGCCAGTATCACCCATTTGCCAAAAATTATCTTTAGCGCTGCATCGAGATATTCTATCTATAGGAAAACCGATCTCATTAACCCATATATCAGCCGCCTCATCATCATCTTCAAAAACACTCACCCAGAGCTTTTCTTTTGGAAGGCCAAGTTCAATAGTTAAAAAATCCCAACAATATCGAATAGCCTCACTTTTGAAATAATCTCCAAAACTAAAGTTCCCAAGCATTTCAAAAAATGTATGGTGACGAGCGGTATACCCCACATTATCCAAGTCATTATGCTTTCCACCTGCTCTAACACATCTTTGACATGAAACCGCACGGTTAAAGGGCTTTTTTACGGCTCCAGTAAATAAATCTTTAAATGGAACCATTCCTGAATTAACAAATAATAAGGTATTGTCATTATGGGGAACCAAAGGTGCGCTCTGCTGAATTGAATGACCGTGGCTCTCAAAGTAAGCTAAAAATTTCTGGCGGATTTCAGCAGTTTTCATTTCAAACTTGAATAATTATTAAATGAGTTGATTATACTCACAGCCCCAGTTAGTAAGCAAAAAACTCTTGAAAGCGATCGCATAAATTTATTTGAATATCATTTTCAATTTCACCTAATTTTTTGATAAAGCATAATTTTTCTATGGGTCTGATTTGATCTAGCATAATGAAACCTTTTGTACCTTCAAAAATACACTCTACTCTACTAGGAATACTCTCGATTGATGTAGTCATCGGAGCCACCAATAGATTGGGTAAATTATTTAATTCGTCTGGAGTAATAATCGTACACAAGCCAAGATTGTTGACTACACGGCCATATTCAGGATTTTTCATAATGAGCCAAACTTCAAAACGTTTCATTGATTCTTACTCCACTCCCAATCAGTAGTTAGATTGGTATCATGAATTTCCCAGCCTACTCGAACTTTTTTTTCTGGAGTAATAAGAAGCCCACTATCCATAACAACAAAATCAAGATCCTGATCTTGAAGCTCAGCAAGTGCAATAATCGGTTTAGGTATTCTGATGCCCTGGGAATTCCCTATTTGAATTATTTTAGCCATGATGTAATTATATTGTAATTACATCATGATTACAAGTACCTTAAATTATAGATTCCAGACTTCCTGCGCCCTCTCTCAAAATTATTATTTCATCTTTAGAGATGTCTATAACTGAAGTCGGCTCTGGTGGGCAATGGCCTGAGTCTATAATCAGATCTATTGAATTACTCAAAACTGTCTTGACATCATTACCATTATAGAATTCATAGCCCTTTATTATAAGAGAAACACTCATAATAGGCTCTTCCATATCATTAAGAATTGATTGAACTATAGTGTTTCTTGAAACTCGAACTCCAATTGTCTTTCTATTGCCATTTAAAAGACGATTTGGTATATCTTTTACCCCTTCAAGAATTAATGTATAAGCACCAGGTAAAATCTTTCTCAATAATCTAAAACCAGAGTTGTTCAATTTAGCAAATTCTCCCACATGTGATAAATCTTTAAGCATTAAAGTAAAGTGATGGTGTCTTTTTAAATGTCGAATTTTTACAATTCTCTCCATTGCACCTTTATTACCCAATGCACAACCAAGCGCGTATCCTGAATCAGTTGGATAGGCGATGACACCTCCATTTTGTATAATTTCAGTAACTTTGTTAATAAGTCTTTTTTGTGGATTTTGAGGATGAATATTAAAAACTAATGCCATTACAAATAGCTCCATACAGCCCTTCTGTGATTAGGCAGATCACTTAAGTTTCCAATTTGAATCCTTTGATTAGGCCAACCGTGAAAATCTGAACCGCATGATACAAGTAAATTATAGTTTTCTGACCATTGATCTCCAAGAGAAATTTCTTCCTCAGAGCTATTTGCATTAACTAATTCAAAACCATCTCCTGAAGCTTTCTTAAAGTCATAAAGCATTTTTTTTATTTTAGTATGAGTCATCCGATATCGAAATGGATGTGCAATCAATGCTTTACCGCCTGCAGAATGAATCCAATGTATGACTTCATCAAAAGTCTTCCATTCAACTCTGACTCCTCCAGGTTTTTTTCCAGTCATATACCTTCTAAAAACTGACTTCATGTCTTTACAATAGCCTTCTTTAATTAACATTTGCGCAAAATGCGTGCGAGTTAGCATAGACCCTCCACTTATTTTTTGAGCTTTTTCTAATGCGTCTTTAACCCCAGAGCGCCATAAACCCAGAGCTATTTTTTCAGCTCTTACTTTTCTTAATTCTCTATTATGTTTCAAGCCATTTTGAAGAATATCACTAGTAATATCAATTCCCAACCCTACAATGTGAATAGCCATATTATGCCAAAATGCAGATATTTCTACACCATTTATTAATGTAACACCCAATTTATCAGCCTCTAATTGAGCTTCAATTATGCCTTCTGTTGTATCATGATCGGTTAAAGAAAATAAATCGCAGCCAACTTTATTGGATTGTTCAACCAATTCACTTGGCGATAGAACTCCATCTGAATAGTAGGAATGATTATGAAGATCTGCTTTCATTATGCTTTTTATTATAATCTAAAACCCAAATAAACTATAAATTGCTAAATTTCTCTAATTGTCATTAGTTACAATAAATTAACCTCAAGACATATGGTTTTATTACATAATTAACTATAATGTAATACTTATTAATTTAAATAACCATTATGTGTGGAATAGTTGGTGGAGTTACAAACAAAAATATCACTCCACTTCTATTAGAAGGGCTTAATCGCCTAGAGTATAGAGGTTATGATTCTTCCGGCCTTATTGTTCTTTCTAACAAAAATACCTTTAACAGAGCAAGATCTGTTGGAAAAGTCAAAAACCTGGAAAAAAATTTAAATGACAGAAGTAAGAAAATATTAGGAAATGTAGGAATTGCCCATACAAGATGGGCAACTCATGGTGAACCATCAAGCCTTAACGCGCATCCACATATATCTAAAAATTCAGTTAGTGTAGTTCATAATGGAATCATTGAAAATTACGTTGAAATAAAAAATAATCAAATTAAACAAGGCTATGAATTCAAATCTGAAACAGATACCGAGGTTATTGCTCATGCTGTAGACTTTGAGTTGAAATCTTGTAAAACACTTATTGAATCAGTTCAAAATGCAGTTAAATCTTTTGAGGGCTCATATGGCCTGGGTATTATTTCATCTAAATATCCAGATCAAATTATTGCAACAAGGAAAGGATCACCTTTGATAGTCGGTATTGGTTTAAATGGAAACTACATTGCATCTGATCAATTAGCTCTTTTATCAGAAACCAAAAAATTTATTTTTCTTGAAGAGGGTGATATTGCCGAAATAAAAATCGATAAAGTTACCATATTTGATGCAGATGGCAACCTAGTTGTTCGCCCAATAAAAAATTCTAAGATAAAAGTTGGTCAGGCTGATAAAGGCCTGTTTAATCATTTCATGCAGAAAGAAATCTTTGAACAGCCTCAGGCAATAAGGGATACCTTAGAGTCTCGAATTACTTATGATTCAGTTATTTCTTCATCATTTGGATATAAAGCTGAAGAAATTTTAAAAAAGGTAAAACAAGTTCAAATTATTGCTTGTGGCACCAGTTATAATGCTGGCCTTGTAGGAAAATACTGGGCTGAAGATATTGCTAAAATACCTTGCAGTGTTGAAATTGCCAGTGAATACCGCTATCGTCGCCCTATTCTTTTGGATGATACTCTCTTTGTGACTCTATCACAGAGTGGCGAAACTGCTGATACTATAGAAGCCCTTAAGGCAGCAAAAAAAATAAATAAAAAAGTAAAATCTCTTAGTATATGTAATTCGGCTGAATCTAGCCTCACTAGACTTTCTGATTTAACTTTTTTAACTCATGCTGGTCCTGAAATTGGAGTTGCAAGCACAAAAGCTTTTTCAACTCAATTGGTTGCACTTGCTTTACTAATTTGTTCTCTAGGAAAGTTAAAAAGTACAATAGATGCAACTCAAGAAAAAGAAATTGTAGATGGATTAAAAAAATTGCCTGGACTTGTAAATGAGGCTCTTCTTCAAGAAGATCAAATTAAAGAATTATCAACTCGATTTAAACATAAAAGCAGTGCTCTTTTTTTAGGAAGAGGTACAATGCACGCAATTGCTATGGAAGGAGCACTTAAGCTTAAAGAAATTAGCTATATTCATGCTGAAGCATATCCAGCAGGAGAGTTAAAACATGGGCCAATCGCACTTATTGATAAGGATATGCCAGTTATTGCAATTGCTCCAAATGATGAACTGTTAGAAAAATTAAAATCTAACCTACAAGAGGTTAAATCTAGAGGCTCTCAAATGATTGTATTTGAAGATGAAAACTCTAGAGTTAAACCTATGGAAGCAATGGAAGTAATTCCAATTACATCTAACCTTGGAAGAATTACTGCGCCTATTATTTTTACAATTCCTTTACAATTATTAAGTTACCATGTTGCTTTAGAGAAAGGTACTAACGTAGATAAACCTAGAAATCTTGCAAAGTCCGTAACTGTCGAGTAAATTTAAGGACATTCGACCACCCTTCCCTCTTATAAAAAAACCTGATGATTTAATCATAACATTTGATGTAAATCTAAAGACACAAGTATTAACAAGATTTAGAAAATCAAAAAGATTTGAAGATACCCATAACCTCATTAATAAACTTCATGAAGAAGGAATGGGTAATAAGGAAATATCAAATTACCTAAATTCCCATAAAATTAAAACACCAACAGGAAAGGATTACACAAGACAACTCATTGGAATGTATTTCTATAAATCTAGAAAAATAAATAGAAGATTAAAACATTCCAAACTAAAAATAACTAACATTCAATTTTGGTTTCCTGATTAATAAAACCCTAGTAGAATATTCGAATGGGACTTATTTCAATACTTATTGCATTATTTGGGGGTTATATACTCTGGTACGGTTTGGAATTACCACCAGTAATTGCAGGTCAATATATGTGGTTAGGTTTAGCAATGTTGTTGGGTGGTCTTTTTCTTTATGTTTATTCAAGGAAAAAATGATTCTACTATGAAAAAACTTATCACACTTTTTTTATTACCAATATGTTTAATTTTGAGTTGTATCTCATATGCTGGAGTAGATGGTTTTGACTATTATTCAACTTCAAATTGGGTGGAATTTGATGAATACTGCTTTAGTGAAGGAGATAATATCTATATGTTTGACTGGGAAACCTCAGACTGGCATATTGTCGATATAGAAGATATTGCATGCTATAGTAGTGGTTGTGAAATTGAAATTTATGACTACACTTTTTCTAGTTATAGATATATAGAATTAGAGGAAGATTTGTGTTAAGTATTAAGGTTAACTATGAAAAAACTACTCATACTTCTATTCTCAATACTAATTTCATTTAACTCTTATGGTGAGTGGAAGTTAGTTGCTACAGATGTTGCTGGTAATGATACTTACATAGAAACAGATACAATCAAAGAACATGGTGGATATGTTTATTTTTGGGATATGATGGATCTTCTTAAACCTTCAGAAAGTGGAACGATTAGTTCTAAAATGTATTTACAAGTTGACTGTGGAATAAATCGGTATAAAGTTTTGACATTTTTGTCGTATAAAGAATCGATGGGTAAAGGTGAAATTAACACATCTTACAACCCACCAAATGAGCAATGGGAATATCCTGCTCCTAATTCTACTGCTGATTTGGAATTAAATTTTATCTGTGACTATGTTGATTAATCAACGGTTTAAACAAGAATGTCCTCAATACTACTCGGTCACAGTCGAGTAGTTTAATTTGAACCAGTAGTTAACTCCACTTTTATAAATTATAAAAAACTTATAGTTTAAAATTGATTTATTATGAATTTGTCAAAAAAAATTAAAATTGAACTATGGGCCTTGTTATTAATTGGTTTGTTAAGTCTAATTCTTGCAATTAGCAATGGAATTCTAGTTAGGCAGGAACTAATTGGGTCAAAAAAATTTGGTATTTTCTCTAAAACAGCTCTTTTTTTAGCAGAAATCCCAGTAAATGTTAAAAAGATATCGCTACATTTAAGTTACGATTTATCTGCTCCAGTAGTTATTGAGAAAAGGTTTCGAAATATTTCAGAGTTTCATGGAAAGCCAGTTGAGGAAGAGAGATATTTATTACTTTCAAGATATGATGGCGATAAACAAAGTTCAATTGTTGAACTTATTGATTTGAGAACATTTGATGTTAAAAAAACATGGAATCCAGACATCGAGCAAATTAATTCATTAGCTAATGTTTCAGATCCAGAATTTGAAAATCTTTTAACCGATCGCAGTTCTAGTAGATTTAGATTAATTCATCCATTTTTAACTGAAGATGGAGGGTTAATTTTTAAACATGATACTCCTCTAATTAAAATTGATAAAAATAGTCAATTAGTTTGGCTAAATCAAAAAGATGCCTTTCATCATAGTACAGAGCAAGATCATGAAGGAAATTTTTGGGTGCCAAGTAGAATTTACCCATACAAGATTGATTCAAAGTTTGTTGGTAAAGACTATGGCACTTACCATGATGATGCTATTACGAAAGTTTCACCAGATGGCACAATACTATATCAAAAATCTGTAAGTGAAATCTTGATAGAAAATGATTTACAGTTTTTAATTTTTGGAAGAAATAGGTTTTTTGTTAAAGACCCAGTTCACTTAAATGACATTCAACCAGTCTTAAATAATGGACCTTTCTGGAATCGTGGGGATTTATTTTTATCTTTGCGACATTTATCAATGGTCCTATTATATCGACCCTCAACTAATAAAATCATCTGGAAATCTCAAGGTCATAATGCTATGCAACATGACGTCAATATAATCAATAATCATACTATTTCTATTTTTAATAATAATTCTTATACCTTTCATGATGGAAGCCATGTTGAAGGCAATAACGAGGTACTCATTTATGATTTTTTAAAAGATAAATATTCAAAATATCTGGAAAATTCTTCTAAAAAATATGATGTAAGAACTATTACCGAAGGCAGGAGTCTAGTTCTGAAAAATGGTGACCTTTTTATTGAAGAGTCAGATTATGGTAGATTATTGTACTTTAATAAAGATGCATCTTTACAATGGCAATTCGTCAATAGAGCTAAAAATGGAAATATTTATTTTGTTAATTGGTCTAGAATTTTAAATAAACCTGAAGATATTACCAAAGTTCAAAATATCTTAAATTATGGAGATTAAAGTGAAAAATATATACTTGATAATTATTTTATTAACAATTAGTAGCCCGATATTTGCCTACCTAGGTCCTGGAATGGGAGGCGGATTTATTGCCGCTGTTCTTGGTGTAATTGGTGCAATCTTTTTAGCACTATTTGGTATCTTGTATTACCCAATTAAAAGAGCGATTATCAAAAGAAGAAAAAATAAAAAACATAACTAATGTCTTTACATTGAATTACATCTACCTTACTGTTGCGTGTTTACTAAGTATTGAATTAATTATAAGACTTAACTTGAGTGGCAATGTAAATTCAATAATAATTGTTTTGAGAAAGGTTTCTCATATTATTTTCTCATCAAAAATTAGTGACCATTGGAAAGAGAAAATAATTCCATTTTATGCTATTGTGATTTTAAAAAACTCAATTTCGGTCTTGAAAATTTTGTTCTTAATTATTATTTTATTTTCTTTTTTTATATTTTTTTCTACGGAATTTTTAGTTTTTCTTTTCTCAATCAAAGGTATGTTTATTTCAATCATTATATCGCTAATATATTTCAAACTAAGAAAGGGAGGGTTTAATGAATAACTACTCATTTATTCAACAAATTCTCCATAGAACTGTTCTTTCCTCTAAATTGATTAGAGAGATTATGTTTGATTTTGAAAAATCTCTTTTTTCAGATGATGAGGAAAGTTTTGATGATAAACATGTTTTTGTAGCTGGACTTGCAAGATCAGGTTCAACAATCTTGCTAAATACGATTTACCAATCAAATCAATTTGCTTCGCTAACTTATGAAGATATGCCATTTATACTTGCGCCAAATTTATGGTCAAAAATTAGCTTTAATAAAAGTCATAGCAACCAAAAAGAGAGAATGCATGGAGATGGTTTGAGTATTTCAACAAAATCGCCAGAAGCTTTTGAAGAAGTTTATTGGAAAACTTTTGGTGATGATTTAATTAATAGAAAAAAATTTTTTTTAAAATTCATTGCTCTTATACTAAAAAAAAATAAAAAGTTGCGCTACTTAAGTAAGAATAATCAAAATATCAGAAGAATTAGCTTAATATCTGAAATTTTTCCTAACTCAATAATTCTTATCCCGTTTCGAGATCCTCGGCAACAAGCATTATCTCTTTTAAATCAACATATTAAGTTTAGTAAAAAACAAAATAAAGATACTTTTACAAGAAATTATATGAAGTGGATTGGACATAGCGAATTTGGTTTAGATTATAAGAAAATCCATTCTTCAAACATTAAATATCTTAATGAATTAGAATTAAATCATTGGCTTGAGCAATGGTATTTGACTTATAAGACTATTTTAGAATTATCTGAAAAATATACAGAAATTTATTTTATAGAATATGAGTCATTATGTGGCAACCCAAATGTTTGGTCTAATATTAAAAAACTGCTAAATATTAATCCAGATCTTAAGCACTGTTTCAAAGAAAATAAGAAAGCAATAAATCAAGTTTATGATGATGAAATTTTAGATAAATGTGACGAAGTATTTGGATCCTTATCATTTAAATCATTTGGAAAATAAATTAAAAAAATTAAACCCTGTTTATAAATTTTATAAATAATGGTGATTTTCATTATTTTTCGAATCAGCAATGTGTTTTTAATTCGATCAATATTTCCTTAGTGAAGGAAAAAATATTAATATCAATGCAAATAGACTTAACTAAGCCTTATATAAAAAACAACGTTGTATAATTAATTATGATTAAAAAACTAAGTTATTTTTTTTATAAGATAATATTTTATCTAGATAAATTACTTTTTTTACTTATTAAAAAAAGTATGCTTCCCTGGTTCAAAGAATTTTTAGAATCAGACTCTTATAAGACTCTGAATATTTTAGACAAGGATGTAAAATTTTTTACTCCAACCCTACTTGTAAATTGGAGAGTAGATACATTTTTTTTAAAAGAACCGGAAACTCTCGAATGGATAGATAGCTTTAATAATCTTGATGATTTAATTTTTTGGGATATTGGAGCAAATATTGGCCTATATTCGATATACAATGTATTGAAAAATAGAAATTCTATTTCGATAGCATTTGAACCTTCATCTTCAAATTTAAGAGTACTAACTCGAAATATATCAATAAACAACTTAGAAGAAAAAATTCTGGTTGTCCCAATACCACTTACAAATAAGAAAAATGAATTTTTAATGATGAAAGAAGGTCAATTTAAAGAAGGTGGCGCCTTAAATTCTTTTGGGGAATCTTGGAATTTTGAAGGTAAAGACTTTAAATCAAAAATGAATTATAAGTTAATTGGAACGTCTATCAATTATTTTTTAGATAACGATATATTAGATATTCCTGACCACATAAAAATTGATGTTGATGGGATAGAACACTTAATTCTAGATGGTGCAAGTAAATATTTAAATCACCAAAAAATTAAAAGCATTTCTGTAGAGATAAACGAGAATTTTACTGATCAATATGAGAACGTCTTACAAATCATGAAAAATAACAATTTTATACTTCTTCATAAAAAACATAATAAAGAAATAGTCGATTCAAATAGCAAATTAAATAAAACATTTAATTATGTTTTTGTTAAAAATGAACCTTAATACCTTTTATTCTTATAATTCATAAAATAAATCAACTTATGATCAAATTGTAAGCATGACAAGTTAAGATATGTATTCTAGTATAAAATTATTAAATATAAATTTAAGGTTAATATTTTTTTGATAAATAAATGTCTCTTCCCAGCTGCTGGCTATGGAACTCGTTTCCTTCCTGCAACAAAAGCAATTCCAAAAGAAATGCTTCCAATTCTTACAAAACCACTACTTCAATATGGGGTTGAGGAGGCACTTTCTGCTGGAATCGCAAACATGGCAATTGTTACTGGAAGAGGAAAAAGATCAATTGAAGACCATTTCGATGATTCATTTGAACTTGAATCACAACTGATAGGAACTAATAAGGAGCATTACCTTAATGAAATAAATAATGTAATAGACCGAGCTAACTTTACTTATATCCGCCAAAGACAAATGCTGGGTTTAGGGCATGCAATTCTTACGGGCCAAACTCTTGTTGGCAATGAGCCATTTGCTGTTATATTAGCTGATGATTTATGTGACTGTGTTGATGATGGTGTCCTTTCACAAATGATTAATATTTATAAGAAATATCATTGTTCAATAATTGCAATTCAAGAAGTACCAATGAATGAAATCAATAAATATGGAGTTGTAACTGGAAATTTAATTGACGATAATACATATCGTATTACTGACATGGTTGAAAAGCCAAATATAGAAAATGCCCCAAGTAATTTAGGGATTATTGGAAGATATATTCTAACTCCAGATATTTTTAATATTCTAAAAAAGATTAAGCCTGATAAAAATCAGGAAATTCAAATAACAGATGCATTATTAGTTCAGGCAAATAAAGGAAAAGTAATTGCATATAAATACAAGGGTAAGCGCTTTGACTGTGGAAGCATTGAGGGGTATTTATCTGCAACCAATTACTTTGCAAAAAAGGAAGGTATTAAGATTATTTAGAATTAATTCGAATTAAAAACTTCAGATTGCGGTTTAAACTCAGGAACTAAAGTTAAAAGTATTTGGCGAATATCATTTAGATTATTTGTTAAACATGCTTTTTCAAGCTGTGCTAATAGAGGTTTGAGTTCAGTCCACTCAATCATTGATTCTTCTGTTCGCATTATCAGCTTGTTTTCTGTTTTCGTGACATTTCCATCTAGCAATAATTCTTCAAAAAGTTTTTCTCCAGGCCTTAATCCAGTAAATTTGATTTCAATATCTCCATTAGGATTAGCACTATCTAGAACTTTTAAACCGCTTAATTGAATCATTTTTTTAGCTAAATCAAAAATTTTTACTGGTTTGCCCATATCAAGGACAAACACATCTCCTCCTTTACCCATAGCTCCAGACTGAATTACTAATTCTACAGCCTCTGTAATAGTCATAAAGTAACGCACTATATTTATGTCAGTTACTGTCACAGGTCCGCCTTGTTTTATTTGTTTTTTGAACAAGGGTATAACCGACCCACTTGAGTCCAAAACATTGCCAAATCTAACCATAGTAAAACAGGTGTTTTGATTTCTTTTTGATAGTGCTTGTAACACTAGCTCAGAGCATCTTTTCGCCGCGCCCATTGTATTTGTTGGTCTTACAGCCTTATCCGTCGAAATTAGAACAAAAGTTTCTACATTTGAGGAAATTGCAGCCTCAGAAGCTACAAGAGTTCCCAAAACATTATTAAGCACACCTTCTGATTGATTAAACTCAACTAATGGGACATGCTTATAAGCTGCTGCATGATAGACAGTTTGAACTCTATAAGTTTTAAAAATTGAAGTCAATCTCTCTTTTGATCTTACAGAGCCTAAGACTGGAACAATAGTAACTTCTAAATCATTATTTTGTAATAATTCTTGATGGATTTGATATAGAGCATATTCACTATGTTCAAAAAGAATTAATTTTTTCGGTTTTAATTTAGCTATCTGCCTAGCTAACTCTGAACCAATAGATCCACCCGCGCCAGTAATCAAAACAATTTTATTAGTATTTTTAATTTTTAATAAACCTTTGATTGGTTTAACAGGGACTCTACCAAGTAGATCACTAATTTCAATTTGAAGTAAATCATCTACCTTTACCCTTCCTCCAGCAATATCAGATATATTTGGCAAGCTTCTAACATTTAGGGAAAATTTAGCTAAATTATCAAATAATTTATTCCGTTGGCTTCTCGATATTGAAGGAAGTGCCAAAAATATTTCACGAATATCATATTTTTTGATTAAAGAAGGAAATTCTTCAAGCTGTATTATAGGAATATTATTAATAAAGCTACCCTTCAGAGATAAATCATCATCTATGTATAAAACATGAGAAAATTCACTAGATGATTTCAATAATTCAGAAAGCTGAATTCCTGCAGAGCCAGCACCATAGATAGCAATATTTTTTTTGCTTGAAATACCAGACAAACTTTCAAACGAAAATATCCATTTAGCAATTATTCTAGAAGCCCCAATTGCAATTATTGCAAGCATCCAGTTAATTAAAATAACTGATCTTGGTGTACCTTCAATAGAGACAAACATATAATCAATAAGCCCCCAAATCCCTGCATACAAAGTAACAGCTTGTATTATGGTAAATAATGCTTTTGCGCCAATATACCTAACTACAGACCTGTAAAGTCCAAAGCTGTAAAAAATTGGAATTGCAATAAAAGGTGCTGAAAAAACAGCTATAAGTTGGCCGCCTTCAGGCCAATAAAAAAAACCTAATCTTAAATAAAATGCGATCAGTAAAACACCAATAACTATTAATGAATCAT
>CABXHG010000006.1:0-61595 GCA_902512035.1 uncultured Gammaproteobacteria bacterium
AAAGTTGGAGATAAATGGCCACAAATCTATGAGTATTTTTCTAGATGCTTGGTTAAATCTAGTGCTGAATCAAGGGCTTCTGGTGCTGGAGCGGGTTTAGTCGATACTGATTAATTTAGCACTCAATAAAGCTTACAGCTAAACCACCAAGGGAAGTCTCTTTGTATTTGTGTGACATGTCAAGGCCAGTTCTTTTCATTGCGTCGATGCATTGATCTAGTGATATTAAGTGTTCACCGCTCTCTCTGAGTGAGAGTGAGCTTGCGGTGTAAGCCTTAACAGCTCCAAAACCATTTCTCTCAATGCACGGGACTTGTACGAGACCTTTTACAGGGTCGCATGTCATTCCGATATGATGTTCAAGTGCCATCTCTGCAGCATTTTCAATTTGCTCGCTTGTTCCGCCCCTTGCAGCACACAAACCTGCAGCTGCCATTGAGGATGCTGAGCCGACCTCTCCTTGGCACCCAACTTCGGCTCCAGAAATTGAGCTATTAGTTTTTATCAGGCTACCAATAGCAGAGGCTGATAATAGAAATTGTCGAATTTGGTCTATTGTTGCAGCCTTATGCTTATAGTAATAGTATAGGGTTGCTGGTACAACACCTGCGGCACCATTAGTAGGCGCTGTTACTACCATATGTCCAGCAGCATTTTCTTCATTAACTGCCATTGCATAAGCACAAAGCCAATCATTAGTACTTGTATTTTCTAGGTCATTTTCTAGGTTTTCATGTAACTTCTTTGCCCGCCTTTTTGTATTCAGTCCGCCAGGCAAAATACCCTCTGTAGTTAAGCCTCTTTCAATGCAGGTTTTCATTGCATTCCAAATTTTGTCTAGCTCTAAATTCAGTATCTCTTCCGGCAGGTTCTCTAATTCATTTGCTAGCTTCATTTCCCAAATTGTTTTATTGTGTTTTTTTGACATTTCAAGCATTTCTTCTGAGTTGTCAAACGGGAATGGGTAGGCTGAACTGGACTCCGCAGCAATAGGCGCTTCGATATTATCTATTTCCGCTAAGGTAGAAATAAAGCCACCTCCTATTGAAAAGTAGGTATTTGAATGCAGTAATCCACCAGAACTATTTAGTAGTTCAAAAACGATACCATTTGGGTGCTGTTTTAATGAGTTTCGAGTGTCAAAAATAATATCATCTTCTGAAAAGAAAGAGGCTTCTATACTATCGCTGATAGTTATAGTTTTTGAGTTCCAAGTGCGATCAATCACTTCATCCATATTCTCATCAATTATGGTATCGGGGAGATAGCCATGGAGCCCAAGGGCGACCGCTTTATCGGTGGCATGTCCAACCCCAGTATAAGCCAAAGAGTCCTTTAAAGTGCACCTGACATGATAGTTATCAGTGTCGGGATTTGAGTCAACAAAATGACGCGCGTCATTGAGAAATGCGTTCGCTGCAACCATTGGCCCCATGGTGTGAGAACTGGAAGGTCCAATGCCAACTTTAAATAGGTCTAAAACACTGACAAACATAGTAAGCTAATTGACAAAAAACTATACTACATTATAGACAGAAATTCTAGCTACATCCATTTGAGGATAGTTCACTTAACTAATTAATTATAATAACAAATATCAACACAATATTTTATTCATAAATAAGCTATGTCAAAGAATGAACACTTTAGCCGACTTCAAGAACTCCTTGACAGAGTTAATGTTGGCAATGAAGGCAGTAATCATGTTGAAGAAAAACCAGAAGCATCAGATCAATTAGCAGCTTATATCCTTTGGCTTGATAGTGAGCCAATGATTCCTGAGAGAACTTATAGTATTCATTTTGAGGCTGAAAAGACCAGTGTCCAGGTAACCGACCTAAGCTTTAAGATTGATCTCAATACACTCAGTCAACTTGCAGCAAAAAAGTTAGAGCAAGATGAGATTGGTTATTGTAAGTTATCACTAGGCCAGAAGGTTTCTTTTGATGCATACACTGACAACCAAATAACAGGTTCGTTTACAATTTTTGATTCATTAAGCAACGAAATGCTTGGCACTGGTTTAATTGATTTTGCATTAAGGCGTGCACAAAATATTAGCTGGCACGAAACAAATATAAACCAAGAGACTCGTTCAAATAACAAGCAACAAAAGCCTTGTGTGCTCTGGTTTACTGGGCTTTCGGGTTCAGGAAAGTCAACTATTGCTGATGAGCTTGAGAAAAAACTTCATGAATTAGGCAAGCATACGATGTTATTGGATGGTGACAATGTTCGTCATGGGTTGAATAGAGACTTGGGTTTTACTGATCAAGATCGAGTTGAGAATATTCGTAGGATTGCTGAAGTCTCAAAGCTAATGGTTTCTTCAGGATTGATTACAATAGTTTCTTTTATTTCACCGTTCCGTTCCGAGCGATTAATGGCAAGGAATTTATTTAGTAATGGAGAGTTTATAGAGGTTTATATAGATACACCGATTGAAGTTTGTGAGGCTCGAGATTCTAAAGGGCTTTATAAGAAAGCAAGAGCAGGAGAATTAAAAAATTTTACTGGTATTGACTCTGATTATGAAGAGCCTCAAATGTCAGAAATTGTTCTTCAAAATAGTGTTGCAAATATCGATGACCTAGTGAATCAAATTTTAGGTTATTTAAAAAATCATAACAAGATTTAGTTTTTCAAACCATGTTGTTAAACTTTAATTAGCCTCTATTTATAATTTAACATTTACCAAATAGATAAAAATTGAATTATGGCACTACTTATTTCTGTCAGTGAATTTTGGGAAGATGAGGAAGTTTGGCGGCAATGGGTTCAAGCTGAACTTATGGATATAGATGTAAGGGTTTATCCAAATCATGGTGATCCTTATGAGATTGAATATATTGCTGTTTGGAAGCATCCCCATGGTATTTTAAATAAATATCCTAATTTAAAGGCAATTCTCTCTTTGGGCGCTGGTGTTGATCATATTATTAGTGATCCTGATCTTCCTGAAGACGTTCCTATAGTTCGCCTAGTCGATAAAAAGTTAACGCATGAAATGTGCCTTCATTCATTGCACTGGGTTCTACATTTTCATAGTGATCAATATATTTATCGAATTCAACAACAAAGCCGAGATTGGATTCAGCAGAGCTCAGTTCAATCTGAAGATCGTACTATCGGAATCTTGGGCCTGGGCAATATTGGCAAGGGTATTGGTGACTCTCTCGTTAACTTAGATTTTAAGGTAGTGGGTTGGGGCGCTCGCCCAAAAAATTCTCTTGGTCAGATTAAATACTATTATGGCAATGAGCAGCTTGCTAATTTTTTAAGTCAGATCGATATACTGATTAATGTTCTACCACTAACTAAAAACACAAAAAATATAATAACCAAAAATGAGCTTAACTTGCTTCCTAAAGGATCCTTTATTATTAATATTGGAAGAGGTGGAATAATTAATGAGAGCGATTTGTTATCTGCCTTAAATAGTGGACAGATTTCTGCAGCTGCTATAGATGTTTTTGCACAAGAGCCACTCCCAAAAAATAATTCACTTTGGACACATCCCTGTGTTTATGTTACTCCCCATATTGCAGGTCAAAGCAATCCAAAATCATCTGCAAAAACAATCGCTGAAAATATCCGTCTAATTGAAAGAGGAGAAACTCCCTATCCTATATATAGCTTGAATAGCGGGTATTAATCATTCGTTATTGTTTGCTTATTTAAGCGTGAAAATTTAAGTAAAGAGCTGAAGTATTTTTGTTTTGTTTAAGGTATTGAAATTATTTATATGAATTCATGAGCAATTGAATTCAACTAAATAGACATATCTTATATAATATTGTTTTTTGAGACAAAATCTAATGTCCATACTAGGTGAAATTCGAACTACTCCATTGCATAAAATGCATGTTGATTCGGGCGCAAAAATGGTTCCATTTGCTGGATATGAAATGCCAGTGAGTTATCCTCTTGGAATAAAAAAAGAACACTCCTATACTCGAGAAAGCGCCGGCCTTTTTGATGTTTCTCATATGGGACAAATTAAATTGTCAGGAGAAGAGTCAATGAGAGCTCTTGAGTCTATTGTGCCTGTTGATATCATTGATTTGCCTTTAATGAGGACCCGTTACGCACTTTTTACCAATGAAAATGGCGGAGTGATGGACGACTTGATGGTTACAAATCTTGGCGATAATAGTTTATTTCTAGTTGTAAACGCAGCATGTAAAGATGCTGATTATGAACATTTAAAAAATCATTTGGGGTCAAAATGTGAAGTCGACCTTTTTGAAGATCTAGCCTTATTAGCCTTGCAGGGCCCTAAAGCTAGTAAGGTATTAAGCGCTCTTGCTCCCTCTATAAATGAGATGACTTTTATGACCGCTAAGCGGCTTGCCATTGGTGATATAGATTGTTTTATTACTCGCTCTGGATATACAGGTGAGGATGGTTTTGAGATTTCTCTCCCTTCTAAAGACGCCCAAAAACTTGCAAGTCTTCTTCTATCTAGTGAGGATGTAGAGTGGGTTGGTTTAGGTGCAAGAGATTCACTCCGTCTAGAGGCCGGGTTATCTTTATACGGACATGAGCTTGATGATGATCACAGTCCTGTCGAGTCATCTTTAAATTGGGCACTTTCTAAAGCGAGAAGATCTGGTGGAGAGCGTGAAGGTAATTATTTAGGTGATAATGTAGTTTTGAGCCACCTTGAAAATGGTACTGAAGAAAAGGTTTTTGGACTAATGCCAGAAGGTAAGATGCCAGTTAGAGATGGCGCAATGATTGAAGATGAAAATGGAAATCAAGTTGGCAAAGTAACTAGTGGAGGCTTTGGTCCAACTCTAAATAAGCCAATATCCATAGCAAGACTGAAAACTAAATATACTAAAGGCGAGTCAAAACTTTTTGCACTGGTAAGAGAAAAGAGAATAGCAGTTGAAGTTGTAAAACTGCCATTTGTTAAACACAACTATTACAGAGGTTGAACATTAATAAGGAGAAGTAATGAGTATTAAATATTCTGAAGATCATGAGTGGGTCGAATCGAATGGAGATGACTTGGTGGTGATTGGAATAACTGATTTTGCCCAGGAGCAGTTGGGTGATTTAGTTTATGTTGAGTTGCCAGAGGTCGGTGACGAGTGTGCTCGAGGAGAAAATATTTCTGTCATTGAGTCTGTCAAAGCAGCATCCGACCTAATTGCACCAGTTTCTGGTTCAATTACTGAAGTGAATAGTCGACTGGAAGATGAGCCAGAGATAGTAACCGAGGATTCAATGGGTGAAGGATGGTTTATCAAGGTCAAGCTATCAAACCCTGAAGAGTTAGATGACCTTATGGATGAAGAGGCATACAACTCGTTTATTGAGGACTAGAAAGAGAAAATAAATGACGGATAAGATTGAAGATTTACTAAATAATGATGCTTTTACCAATAGACATATTGGCTCATCAGACAAACAAAAAAATGAAATGCTTAATTATCTTGGTTTTGATAACCTAGATAAATTAATTGATGAAATAGTGCCAGATGTTATTCGCCGAAAAGAGCCGATGAATATTGCAGACGGCATGTCAGAACTTGCTGCACTTAAACAACTAAGAAATTTAGCTAGAATGAATGTTCGCTATAAGTCATTCATTGGTCAAGGCTACTATAATTCTATCACCCCTCCTGTTATTCAGCGAAACATCGAAGAAAATCCAGCTTGGTATACCGCCTACACACCCTATCAACCAGAAATATCTCAAGGTCGCTTAGAGGCATTAATGAATTATCAAACAATGGTTTCAGATTTGACAGGCATGGATTTAGCAAATGCCTCAATGCTTGATGAGGCGACTGCTTGTGCAGAGGCGATGACATTGAGTCACAGAGTAAGTAAGTCGAAAAGCAATGTTTTTTTTGTTGCCAATGACTGTTATTTGCAAAATCTTGAAGTGATTAAAACAAGAGCGGAGCCACTAAATATTGAAGTTGTTAGGGGTGACCCTCGAGTTGATTTAAAAGATCTTGATTGTTTTGGTGTTCTTCTACAGTATCCAAACTCATATGGCTCATTGAGTGACTACTCAAAGCTAATAGAATCTATCCATGAAAAGAAGGCGCTTGTTACTGTAAGTGCAGACTTGTTAGCATTAACTCTCTTAAAGGCCCCAGGTGAAATGGGCGCAGATATTGTGGTTGGAAATACACAAAGATTTGGTGTTCCTATTGGGTATGGAGGCCCGCATGCTGCTTATATGTCAATTAGTGATAAGTACAAGCGATCCATGCCAGGTCGTATTATTGGCGCATCTGTAGATACCAAGGGAAGGCTTGCTTACCGATTAGCATTACAAACTCGAGAGCAGCATATTCGCCGTGAGAAAGCAACCAGTAATATATGTACTGCACAAGCCCTCTTGGCAATCATGGCCAGTATGTATGCGGTCTATCATGGTCCGGAAGGACTAAAAAAAATTGCCAGTCGAATTAATAAATATGCCGGTGTCTTTGCTGATGGCATGAAAGCAATGGGATTTCATATCGTTAATGAATCCTTTTTTGACACGATATCAATTGAGGTTAAAAATTCAGATGCCATAGTGATGCAAGCCGAGAAAAATGGATACAACGTTAATGTATTTAGTAAAACGCTTGTCTCGGTTTCGTTTGATGAGCTGAGCACTCCTGAAGATATAGAGTATTTATGGAGAATATTTAATACTGAGTCAGATCTTAATGCTCAATCATTGTTTGAAAAAAATAAATCAACAATTAAAAAAAGTTTAAAGAGACAATCTGACTTTCTAACACACAAAGTATTTAATACTTATCGCTCAGAGACAAATATGATGAGATACATTCGATATTTAGGTGATAAGGATATAGCTCTAGATCGCTCTATGATCCCTTTAGGATCTTGCACAATGAAGCTGAATGCGGCTGCAGAGCTAATTCCTGTAAGTTGGCCAGAATTCTCACAAATTCATCCAGCAGTTCCTATGAATCAGGTGATAGGTTACCAACAGATGATTAGTGAGCTTGAGGAAATGCTCTGTGAGGCAACCGGTTATTCAGCAGTTTCACTGCAGCCCAATTCAGGAGCCCAGGGAGAGTATGCCGGGTTGATTGCAATAAGAGGATATCATCGAAGTAGAGGTGATGATAATCGAAATATTTGCCTTATTCCTTCATCAGCACATGGGACTAATCCTGCCTCTGCTCAAATGGCAGGCATGAAGGTCATTGTGGTTGATGGCGCGGATGATGGAAGCATTGATATTGCAGATTTGAGAGCAAAAACTAAAGAACATAAGGAAAATTTGGCAGCAATAATGATTACTTATCCTTCTACCCATGGTGTTTTTGAAAAAGATGTTAGGGAGGTATGCGACATTGTTCATAAAGCTGGAGGACAAGTTTATATTGATGGTGCAAATATGAATGCAATGGTCGGACTATCTGCTCCAGGAGAGTTTGGTGGCGATGTTTCCCATCTTAATCTTCATAAGACATTTGCCATACCGCACGGGGGCGGAGGTCCAGGAGTTGGACCAATCGGAGTTAAAGATCATTTGATAGATTTTTTACCAAGAACCCCATTAAACAATACAGAAGTTGGAAGTATTTCTGGGTCTCCATGGGGCTCAGGTAGCATTCTTCCCATTAGTTGGATGTATATTGCAATGCTTGGAAAAGACGGCCTGTATGAGGCTACATGTAATGCGATATTAAATGCAAATTATATTGCTAAGAGGCTTGAGGAGCATTATCCGATACTCTATAGTGATGAAAATGGCAGAATTGCTCATGAGTGTATTATAGATATCAGACCTATTAAAGATTCAGTTGGAATTAGTGTTGATGATGTCGCTAAACGTCTAATCGATTTTGGTTTTCATGCACCTACAATGTCATTTCCAGTGGCTGGAACTTTAATGATTGAGCCTACAGAGTCTGAATCATTGGATGAGCTTGATCGGTTCTGTGATGCAATGATTCAAATTAGGAAAGAGATTAAAAAAGTTGAATCTGGCGAGTATTCTACTGAAGATAATCCATTAATTAATTCGCCTCATACTCTAGAAATGGTAACATCTACATCCTGGAAATATTCATATTCCAGAGAAGAGGCAGCATACCCTCTTGAAAGTCTAAGGCGAGTGAAGTATTGGCCGCCAGTTTCAAGAGTGGATAATGTCTATGGAGATAAGAATTTGGTATGTTCTTGTCCAAGTGTTGAAGATTATAAGTAGAGTTTATGAAATCATTTTTGATTAGTGTTTTGGGGGACGATAAGCCTGGGCTAGTAGACGGTCTTTCTAAGATTATTATGTCACATAATGGTGACTGGATAGAAAGCAACATGTCTAGTTTTGAAGGCAAATTTGCAGGCATTCTTAAAGTGAACGTTCCGTCAAGTGATGCAGCTATACTAAAAAAAGAGTTGACTTCTGCTTCTTTAGGTCTTCAAATAGCTTGCGAGGAAACGCTGCCCATTGATGAGCTAAGCAATGTAAAGAGTTATAACATTGAGCTGATTGGTCAAAATCATGTGGGAATTATTAATAAGCTTTCTCATGTTTTAGCGGATGAGCTTCAGGCTAACGTTGAAGAGTTAAAGACAGAAATAATTGATGCATCGATGTCTGGAGAAGAACTTTTTAAAGCCCAAATTACACTCCACTTACCTGTCTCTCTTGATGAAAATCTGGTCAGAGACAAGCTTGAGCTAATTGCCGATGAGATGATGGTGGAAATTTATTCTTACGAGAGTTAGTATCGTTCTAAATATTCCTTTTAATAATTGCCGTGAGCAATAAAGGCACCATTTCTGTAGTTTAGTTTTCCGTAATTAAATGGCTGTCCGTTAGGAAGTGAAACAGTCCCACCTGCAGATCTCAACACCGCATCTCCAGCTGCAGTATCCCACTCCATGGTTGGTCCAAATCGAGGGTAGACATCTGCCTCACCGCAGGCGACTAAACAAAATTTTAATGAAGAACCGATGGAAATCGTATCTTTAATATTATTTTCATTAAGCCAATTATTTGTTGATTCATCTCGGTGAGAGACGCTTGCAACGGCTACCGGACCAGAACTAGGGACTGGTCTTATGTTGATTTTTTGAATGCCTTTTTTAGATTCTTCAAAGGCTCCTGTAGAGGATGAAGCAAAAAACATACGATCAAGTGCTGGCGCATAGACAACGCCTAAAGTTGGAACTCCTTTTTCAATAAGGCCAATATTCACGGTGAATGAGCCAAGTCCATCCTTCTTGAGAAATTCTTTCGTACCATCAAGCGGATCAATGAGAAAAAACTGATCGGTAGCATCTGAATTGTGACTACTTGCGTTCTCCTCTGAAACTATCGGAACATCAGGAATGATTTCTTTTAGTTTTTTAAGTATGGTTTTTTCTGCCGCCTCATCGGCAAGGGTAACTGGCGATCCATCATCTTTGAAGTTAACCTCTATGGCGTTGTCATAAATTTTCATAATCTCATGGCCAGCATTTCGTGCAACTTTAGGTAACGCATCGAGTAATTGAGAATAATTTATTTGTACCATTTTTGAAAAGCAATAATGTTAAGTAATAATATTATGCTCTGGACCAAATGGGAATTTTGTAATGTCATAGGCGCTATTTTCAGTGAGTACCATTACATCATGCTCTCTATAGCCTCCAGCTCCTGGCTTGCCTTCTGGAATCATGATCATAGGCTCCATGGATACAACCATATTTTTTTGTAGAATCGTATCAATATCCTCTCTTAATTCAACACCAGCTTCACGACCATAGTAGTGGGATAAGACTCCAAACGAATGACCGTAACCAAATGTTCTGCTTTCAAGTAGGCCGTATTCTTCAAAAATTTTATTCAGTTCAAGAGCAATATCTTTGCAAGCAACTCCTGGCTTGATAAGCTTCATTCCTTCTTCATGGACCTTAACATTTATTTCCCATAATTTCAAAGATTCATCATCAACATGATCATAAAATAAGGTTCTTTCGAGGGCAACATAATAGCCAGCAATCATGGAAAAACAGTTAAGACTGAGGATATCGCCTTTCTGCACTTTTCTTGTAGTGACGGGATTGTGTGCACCGTCAGTATTGATTCCAGATTGAAACCAAGTCCATGTATCCATTAGTTCTGAGTGGGGATAGCGTTTTGCTATCTCTCTAACCATTGCCTGAGTAGAGTGAAGCGCTACCTCATGTTCAGGGGCCCCTTCTTTGACAGCTTCAACAAGCGCTGCTCCACCAATATCACAAACGTTGGCTCCTTGGATAATATGTGCTATTTCTTCGTCTGATTTTATTGAGCGCATTTTCATACAGTCAACAGAAACATCAACAAATTTTGCCTGACCAAAGGCTGCATGAAGTTTATCTAGACGCTCTTTAGTGACATGATCGAACTCGATGCCAATTATTCCACTATTATTAACAATCTGCTGTAGAGCATAAAAGTAGCTGTCTTTTTGCCAGTCTGTATAAACAAGGTTCTCGCCAAAAGTTCTTCTAAATGGTTGTCCACCATCAATATTGGCAGTAACGGAAGTCACTTTGTCTTGAGTAACAACTAGAGCATAGGGCCTTCCAAAGGAGCAGTAAAGAAAATCACTATAGTAATTGATGCCATGAATAGAGGTAAAGATTACTGCATCAATATTGCTTTGAGCCATATGGGCTCTTAGTTTTTTCTGTCTATTTTTGTACTCTTCATCAGTAAATGTATGAACGATATTGTCACCATTTGGAATGAAAATTGTTCTTGGCATGTTCATTGTGGCTCCTGTTTATGCTTTAATTTTTGCGGATTTTAGACAATTTTTTTTAGTATGGTAAGCTTTTTTTCTATTAAAGCCAAGTTTAAATTATTAGATATTACAAACTTTTTTCTAAATAATTCTCTCTTTTGACCTACCTATAACATTTTCACGGATAAAAGTGTATACACCAGACGCTACAATAATTGCTGCACCTAGGAGCGTCAGGATATCTGGCCTTTCGGAAAGAACAATGACTGAAAGGATCATAGCAAAAACTAATCTTGAATATCGAAAAGGTGAAATAACTGACATCTCACCAGTTCTTGCAGCAATAACAATTGAGTAATATGCGATAACGCCAAATGCTGAAGCTCCAGCAAAATATATAATTTCCTTTGAATTGGGCAACAACATTTCAGAACTAAATGGCATTATCAAGAAGCCTGAAAGACCAAAAGCCAAGAATGCATAAAGCGAGATAGTGATTGATGAAAATTTGACCTCAATAGCGCGAGTTGCAAGGTCTCGTCCAGCCAAAAACATAGCTGCAAGGAGCGCAAAAATAGAAGCTGGCATAAAACTTTCAAAACCAGGACGAAGAATCAATAAGACCCCTATAAAGCCAACAAAAACTGCACTCCAACGTCGCCAACCCACCTTTTCCTTAAAGAATATTACTGCCCCAATAGTTACTAATAACGGTAATACTTGTAAGATTGCCGAAGCAGATGATAGTGGCGTTAAAGCGATAGCGAGAACGAAAAACAAAGCTCCAAAAAGTTCACATAGGGTTCTAACTATGATAGGTATGCTTAATAGGTTTCTATGGAAAATCGGAGCTTTTGTAAGCAGCCCGATTAATAAAAATATAATGCTTCCACTAAACCCAAGAATGATGATGATTTCAGAAACTGGAAGATTATCTGAAAGCATTTTAATAAATAGATCTTCGAATGCAAAACCAGCCATAGCGAGCATCATAAATAAAGCGCCTTTTAAATTATCCATCTCTAAAAACTATAGATTAAAGTGGCATTTTAACTGTGGCCATGATTTCTTGAGTACTGATTTGGGGATGGAGCGCTCCATTGTTTCAATGTGCCTTTAAGTGGTTTATATATTTCAACTTTTAAAGGGTAGCAGATTGCTTTATCACTCGAGTGGCTTGAACTACAATCACCTCCTGGGCAAGCTGACAATCCACAAAGAAGATCAATTTCAGCAAAAAACTCGATGTAGTCATCTGGGCGAACTGGACTAGCTTTCATGAAATACTGGTGTGTATTTTTTGTAAATCCAGTACACATAAAGACATTAAGAACGTCATGAACATGATGTTCAATTTCTTCAATTGTTTTTTGTTGCTGTTGTGAAAGAGCTCTGCATAAGTTCGAGTGACAGCAGTTATGGTACTCCTCATTATTTAGTGCAACATGTGTATAAGGATCGCATCGAGTACCAATAACATCATGGACACTTCCACCATCCTTGTCATACCCATACCAGTCGAGTGTATCATAGGTGATAGTGGCCATCGGCCTTAAAAATGGAAGGGTTGAATAAAGTCTATCGCCAGTACTCACATGAGTGCCATATAGTGCTCGTGTTTTGCCACTAAAAAAACGTTCATTGATATTATTTTTGTTCCACACATTTAAATCGCCAACTTGTGGCCCATCAATACTTATAATTCGAAAAAAACAACCTGCAGGAACCTCAAAAGTTTTGGCATCTCTTGGTGGGATAATGATAGATTCTATTAGATTCATATTGTCTCTAGCTGTTCTATAAAGCTCTGCATCAAAAGCTGGGAAATTATCAATAGGGTAAGATATGACCGGTTTAATTGAACGTCGGATTTGTGCATCATTTGGCTCTGGACTTAGATTAATTGTTTTCATAGTTTTCTCCTGTTTTTAGAACCACATAAATTATGTTTTTTTTAGACTGCTTTTCCAAAGCCCCCACCTCCAGGAGTTTTAAGAATAAAAAGATCATTTTTTTCAACTTCGACCTGCCCTTTAGTGCCTAACCTCGTTTCACTCTTGTCAGCGTGAACGACATAATTTTCACCAAGAGCACCAGACTCTCCTTCAGATAGACCATAGGGCGGTACTTTTCTGTGGCCTGCGATAATATTGACTGTCATTGGTTCGAGAAAACGTATTCTTCGATCTACTCCATCTCCTCCCATATTCAATCCTTTCCCACCTGAATTTTTTCTAATACTAAAAGACTCAAGTCTTACAGGAAAACGCCATTCTAAAACTTCTGGATCAGTTAGTCTTGAGTTGGTCATGTGAGTATGGACTGCACTACAACCAGGCTGATTTACGCTAGCTCCTGAGCCTCCACAAATTGTTTCATAATTTTGGACTTTATCGTTACCCCAAATAAAATTGTTCATTGTTCCTTGTGATGCTGCAAATTCTCCTAGAGCCCCAAGTAAAGTATCAACAACACATTGTGAAGTTTCCACATTGCCAGAAAAAACAGCTGCTGGGTATTCGGGGTTAATCATTGAGTTTTTTGGGATGATTAAATTTAAAGGTTTAAGGCAACCAGCATTAAGAGGTATATCGTCATCCACTAGGCAGCGAAAAACATAAAGCACTGCGGCATAACAAATTGAACTTGGAGCGTTATAGTTTCCGGGGTGTTGTTTGCTTGTGCCTGTGAAGTCAATGGTTGCGCTGCGATTAACTTTGTCCACACTTATGGAAACGGAAACCTGATGACCGTCATCCATTTTGTAGGTAAAGCTTGAGTCACTCAGAACATCTAAAACTCTTCGAACAGATTCCTCGGCATTATCCTGAACATGGCCCATGTAAGCATGAACAACCTCCAGACCATAGTGCTTAATGACTTTAAGGAGCTCTTGAGACCCCTTTTCTGCAGCTGCAACTTGTGCTTTTAAATCGGCAATATTTTGTTTAATATTTCGAGCGGGGTATTCAGCTAGGCTCAATAAATCATGTATCTCATTTTCAAGAAATATTCCCTTAGAGACTAGAGTAAAGTTGTCAATTAGTACCCCTTCTTCTTTGATATGGGTTGAGTTGGCTGGAGCAGAGCCCGGAACTGTCCCGCCAATGTCGGCATGATGACCTCTAGTGGCAACATAGAAAATGACGCTCTCATTGCATTCATCAAAAACTGGTTTTATAAGTGTAATATCTGGCAAATGAGTGCCACCATTGTACGGTGCATTTATGAGAAAAGCATCGCCAGGATTCGTAGTCAGGGAATTTTCACGAATAATGGTCTTAATGGACTCACTCATTGAACCTAAATGAACTGGAACGTGAGGTGCGTTTGCAACAAGTTCTCCTGTTGGAGAGAATAAAGCACATGAGAAATCTAAGCGCTCTTTGATATTTACAGATGAGGCCGTATTCTCAAGCACCATACCCATTTGTTCGGCAACATTCATAAATAAGTTATTAAATATTTCTAACATGATAGGGTCTACACTTGTACCAATAGCGCTTGACCTTATAATTTTATTTGTTCGAGTTAAGATTAAATCATTACTATCCTCAAGCATTGCCTCCCAGCCTGGTTCAATTATGATTGTTGATGTTGGCTCAATAATCACAGCTGGTCCAGAGAGTTTCTCGTTGGGCTTAATATCATTACGATTATAAAAAACAGTCTTTTCAAGGCCCCCATTAAAAAATACATTTTGTGTTGTTAAAGGCTGGCTTTTAGATTTTTTCTGTTGTGGTTCATTTGATTCAAATTGATCACTTTGACATGAAACCTCAGACTGAATCGACTCAATTATTATTGCTTGTTCAGGAGATATAAAGCCAAATCTAGTTCTGTGGGAGTTTTCAAAATTTAGTTTCATTGATGAATAAATGTCAAATTTAATCGCTAGAGATGTATCCGAATCTTTATATCTAAGATAGACTCGATCAACGTACTCAAAAATATTTTCATTAAGATTTTGTGCTACTAAATCTTCTTTTCCAGTACTTCGAAGATCTTCAAATTTCTCACTAATATGTTTAATAGCTTTCTCATCGAGATTTAACTCAATTGCTAGGTCATTAATGGTTCTAATATCAGCAAGTCCTATACCAAAGGCGGATAAAACTCCAGCATATGGGTGGAGATGAATTTTATTAATCCCCAGTTTGTCAGCTACCATGCAGGCATGTTGACCACCAGCACCACCAAAACAAGATAGAGCATAGCTGCTGACATCATAGCCACGTTGGACTGATATTTTTTTTATAGCATTTGCCATACTCTCAACTGCTATAAATAAAAAGCCCTCCGCAACCTCAAGTGGAGTAACTGATTTATTAGTGCTTGAAGAGATTTCTTTAGCAAGAGTCGTAAATTTTGTTTCAACAATTTTCAGGTCAAGTTTTTGATTGCCATTGGGACCAAAGACTTTAGGAAAGAAGTCTGGATTTAGCTTGCCTATCATGACGTTGCAATCTGTTACTGTAAGAGGGCCCCCATTACGATAACAGGCTGGACCGGGAAAAGCTCCAGCTGAGTCAGGGCCCACGCGATATCTAGAGCCGTCAAAATATAAAATAGAGCCTCCACCCGCAGCAACTGTATTAATTAGCATCATCGGAGACCTTAGTCTTACCCCCGCTAACTCAGTCTCTAGGGTTCTTTCATATTCGCTGTTATAGTGACAGACGTCGGTTGACGTTCCTCCCATATCAAAACCTATAAGTTTATTAAGTCCAATTTTTTCTCCAGTTTTGACCATACCCACCACACCACCTGCAGGACCTGAGAGAATGGCATCCTTTCCTTGAAAATAATTTGCATCTGTTAATCCCCCATTAGATTGCATAAACATCAATTTGCCAAAATTTTGTTGAGTTTGTCCAAGTTCGGCTTTCACTTGATTAACATAACGACGCAGGATAGGAGATAAGTAAGCATCAACTACTGTTGTGTCCCCACGAGGAATGATTTTCATAAGTGGACTGATTTTGTGACTCACAGAAATTTGTTCAAATCCAATTTGTTTTGCAATTACGCTAATTTGGATTTCGTGCTCTTGGTACCTATATCCATGCAATAAAACGATTGCAATAGATTTAAAACCTTCATTAAAGGCCTCAGTTAATATTTTCTTTGTATTGGAAAGGTCAAGTTTTATTAATACATCTCCTTTGATATCAACTCTCTCATCAATCTCAACAATATCCGAATAAATCATATCTGGTAGTTGAATATCTAAAGAAAACAATTTAGGTCTTTGTTGGTATCCAATTCTAAGAATATCAGCAAATCCCTTTGTGATAGCCAAGAGCGTTCTCTCTCCTTTTCTTTCTAAGAGTGCATTTGTTGCTACGGTAGTGCCCATTTTTATTGAGTCAATTTGATGCATTGGAATCGACTCTTTTCTATCTATAGACAGTAGATCTCTAATGCCTTGAATTGCCGCATCTTTATATTGTTTTGGGTTTTCAGATAGGAGTTTCTGTGTAGCAATTTTTCCTTTTGGATTTTTACCGATTACGTCAGTAAAGGTTCCCCCTCTATCAATCCAGAACTGCCATTTAGGTCTTTCTTTAATGTTCATTAACAATTTATTAAATAGAATGTATACATGAATTATATATGTAAACAAATAGCTATGATTTTCTTAACTAGAGCGGTAAAAAAAATTGATTGACATAAATAAGTTTTAGGAACAAAATGCCAGAATTAAGTACTAGTCATTCTAGTTTAAGAGGGGTAATGGGATGAAGGATAACTATCTATTCGGTTTTTTCCTTGTTGTAGTTAGTGGAATAATCTGGAGCATTGGAGCGCCACTTGTAAGATTTCTCGAAGATGCTGAAATCTTTAGGCTTCAATATCTGCTCTATAGAGGTTTAATAATCACCCTAGTCATACTCATATTTGTTCTATTTAGAGAGGGTAAAAACTTTTTTCATACGTTTAGGCGTATTGATTCATGGAGTTTAATCGGTAGCCTTGTTATGTCTGTTACATTCTTTGGATGGATCTACGCATTAACAACCACTACAGTTGCAATAACCCTGCTCATGCTGGCTGTTTCTCCAATTCTATCAGCATTCTTAGGATATCTTCTGCTTGGTGAGCGACTCAGCAGAAGCACACTGACTAATATGTTAATTGTAGTAATAGGTATTACAATTATGGTCTGGGATACTGATAAATCAACAACCATGATTGGGGTTATCTATGGATTTTTTGTAGCTTTAGGTTTCGCTATATATACAATCACTATTAGAAAAAATCCAGAGGTTCCAAAGTTATTAACGCCTGCTCTAGCGGGGTTTTTTTGCATGCTTTGGGCATCTATACTAATTATTATTACAGGAGGCAGTTTTGAGATGCCAGCTATTAATATAGGGGTTAGCATGACTCATGGCCTAGTTGTTGGTATAGGTCTAATACTGTATGGATTAGGAGCAAAATACTTACCTAGTGGGGAACTTGTAATGCTCTCTCTTCTTGAAGTTGTTTTGGGTATTTTTTGGGCATGGTTGCCAGTACTAGGAATTAATGAGGTGCCAACTAGAAATACTTTAATTGGAGGATTCACGATTCTATTTGCGATTATTTTGCAAGGAATCTATGCAAGAAAAAAACACGTTATTCCAATGCCATAAGTTCTTGTAATATGTTTATTTTTTTTGTTTAATTGGAAGATTGCTTTAGTTAATCATTATTGCTAAAATTCTCATTTTTTTAGCAATTCAGCACTAATACATTAGATTGGATTTATTTACGGTTTTATTAATAATTAATTGGCTAGAAATATCTCTGTTAATTTATTAATTTGTCCACTCTAATGCTACAATTGATTTTTTTAGGATTCAGTTTACGTTAAATGAAAGAGTTAGTATTTCCTGATATCAATATTGACAACCTTAAGCGGTGGACGGGTGATGTTTCCCCGCTTGAGTGCATAGGCATCAAAGATGAGACACACAACGTTAAAAGCTTTACCTTTAAGTCAAAGAAGGATGCGTGGTTTCAATTTTATCCAGGGCAGCATACAACACTTTTTTTAAACATTGATGGTAAGGATGTTATGCGGACTTATACCATTGCATCAAGTCCTACAAGGCCTAACACGATTACTATAACCAATAAAAGGATGAAAGATGGTGTCGTGACCAATTGGATGCACGATAACTTAAAAGTTGGTGACTATATAGATGCTCTTGATATTGGCGGGTCTTTTAGTATTGCACTAGATAAGCCAAAGTCTAAAGTTTTGCTTTTATCAGGAGGTAGTGGGATTACTCCTATGTTGTCAATGTCGAGATACTTTTTTGATCTCACAATCGATGTAGATATAGTATTTATTCATCATGCACAGTCTGAAAATGATTTAATCGCAAAAGATGAGCTAGATTATTTTGAGTCAAGTCAAATTAATTTTAAGAGCCATTACGTATGTGATATTGCTTCTGAGAGTTGGGATGGACCTACAGGCTTTATGAACTCAAAGATGTTAGGCGATCTTGCTCCAGATTTTGCTGAAAGAGAAATATATTGCTGCGGTCCAGAGCCTTACATGCAAAATGTAAAAAAAATTCTTAACTCTAATGATTATGATATGAATTTATATCATCAAGAAAGTTTTGATATTGAAAGCTCAACCGCTCAAAATAATATGGCGGTCAGCGTGGAATTACCAGAGCATAAAGTTTCAGAAAGTGAAATAAATGAATATAATGTCACCCTGTCAAACAGCGGTGAAGTCTTGCCTTGTGGAAGTAATACAAGTATTTTGGTTTCAATCCAAAAACAGGGTATTACTGTTCCATTCGCTTGTTCTCAGGGCTTGTGTGGGACATGTAGAACTAAAATGCTTGAAGGAACAGTTGATATGGATGCTCAAGGGGGGCTTTTAAAGTCGCATGAAAAAGAAGGATACATACTGACTTGTTGCTCTTACCCAACAAGTGATATTGTTCTTGATTTATAGGTTTATTAGTTGAGTTAAGGTTATGCAAAAAAAATATTCATGGTATTCCCTATTGAAAGCAGGCTTGTCTAACCAAGACTGGGATAAGGCAATCCCACTGTCTAAACCCAAGCAAAAGTATGACGTAATCATTATCGGTGGTGGCGGTCATGGTCTTGCAACAGCTTACTATTTGGCTAAAGAGTGTGGCATTACAAATGTTGCAGTTGTTGAGAAGGGCTATATTGGTGGTGGAAATACTGGTAGAAACACAACCATTATTAGGTCAAACTACCTTAGAGATGAAGCATCTAGTCTTTATGAACACTCAATGAGTCTTTGGGAGGGGTTGAGTGAAGATTTAAATTTCAATGTCATGTTCAGTCAGAGAGGGGTATACAATCTTGGGCATACTCTTCAGGATATGAGGGATATCGAAAGAAGAGTAAATGCTAATGTCTTAAATGGTGTCGATGCTGTTGTTGTTGACCACAAAGAAATAAAAGAACAAATTCCAATAATCAATACTTCAAAAAATGTAAGGTATCCAATTATGGGGGCATCATTCCAGGCCCGTGGTGGCGTTGCACGACATGATGGAGTGGCTTGGGGTTTTGCTCGAGCTGCCGCAAATCTAGGCGTAGACATAATACAAAATTGTGAAGTCATTGATATTGAAGTCGAAGAGGGCCGAGTCAAGGGGGTTAAAACCACCCAAGGATACATAATGGCAGATCGTGTTGGATGCGTCAGTGCTGGCCACTCATCAGTAATAGCAAAAATGGCTGGATTAAGGTTGCCTGTTGAGAGCCACCCTTTGCAAGCATTCGTTTCGGAAGCTCTAAAGCCAATACTTCATACTGTTGTTATGTCCAATGCTGTTCATGGGTATGTTAGCCAGAGCGATAAAGGTGATTTAGTAATTGGTGCTGGTATCGATGGCTACAATTCTTATGCACAAAGAGGTAGTGCCAAAATAGTCGAGCACTGCGCTGCCGCAATATTGGAGTTATTTCCAATTTTTTCACGTGTTCGAATGAATCGTCAATGGGGCGGCATTGTGGATGTTTGTCCTGATGCTTGCCCTGTAATCAGCCCAACCAAGGTTGAGGGGCTTTATTTTAATTGTGGCTGGGGAACTGGCGGATTTAAAGCTACACCCGGCTCGGGTAACGTATTTGCTCACACAATTGCACAAGATAAACAGCATGATTTAGCAGTTCCATTTCATATTGATCGATTCACAACAGGAGCGCTTATCGATGAGCATGGTGCTGCTGGAGTAGCGCACTAGGATTGTTATGTTTTTAATTAATTGCCCGTATTGTAAAGAATCAAGAGACCAGAATGAGTTTTCACCTGCTGGAGAAGCATTTATAGAAAGACCTCAGAATCCTGAGGCCTTGACCGATGAAGAGTGGGCTGATTATGTATTTTATCGGACCAATCATAAGGGAGATCATTGGGAACAATGGGTGCATACTTCAGGTTGTCGAAAATATTTCTTAGTTAAAAGATCTACCATTAGCCATGAAGTTATAGAAGTAGCAACTTTTGGAGAAGTAAAAAGTGAGAGTGCGTCATGAGATTAGAGAATCGATCAAGCAACCTGGTTGATTACACTCAGCCATTAAGCTTTCTATTCAACAATAAAGCCTATAAAGGTTTCAAGGGCGAGACTTTGGCATCAGCTTTAATTGCTAACAATGTTTTATATTTTGCAAGAAGTTTCAAGTATGGGCGTAAGCGAGGCATCATTGGGGCTGGGGTTGAGGAGCCAAATGCTTTAGTTTCTTTAGAGATTGGTGGAAGATATACACCCAACATGAAGGCCACTGAAGTTATGCTTTATGACGGCTTAAGTGCAATCAGCTCAAGTAATCCGAATTCAATTGATTTTCGTGCCATGATCAAGCCATTGCACCGTTTTATGCCTGCAGGTTTTTACTATAAGACATTTATTAAGCAAAAGGTTTGGTCAATCGTCGAGGATCGCCTCAGGTCTTTATCAGGGTTTTCTAAGGCTCCTTCAGAGATTGACGAAGATGTCTATGATCATATTTTTCAACATGCAGAAGTCCTTGTCATTGGTGGTGGTGTGGCAGGAATGACTGCAGCTCTCGAAGTGCTTAACAACTCAAAAAATTCCCGAGTTATTTTGGTTGATGAGAGGAATAATTTAGGTGGTGAATTAATTAATGAGTTTGAAACTGATCAATCCTCAATCCAGTGGTATCAAGAAAATATTAATAAACTTAGTGAGTATAGAGATGAAGAAAATGCTCGCCTTAAAATCCTTACATGTTCAACTGCATATGCTTGGTATGACCATAACTATATAGAGGTTTTACAGACTAATGCTACTGGTCAATCGACAATCAAAGATGGTGTTCAGTCAGCAAGAAAAGTATTGCATAAAATTAGAACAAAAGAAGTTATTCTAGCTACCGGAGCACATGAACGTCCAATGCTATTTGAAACTAACGATCTAGCAAATATTATGCTAAGTCAATCTGTAAGACGTTATCTTAATGAGTTCAATGTAATCGGCGGTAAAGAAGTAGTCTTATATGGAAATAACGATAGTATTTACAGCACTGCAATTGATTTAAATAACCGCAAAATTAGTTGTAAGGTTGTTGATGTTAGGGCTCCTGGCAATGAAAGTGAAGTTGTTATTCAATCAAAGAATTTAGGTATACAAGTATTGCAGGGGTTTGCAGTAATCAAGGCAAAAGGAGCAAGCTGTGTTAATGGCGTTGAAATCTCCTCAGTTGAAAATCAAGCTAAACCACCGCATTGGAAATCAAAGTGGAGGCTAGCTGGAGATACTCAAACTTTAAACTGCGACCTACTAGCAACCTCTGGAGGGTTTAATCCAGTGGTTCATTTGGATTGTCATTGCGGTGGTAAAACATATTTTGATGAAAGCTCTCAATCATTTCTAGCGCAAAAAAATCGAAATAATAGACAGGTATGCGGCTCTGTAAATTCTATTGGGTTTTGGCAGGATGCAATAATAGACGCTAAAAATAAAGCCCAATCAACCCTTCAGTCCTTGGGGGAGTTAAAAGAATCAAGTCATCAAACCTTAAGTAATAAATGCTTTAACTATTTTAATGTCGATCAGTTTTTTACTCCAATTGAAATTCTTAATAAACCAAAAGTTTTTATTGATTTGCAAAATGACGTGACTACTTTAGATATTGCACTCTCAATTAGAGAGGGGTACCGTTCAATAGAGCACATTAAGAGATATACCGCTATGGGCTTTGGAACTGATCAAGGTAAAACCGGAAATATTAATGGTATTGCTGTAGCAGCAGAGTTTCTTGAAGTGCCAATGTCAGAGGTGGGCACGACAACATTTAGGCCAGCCTATACTGGAGTTGATTTTGGTGCAATGGCAGGAAGAGAAGTTGGAGGTTTTTTCGATCCACAAAGGTATACAACGATTCATAACTCACATGTAGAAAGTGGTGCTGAATTTGAAGTCGTCGGCCAGTGGTATAGGCCTTGGTTCTATCCAAAGAATGGTGAAGATATGCATCAGGCTGTTAATAGGGAGTGTCGCGCTGTTAGAAGTTCTCTTGGAATGATGGACGCATCAACCCTTGGAAAAATTGATATTCAAGGAAAGGATGCTAGAGAGTTTTTGTCAAGAGTCTACACGAATGCGTGGATGAAGCTAGCTCCAGGAAGCTGTCGTTATGGATTGATGTGTAACGAAAAAGGAATGATTATTGATGATGGTGTTTCAACCTGCATCAATGATAATCATTTTATTATGACAACAACAACGGGTGGTGCTGCAAGTGTTTATGCAACACTGGAAATGTGGCTTCAAACTGAATGGAGTCATTTAGATGTTCACCTTAGTAGTGTTACTGATCAGTTTTCAACTATAGCAGTTGTGGGTCCAAATGCACGTAAATTGATGGAAGTAATATGTCAAGATGTTGCTTTCGAAAGTAAAAAATTTAAGTTTATGCAATGGCGTCCTGGAATCGTTTGTGGCGTCAAGGCAAGAATTATGAGAATCAGTTTTTCTGGTGAATTAGCTTATGAAATTAATGTTGAGGCAAACTATGGACGCTTCATATGGGATGAGGTTGCTCGTGCAGGTAAAGAATGGAATATCACTCCATATGGAACTGAATCAATGCACGTTCTTCGAGCTGAGAAAGGCTACATCATTGTCGGTCAAGATACTGACGGTTCAATGACACCAATGGATGTAAATATGAACTGGATCCTTGCTAAAAACAAATCCTTTTCATATATTGGTCGTCGTTCATTCAGTATTTCCGCTTTAAATTCAAAAGATAGGTTGCAGTTAGTCGGGTTGCTGACAAAAGATGAGCAGGTTGTTCTTCCAGAAGGTGCACATATCATCAGCAATAAAGGCATCTCTATAGGTTATGTTACATCAAGTTATTTTAGTGCGACTCTTGGGAGGTCAATCGCATTAGCTCAATTAAAGGGCGGACTTTCTAAAATGTCAGAAATAGTTTTGGTGAAGATTGTTCAAGAAAAGCAGGGCCTTAAAGAGATACCGTGTGAAGTTTCAAGTAGTGTCTTTTATGATGTTAATGGTAAAAGGGTAGATGGCAATGAGTAAAAAGGATAGTTTAGAAAATATAGAGCCTCAATATAGATCAACATTTAATCCAATCGTTGATGAGGCTGGTTTTTTAGTTAACCAGGATGACCTTATTTGTCAAGAAGTCACTGAAAAGTCCTTAGTGATCTTAAGAGTATCTAAGGAATCAAAAAATAACGCTAAAGCTGCAAAAGATGTTTTTAACATGGAGCTACCAGAGCCTCTTCAAATGACTACTGGAGATAAAGATTTAAAATGTTTTTGGGTTAGCCCTGATGAGTTTTGGGTTGTCCTAAGTTCTAACCAAAAGCAGCAATTAGAAGGGAAGTTTGATAATCTTCCAGCAGGCGTGTCCATTACTGATAACTCAGCAGCATATGGTACTCTTGAGTTTTCAGGAAAGAAAATGCATGATCTCTTGAGTAGATGGATGAGCTATGATCTTGAAGGTAATCTTAACGATGCAAAGGCTGCTTCAACCACTTTTGGCCAGGCTCCGGTATTTGTTTATCGCGATAAAAAGAATCTATTTATGATGGTGAGGCATTCATTTTCACATTATGTCGCCGGACTAATTCAGGACAGCGCTAAAAGAATTTAGGGCTAATATTACTGTAAGATGAGAGCCATGAATAAAGTGAATTTTATTTGCATGGAGGGCGGCACTGCAGAAGAATACGTCTTTCTTGACAATCTTGAGAATCAATACAAGGCCGACTTACCTTCTCGACTCATTAATGCATTAGAAAAATTAGAAAGTAGCCTTTCAGGGTACCAGATCAGCCGACTTGAGCATTCCTTGCAGGGTGCAACTAGAGCTTATTTAGCTGAAGAAGATTTAGAGATGGTGATGGCTGTTTTATTTCATGATATCGGTGATGAGCTGGCCCCATATTCACATTCTGAGATGGCAGCCTCAATACTAAGACCATTTGTTTCAGAAAAAATTTATTGGATCATTAAACACCATGCGGTTTTTCAAATGTATTACTATGCACATCATACGGGCGGTGATAGAAACGTCAGGGAGAGATATAGAAAAAACCCATGGTATGAGGATGCAGTAAAATTCTGTCACGAGTATGACCAAAATTGCTTTGACCCTGATTATGATTCGAAGCCATTAGAATTTTTTGTGCCAATGATTAATGATTTTTTCTCTAAACCAAGAATGGATAATCCCGAAGAGCTTGCAAGGTACGGAAAGAAAAAACGAAAGGTGGTTTAATGACTCAATTTTTAGAAAATTTTTCTGCAAAACAAATCCACTTAGTAATTTTTTTAATTGTAGGCTCCATTCTAGGTTATGCAGCTTACAGTATGAAAATTTTAGGACTAGAGCCTTGTACTCTTTGCATCACTCAGCAGTTTTTTTATTGCCTTATTGGCGCTTGTTCTTTTATCGCATTTTTGCATAATCCAGGCTTTACTGTGAGCAGACTCTATTCACTTTTTTTATCTATTTTTGCTTTAGCAGGGATATGGATTTCAGGTCGCCAAGTTTGGTTGCAAGGTCTTCCTGAGGATGAGGTTCCATTATGCGGTCCACCGCTGGAATATATTATTGATGTTTTTCCATTTGCTGACGTCATTAATGCATTATTTATGGGTGATGGTAATTGCGCGGAAATACCATGGCAGTTCTTTGGCCTCAGCATGGCAGGATGGTCATTTATTTGGTTTTTTATCATACTCATTTTAAGTATTTCAGCTTTTATTAAATCTAAATCTTCTATATAGATCTATCAGGTTGGCATATTGCCAAATTGAATGGTTATATGGTAAGATTTATTTGTATTGGGGTAAGGTGTTTTAAGATTTGGCTGATTTTAAAAAAACAGTTAGCAAGCTATTTGAGTCAGTTGATATTCAAGTCAATGGTTCGCGCCCGTTTGATATTCAAATTCATAATGAACTTTTCTATTCACGTGTTTTAAGTGGTGCCTCATTAGCGCTTGGAGAAAGCTATATGGACGGGTGGTGGGACTGTGCAGCGTTAGACCAGTTCTGCTATCAACTGCTTAGAGGTCGAATTGATAAACAAGTCAAACCCACCAACCCAGATTTTATTATGCATTTTTTAAAAGCTTATTTTTTAAATGCTCAATCTAAAAAGCGTGCATATATTGTCGGTAAAGAGCATTATGATACGGGCAATGATTTGTTTTCATTAATGCTTGATCAAAGGATGAATTACTCATGTGGCTATTGGAGCAATGCTGATAATTTAGAACAAGCTCAAATCAATAAATTAGATTTAGTTTGCAGAAAACTACACCTTAAGCCCGGCATGAGTGTTCTTGAGATTGGTTGCGGATGGGGTGGTTTTGCAAAGTATGCAGCTGAAAAATATGGAGTGAGCGTGCATGGAATTACGGTATCAAAGAAGCAAATGGACTATGCTAATAAATCCTGCGAAGGTCTAGAAACCTCCTTTGAATTAAAGGACTACAGGGAGCTAGATACAAAGTATGATGCAATAGTTTCAATAGGAATGTTTGAGCATGTAGGTTACAAAAACTACAGAAATTACATGGAAGTTGCTCGCAGATGTTTAAATGATGGCGGGTTATTCTTACTCCACACAATTGGAAGAAACACCCCTGCTAGATCGACTGACCCATGGACAAATAAATACATCTTCCCTAATGGCATGATTCCATCCCCAGAGCAGATTAGTAAATCTGTGCAAGGTTTATTAGTTATAGAGGACTGGCATAATTTTGGTCAAGACTATGACCCAACATTAATGGCTTGGAATGAAAATTTTCAAAACAATTACGATAGTTTGAAGGAAAGATATGACGAAAGGTTTAAGCGTATGTGGGAGTATTATTTATTAATGTGTGCTGGTACATTTCGCTCTAGAAGAAATCAATTGTGGCAATTAGTATTGTCAAAAAACGGATTGAAAGGCGGTTATTCATATCAAAATAATCACAGAGCTACTCTCTAAAGAGTCCATCAATCATTGCAACAGAACTGCATCCTGCTTGATATGCATGGTGTTGGTTTTCTAGATTAATTCCTCCAATGCCTACGATAGGAATAGAAATATTTTTTTTGATTTCTTCAACCTTTGAGAGAGGACAATGAATTACTTTTGGCTTGTTTTTTGACTTAAAGACTGCCCCTAAGGCAATATAATTAGCGCCATTTTCTTCTGCTTCAATGGCAAGCTCTAAGCTGTTATGGCAAGTGACTCCAATAATAAATTTATCTCCCAGCGCTTCTCTTGCAGATTTTGCACTAATATCTCCTTGGCCAATATGAATTCCGTGGGCGCCGACTTTCTCGCAAAGGTTAACATCATCATTGACAATAAATAAAGTATTATGTTCTAAGCATAGATTAAGCAATTTTTTTGCTTCTTCTGCCTTATTTTTTATGTTTACTGCTTTTCTGCGGTATTGGAGAATTTTAATATTATGTTTTTTAATTGCATTCTCAATAAGGCTGATATTAAGGTCGTTGTCTGGAGTAATTCCATATAACCCTTGTATTCTTTGATTTAGCATAGTATGGGACTTTTTCAAACTAAGAAAATTCAATCACTTATTATTTTAATTATAGTCTTGGTGGCTATTCTTTGGGTATTTCAAGGTAATTATTTCAATGTTCCTTTTTTTAACAAATCGACTAATGAAACAGAGACCACTGAAGATCTGAATCAGGAAAGACCCTACCTTGAAAAAATAGATAATTTTATTATCAAAGAGTATTCAAATAACCAAGTTCTTTTGCATACAATTGAAGCAGATGTATATAAAAGCTTCAAGAATTCCCCAGTCCAGCTTGAAACCGTAAAAGTCACTACTTTTGATGAATTTCAAAAAGAGGCTGTTATTTTAAATTCTAACCATGCAGTTATTTTTAAGTCTGGAACTATTCATTTCATTGGAGAGGTTGAGATTAAAACTGTCAGCGGAATGTCACATGAAATTGATACCGAGCTTTTAATTGTTAAAGATGGCCAAATCAACAGTAATCGAAAAATTGTTTATTTTGGTGAAAGTGCAAAAATTAATGCTCAGGGCATGGAAATGAATATTGATAATGACACTATGAACTTAAATGGTGATGTTGAGATACTTCAAAACAATGGCTCAATAGTTGATACTATGGATTTATTTATTAGTCATGCTGATGGTGCAAAAAAATACGTGAGTGAAGAAGCTACAGTCTATCGCTCAAATCAAAACATTGTTAATTCTGATAAGGGTATTGATATTGATATGAACTCAAACCTCACAAGACTCTTAGGTAACGTTGAGGTTTTGAATGGCTCTGGGAGTTCGCTTAAGAGTTATGACATGATAATTGATCAGTCAAATGGCGGTGAAATATTTATGTCAAATTCACCTTCTCGCTTTCAATCAAATACAGTTGACATCAAGGCAAAAAAAATGCATTATGATGCTATTTCAAAGAAACTTAAACTAACAGACGAGGTTGTAGCGACTTATGAATAAATTAATTTTATTAATGGCTCTATTTTTCTCAACCTTTGTATTTGCTTTGTCTGAGGATGTTAAACAGCCTATTGAGATAGAGGCTGAATCTGTGATGGTGGATGAGGCGACTGGCTACAATGAGTTTATTGGTGATGCTGAAGTCAAGCAAGGATCTCTTGTTATGACTGCTGAAATAATTCAAGTTCAAACTAATGCTGATGGCGTAGAAACAATGGTAGCAAAAGGAACCCTCGAACGGCCTGCAAAGTATATTCAAAGTCAAGAAAATCAAGCACGCTTGATTGAAGCAACAGCAACTCTAATCACTTATGACGTCAATGAAGGCATGATTTTTTTGGTTGGTGATGCATACTTAGTCCAAGGTTTTGACTCATTCAGTGGAGACTCTTTGACTTATGACATTAATAATGACAAAGTTCTTGTAAAGGGTTCTGAAGACGGGACTAAGAGGGTAAAGTTTAAAATTGATCTATAGAAGCATCTAATTTAGCTTGTTAATGCTGTTGAAATTCTATCTTTAACCTCTTCAAGCGTTCCAACGCCATCTAAGGCAATGAATTTTGTGCCAGTTTCTGAATTTTCTGCATCATTACGATAGTATTGAACTAATGGCTCAGTTTGTTTATGGTAAATGCTTAGGCGGCTCCTTACTATCTCTTCATTATCATCAATACGCTGAATGAGTTCTCCTCCAGTAATGTCATCTTTATTAGTCTCTATAGGCGGGTTAAATTTAATATGGTAGGTTCTACCTGAAGATAGGTGAACGCGACGACCTGACATTCTCTCAACAATTTCATCATCTGGAACCTTAACTTCAACGCAATAGTCAATTTCTATGTTTTCTAATTTAAGGGCATTGGCCTGATTAATGGTTCTAGGAAATCCGTCAAGTAAGTAACCATTATGACAATCAGGTAAATGAATCCTTTCTTTAACAAGGGAAATGATTAGTTCATCGGGTACAAGATTTCCAGCATCAATAGTTTTTTTAGCTTCTAGTCCTAGAGGTGATCCAGCGTTAACTGCAGCCCGAAGCATATCTCCAGTAGAAATCTGAGGAATATTAAATTTCTCACAAATATGTGCAGCTTGGGTGCCTTTTCCAGCGCCCGGAGGGCCTAGTAAAATAATATTCATAGAAATGCTTCTAATTAAACTTCAAAGGGAGGTAGTTTTTTTTCTACTTTTGTTTTTTTCAATACAACGTAGTCAGGTAAGCCGTTATTATACGGTGGATAGTTCTCTCCTTCAATAAGAGGAAGTAAATAATCCCGACATGCATCTGTTATGAAAAAGCCATCTTTTGAAATGTAATTTTCTGGCATCATTTTTTCTACATTTGCAATATCCTTTAATTCACCGTATCCAATTTCCCATTGATATGGACTATTTGATTTTCTGACAATGGATGGCATGATTGAATTTTTTCCATCAAGAGCCATTTCGACTGCGGCTTTTCCAAGAGCATATGCTTGCTCAACGTCTGAGTTTGAGGCTAAGTGTCTCGCAGCACGCTGAAGGTAGTCAGCCACTGCCCAGTGAAACTTATAACCCAAAGATTTTTTAATGATATTTGCCACAACCGGTGCCGCCCCACCTAATTGAGCATGTCCAAAGTCGTCCCGAGTTCCTTGCTCTGCAAGGAATCTACCATCAGGCCACTTAGTTCCCTCTGAGACTACAATAGTGCAATATCCAAACTCTTTAACATTTTTATCGACTTTAGCTAAAAATTTTTCTTCATTAAAGTCCACTTCAGGAAACAAAATAACAACAGGTATTGATGAATCTACCAACCCCCCTGCTGCTGCTATCCAGCCTGCATGACGCCCCATAACTTCTAATACAAAGATTTTTGTTGAGGTTGCTGCCATTGATGCTACGTCAAAGCTTGCTTCCATAGTTGAAACAGCAATGTATTTTGCAACAGAGCCAAAGCCCGGACAGTTATCAGTTACTGGCAAGTCATTATCGACAGTTTTGGGTATGTGGATTGCCTGAATTGGAAACCCCATACTTTCAGAGAGTTGTGAAACTTTTAAACAAGTATCTGCTGAGTCACCTCCTCCATTGTAGAAAAAGTAACCAATATTATGAGCCTTAAAGACTTCAATTAAGCGTTCATATTCAGTTTTATTAGCCTCAAGCGACTTCATCTTATAGCGACAAGAGCCAAAACCACCCGAAGGTGTATGATTAAGTGCTGCAATATCTGCATCCGACTCTAGTGAGGTGTCAATTAGGTTTTCCGTTAAAGCTCCAATAATTCCATTCTCTCCAGCATAGACTGTGCCAATTTTGTCTGAATGTTTGCGAGCTGTTTCGATTACGCCACTGGCTGATGCGTTGATTACGGCGGTTACTCCTCCAGATTGTGCATAAAAGGCATTTTTCATAATATTATTTTTTTGTTAATAAAATGTAAAGGATTTAATAGTATTTATATTTGATTATGGCATACAGACTTTCTTTCGAGTCATCAAAAAAGTATAACATTTGATTTAGATCAGATACTCAATAATACTAAAGTAATGTTTAATTAAATTAATTAACTATTTTTTAATTAGAACTAATTTTAGATTGCATACTAAATGTGATTGTTACAATTTGTTTCATTATTATTTGGTAATTAAAAATGATATTGAATTAACGAGGTATGGCTTCAAAAAAATTTTCAATATTCATAAAACCAGGAACGTTTTTTTTAGCAATCTTAGTGCTTGGTTTGTTTATTGCAACAATGTTCTTTATCTTAAATTTTTTAGCTGCCTCTAGAACATCAAGAGAGTCATCAAAAAAGACTGACCGTTCTTTATTGAAGTCAACTTGTTGATTTAACTCTTGCCAAAACTTTTGTTGCTGCTTGGGAGCGCCAAAGTCATGTGAAGAAATAATTTCATCAAAAAAATCATGGATCCTAGTCATCTGCATTTTTAATTTAATGCCTTTTCTGTGGGCATTTGTAACAAGATATATACGCTTGTTTTTTTCTTTAGCGCGCTGGAGAAATGTTAAGGCGTGATTATGAACCTGAATAAGGTGAGAAATATCACTCTTGAGTTTCATAATGTCTAGGTCAAGCTGCTCTTCCCAATAATCAAGACAATACCAGGTTAATTTTCCTTCTTGGGAGTTAATCTTTGATATGACTAGTTCTTTGGCATCTTCATAGTCAATATTATTTTTTTTTGAGTAAACCATTGGCACATACTCCAACCAAAACTCGAGATCAAAATTCAAATCCAACAGAGTTCCATCAAGGTCAAGTAAGATAGTATCGATTTGATTCCAATCTAAATTAAGATTACTTTCTTCGCCAAGTTGTTCCATTTGCACTATCTTCAAGAATAATTCCCAGTTCAACAAGCTCATCCCTAATTTGATCTGACATAGCAAAGTCTTTAGAGTTTCTAGCAGTCTCTCTTTGAGCAATTTTTTCAGAGATTTCAGCTTCAGATAATTCAGAGCTCTGCTTTAAGTATTCTTCTGCATTGTATTCAAGAATACCAATAAAGTTACCAAGTTTTATAAGAATGGCTGATAAGGCATTGGCCTTGTTGGGGTTTGATATGCGCTCAATATTAATTTGCTTTGCAATTTCAAAAAGTATGCTCAGAGCAATAGGCGTATTAAAGTCATCATTCAATGCCTCATTAAATCGCTCTTCATAATTAATATCAATAGGTGATTTATCTTCAGTATTTTCGGTATAGCCTTTAAGTGCAATATAGAGTCTTTTAAGAGCTGACTGCGCACTTTCAATATTGGTTTCACTAAAATTCAGTGGAGAGCGATAATGACTACTAATAAGAAAATATCGAAGCGTTTCACCATCATACTTTTCTAAAACGTCACGAATAGTAAAAAAATTATTAAGAGATTTACTCATCTTTTCAGCATCAATATTGACAAATCCGACATGCATCCATGTATTAACAAATTTACAATTATTCGCTCCTTCTGACTGTGCAATTTCATTCTCATGGTGAGGGAACGTTAAGTCCATTCCGCCTCCATGTATATCAAAATGGTTAGATATAAAATGATTTGACATAGCTGAGCACTCAATATGCCATCCCGGTCTTCCATCGCCCCATGGCGATGACCAGCTAGGCTCACCCGTCTTGGCTCTTTTCCAAAGAACAAAATCAAGAGGATCTTCTTTATTGTTCTCAACATCTACCCTAGCACCTGCCATGAGGTCATCTAAATTTTTTCCAGAGAGTTTGCCGTAATCTTTAAATTTTCTGACTGAATAAAAGACATCACCATTTTGACCTTGATATGCCAACCCCTGATTAGAAAGTGATTCAATCATATCTTTCATTTGATCAATTGAATCAGTAGCTCTAGGCTCTATGTCTGGACTCAAAACACCTAATGCCCTTTCATCTTCATGCATAGCATCAATAAATCTATTTGTTAATGAGTAAATGTCCTCATTATTTTCGAGCGCCCTAGAGATAATCTTATCGTCGATATCTGTAATATTTCTTACGTACTTGACATTTGAAAAGCTTCGTCTCAGATGACGCGTTATAACATCAAACATAACTAAAACTCTGGCGTGGCCCATATGACAGAAGTCATAAACCGTCATACCACAAACATAAATTCCAACTTGGTTTGGATTAATAGGTTGAAACTTTTCTTTTTGGTTACTGAGTGTGTTATAAATTTTGAGCATTGCGATATTTTATACTGGATTGTCTAATTTAACATTAATACCACTCATATTAGTTCAAAACAATCAATACATTTCAATTTTGATTATCAATTAATCATGAACAAAATGTATAATTATTTCTTGCTACTCGAAATTGACTTTAAGGAATTAGAGAATATCTCGTTACTAAAGAATTTTAATGAAAAAATTTCAATGTACCATGTGTGGGTGGGTTTACGATGAGTCTAAGGGAGCTCCAGATGAGGGGATAGAACCTGGAACATCTTGGGCTGAGATTCCAGAGGACTGGACTTGTCCAGTTTGTGGTGCTGGGAAAGAAGATTTCGATATGGTTGAAATATAAAAAGGACTAAAAAATAATGTCAAAAATACTCATTTTACCTGGCGATGGTATAGGCGTTGAAATCGTTGCTCAAGCGCTTAAAGTTATCGATTCATTAAATGTTAATCATTCAATGGATGTGAGTCTAATCAATGGACTTATAGGAGGCTCTGCTTATGATGAGACAGGGTCCCCTTTGCCTGATGAGACTATTAAAATTGCAAAAGAGTGTGACTCAATTTTGTTGGGAGCTGTTGGGGGACCAAAATGGGAGACATTAGAAAGGGATTTAAGACCTGAGAGAGGTTTATTAGGAATACGATCCAAACTTGAACTATTTTCAAATTTAAGACCTGCAATTCTATACCCACAATTAGCTTCTGCATCAAGCCTCAAAAATGAAATTGTATCAGGACTGGATTTAATGATTGTTCGTGAGCTTGTTGGAGGAATCTATTTTGGCCAGCCAAGAGGAGTTGAAAATAGAGATGGCGAGCGCTTTGGAATCAATTCAGCGACCTATTATGAATCCGAAATTTCGCGAATTGGACATTCGGCTTTTCAAATCGCGCAAAAAAGAGGAAAGCGTTTATGCTCTGTGGATAAAGCTAATGTTCTTGAGGTTTGTGAACTTTGGAGAGAGGTCATGGAAGAAGTTTCAAAAGAATATCCTGATGTGACGCTTTCTCATCTATATGTTGACAATGCGGCAATGCAGCTTGTGAGAGATCCAAAGCAATTTGATGTCATCGTCACAAGCAACCTTTTTGGAGACGTTTTATCTGATTGTGCAGCAATGTTAACAGGCTCAATTGGAATGCTTCCATCTGCCTCATTAGATAAAAATAATTTCGGAATGTATGAGCCTATTCATGGCTCAGCACCGGATATTGCTGGAAAGGATGTTGCAAACCCACTGGCAACAATTCTATCTGTATCGATGATGCTAAGATATTCACTTAACCAAGGGGAGTTGGCGGACAAAATCGATTTTGCAGTTAGTGATGTATTAGATCAAGGCTTTAGAACTAGAGATATTGCTGGTGACAGTAATAAGTTAGTTGGAACCGAAGAAATGGGCGATCTTGTTGTTAAAGCATTAGAGTCTTAGTAGAGAACATCTTCACTGTCAATAGATCTCCATAGAAACCAACATGCAACGCTTCTGTATGGTCTCCATGTGTCAGAAATTGCAATTATATTTTCAATGCTTAGCAATTTTCCATTGCCATAGAGCTGATTGATTGCTCTAATGATTCCAACATCTTTTATTGGGAAAATATCCTTTTCAAGTAAATAAAACATCCCGAACATTTCTGCAGTCCAAGGACCAATTCCTTTGATGGTTATAAGCTCATCATAGACACTCTTATAAGTTCTCCCTTTCCAATAAGAATGATCAGTAATTAGATTATTTATAAAGTGATTGCAGATATTGGTTATGTATTGAACTTTTTGTTTTGATAATCCACATGATTTAAGTTCTTCGAAACTCACTGCAAGAACATTTTTAGGTTCAATGACCTCAATTTTTTTTTCAAATTTCCCCCAAACGCTGGCAGCTGCCTGAACAGAGATTTGTTGACCAATAATAGAGCGAAGAAGTGATTCAAGTGCATCGCCTCTTGAAGAAATACTATATTCTGGGTGGTTTGAAATTAATTTTGCAAGTTTAGGGTCAGCATTCGATAAGAATTCTTTTGATTGTTTCCAGTAGTTAGGAGAAGGCATAATTAATTGAGTATATAAAGAATATTTTTTAAGATATTTGATTTAACTGGCAATTTAGTATAGAAGACATTGTCGTATAATTCCAAATAATTATATAACTAATTAGGGTATTAGCATGAGTAGCAAAAAAAATGTAACTTTTATTGGCCTAGGAACTATGGGCTATCCTATGGCGGGGCACTTATCAAATTCTGGGCTTTTTAAAGTCAGTGTTTTTAATCGATCCTCAGAAAAATCAACTAAGTGGGGAGATGAGTATCAAGGTAGGGTTGCAACAAGCATTGAAGATGCCGTTAAAGATGCTGATGTAGTAATTACATGTACTGGTCGAGATGAAGATATGATGGAAATTGTTTTTTCTGAAGGTGGGTTGATGTCTCATCTTAAAGATGGCTCTATTTTTATTGATCATACAACTACATCTTTTAAACTGGCAAAGCATTTAAATGACTCTTTAAGCTCTAAAGGCATAGATTTTATCGATGCTCCAGTGAGCGGTGGAGAGGCTGGCGCTGTCAATGGTGTTTTAAGTGTTATGGCTGGTGGAGATTCGGATGTTTTAGAATCATGCGAGGCAATCATGCAAACATATTCTAAAAGTATTACCTTAATGGGAGATGTTGGATCAGGCCAACTCGCAAAAATGGTTAATCAAATTTGTATTGCTGGATTATTGCAAGGACTATCCGAAGGTTTGCTTTTTGCCGAATCTGAAAATTTAGATATGGATAAGTTGTTATCAGCTATCTCGGGTGGTGCAGCACAATCTTGGCAAATGGTCAATAGAGGCAAAACAATGCACCAAAGAGAGTTTGATTTTGGTTTTGCTATTAAATGGATGGTTAAGGATTTAGGCTATTGTTTAGATCAAGCAAAGGGAAATAAAACAAATTTGTCTTTTACCCAGGAGATCTATGATCGATATATTAATCTAATGGATAAAGGACATACCTATAGTGACACCTCAGTCCTAATGGTTTTTGACGAGTTGAATCGTTAATTCAGAAGTCAATCTAGGAGTGCTTGAAATGATTCAAGCTTCGTTAAACGAAGAGCAATTAAAAGATTTTAATAGGAATGGGTTTCTGACTATTGATAAATTTATTGATTTGCAATATATAGATGATCTAAAAAATAGAATTGCGCTTCTTTTTAAAGGTGATTTTGAAACCGGTGTTGAGCCTGATGAATGGAACTGGAAGAAGGATAGAGACCCTGATGATGTAACAAGACAAATCTGCAATGCTTGGAAATCAGATCTACTTATTAAGCAATTAGTATGCAGTCCAGTTATTGGAGAGTGCGTTTCAAAATTAATGGGTTGGAGTGGAGCAAGATTGATACAAGACAATGTTTTATGGAAGCCTCCGCAAGGAAAGCCATTAAATTATCATCAAGATGCAGCTTACGATGACTGGATAATTCCACAAACTATGGTGACTTGTTGGATGTCTTTAGACGATACTAATATAGATAATGGAACTCTTGAATTTGCTATAGGTTCACACAAATGGGACTTATCTCCACCATCTGAGAATTTTCATGCGCCAAACAATTATAAAAAAGAGCTGCATAATTACGTCAATCAAAATGATAAAACTCTTCAGATTGCTTCAGTCAATATCCCTGCTGGGGGTGTTTCATTCCATCATGGTTTGACATGGCATGGGTCAGGAGTCAATAAGTCAAATAGAGGTCGGAGGGCAGTTGTTGCGCACTGCGTCCCAAATAATGCTAAATTTCATCCCACTAATTGTAGCGGAACTGGGCCAATTTATCGAAAGTATAAATTGAACGAAAGTGATGAGTTAGATGACAATTTTTTCCCTCTATTATGGGAAAAGTAGTTATTAATTTATTTGTTCTTAATGAGGTAATTATTTATAACCAATGGCATAATGTTTAGTATGAGAAAAAAGCCTAAAGTTACCAATATTCATACCGTAGCCCAGAGTCGAATTTTTAATCTTGAGTCGATGGATGTTGAGTTTTCTAATGGAGTAACTCGAGTTTATGAAAGATTAATGTCTAGAGGAAGTGGTGCTGTTTTGGTTATCCCGATGCTAGATGATGAAACAGTTTTAATGATTTATGAATTTTCTGGAGGAACTGAACGATACGAGTTAGGATTAACCAAAGGAAAGATAGATAAAGGTGAAACTCCAGTTGAGGCTGCTGAAAGAGAGTTAAAAGAGGAGATTGGTTATGGAGCAAAAAAATTAACTTTTTTAAAAACTGTTACTTTAGCGCCTGGCTATCAGTCTAGTGAAACGCATATTGTTCTTGCTGAAGATCTTTATGAAGAGGCAGCAGAAGGAGACGAGCCTGAACCTTTGGAGGTTGTCCCTAAAAAACTCTTAGACTTAGAAGAATTAACTTATACAAAAGATTTAACAGAGGCTAGAAGTATACTTGCACTCTATATGGCAAGGGATATTATTAATAGTCGAAAAGAGTGAGCGAAATACCTTCTTCATTTTGGCTGGATGCCAATGAAATTCAGTTTCCAGAATTACATTTAGCGTTAAAAGAACCAAATGGATTAATTGGTATAGGTGGAGACTTATCTATTGATAGATTGTTGCATGCTTATTCAAAAGGAATCTTTCCATGGTACGGTAAGGATGAGCCAATACTGTGGTATTCTCCCGACCCAAGAATGGTAATAACACCTAATACTTTCCATCTTTCAAAAAGCTTAAAAAAGACTATTAATTCATCAAAATTTGATGTGTCGGTTAATACTGTGTTTATTGATGTCATAACTCATTGTCAAAAAGTAACTAGACCTGGGCAGCCTGGAACTTGGATAGGCGATGAAATGATCCATGCCTACTGCAATCTTCATAAGGCTGGGTATGCACATTCGTATGAGGTTTTTTTGGATGATAAGCTTGTAGGGGGTTTATATGGAGTGGCATTAGGAGGTATTTTTTTTGGTGAATCTATGTTTTCATTGGTTAGCAATGCTTCAAAAGTTGCTTTTGCTTACTTACTCCAAAATAGCCACTATCAGTTGATAGACTGTCAGGTAGAAAATAAACATCTAGAGAGTTTAGGTGCCTTCAAAATGCCTAGAGATTTGTTTATGCAACAGCTTAAAGCCTTTGTGTAAAATGATACCTTTGATAAAGGGATGGTGACGCAATGAGAAACCAAATTAAATTTATTTTACTAGTTTCATTTGTTATTACTATAACAGCGTGTGGCCGAATGGGTGATTTAGTACCAATTGATGAATCAAAAGTTGATTCTATTGAAGCAGATACTAGTAGTTAATAGTTAAAATCAATTGAACGCATTCAGTTTTCAAAATAATAACCTTTATGCTGAGTCTGTGCCTGTTTCAGACTTAATGCAATCTTATGGCTCACCGCTATATATTTATTCAAAAAGTCAAATAGAGTTTAATTGGAATTTATTCCAAAAGTCTTTTGGAGAACATTCACATTTAATTTGTTATGCAGTAAAAGCAAATTCTAATCTTGCAGTATTAAATATTCTTGCAAATCTAGGTTCTGGTTTTGATATCGTTTCATTAGGAGAGCTTAAGAGGGTTATAGCGGCAGGAGGAGATCCAAGAAAATGTGTTTTTTCAGGGGTTGCTAAAAGTGAACATTCAATCCGTAAGGCTCTTGAATACGGTATTTATTGTTTTAATGTTGAGTCTGAAGATGAGCTCAATCGTATTGAATTAGTTGCTTCTACTATGAATATGAGTGCGCCTATTTCAATTCGTGTAAATCCAAATGTTGATGCAAAAACTCATCCCTATATTGCCACCGGTCTTACTGAAAATAAGTTTGGCGTTGGCGCTGATATTGCTTTATCAATGTACAAAAAAGCAAATATTTCGGATTATTTAGAGGTTTGCGGACTTGATTATCATATTGGGTCTCAAATTACTGATGTATCGCCTTTTTTAGAGGCACTTGACAGAGCATTAGAGTTGATTGAAAAGTTAAAATCTGAAAATATTCTAATCAAACACATAGACATTGGTGGTGGCGTTGGAGTAAGTTATGATCAAGAGAAAACTATCAACATTCAAGACTATTTGAATTCTGTAACTACCAAAGTGGACAATATGAAGATATTGGTTGAACCTGGTCGTTCAATTGTTGCAGACGCAGGAATTTTTGTAACAAAAGTTGAATATCTAAAGCAAAATGAAATTAAGTCATTTGCAATTGTAGATGGCGCTATGAATGATTTGATTAGGCCCTCACTTTATGAATCATTTCATCAGGCAGTTTTAATTGATGACAATGCTAAAGGTATTGCTGATACGTGGGATATTGTTGGTCCAGTTTGTGAGACTGCAGATTTTTTAGCTAAAGATAGAAAGCTTACTCTAGAGAAAGGAGATTATATTGCAATCATGACAGCTGGTGCATATGGGTTTGTTCTTAGTTCTAATTATAACTCTAGGCCAAGAGTTGCAGAAGTAATGGTTTTTGGGAAGAGTCATACTTTGGTGAGAAAGAGAGAAACAATTGAATCCCTTTTTGAGAATGAGACTTTCTATATAGATGAAACTGACCAATAATCAAAAAAAGTATTTAAGATCATTGGCGCACGGTTTAAAGCCATTTGTAAGGATTGGGCAGAACGGTTTAAGTGAGTCAGTTCTAGCTGAAATTGATTCTACAATGCATAAGCATGAGCTAATTAAGATCAAGTTAAGGATAGACAATCGTGATGAAAAGCAGCAAATTGTTGACAAAATTATAGAATTTTCTCACGCCGAATTAGTCCAAGTAATCGGTGGAGTGCTAGTGATTTATCGGTCTTTTGAAGATAACCCTGATATTATCTTACCTAGAACTTAAGAACTTGATTAAAGCTTAATATGTCCTCTTGATAGTTATTTGAAATGAAAATTGCCCTCAGTGCTGCAGAAACTTCAGGTGATTTAATCGCCTCTTCATTAATAGTTGCTTTAAAGCAAAATCAACCTAATTGTGAAATAGATGGTTTAGCCGGGGATAAGATGGTAGAAGTTGGCTGTAATAGATTGTGGAATATGAATGAAGTCAATGTAATGGGCTTCAGCGAGGTTGTAAGAAAGTTGCCATCCATCTTAAAGCTAAGAAGAAAAATAACTAGACACTATATTTCAAAAAAGCCCGATGTTTTTATTGGAGTCGATTCTCCAGACTTTAATTTTAAAGTGGAGCAAATCCTAAAGAACAAAGGTGTTAAAACAATTCATTTTATTAGTCCATCTATATGGGCCTGGCGTTCTGGAAGAGTCAAAAAAATCAAAGAATCAGCAGATTTAGTTTTGTGCCTATTTCCTTTTGAAGTCGATTTCTATAAAAAACATAATCAAAAAGCTATTTTTGTTGGTCACCCATTGGCTGAAATTTTAAAACCAAGGCAAGATTTTAAGTCCAATAAAAATGTTCTGTTAATGCCAGGTTCAAGAGAGTCCGAGATTAAATATTTATTGCCAGAGCTTTTAGAGGCAGTTAAATTAATGAAGGTAAAAGATCGTGATTTAACATTTAATTTGTCCCTTGCAAATAATCATCATTTAGACTGGGTTAATCAAAGTATTAAGGGGCTTGATATAAAGTTGAGTGTTGGTGATGCTCATAAAAAAATTAGTAATTCAGATTTAGTACTTGTAGCATCTGGAACTGCAGCGCTTGAAGTTGGCCTGTTGGCTGTTCCAATGATTGTAGTTTATAAACTTTCTTATATAAGCTATCAGATTGCAAGTCGACTCCTTAATACCAGTGAAATATCGCTGCCAAATAAAATATTGAGTAGTAACGTAGTGCCAGAATTAATTCAAAATGAAGCTAATGGTAAGAATATTTCTGATCATGCTATGAAATTATTACAGTCTGATAATCGCAAGCTTGTTCAAGAATTAGAAAGGATTCATACACTCTTAAATCACCAAGCAAGCTCTAAATCAGCCAAAGCAATCATTGATTTTATAAATGAATAATGATATGAAAAAAATTGTCAAATTAGCAATGTCTGAAGATGTTGGAGATGGAGATCTAACTTCAAGTTTGCTTGAAAATAAAATGATTGAAGCTGAAATAGTTTGTAGAGAGAAGGCAGTTATATGTGGGATTCAATTCTTTAATTTGTGCTTTTTATCAATCGATTCAAAAACTCAAATAAACTGGAATGTTGAAGATGGCTCTATGGTTAATTCTGGTGAAATTATATGCAGAATTAGTGGACTTGCCAAAACAATCGTTACAGCCGAAAGAGTTGCACTTAATTTTTTACAGATATTGAGCGCTACATCAACAAAAACTGCAGAATTAGTGGGCCTAATTGCTGATACAAAAGTAAAATTACTTGATACAAGAAAAACAATACCAGGGCTTAGAAAAGCTCAAAAGTATGCTGTTCAGTGTGGCGGTGGAGTTAATCATAGGATGGGTCTTTATGACTGTATTATGTTAAAAGAGAATCATATTTTATCTATTGAGTCTTTTGAAAAATCTATAAAAAGTGCTGTTAGTAAGTTTCCTGAAATTCCAATCATTGTTGAAGTTGAATCTATTGATGAGCTTAGATCTGTACTCAAAATGAAAGACATCACTCGTATCCTGTGTGATAATTTTTCCCTTGAAGATCTTCTAGAGGCTGTTAATATCTCAAAAGGAGTCTATCCTTTAGAGGCTTCTGGAGGAATTAACGAGAATAATATTAAGGAATATGCTGAAACAGGCGTTGACTATATATCTATTGGCTCTCTTACAAAAGACATAAGATCAATTGATTTGTCTTTAAGGCTCTCTTCTTAGGCAGTTGCTATAAAAGCAGGGCTAATAATGTCTTTAGTTGAGTTGTATTTTAAAGAGTTATTTTCGAAGTCTACTACTTTTCCTCCGGCACCCTCAAGTATACAAACACCTGCCGCAGTATCCCATTCAGAGCAGCGTCCAAATTTTGGATAGTAGTGGTAAATTCCTTCTGCAATTAGACAAAACTTAAGTGCACTCCCAAGTTTAAAAGTTTCAAAATTTGTTTTTAGTTTAAGATGCTCTTTGAGGCCTTTATTCTTAATTGAGTACCTTCCAACAACAATTTTTTCCCATCTTTTGGGATTTTTTGTAAGTATTTTTGATGTTCTATTGTTTGCAATCTTTATCGAAGATTCATTTGCTAGTCGATAGTAATGTGTTTTATTAAAAGGTGAATAAATTAATCCAAAAGTTGGGTAATTGTTTTGAATTAGAGCGATACTAATGCAAAAATCAGGAGAGCCAACTATAAAATCACGAGTACCATCTAAAGGATCAATTAACCAGTATTTCTTCCATGATTTTCGGATAGAAAATGGAATATGAGGCGACTCTTCAGAAAGAATTGGAATTTTAGGCGTTAATTTTTCTAAAGCACTTACTAAAAATTCATGTGAAGCTTTATCAGCATAAGTGACTGGAGTGCTATCTTTTTTAATTGCATAATCGAATGAATTATTACGAAGTTTCATAATGATTTCACCTGCTTCAGAGGTTAGTTTGAGAAGCTGAGAAAGAGTTTTTTGGTTCATTTATTAATTATAACATTGAGAATTGTAATTATTCATTGTCAGCCTTTATCTTAAGTAAAATTTATTTTTTCTTAAACATATTTTTATTTTCAAAATGAAAAAACAAGTATTAGCTATGGGTGGAGGCGGCTTTACCTCAAAACCTGAAAATCTGAAGTTAGATGAATATCTTTTATCTTTATCCGATAAAAAAAATCCAAAAGTTTGTTTTATACCAACAGCAAGTGGAGATGATGAGAGCTATAGAAGACAATTTTACTCTTCATACAAAAAATTAAACTGTGAGACGAGTCATCTTTCACTATTTTGGCCTCCAGAAGGAGATTTAAGAGAGTTTGTTCTAGATAAGGATATTTTTTATGTCGGTGGAGGGAATACACGCAACCTAATGGTTCTTTGGAAAGAGTGGGGGCTTGATAAATATTTATTTGAAGCCTGGAATAATGGTGCTATTATGGCAGGGCTAAGTGCTGGTTCGATTTGTTGGTTTGAAAAAGGACTGACTGATTCAGTAACCGGAAAGTTATTACCGTTAGACTGTTTAGGTTTTTTGCGAAACAGTAATTGTCCTCATTTTGATAGTGAGTCACAGAGGAGACCAGAATATCACAAAGCTATTTTAAATGGATCAATGATGGAAGGTATAGCTTGTGATGATGGCGTTGCAGCTCACTTTGTTGATGGGGAGCTCAAGTGTTGTGTTTCATCTTTACCAAATGCAAAAGCATATTACGTAAGTGAAATGAATGGGTCTATTGACGAAGCAATAATTGAGCCAAAGTACTTGTAAGGAATTCTATTAAGTTTAGTCAATAAAAAAACCTAGCTTGGCTAGGTTTTTTGATATTTGGTGGGCCTACTTGGACTTGAACCAAGGACCAATCGATTATGAGTCGACTGCTCTAACCAGCTGAGCTATAGGCCCGGGTAAAGAGCTACTCTAAGAAACTTTGAAGTTTATGAGCGCGAGAAGGGTGACGCAATTTTCGGAGCGCCTTAGCTTCAATTTGACGTATTCTTTCACGAGTTACGTCAAACTGTCTTCCTACTTCTTCGAGAGTATGATCCGTACTCATATCAATACCAAATCGCATTTTTAATACTTTAGCTTCTCGAGGTGATAAATTTGCTAATAAATCGCCAGTAGTTTCTTTCAAGCTTTCTCGTGTAGTTACCTCAACGGGCGAAGATAATTTTTCATCTTCAATAAAATCACCTATTGTAGAATCTTCGTCATCGCCAACAGGGTTTTCCATCGATAATGGTTCCTTCGCAATTTTGAGTATCTTGTTGATTTTATATTCTGGTAACTCCATTTCTACAGAGAGCTCTTCAGGTGTTGCCTCTCTTCCAAATCGCTGAAGAAGTTGACGCCTAACTCGATTAAGTTTATTTATTGTCTCAATCATATGAACTGGAATCCTGATGGTTCTAGCTTGATCAGCTATTGATCTAGTTATTGCTTGGCGAATCCACCAAGTTGCATAAGTTGAAAATTTATAACCTCTACGATACTCAAATTTATCAACAGCCTTCATGAGTCCAACATTGCCCTCTTGAATAAGGTCTAGAAACTGTAAGCCACGATTTGCATATTTTTTTGCAATTGAAATAACGAGCCTTAAATTAGCTTCAATCATTTGACTCTTAGCATTCTTTGCTTTTCTATCTCCTTGTCTTAGTTTTTTATTGATTTCCTTAAGTTCTGCGATAGTAATCTGCATTGCCTCTTGGTTTTCTAAAAGACTTTTTTGAGAGTAATAAATCTCATCTTTAGATTTTTCTAAAGACTTTAAAGTTTTTTTATCAATATCTTTACTTTTGAGCCAATCAAAGTTAGTTTCGTTTCCAGGAAACAAGTTATAAAACAGTTCGGAGGTCATTCCTGCATCAAGACAAGCTTTACGAATTAAATTTTCCTCTTTTTTTACGAGAGCAACTCTACTAGAAACAACATCCATCATAGTACTCACAAGCTTAGGAGCAAGTCTAAGTTCAGAAATAGAGCTCGAAAATTTTTGTCTAGCTTTAACTGTTTTGGAGTCTAGATAGCCATTTTTTTTGCAAGAATTAACATAGGTTTTGTATGTTTTTTGTATTTTCTCAAAACGCTCATAAACTTCACCTTCATCAGGTCCAGTGTATTCTAGTTCATCAAACTCATCTTCTTCTTCGTCTAATTCATCAAGATCCTCATCATGGTCCATCGCCTCTAATTGAGCATGTTTTTCATCAAGTAAAGCTTGTTTTTCAACAATAAGCGCTTGTTTTTCTTCAAATTCTTCTGCATCTCCTTGATAACCAATAACTACATCAGTCATTTTACATTTGCCTTCCTCAAGCCTTGTATAGGCCTTAAAGAAGTGATCAGAAATCTCAGGGTAAAGGGAAATAGCTTGCATAATTTGATAGACACCAGCCTCAATTTCCTTAGCAATTCTTACTTCGTCACTTTGTTCTAAAAGCTCTACAACTCCCATTTCACGCATATACATTCTGACAGGGTCAGTAGTCCTGCCAAACTCTGAATCGAGAGCAGCTAGTGCTGCAACGGCAACCTCTGCAGAATTTGCTTCTGCCTTGCCGCCTTGATGCATAACCAGAGTGTCTGCGTCTGGCGCTTCGTCAGCAACAACAATATCTAGCTCTTCAAGTATGGTAACAATGGGCTCAACTTGCTCAGGAGTTAATAAATCTTCTGGCAATAAATCGTTAATTTCAGAGTAGGTTAGATAGCCCTGCTCTTTTCCAATAACAATAAGACTATTTAGGGCAATTTTATGAGCTTCAGTAGTTGTTTTCATAGCATTGTTTTTTAAAAACAGAGGAGGAATTATACCTAATTCATACCATATTTTTAGTCATTAATTGACTACGCTAAAAGCTTTGAATTAGTTTGATTCAGCAAAAATTTTACTTATTGATTGTTCTTCACTGATTCTGCGAATAACATCAGCTAGTGTTTTGGCAATAGATAGTTGCCTTATTTTTTTGCATTTGTTAGCATTACCATTCAATGGAATAGTGTTCGTAATGACTAATTCATCTAACTTTGAATTAGAAATATTATCTATAGCGCCTCCCGAGAGAACTGCATGAGTTGCATAAGCAACCACTTTTTTAGCACCTTTTTCTTTTAAAATTTCAGCCGCTTGGCAAAGTGTTCCAGCAGTATCAACCATATCGTCAATCATAATGCATGTTCTTCCAGAGACATCACCAATTACATTCATCACTCTTACCAGGTTTGGTTCTGGACGTCTTTTGTCAATAATAGCAAGATCGGCATCATTAATTCTTTTAGCTGCAGCTCTTGCTCTTGCAACACCGCCAACATCAGGTGAAACGACTACTACATCTTTATAGCCACAATCTAATATATCCTGGACTAAGACTGGTTGAGCATAAATATTATCTATTGGTATGTTAAAGAAGCCTTGGATTTGATCTGCATGAAGATCCATTGTTAGTATTCTATTAACTCCAGATGTTTCAATCATCTGTGCAACTAGTTTGGCAGTAATTGGCACTCTAGTAAGACGAGAGCGTCTGTCTTGTCTTGAATATGCTAGGTAAGGAACTACAGCAGTTATTCTTCCTGCAGAAGATCGTTTAAGTGCATCAACCATTATCAATAATTCCATTAAAGTTTCCGCAGTTGAAGGCCCACATGTTGGCTGAATGACAAAAACATCACAGCCACGAACATTATCAAGAATTTCTACTTGGGATTCACCGTCACTAAATTGACCAACAAATGCCTTGCTTAGGCTAATATTAAGATTTGCAATAATTTCGGATGAAAGATCAGGATTTGCGTTACCGCTAAAGATTTTAATTCTTTCTAAAGACATCTATTCAGATTCTTATTGTTTGAAGTTGCAATTATACTTAGAAATCATACGGTTGAAAATAGTAGTTTTTATAGTAAATAAATTTTTTTTATTAAATTAAATAAGTTCATCAATAAATGGTTTTATATTTTCAGGCTCAGCGGTTGAGCTAAAGCGCTTAAAAGGAACTCCATTACGATCAATTAAAAACTTAGTAAAATTCCATTTGATGCTGTCATTTAATTTGCCTTTAAGCTCAGATTTAAGATATTTATATACTGGGTGGGCGTTTGAACCATTTACCTCAATTTTTTCAGACAATGTAAAGGTGATGCCATAATTGTCATTACAAAATTTTTCTATTTCTTTAGTCGTTCCTGGTTCTTGTTTACCAAACTGATTGCAAGGGAACCCAATAACCTCTAGGCCATCATCTTTATATTTTTGATATAGGCTTTCTAGGCCTTTGTAGTGATAAGTTAAACCACAGTTACTAGCTGTATTGACAATGAGCACAACTTTACCTTTAAAGTTTTTAAATGAAATCTCTTCACCATTAATTTTGTTGAAATTGAATTGATATAAATTCATCGCCATTCATGTCTCCTAAATGAATACATAAAGATTTTACCTTATAGGGTTATCCATATTATTTATAGATTGTTGAGAAGAGCTTTGATAATATGAGTTCAAAATGTTGGCTGGGATGGCAGGATTCGAACCTGCGAATGACGGGATCAAAACCCGTTGCCTTACCGCTTGGCGACATCCCAATTGTATAACGGCGATTGATTAATCGCTTTCGCGACAAAACCAAGCCATTTTGATGGCAATTCGTCCTTTGCAATCAATGCATCATTTTCATTTTCAAATGCAACAAAAACACACGAACCACTTCCAGTCATTCTCGCTTGATCAATATGATTTTCAGTTAAATTAAGATGCATTAAAGCATCTTTTATCTCACTTTCTAATTCTATTGCAGCATCCAAGCAGTCGTTATGTGGATTTGAAACCAATGAAAAATCAGTTATTTTCCTTTGTAGCGGAGATATTGTCAATGCTTTATGCCTGAATATTTCTTGAGTTGAGATATGTTTTTTTATGGAGACAACCAAATAAAAGTACTCTGGTAAATTTATTGGAGATAGAATTTCCCCAATGCCTTCTGCCCATGAACTTCGCCCATCTATAAAAACGGGAACATCTGCTCCAATTTTTTTGCCTATAGAAATCAGCTCTTTTTTTTGCAACCCAAGATTCCAAAGCTTGTTTAATGCAATAAGAGTTGTTGCTGCATTGGAGCTTCCACCACCTAGACCTCCTCCTAAAGGAATTTTTTTTGTAATTCCTATATCGACACCTGAATTTGAAGGCGCTAATTTCTGCATCGTGAGAGCACTTTGTATGATTAAGTCTGCGTCTGTAGAAATGTCTTCATTGCCATAGATGCGATTGATTTGTCCATCATTTCTTCTATTGAACTCTATTTCGTCACCATAATTCAAAAGTTGAAAAATGGTTTGCAGATTGTGATAACCATCATTTCTCTTAGAGGTTATATGAAGAAATAAATTTACTTTGGCAGGAGATAGGTAAGTCAATTTAAGCTTTAATGAAATGCTCTCTATAGTATTTTAGTTCGTCGATAGAGTCGTAAATATCGGACAAAGCTAAATGTCTTGAATTTTTAAAGGAGCTAGAAATAATGTCTGGTTTCCAGCGTACTGCTAATTCTTTTAAAGTGGAAACATCAATATGTCGATAGTGGAAAAAATTTTCAAGATTTGGCATATAGTTTGACAAGAATCTTCTGTCCTGGCATATTGAATTGCCACACATTGGCGATACTCCTGAATCGACATGTTTAGAAAGAAATTCAAGAGTTTGAGACTCTGCTTTAGTAACAGTAATTTTGCTTTCCATGACTCTTTTTACTAGTCCAGAGCGATTATGTTGGCTTGTATTCCATTCATCCATTTCGTCAATAAGCTCTTTGCTTTGGTGTATCGCCAGAGAGGGACCTTCTTCAATGACATTTAAGTTAGCATCTGTAACAACTGTTGCTATCTCAATGATGACATCAGTCTCAGGAATTAATCCTGTCATTTCAAGGTCAATCCAAATCAGATTCGTTTTTCTATTCATTGTTTAATTGTTGCTTGCTAAAATATAGGCATCAAGTTTATCTTGAGCACTTCCATCTGATAATACTTGACAAGCTTTTTGAATGCCATTGTCTAAAGAGTCAGCAAGGCCACTCACATAAATTGCTGCTCCTGAATTCAATGCAATGATGTCTCTAGGAGCGCCAATATTTCCAGAAAAAGCATCATGAATCATTGCGAGAGACTCGTCAGCATTTTCAGCTTTAAGCGCATTTAGGTCTCCCTTGTTGAGCCCAAAATCATTTGGATGAACAGTGTATGTTGAAATATTATTATCCTTAAGTTCAGCGACATATGTTTTTTTGGCGATTGAGAATTCGTCTAGCCCATCTTCAGAATGAACAACCATTACATGCCTTGAACCCAAGCTTTTAAGTACGTTGGCAATAGGTTCAACAAGGTCTTTATCGTACACCCCCATCACTTGATTTGGTGCTTTTGCTGGGTTAGTTAAAGGACCAAGAACATTAAAAATAGTTCTCACTGCTAACTCTTTACGAGGTCCAATAGCATGTTTCATAGCGCTGTGATGAGCTGGTGCAAACATAAATCCAACGCCAATGTCTTCAATACACTGACTGATTTTTTTTGGATCTAAATTAAGATTAATTCCAGCAGCTTCCAAAACATCTGCACTACCTGATTTTGATGATATGGAGCGGTTACCATGTTTCGCAACCTTGCCTCCTGCGGCTGCAACAACAAATGCCGAGGCAGTTGAGATATTAAATAATCCTAAGCCATCTCCTCCCGTGCCGCAGGTATCGACTAAGTGATCCTCGCTTTTTAATTCTACTGAAAGAGCAAGAGAACGCATCACTCTAGCACTAGCAGCAATTTCTTCAATCGTTTCACCTTTCATCGATAAGCCGATCAAAAACGCACCGATTTGAGCGTCCGTTGTTTGTCCAGTCATAATGCTATTCATAACATCATGCATTTCACTTTCATTTAGATTCTGCCTTGAAATGACTGCTTTGATAGCTTCGTTAATATTCATAGTTCGAGTTAACTCATTAAATTTTCAATTGCCTCAGTATCCTTAACAGCTTTTTCAGATAGGATATGATTTCCTGACTCAGTAACTAAAACATCATCTTCGATTCTGATTCCTATGCCCCAGTACTTAGACTCAATTTTATCATCCTTACGTATATAAATGCCAGGCTCAACCGTTGTAACCATTCCGCTTTTAAACTCACGGAAATTATCATCAATTAACTTACTACCAACATCGTGAACATCCAGTCCAAGCCAGTGTCCAGTGTTATGCATATAAAATTTAGTTAGCTCGTCATGTGAGCCCATGATTCCTAATTCTATAAGGCCATTTTTTATTATTTCACATGCAATTTCATGCGGTCTATTTGAGCTAACTCCAGGTTTAATAGAGGCAATTGCTGATTTTTGAGCCTCTAGAACAATATTATAAATCTCTCTTTGAGCTTCATTGAATTTGCCATTAATTGGAAACGTTCTTGTAATATCTGACGCATAGCCATTTATTTCACATCCTGCATCAATCAGAATAAGATCACCATCTTTAAGCTCTTTATTGTTTTCAGTGTAATGCAAAATACATGCATTTTCTCCACTAGCAACTATAGGTGGGTATGCATGTTCAGAGTTTTCATTTCTAAACATGGAGTCAAAACCTGAAGCAATGTTATGCTCATACAGTCCAGGTCGGGAAGACTTCATTGCGTTTAAATGCGCTTTTGCTGCCAAGTCGGCAGCCTCTTGCATACTTTGAATTTCATTTTTATCTTTGATTAGGCGCATTTCTGAAATGTGAGGATTTAACGGTTGCAAGACACTCTCATATAGGGAATGAATCTTATGGTTATGAGAATTGGTGCTTGAATTGTCTTTCCAGTCTCCATTTCCTGGGGCGTCAAAATAAACAATAGAGTCTTTTTTTATTAGAGAGTCAATATTTTCCAAAAAAACATCAACATCAAAGGCTTTGTCAACTAATAGGGTTTTCGGGGCAAGATCTAGACCCAGCCTCACTCCATTCCATATCTCTTTTGTTTGGTCTTTCGGCCTTAAATACATGGTGTAGTTATTCTTGCTGAATACTGCAATTGCATCAGGCTCCTCAAAGCCAGTAAGATACCAAAAGTTACTATCTGGTCGAAATGGGTAGCATACATCACTGTTTCTTTTTTGTTCACTATTGGTTGATACAATCACTACAGCGTCTTCTGGTAATCTGCTTAACAACTCCTGTCTTCTTTTTTGATGTATCATTTTATTAGGTGTATTAATTCTTAGATAAATAACCCAAGAAAGATACCATGAAAACGATTCGACTTTATCAAAATACACCTTTTGCTGAAGGTATTAATACTCAGCTTGATAAGGAAAATAGTCACTATTTAAATAAAGTTTTGCGCTTTCCTGTTGGAAAGAATATCACTGTATTTAATGGCGATGGCTTCGACTATATTGCAGTGGTTGAGAATGCAAAAAAAACGACGAACCTTAAAATAATTTCTAAGAAAGCTAATGACACTGAATCAAAATTGGATTTAACACTTGCTCAGGGAATTGCGAAAGGCGAAAAAATGGATTTCTTGATACAAAAATCTGTCGAATTAGGAGTGACGAGAATCATTCCAATGAAATTAGAGAGGTGCGTAGTAAGGCTCAGTGAGGAGAAGATACAAAAAAAGATCGATCACTGGCAAAAAATAGCAAATCATGCTTGTGAACAATCAGGACGCTCAGTTATAGTTAATGTGTCCTATCCGACTTCTCTTGATGAGTTATTAAAAGAGTCTGGACATAACGGTTTTGTTTTACATCATCGAGCAATCGATGACCTAACTCAGGCTCCAAAGCGCTCAAAAGCAACCGTCCTTATTGGTCCAGAAGGCGGGCTATCTGAAAAAGAAATTACTGAGTCTGAAAATGCTGGGTATCAGTCACTGCTTCTGGGTAAGAGGGTTCTAAGAACTGAAACAGCTTCGCTAGCTGCTATTGCTAATATGCAGTTATTATGGGGCAGCTAAAAAACAAGTACATAAAAAATTAATCAATATCCCCGAGCTCTTTACTGAGTTCTCTAGCTCTATCGTAAGCTGCTCTAACGGCGGCCGTAACTATTCCCTCAAAATTCTGATCTTGAAAGGCTTCTATTGCAGCTTGAGTGGTGCCTTTTAGTGAGGTCACTTCTGCTCTAAGGATTTTTGGATCTTTACCAGAGTTACTCGCCATTATGCTTGCACCAAGACTTGTTTGAATACTCAAAGATTCAGCAGTTTTTTCATCTAACCCCAAGGACATAGCAGCTTGTTTCATAGATTGCATGAGCAGAAAAAAATACGCAGGCCCACTGCCTGATATAGCTGTTATCGCATCTATAAGATTCTCTTCATTTACCCAAAAGCACTCTCCTACCGAAGACAACAATAAGTTCACTGATTTTTTTTGTTCTTTAGTAACAAGTTCATTTGCATAAAGTCCAGTAACACCTGATTGGAATAGTGCTGGTGTGTTAGGCATTGTTCTAACTAGTGAAAAATTTCCTCCAAGCCAGCGGTTAATATCTTTACTCTTAATACCAGCTACAATTGAAACAAAAAGCTGACTGGGATTTGCCTTATTTTTAAGTTCATGGCAAACCGCTGAAAGAACTTGAGGTTTAACAGCAAATACAACCACATCACTATGCATTAATAGTGATAAATTGTCCGAATATGTTGATACACCAAGCTCAGATTTTCGTTTTTCTAAAAGTTCAATGTTAGGGTCACTGGCATTAATATTATTTGCATCAAAGCCATCATCTATTAGACCCTTTATAAGTGCATAGGCCATGTTTCCAGACCCAATAAAACCAATGACTGTTTTGTTTTCCATATAAAATATCCGAGTAATAAATCCTTAATTCAATTCTACCAAACTTGTAATAAACATTGAACATTAATGAAAATATTTAAACCAAAACTAGTAATGATTGACGTTGATGGAACTCTTGTTGATAGCGTCCCCGACTTGGCATATTGTGTTGATCAAATGATGATAAAGCTTGATAGACCAGAGATAGGTGTTGAAAGAGTCAGGCATTGGGTTGGAAATGGCGTTCCAAGGCTGGTTGAAAGGGCCCTCATTGGGCAGTTGGATGGATCGCCTACTAAAGAAGAATTCGATAAGGCCTATCCAATTTTTTTAGATCTATATTCTGAAAATTCGTCAGTACGATCACATTTATATGAGGGCGTTAAAGAGGGGTTAGATTATTTACAGTCTAAGAACTATTTGATGGGTTGCGTCACTAACAAGGCCGAGCAGTTTACACTTCCACTGTTAAAGTCTTTAGGTATTTTTGATTACTTCAAGATTATTATCTCTGGTGATACTCTAGACAAGAAAAAACCAGACCCGCTTCCCCTTATTCATGGTTCTAGCTTTTGTAATGTAAATCCAAAAGAGTGTTTAATGTTAGGAGATTCAGTGAGTGATGTTAAGGCGGCGAGAGCTGCCGGGTTTGATATTGTCTGTATGTCTTATGGATATAACCATGGCAACAATATTGCAGATGAAAATCCTGACTTGGTAATCGACTCGATGAAACAGTTACGAGAATTTCTATAGTGAATATTGAAGAAAACCACATCTGGCATCCCTATGCCAATATTCCAAATAAGGTTCCTACTTATCAGGTTGATAGTGCAGAAGGGGTTTATCTAAACCTTAAGAATGGACATCGAGTTATTGATGGTATGAGTTCTTGGTGGTGCATGATTCATGGATACAACAACGCTACTCTTAACAAAGCAATTAAATCTCAGGTTGAAAAAGTTTCCCATGTAATGTTTGGAGGTCTTACTCATCAGCCAGCCATCGATTTATGTGAAAAGCTCATTAACCTGACTCCAAAAGGTCTTGATAAAGTGTTTTTTGCAGACTCGGGTTCGGTTTCTGTAGAGGTCTCTTTGAAAATGGCTCTACAGTATTGGCAAAATAAGGGTCTAAAGGCAAAGTCAAAATTTATTACCCCTAGGGGTGGCTACCATGGAGATACTTTTGGTGCAATGAGTGTTTGTGACCCTGATAATGGAATGCACCATTTATTTAAGGATGCTTTAACTAAGCATTTTTTTGTGAAACAACCAAAACTGGGCAATACTAAAGAAGCACTCTCTGATTTAGAATCGCATCTCATTAAAAATCATCAGTATATTGCGGCGATGATTTTAGAGCCAATTGTGCAAGGCGCTGGGGGGATGAATATCTATGATGATGATTATCTCAAAGGCGTTAGAATTCTATGTGACAAGCACAATATTCTCTTGATTGTTGATGAAATAGCAACCGGTTTTGGTAGAACAGGAGAGCTTTTTGGTTGTAATCATGGAAATATCTCACCCGACATAATGTGCATTGGTAAAGCTTTAACTGGGGGATATATGACTATGGCTGCTGCCATAACCAACAAAGAAGTATCAGATACAGTTGGGATCCTAATGCATGGCCCTACTTTTATGGCAAACCCACTATCATGTTCAGCTGCGAATGCAAGCATTGATTTATTGTTGAGTTATAACTGGAAGCAAAGAGTCTCTGAAATTCAGGGGATTTTAAGTGAGCAATTAATTCCAATGAGGGAGTACAATTCCGTCATTGATGTCAGAGTTATCGGGGCAATTGGAGTTGTTGAACTTAACTCGTCACTAGATATGAAAAAAGCCCAAGAGATACTCATTGATAATGGCGTCTGGCTCAGACCTTTCGGGAAATTGCTTTATACCATGCCTCCATTCATAGTTACTGACCAAGAATTATTAAAGATTACTCGGGCGATGAATGAGGTCTTATTTAATTTGGAAAAATGAGTGTTTCTATTCAATAGGGTCAATATCAACATACCATCTAACTGATGAGATAACTTTGATTTTTTCTACGTGTTGATAAAAAGTTTGAATTAATCTTCGAAGCTTACTTCTATCAGCAGATTGAAGGTAGAGATTGAAGTAGTAGTAATTTGATTTTTTTTCAATCACTCCGGGAACTGGCCCCCAGATTTCTACAGATTTGATATCAATATTATTGATTAATTGTGCAACCTCATTTAGAAAATTTTCAGCTGCATTTTTATCTTTTGCATTTGCACAAATCAGTGCTTGGTGTGCATAAGGTGGCAATAGCGTGTCTTTTCTTTCAGTTAAAAGAGTTTTAGCATACTCAGTGTATTGTGAGTTTTTCACATAGTTAAATAATGGATGATTAGGGTAACGAGTTTGTATATTTACTTCTCCTTTGTAGTCTGCTCGTCCGCAACGACCTGAGACTTGAATGAGAAGTTGAGCTAAATGTTCAGTTGCCCTAAAGTCTGTTGACATGAGTCCGATGTCTACATCTAAGATTCCTACGAATGCCAGATTGGAAAAGTCATGACCTTTTGCAATCATTTGAGTTCCTACAATGATGCATGGCACCCCTGAGTTGATTTTTTTTAGGTGGTTTGCGAAAGCTTTTTTCTTTCGAGTTGTATCTCTATCGATTCTAATTACTTCAGCACTAGGAAAATATGTTTCTAAGTTTTCTTCCAGCCTTTCTGTTCCAGAACCAAGTATTTTCAGATTTTTACTATTGCAGGATGGACAGAAAGATTCAGGCGCTTTTTCTATTCCACAGTGATGACATTTAAGGCGATTAATGCTTCGATGATAAACCAGTTTGGAGTCACAATTTGTGCATTCAGACTGCCACTCGCAATCCGTACAATAATAAATTGGCGCATAGCCTCGTCGGTTGATAAAGAGCATAACTTGTTTATCTAATTCTAGATAATGCTTAATTTTTGCAATTAAGGGGGTCGATAGAGCTTCAGAGGGTTGGGCTCTCATATCAATTAAATTCACTTCAGGTAATATTGCCTTACCGGGCCTGGTTGAAAGGGTCAGTCGAGCTATTTTATTTTCGAGAACATTTTTTAGTGTTTCTAAAGAAGGCGTTGCAGTGCCTAGTATGAGAGGCACATTAGCAAATTTTGCCCTCATAAAGCTGAGATCTCTTGCTGAGTAACGAAAGTTTGACTGTTGCTTGAAAGATCCATCATGCTCTTCGTCAACAATGACCAATCCTAGTTGAGGCATGGGTGTAAAAATAGCAGACCGAGTTCCAAGAATAACTTTTGCTTCTCCAGTTTTTGACAATAGATAGGCATCTTGTTTTTGGGTGTCGTTAAGTTGAGAGTGGACTGCAACGACTCTACCCAATATTCTCTCTTCAAATCGAGAAATCATTTGAGGAGTTAAACCTATTTCTGGGACCAGAATGAGAACCTGCCCACCATTCTTTATAACTTTTTCAGCGATACTAAGATAAACCTCTGTCTTGCCACTCCCTGTTACTCCATGTAATAAAAAGCCACTAAATTTTTCTAGATTTTTTAAAATCTCTGTGATTGCAAAACTTTGTTCAGTAGTCAGCTCAAAGTTAGCCGATGAAGATTGATTACTTATTTCGCTTGGTTTTTTAATATCAGCAGGCTTACCATTTCTTAGGTTTTTTGGAATCGCATTATTAATAACCTCACCAATTGGATGGTGGTAATAGTTTGCTGACCATAATAAAAATTCAAGAATCTCTTTAGACAGCAGTGCTTCGCTATCAATTACCTCTTCAATCTCTTTAAGTTTGTCAAATTTACTTTTGTCTTTATGAGACAAAACAACCCCAGTAACTTTTTTATGTCCAAAGGGGACTTTAACTCTAGCGCCAATTTCCACTTCTTCTTTGCACAGGTAATCAAATGTATTGTGCAAGGGAACTGGAATTGCAACTTCTGCGATTTGCGTCAAAATAAAAAAGTATTTAGGGATAAAATAAGTATTTTATCAATATTAACTAGCCATGGTAGTTATTCAAAATATCATTAATGATACGAATATAGATGAAGACAATCTGCAGCTGGTTTGCGAAGACTTTTTAAGAGTAAATTCCTTACAAGATAGCGAATTATTAATTCGTCTTGTATCATCTGTGGAAATTCAAGTTCTTAATAAAGAATATAGAGATAAAAATCAAGTTACAAATGTTCTTTCATTTCAAAGCGATATTCCTGAAGAAGTGGGAGAGTCGTTATTAGGGGATGTTGTTATTTGCGTTGATGTGGTTAGAGAAGAGGCCTTGTTGAGTGGAAAAAGATTTTCTGATCATCTGACCCACATGGCAATTCATGGAGTTCTTCATTTGCTTGGACATGATCATGAAGATATGACCTCGGCCAATAAAATGGAGTCTATAGAGATTGATTACTTAGACAAACTGGGGATTAGCAACCCATACATTTAATCCCAAGCTATGTTTTCATTAATAGTTTAGCTAGTTTTTTAATGTTTTCTTCTTGCTGGTTCTTTTTTCTATAAATTACTCCAATATCGCGTTTTGCATTTGAAGATTCTAGATTAATATTAATATTAGGGTAGTGGGTAAGTATTCCAAAATCAATTGCCATTTTTGGAAGAAAGCTTACTCCAATATCTGTATCGACCATGGCAACAAGTGTTGAAATGCTAGTACAAGAAAAATTAGATATGTGTTTGTTTGAAATGTCATTATTTTGCAATATATGAGATCGCAGGCAATGACCTTGCTCAAGCATTAATACTGAGCCATTTTCAAAAAATTTTGAATTTCGATTTTTATGGCTAATAAAATAAATAGGATCTGAAAAAACTTGAAAACTTTCAATATAATTTGGCAACTCATAAGGAAAAGCGAATATTGCAAATTCAATTGAAGCTTGATCAAGCTGTTTGAGCAAATTTTCACTAGTGTCTTCTCTAAATGACACTTTGAGCTTTGGATAATAATTACTTATATTTGATAAAAAATTAGGAAGAATATAAGTTGAGATTGTTGGAATAATTCCTATAGTCAACTCTGATTCAAAAAAGTTTAACTTTGACGTGCTAATTAAATCGTTAACCTCAGATAAAACCGATATTGCTTGTTTAGCTATCCGATTTCCAGTAGATGTAAAACGTACATTTTTGTTGTCTCTTTCTACTAGTTTGACTTGAAGATCATACTCTAGCTTTGCAATTCCAGCGCTAAAAGTTGACGCACTTACAAAACATGACTTTGCTGCTTTAGAGAAATGATTGGTTTTTTTGAGTGCAACCAAATACTGTAGGTTTTTAATTGAGGGCGTCATCTTTTTTTATTCGTTTTTTCCGAACATTATATACACAATTATTCAATTTATTTTTATATAATTGCGTGGTATTATGTAGCTTCATTTAAATAACTATCGGAGGAAGTTATGAATTTAAGTGGAAGCAAAACTGAGCAATCTTTAAAGGATGCATTTGCAGGAGAGTCTCAAGCAAACAGACGCTATCTATATTTTGCAAATCAGTGCGATGTTCTAGGTGAGCCTGATATAGCTGCACTTTTTAGATCTACTGCTGAGGGCGAGACTGGGCATGCTCATGGTCACATGGAGCACTTAGTTGAAGGCGGGGTAGGCGATCCTGGAACTGATATGCCAGCAAAAGAAGTTAATGAAATGCTTGCATGTGCAGTTCATGGAGAAACTCATGAGTACACAGACATGTACCCTGGCATGGCCAAAACAGCTAGAGAAGAAGGTTTCGATGAAATTGCTGACTGGTTTGAAACTTTAGCAAAAGCTGAACGTTCGCACGCTAATCGCTATCAAAAAGCTTTAGACAGTATGTAAATCTCTTGCTGCTATGGGTTATTTCTATGGCAGCAATAACTCTAATAATATGTCTAAATTTAAAGAAGGAAATTTAGAGGCTCCAACACGCCACCCTCTAAATTGGAAAGATGAAGATTTTTATGATGAAAATTCTCTTAACAAAGAGTTAGAGAGAGTTTTTGACATTTGTCATGGCTGTAGGCGATGTGTGAGTCTATGTAAGTCTTTTCCAACATTATTTGATTTGATTGATGAGTCAGAAACGTTTGAAGTTGATGGTGTTGATAAAGCCGACTATAAAAAAGTAGTTGATCAATGTTATTTGTGTGATTTATGCTATATGTCAAAATGCCCATATGTTCCTCCACATGACTGGAATGTGGACTTTCCTCATCTCATGCTTAGAGCTAAGGCTTTACAATTTAAAAAAGGTGAGACCAAGTTATCTCACAAGGTTTTAACATCACCACAAAAACTAGGTTCTATTGCATCAAAGCCATTGATTTCAACTGTTGTTAATTGGTCAAATAAGAATAAAGTCCTTAGAAAGGTTACACAACAAATATTAGGAGTTCATGAGGATGCTGCTGTTCCAAAGTACTACTCCAAGACTCTGTCCAGACTATTTACTGAAGAAAAAACGGAGAGTGAGTTTAAGGTAGCAATTTTTGGTACTTGTTATGGGGAATTCAATGATCCAGAAACAGTTATCGATTTGGTTGATGTATTAAGGCATAACAATGTTGAGGTTAAGCTAGTGAATAAGACTCAATGTTGCGGTATGCCTAAGATGGAGCTTGGTGACCTTGATTCAGTTGTCAATTATGCTAATGAAAATATTAAGCCTTTAATTAAGTTGGTAAACGAGGGATATAAGCTAATTGCACCGATACCATCTTGTGTACTAATGTTTAAGAATGAATTGCCAATGATTTTGTCAGATAATGAAGATATACAGTCTATTTCTAAAGCATTTTTTGACCCCTTTGAGTACCTATCTTTGCTAATAAAGAGTAATCATTTTGATGAAAATTTCAAGGCAATTGATAAAGAAGTTCTTTATCAAGTAGCCTGTCACCAAAGAGTACAAAATATTGGTTCTCATACGAAAAAAATTCTTGGCTTAATTCCGGATTTAGATGTCAATATTGCTGAAAGATGCTCAGGACATGATGGCACCTATGGAGTGAGGAAAGAAACACACACTTACTCAGTAAAAATTGGTATGCCAGTTGCTAAAAAAATTACTGATAATACCGATTTAGTTTTAAGTGATTGCGTTATGGCTGGAAATCACGTGGCACATATTGCTGACCAGGATATAGACTCTATTCACCCAATTAGTTTGGTAAAAATGGCTTATGATTTATAAAGAAAATTTGAGGATATGTTTATGCTAGAAAGACAAGATTTATTAACTCTTGAAGAATATGCTGAAAAGCGTTCAGCAATCCGTAAGGATACTATTCAAATAAAAAAGCTTAGAGAAGTGCCTCTAGGAGGCCACATTAGATTAATATTTGAAAACAGGCAAACTGTTCAATATCAAATTCAAGAGATGCTTCGAATTGAGAAAATTTTTGAGTCAAGTGGGATTCAAGATGAGCTTGATGTTTATAATGCACTTGTTCCAGATGGCTCCAATCTAAAAGCCACAATGATGATTGAGTATTCAGATGTTGCTGAGCGAGTTGTAGCATTATCAAAATTGATTGGTATTGAAAAAAGCATATATTTTCAAGTGAGTAGTCATGAAAAAGTTTTTCCAATATGCAATGAGGATTTGCAAAGAGAGACAGATGTTAAAACTTCAGCTGTTCACTTTATGCGATTTGAGTTTGGTGAACAAATGATTACTGATTTTGTTTCAGGTTCAATGGTAAAAATTGGATCAACTCATCCAAGCTATGATTTTGAAACTACATTAAACCCCCAGTCACAAGAAGCATTGGGTGTTGATTTTAATAAATAGATAATTTTATTCTATGCTTCAGACATTTCACCAATAGACTCCATGGCTTTTAGATTGCCATTAATATAATACATTCTTAACTTGTCTCTTTCCCAAGGCGGAACGTTAGAATCTTGAAGTATTTTTTTGAGGGCGCTAGAGTGTTTTTTCCCTTTAAGTTTTACGCGCTGACCATCTTTTCTGTAGCGTATTTCAAAATTAGACTCACTCTTTAGTTTTTCGTAATAAGGGCAATCTAATTTGGAGTTTTCAAAATCAGTATCAAAGAAATACAATTCATTGTTGTATCTTCTAATTTCGTATACGTGCCATTTCAAAATTACTTTTGCATCATTTTTGGCATTCATCACAGAAATTAATTCAGTCAAAACTTTACTAGAGGGCACTAAAAAGCCTCTTTGATTTATATAGTATCTAAGAACATTTGCAATTCTCCTTGGTGAGAGTTTTGATAAAGGAGTGACTTGAATTTTATTATCAACAATGAGATTGAGTTTCGCGATATCAATCTCAGCAAGATTACGCATAAGTTTTAATGCATCAGCTTGGTGATTAGCGCTTCTTGAAATATTTTTTATAACACTCTCAAAGCTTAACTGCAATTTTGGAATAAGTTCTAGCCTTAATAAGTTTCTTTTAAATTGAGTATTGTCGTTGCTGTCATCCACAACCCAGTTCAAATGATTTTTGGAAGCGTAATCAATAATTTGCTGTTTGGAAATATTTAATAAAGGTCGATATAAATAAGAGTCACCAAAGTTTTTTAATTTGGGCATAGAGGCAAGACCTGCAACACCACTCCCTCTAAATAATTGAAGCAACAGCGTCTCAGCTTGGTCATCCTGATGATGAGCAGTACAAAGAATCTCTTTTTTTAATAAATCTGATTTTAATGAATTATAGCGTTGTTTTCTTGCATTTTCCTCGACGTTAGACGAATTTATAATATTAAGATTGATGCTTTTAAATTCAATATTGGCATTTTTGCATAAGTCTCTACAAAATACTTTCCAGTCATTGCTGAATTGAGATAGGTTATGATTAATATGAATTGCTCTGATATTGCCTCTATGGTTTGAATTTAAAAAGTGAAGGAGAACAACCGAGTCAATTCCTCCACTTAAGGCAACAACAATTTTTTTGTCCACTAAGTAGGGATCTTTATTCGCTAAATCTTCCAAAGCTTAATAGTTTTTCATGTCTTTCTTCGAGTAGCTGCTTAATAGGAATTTCTGATAAATTATTAAGCTCTTTGATGAGTGCTTTTTTCAGAAATTTAGAGGCTGTTTCTGGATCTCTATGGATTCCACCCAAAGGCTCTGGAATAATTTTATCAATTAACTTGTGTTTCTTTAAATGTTTACTTGTTAGCTTAAGAGATTCAGCTGCAATTGCGGCTTTCGATGCGTCTTTATAAAGAATAGATGCGCAACCTTCGGGTGAAATGACTGAATAAATACTATATTCAAACATCATCATGGTATCACATAGTCCGATAGCTAAAGCTCCTCCAGAGCCACCTTCACCTATGACTACTGATAGTATTGGAGTCTTTAGTGTGGACATTTCGAAAAGATTTTTAGCAATTGCCTCACTTTGACCTCTCTCTTCTGCACCAATGCCTGGATAGGCGCCAGGTGTGTCAATAAATGTGATTACTGGTAGGCTAAATTTTTCTGCCATTTTCATGAGTCTAAGAGCTTTTCGATAACCCTCTGGTCTAGTCATTCCAAAATTATGGTAAATTTTGTCTTTAGTTGATATTGCCAAGACTGCGAATAAGCCAGGACCTGGAGAAATGGCATAAACAAAAGTTGCAATGACTAGTGAAAGTAAGGTAAGCAAATCCATTGCCAGATTATAAACATTGCATCTGCTATAATTATCATTAAATTTTCAACCGTAATTAGCACACTAAATGAACCTAAATT
>CABXHG010000007.1:0-60926 GCA_902512035.1 uncultured Gammaproteobacteria bacterium
TTAGATTTATCAGCACTATTAGAGATCTCTTGAGAATTCTTATTCTTATTTTGATTTCTGTTTTGACTTCTACTCCTATTTCTATTTCGACTCTGAGGTCTCGCATTTTTAGGTTTTTGAACAACCTTTTTCTCTGAAGAGAAAATTTCAGTTAGTTTGCTCATAAATGAGACTTTCTTTTCAGGCATTTTTGTTGAAGGCTGATTGGTCGAAATTGCAGGAATATCTGTCTTGTCAATATAATTAATTACATTTGGATTTTCCTGCGGTCTTGAAATGGCCTGAAAGCTCTTATGATGAGATATTTTGTCTCTCTTTTGTTTATTCACTGTGTAGTGAGGAAAATTCATGTATTGATTAGGAAGGAGCGTAATTTTTATATTATGCTTGTCTTCCATACCAATAATGTTTTGTCTTTTTTCATTCAATAGATATGTAATTACTTCAACACTAGATTGAATAGTTATATCGCCATTACTTGTATTAGAGTTAAGATTATCTTCCAATTGACGAATAATTCTTAATGATAACGAAGGTATTGTTGGATTTGTTCCACTTCCATTACATACTGTACATGGTTTACCTGTGGATTCTGTTACTGAGTTCATGAGTCTCTGTCTAGATAATTCCATCAAGCCAAATCTTGAAATAGCTCCTATCTGAACGCGAGCCCTATCATTTGCAGTTGCTTTTTCCATTAGTTTTTCAATAGACGCTCTATTTGTATCAGATGCCATATCAATAAAGTCTATGACTATAAGGCCGCCAATATCTCGTAATTGGAGCTGTAATGCAATTTCTTCAGCAGCATCAAGGTTGGCCTTATATGCGGTATCTTCTATGCTTATTCCTTTTGTTGCTCTTGCTGAGTTGATATCAATAGCTGTAAGTGCTTCAGCAGAATCAAATACTATGGTTGCTCCTGATTTCAATACTACTTCTCTGTTAAATACATTTTTAACTTGAGATTCAATACTCATATGAGCAAAAAGGGAATGATCAGTTATATCAAATAACTTAATTTTATCGAGGTAGTGAGGCATTACGAAATTAATAAAATCTCGTGCTTTTTGAAAGGTTTCTAGGTCGTCTATAATTACACTATCGGTATCCTCTCTTAAATAGTCTCTAAGAGCTCTAATCGTAATGTCGCTTTCTTGATAGATTAAAAAAGGACTATCCTGCTTCTTTGTCTCAGTTTTTATTGATTTCCATAGCTTTGTTAAGTGGTCAACTTCCCATTGAAGCTCACTGACTCCTCTGCCAGCACCTTCAGTACGAATAATAAGTCCTGAGTGTTTAGGAACTTCAAGTTTGGGCAATACTTTTTTTAAATCTTGTCGTTCCGAAGCATTAATCTGTCTTGAAATACCAGAACTTTTTGGATTATTAGGTGTAAGAATCATGTAAGCACCAGCCAAGTTAATATAGGTACTAAGAGCAGCACCTTTATTACCTCGTTCCTCTTTTTCAACTTGAATGATGATGTCTTGTCCTTCTTTAAGGACATCACTAATTGTTAATTTTTCACCTTTAGGTTTAACGCCGTCAGCAAAAAAAGAAGAGACCTCTTTGAATGGCAAGAAGCCATGCTTTTCTTTTCCATAATCTACAAAAGCAGCCTCAAGGGATTGCTCAACCCGTGAAATTTTTGCTTTATATATGTTGCCTTTCGTTTTACGATTAAGGCTAGTTTCTATATCGAGATTGGTAAGCTTTTGGTTCTTGATGATAGCTACCCGGATCTCTTCCTTGTGGGTAGCATTTATGAGAATGTGATTCATTATAAAGTCCTGTAATATCTGGACTATTGAGCACATGCATAGCTTCAATACTTAAGCATTGAATAGGTATAAAGTTTTGATTGTTAAAATACATCAATTTCTAAATAAGTTCTATATGCGGCACCAATAAGCCCATAAAAATAGTTCGTTACATTATTTCTGTTTTCTGTTTTTTTTGAAATAATTGTAAAAAAATTCTTGTTTGTCGAAAAATATAATCGACACGTAAATTATATCACAAATTGACTTGTAAATGATTTTTACTGGTTAAGAGTTCTACCTCCATCAACATTAATAATTTGGCCAGTAATATAGTCTGAATTGGCCAAAAATAGAACTGTTTCAGCAATATCTTGAGGTGATCCTTGTCTGTTAAGCGCAATCCTCTCTAACAAAAGTTTTTTTTCAATATCTGAAATCTCTTCATTGGATTCAGGCCAAAGAATTAATCCGGGTGAAATACCATTGACTCTAACTCTAGGAGCCAGCTCTTGGGCTAAGGTTTGGGTAAGCATTTTTAAACCAGCTTTTGAGATATTGTACATAGCATGATTTTTTAATGGCCTATCAGAATAGATATCAATAATGTTGATGATTGATCCATAATTATTTGATAACTTATTGCTTAGTCCTTTAGATAAGAAAAAAGGAGCCCTCAAGTTAACATTAAGTACATTATCCCAATCCTTAATATCACTATTTTCGACTGACTTTGGATAAAAGACAGAGGCATTATTAACTAATAAATCTATTGATTCAATGGAATCAGTTATAGTTGATATGCTGTCAATGCAATTGAGATCACTTGAAATGACTTTCACTGTATCTTTGCTTATTGAATTAAGGTTATCAGAAAGAAGTTTTGCTTTTTCTAGTGACCGATTGCAATGAATAACAATCTTGAAATTATTATCATGGAGTGTTTTGACGATTTGTGCGCCAATACGAGCTGCACCTCCGGTAATTAATGCTGTTTTCATTATTATTGTATTTATAGATAAAAATTAATGTATTTTTCTTTTTATGAAGAATACAGAGTGCCCACAGTATAAAATATTTTTTACTTATGAATCTTGAAAATATTATATCTAAAAGTATTAAGAACAATAATAATCCAATTGGTTTTGATGTTTTCATGAACCTTGCTTTGTATCATCATAAATTTGGTTACTATCGTTCGAAAAAAACGATTTTTGGACATAAGGGTGATTTTATTACTTCCCCTGAAGTTTCTGATCTATTTGGTTTTAGTATTGCTAAGCAGTGTAATCAAGTTCTTCATGGTGGTGATATTCTAGAATTTGGTGCTGGTAGTGGTATTCTTGCAGCACAGATACTTTTTGAGCTCGGAAGGTTGGATTCCCTTCCAAAAAAATACTTTATTATTGAATTAAGTGCACAACTTAGAAACACTCAAAAGGAGACTATAAAAAATATCTTGCCAGAAATCTTTAATCGTGTGGAGTGGCTGAGTGAGCTTCCCAATAAATTTAAAGGCATCATTATTGCTAATGAGGTTTTAGATGCGTTTCCTGTGAAGCGAATTAGTTTCTCAAAAGGTCGTTTTTATGAATTGGGTGTAGACTTTATTGACGGGAATTTTAATTGGAAAAAACTTCATGAACCATTTTCAAGTCCAAAGATTCCAGCTTCTAAGAATTTTCAGGAGGGTTATACTACTGAAATCAATCTTCAGTCTAGCGCATGGATTAATTCACTTTATGAGTCTATGAATGAGGGAGTAGTTTTTTTAATAGATTATGGAATGACTAGAGCTGAATTTTTTCATCCTCAGCGTCACCAGGGAACCTTAAAGTGTTTTTATAATCACAAATCAAGTAATAATCCTTTTAGTTATATTGGAGAGCAAGATATTACTTCATCTGTTAACTTTTCGGATATTGCAGAGAGTGCAATTGAATCTGGCTTTGAAATATCTGGTTTTACTACTCAATCCATGTTTTTGATTTCATTAGGTATTGAGAATTTCCTAAAAAATGAAGCGAACGATAAAAAAAGAGCTAAAATCGCTCAAGAAATTAAACAGCTAGTCTTGCCTGGAACTATGGGAGAAGTCTTTAAAGTGTTAGCTTTAACTAAGAAACAATCAGTAAAATTAGATGGATTTCGAGAACTAGATTTAACAAGTAGGCTTTAGAATTAATTTATGGATATTTTACAAGCGGTCATCTTAGCCTTTATACAAGGGTTGACAGAATTTTTACCGGTATCTTCTTCTGCGCATCTTGTTATTCTTCCAAAGTTTTTTGATTGGCCTGATCAAGGCTTAGCCTTTGATGTTGTCCTACATTTTGCATCTCTTTGTGCAGTTATATTATATTACAGAGTGTCAATAGTTCTGCTTTCTCAAGACTTTTTCTCATCTATCTCAAATAGAAAAATGCAAGGTGATTCAATATTGGTATGGGGAGTTTTATTGGGAACAATTCCTGTTGGTTTAGCCGGATTTTTCTTTAATGATTTTGTTGAAATTAACCTTAGAAATTTCCAGATTGTAGCGTACGCAACCATTTTTTTTGGCATTGTCCTTGGGTTGTCTGATTTGATTCATAAGATTAGAGATAAAAGTCGTGAGATGATAAGAGGTTCTGATATCTTAATTGTAGGTTGCTTTCAGGCATTAGCTTTAATTCCTGGAACCTCTCGATCAGGTATTACCATAACCGCTGCATTGCTTATTGGATTGTCTAGGGGCTTATCAATTAAATACGCATTTCTTTTGTCAATCCCTGTGATTACTCTTGCAACAATTTTAAAACTCTTCGAATTGTCTAATGAAGTCCATCAGGTTGACTGGCTAATTCTTTTGTTGGGTTTTGCTATTACTTTTTTAACATCATATTTTACAATTGTATTTTTTATCAAACTTATTGAAAGAATTGGCTTTCTTCCTTTTGTAATTTATCGAATTTTTCTTGGAGCGCTCCTATTTCTAATCTAATGCCACAGCCCATTTATAGAAAGGACTATGAGCCAAGCTCTCATTTAATCAAAACAACTGAGCTAGATTTTAATCTGGGAGATGATGAGACAATTGTATCGTCTCGGATTGTTTTTTACAAAAATCCGCTTATCTCAAAATCAGTTGATGAGTTGTTTTTAAACGGCGAATCATTAGAGCTTTTATCTATCAAAATCGATGGCTTGGATGCTAATTATGTATTGAAAGATGATGGACTTTTTTTAGTTAATCCTCCAGAAAACTTTGTTTTAGAGGTTCAGGTTAAGATTCATCCAGAAAGTAAAACAGATTTAAACGGCCTATATCAGTCAAGTGGCAATTTTTGTACACAATGTGAGGCTATGGGTTTTAGACAAATCACTTATTTCCTCGATAGGCCTGATATCCTGAGTGTTTTTACTACTAAAATAAATGCAAATCGAGATTATTATCCTGTGCTATTAAGTAATGGAAACTTAATCGAGGAGTCTAAAACTCACTCTATTTGGCATGATCCTGCCCCAAAGCCTTGCTATCTATTTGCTTTAGTTGCTGGAAAACTTGATTTTCTTCAGGATGAATTTATAACTTCAACTGGAAGAAAGGTCGATTTAAGACTTTACGTCGAGCCCCATAACATGCATAAAACTACTTTTGCAATGGAGTCTTTAAAGAGGGCATTTGAGTGGGATGAAAAAAGATTTAATCTAAGCTATGACTTAGATATTTACATGATAGTTGCAGTTGACGACTTTAATATGGGAGCAATGGAAAATAAGGGCTTAAATATATTTAATTCAGATTGTGTCTTAGCAAACCAAGACACGTCAACTGATTCAAGTTTTGTAAGAATTGAATCCATTATTGGTCATGAATATTTCCATAATTGGACTGGAAATAGAGTGACCTGTCGCGACTGGTTTCAATTGAGCTTAAAAGAGGGTTTAACTGTCTTTAGAGATCAAGAATTTTCTGCGGATCTAAGGTCAAGAGCAATCCAAAGAATCTCTGATGTTATACAACTTAAGACAAGGCAATTTGCAGAGGACTCAGGGCCTATGGCGCATCCAGTCAGGCCAGAATCTTACATTTCAATGGATAATTTCTACACCTCAACTGTTTACGAAAAAGGGGCTGAAGTAATACGCATGATTCACACTATACTTGGAGAAGACGGTTTCCAAAATGGGATGAAATTATACTTTGAGAGACATGACGGCGATGCTGTTACTATTGATGATTTTGTTGCTAGCATGGCAGATGCGAACAATAGAAATTTTGAAAGTTTTATGCCCTGGTATTCCAAATCAGGAACTCCTGAAGTGAGTATTGAGGACGAGTATGATTCAGATACCAAAGTTTATAGTGCAACATTTACTCAAGAAAGTCAAAATACACCATTTATGATACCAAATCAATTTGGCTTGTTGACGCATGACGGTGCTGAAATTGAATCAGGAATGGTCATTATTGATGAGCTTGTCAAGACAATTTCTTTTGACAATATTCCAAGTAGGCCAACTCCCTCTTGGTTTCGAGGTTTTTCTGCGCCAATAAAGTTCAATTCTAATCTATCAACAAGTGAAAAGATATTTTTAGTTTCAAATGATTCTGACCCCTTTAATCGATGGGATAGCGTTCAAAACCTTTGGCTGGAGTATATTCTCAGTCCAGAGTTGGTTTCTAAGAAAGAATTGTTTAGTATGGTTAAAAATCTAATTGATAAAGAGACTGATTTTGCTCTTTTGTCAGAGATGATAACTCTTCCATCAGAACAAATTATTCATCAGAATGTTAGGGAAATTGATGTTGAAGAGGTCCATAATAAACGCAACAAATCTTACCTTGAGATTGGAGGTACTTTTAAAGAAGTTTTCTTAAAGGTCTATGAAAAATTAAATTATAAGAAGTCATTTAATCTGTCTTCTCTTTCTGTTGCTGAGCGTGCTCTGAAAAATAAATGTTTAGGATATCTTACAAAACTCGGTGAATTCGATATTGCATATCAGCAATTTTTGAATTCAGAATGTATGACTGATCAGTTTGGAGCATTTCAATCCCTTCTTAATTCTTCAAATTCATATAGAGATGAGGTGATTGAGCGATTTTATAATCAGCATAAGTCAGATGTTCAAGTAATGGATAAATGGTTTAGTGCTCAAAGTATTTCTTCATCTACTTCAGTTGTAGATATTCGAAAATTAATGAATCATAAGTTATTTAGTGTAAAAAATCCAAATAGAATTCGTTCTGTAATCGGATCCTTTAGTCAAAATACTGTTCAGTTTCATTGTCAAGAGGGATATCAGCTTTTGAGTGAGGTAATTGTCGAGTTGGATGATTTAAATCCACAAATTGCTGCAAGATTTGCTGGAATCTTTAATCATTGGAGGCGCTTTGCTCCCAAATATTCTAAACTTCAAGAGTTTCAGATTAAATCAATAATTGATAGAGATAAAATTTCAAAAGATGTTTTTGAGATTGTTCAATCTGCAATTTCAGGAAAACACTAATGTCCTATTTAAAAGCTAAAAAATTAAGTGAACTATTGATTTCAAAAAATATGTCTATCGCTTTAGCTGAATCTTGCACTGGGGGTTCAATATCTAGCTCACTAACTTCAATTCCAGGGGCTTCGACCTATTTTAATTGTGGCTTTATAACGTATAGTAACCAGTCTAAAGTAAATATGCTTGGTGTTGACCCTAAGACAATTGAATTATTCGGTGCTGTTAGTGAAAAAGTTGCCTATGAGATGGCAATGGGTGCTGGTCAAAATTCTCAGAGCGATCTAGCTATCTCAGTTACAGGAATTGCTGGTCCTTCTGGCGGCACACCGAAGAAGCCAGTTGGTACGGTATGTTTTGGTTTCTATATTGATGGAAATGTTGAAACTACCACCCAATTTTTCTCCGGCGTTAGGTCTGAAATTGTATCTGAGAGTATTGCCTTTGCTTTAACAGAATTGATATTAAAAATCGAATGAATAATTCTCTAGTCTCTATTGCGCCTATGATGGATTGGACGGATAAACATTGTAGATATTTTTATCGTCTTATCAGCAAAAATGTTCAGTTATATACTGAAATGATTACGACAAAAGCAATCCTGCGAGGTGATAAAAATCGATTATTAGATTTTAATAATAATGAAAACCCTTTGGTTCTGCAACTTGGTGGAAGTGATCCAAAAGAAATGACAGAGTGTTCTTTAATCGCTCAAGATTGGGGTTACGATGAAGTTAATATTAATGTTGGATGTCCATCTGACAGAGTTCTCTCAGGAAGTTTTGGTGCATGCCTTATGAAAGAACCTGATCTTGTCGCTCAATGCGTTGAGAGCATGATTGAAAAGTGTGATATACCTGTAAGTGTTAAGCATCGAATAGGGATAGATGAGATGGAGAGCTATAATCAGTTGTCAGATTTTGTTTATCGAATAAGTGATAAGGGCTGCCAACACTTTATTGTTCATGCTCGCAAAGCTTGGCTAAGAGGGTTAAGTCCAAAAGAAAATCGAACAATCCCTCCGCTGAACTATCCTTGGGTATATAAGCTAAAAGAGGATTTTCCAAAGTTAAAGCTTACTATTAACGGCGGTATTGAAAATTGTAAAGAGATTGCTAAGCATTTAGAAAAAGTTGATGGTGTAATGCTTGGAAGGTCTGTCTATCACAATCCATTTTTACTTGATGAGATTGAAAGAGAAATTTTTAACAATAAAAAGAGCACAATAGATCGAGAGCAGATTCTTAAAAAATACACGTCTTATATAAGTGATCAGTCTCAAAAAGGGGTGCCAATAAGGTCTATGACTAGACATATTTTGGGTTTGTATCATGGTGAACCTAATTCAAAGTTATTTAGAAGAATACTAAGCGGAAGAATAGTAGAATTGACTCACTTGAATGACTGGTTAAATTTTAAAAAAAATAGTTCAACTGAGATTAAAAGCTTTTAATAGTTTGGTAAAATTTTTATAAACATCTTTCATTAAATTAATATGGCAGGCAACCACTTTGTAGCAGGTATCGATATAGGAACAGAAAATATTGCTTTGCTAGTTGCCGAAAGAGAAGATGATGACCATCTACGAATATTTGCATATAATGTTTGTCCTTCAAGTGGGGTTGAAAGAGGGTCTATTTCTTCGATTGACTCTTTGTCCAGAAAAATTACGCAATTAATTAAAAAAACTGAGGAAAGTTTTGACCTTGATTTAATTAGAGTTCGTGTTAATATTTCTGACACCCACCTTACCTGTAAAGATAATAGTTCAAGGCTTCATATTGATGAAAAAGTAAAGTCTGAGGATGTAGAGTCAGTTGTTGATTCTGCTTCTGCGATCACAACGTCAACCAATAAACAAGAAATCCATACTATTAAAAAGAAGTTCACGATTAATGAGGAGGCTGAGGTAGATGATCCAATGGATATGGAGGCTAACGTATTGGAGGCTAAAGTTCATATCATTACTGTTTCAAGCTCAAGTGTTAGAAATATTGAGAACTGTCTGAAGCAAAGTAATCTTGAAGTTGATGAAATTGTCCTTAACACTTTAGCTAAATCTCAGGCAGTATTGACCCAGGAGCAGAAAAATAGTGGCGTATGTCTTCTTGACATTGGTGCAGGAGTGACAAGTTATTCAGTATTTCAGGAAGAAGGTATTGTTCAAAGTGGAATAATTGCAATGGGGGGCGATGATGTCACACGAGAAATTGCATATGCTTTTGATACCTCTTTAGATGAAGCAAAAAGACTAAAAGAGAGTTATGGAGTAGCTAAATCATTATCTCCTTCTGAAGATAGATTTATTGATTTCATTCAGGCAAATAAGAAGGAAGAGTGTCAACTCTCTAGCATTGACTTGAGTGACGTAATTGAAGGGTCATATCGAGAGATTTTTGAACTACTTAAAAATGAACTTAAACATCGTAATCTAGATAAAATTATTAAGTCGGGTTTTGTGCTTTGTGGGGGTGGTTCAGAAATCAATTCTATTGAAGAACTTATTCGTAATTTTTTTTCAAAAAGAGTGAAACTAGCTACAATTCAAAGATCAAGAATTTCAGGTCTAGAAGCCATTCTAACTGACTATCGATATACCGGGACTATAGGGCTTTTATTGCATGAGAGTGATTTAAATAAAAGAAAGTCCATTGTCTCTAATCATAAAAATGGATTTTTCAATAAATTAAAGGTTAATTTTTAGGTAATTTCTAAAATATGATTAAACAAAGAACAATTAAGAAAACTGTTAAAGCTCGTGGAGTTGGTATTCACAGCGGAAAAGTAGTCAATCTAACTTTGATTCCGGCAGTGGCAGACCATGGAGTCGTATTTAAAAGATTGGACGCTGGAGGTAGACAGGTTCATGCCCATAGTGCATTTGTTAACGAAGTTATTTTGTCGACTGGAATTGAGAGTCAGGGTGTTAAAGTGTCTACAATTGAACATTTAATGTCTGCGCTTTCCGCTCTTGGTATTGATAATCTATTAGTCGAGCTTGACTCATTTGAAGTACCTATAATGGATGGTTCTTCAGCACCTTTTGTATTTTTGGTTCAGTCCGCAGGCATTGAAGAACAGGATGCGCCAAAAAGATTTATAGTAATTCAGGATAAAGTTAGAGTAGAAAATGGTGAATCATGGGCTCAAGTTTCTCCTCACAATGGCTTTAAAGTGACTTTAGAAATTGACTTTGAGCACAAAAAAATAAAAGAAAGTGGACAAAAACTAACTATTGATTTTGCTGAACAGTCCTATCTTAAAGAGATAGCACGGGCAAGAACATTTGGATATGAAAAAGATGTTGAAATGCTGCAAAAAGAAAACCTTGCTCTTGGGGCAAGTATAGCTAATGCAATTGCTCTATCAGATGACGGTATTCTAAATGAAGATGGTATGCGATATCACAATGAATTCGTAAAACATAAAATTCTTGACATTGTTGGAGACCTTTTTCTTTTAGGGGGTAATGTTATTGGTCACTACGAGGGTTTTAGAACAGGTCATATGCTTAATGATCAGCTACTTTCAGCAATTCTTTCGCAGCCAAAAGCATTTAGTATTGAAACTTTTGAGGAAGATGATTCGCCAATACAGTTTTATTCAGAAGATTGGCAAAATGATCTCTAGCGTAAACTCAAATTCTTAAAATAACTAAACTATAAACTTCCTTCTTTCACCCTGTTTTTAAGGCAAATTTTGCATCCAACGAAGTGTTTTTGCCTTAATTTCTTTGGGTATAATCGAAAACTTTTAAATTACCGTAATAAGTTATGGAATTGAATGGCGCTGAAATTCTAGTTGATTGTCTTCAGAAAGAGGGCGTTGACCATGTTTTTGGATATCCAGGAGGTGCTGTCCTTCATATCTATGATGCGTTAGAGGCTCAGGATAAAATTACACATATCTTGGTACGCCATGAGCAAGGAGCTGCACATGGTGCTGATGGTTATGCGAGGACTAATGGAAAGCCAGGAGTTGTTTTGGTAACCTCTGGCCCAGGAATTACAAATGCTGTTACCGGTATAGCAACTGCACATATGGACTCAATACCCATGGTAGTTATATCAGGCCAAGTCCCTTCTCCACTAATTGGAATGGATGCTTTTCAGGAGGTTGATGCAACCGGTATCACTCGGTCGTGTGTAAAACATAATTTTCTTGTAAGAGACATTAGTGAAATTGCTGTTACAGTAAAAAAGGCTTTCCATATTGCAACAACAGGAAGACCTGGTCCAGTCGTTATTGATATTCCAAAAGATATTACTATTGAAAAAATGGAAAAAGAAGAATATCCTGAGTCAATTGAGATGCGTTCATATAAGCCGACTACAAAACCAAGTAATCGTCAGATTCGAAAAGCAGCTGAATTGATCTCAAAATCAAAAAAACCTATACTTTATTCGGGCGGTGGTTGCATAATTGGCAATGCTTCCGAAGAGCTTCGAGAATTTACTCGAATGCTTGGATTCCCAATCACTCAAACTCTTATGGGTCTTGGGGCCTATCCTATGACAGATAAGCAATCTCTTGGAATGTTAGGAATGCATGGAACTTATGAAGCCAATATGGCTATGCATGGTTCTGACTGTGTTGTAGCAATTGGTGCTAGATTTGACGACAGAATTACAGGCAATATAGCAAAATTTTGTCCTTCAGCTAAATTTATTCATATTGATATAGATCCATCTCAAATTTCAAAAAATGTCGTGGCTCATATTCCAATTGTTGGACAAACAAAACAAGTTCTTCAAGCATTAATTGATGAGTTAAAAGATAAAGAGCTCCCTGATATTTCTGATTGGTGGGTGCAAATTGATGATTGGAGAAAAGTTGACTCATTAGCTTATAAAAAATCTACTGGAGTAATTAAACCACAGACAGTCATTGAAGCTTTATATGAGGTGACTAAAGGTAAAGCTATTGTAACCTCAGACGTTGGTCAGCATCAAATGTGGGCAGCACAATATTACTTGTTTGATGAACCTAGGCAGTGGATTAATTCTGGTGGACTTGGTACTATGGGTTTTGGTCTTCCAGCAGCAATGGGAGCAAAACTTGCAATGCCGGAAAAAGACGTAGCATGCGTTACTGGTGAAGGAAGTATCCAAATGATGCTTCAGGAGCTTTCAACGATGCTTCAATACGACACTCCTGTAAAAATTGTCAATCTTAATAACGGTTATCTTGGAATGGTTAGACAATGGCAAGAGTTTTTCTATGAAAAGCGTTATGCTATGTCCTATATGGATGCATTGCCAGACTTTGTTAAATTAGCTGAAAGCTATGGTCATCTGGGAATTAAGGTTAACAAAGAAAATGATCTTAAGCCAGCATTAATTGAAGCATTTAAACAAAAAAATCGCACTGTTTTTCTTGATATTATAACTGACCCATCTGAGAATGTTTTTCCAATGATTCCAGCTGGCGGTGCGCATTGCGATATGCTACTTGCAGGAAGGGATGAAATGGTATCCAAAGATGAAACAGACTTTAATGCGGTATAGTATATGAGACATATTATTTCAGTAATATTAGAAGATGAGGCTGGAGCTCTATCAAGAGTTTCTGGGCTTTTTACTCAAAGAGGTTTTAATATTGAATCATTAACTGTTGCACAAACAAATGATCCTACCCTCTCAAGGATGACGATTGTATCTTCTGGTAGTGAGCGTGTGCTTGAACAAATAGTCAAACAACTTAATAAATTGATTGAAGTGGTTAAGGTATCTGATTTGACTAGTCAAGATCATGTTGAAAGAGAATTGATGCTTGCCAAGATATCATCAACTTCAAAAGAAGGGATAGATTTAAAGGAGTTGGTTGAAATTTTTGGTTGCAAGGTTGTAGATGTAAAAGATAAAATTTATACTATAGAAGTATCAGGTAAGACTAAGAAAATTAATGCATTTTTGGATGCATTTGAACCATCAAATATTATTGAAATTTCAAGGACTGGAGTAACTGGGATTTCTAGAGGAAAAAAATTAAAATAAATTATAGGAAAAAAAATGAATAGATATTACGATAAAGATGCAGACCTTTCAATTATTCAAGGCAAAAAAGTAGCAATTATCGGCTATGGCTCTCAAGGGCATGCTCATGCAAACAACCTTAAAGACTCTGGAGTTGAAGTAGTTGTTGGGCTTCGAGAAGATTCATCTTCAGTAGCTAAAGCAAAAGAGGCTGGATTGGGAGTTATGTCTGTAGAAGAGGCAAGTGGATGGGCAGATGTCGTTATGGTCTTAGCTCCAGATGAGTTTCAAGCAAGCATTTATGCAGAAAATATCGAGCCAAACTTAAAGAAAGGTGTTGCTTTAGCTTTTGCTCATGGACTCAATATTCACTTTGATATGATAGTTCCTAGGCAAGATCTTGATGTTATTATGATTGCACCAAAGGCACCTGGACACACTGTTCGTTCAGAGTTTGTAAAGGGTGGAGGTATTCCAGATTTGATTGCAGTTCAGCAAAATGCAACTGGAAATGCTAAAGAGATTGCACTTTCATATGCATCAGCAATTGGCGGTGGAAGAACTGGAATTCTTGAAACAAGTTTTAGAGAGGAAACAGAAACTGATCTGTTTGGCGAGCAAGTAGTTTTGTGTGGGGGTACTACTTCACTTGTCCAAGCTGGTTTTGAAACACTTGTTGAGGCAGGATATGAGCCTGAGATGGCTTATTTTGAATGTCTTCATGAGTTAAAGTTAATCGTAGACCTTTTGTACGAGGGCGGTATCGCAAATATGCGTTATTCAATTTCTAATACGGCTGAATATGGTGATGTTACAAGAGGCCCAAGGATAGTAACTGATGATACAAAGGCTGAAATGAAGAAGATTTTAAGTGAAATTCAGAGTGGTGCTTTCGCGAAAGAGTTTATTAAAAACGTTGGTGATTTGCCAGCTCGTCGTGATGTTCAGCGTAAACACCAAATTGAAACTGTTGGTGAGAGCTTACGTTCAATGATGCCTTGGATTGCAAAAAACAAATTAGTTGACCAGTCAAAAAACTAATCTAATCTGATCATGTCAGCTTTAATTTAACAAAGTTATGACTGAGAAAATACCAAGTAAAAGAGGCATTTATCTTCTGCCAAGCGTTTTAACAACGTTTGGTATGTTTGCTGGTTTTTATTCAATTATTTCTTCAATTAATGGTGATTTCACTATAGCGGCAATTTCCATTATGATTGCTATGATGTGGGATACGCTTGATGGTCGAGTAGCTCGCCTTACGAATACTCAGAGCGCTTTTGGAGCTGAATATGACTCTCTTGCTGATTTAGTATCTTTCGGATTAGCGCCTGCGCTCCTTGTCTATCAGTGGAGCTTATATGAACTTGGAAGATTTGGTTGGTTAGCAGCTTTTGTGTATTTGACTTGTGCAGCATTAAGGCTTGCAAGGTTTAATACTCAAGTTGGTATAGCCGATAAGAGGTATTTTCAAGGACTCCCTTCACCTGCTGCTGCTGGGGTTATAGCGAGTATGATTTGGCTTAAAATTTGGACATTTGCATCTTTCGATTCAGATGTAATTTCTTTAGGCTACTATCTTGGTGCTGGAATAACAATTTTGTGTGGCCTTTTAATGGTCAGCAATCTTCGTTATTACAGTTTTAAAGAATTTGATTCTAAAAAAGCCTCATTTAGATTCCTTTTAATTGTAATTATGAGTCTTATTGTTCTCGTGTATAAACCAAATATTATTTTATTTACAGGTTTTTTTATATATTTACTATCTGGTCCAGTCATAACAATTCTTGGGTTAAACAAAAGACGTCATCAGAAAAAACAAGTTTAATTACTTTAAGTTACTCTATAATTTGAGCCTATGAATAAATGTCTAAATTTATTGTCATTAATTTCACTGAGCAAGCTCTTTGCTTTGTTACGATTATTGCCGTAAGGCAATAATAATCATAGTAGACGAAAGTCTATTCATAAAACTTAAGATAAAATGTGTAATATAAAAGGAGCTAGCGATGTCCGAAAAACTAATAATATTTGATACAACCCTTAGAGATGGTGAGCAATCACCAGGTGCATCCATGACAAAGGATGAAAAAGTTCGAATTGCTAAAAGTCTAGAGAAAATGAAAGTTGACGTCATTGAGGCAGGTTTTGCTATAGCCTCTCAGGGAGATTTTGAAGCAGTCCAGGCTGTTGCAAAAGCAGTAAAAGATTCTACAATTTGCTCATTAGCAAGGGCACTAGATAAAGATATTGATCGAGCAGGAGATTCAATAAAAAATGCTAATTCTGCTCGTATTCATACATTTATTGCAACATCTGACATCCATATGAAGATGAAGCTAGGTATGACCCCTGATGAAGTTGTTAGTCAGGCCATTCGATCAGTAAAAAGGGCAGCAAAATTTACTAATAATATTGAATTTAGTCCTGAAGATGCAGGTCGATCAGATATTGATTTTTTGTGTCGAATTATTGAAGCCACTATTGATGCGGGAGCTACAACAATTAACATCCCAGATACAGTTGGATATAACATTCCACATCAGTTTGGAAATACAATGAAAGAACTTATAGAAAGAATTCCAAATTCTGACAAAGCTGTGTTTTCTGCTCATTGTCATAATGACCTAGGTCTGGCAGTTTCTAATTCTCTTTCAGCTGTTTTAAATGGTGCGAGGCAAATTGAGTGTACTATTAATGGGCTAGGAGAGAGAGCTGGTAATACCTCTTTAGAGGAGGTAGTTATGGCTGTTCGAACAAGGCAGGACATCTTTGGTTGTGATACAAATATTGATGCAACAGGTATTCTTGCTGCCTCAAGATTAGTGTCCTCCATAACTGGCTTTGTGGTTCAACCAAATAAAGCTATAGTTGGTGCTAATGCTTTTGCTCATGAAGCTGGAATTCATCAAGATGGCGTTCTTAAACACAGAGAGACCTATGAAATTATGAGGGCCGAAGATGTGGGATGGAATAATAATTCATTAGTTCTAGGTAAGCATTCTGGTCGAAATGCTTTTAAATCTAGACTAAGTGAGCTGGGTATTGAGTTTGAAACAGAAGATGAACTGAATGATGCTTTCTCTAGGTTTAAAACCTTGGCTGATAAAAAGCATGACATCTTTGACGAAGATCTTCAGGCGCTAGTTTCAGAGGCTCAAAGTGAGGATACAGAAATTATTCAACTAGTTTCACTAAAGGTCTCAGCAGAGTCAGGTAAAGAAAATACAGCTGATGTCACCCTTTCTATTAATGGAAATGAACATAGTGCGTCAGCAAATACCTCAGGCGCTGTTGATGCAACATTTAGTGCTATATTGTCTCTAGTTGATATAGAGCCAAAACTTCAACTTTACTCTGTATCAAATGTAACTCAGGGCACAGATTCTCTAGGTGAGGTAAACGTTAGGCTAGAGCATGAAGGTAAGATAGTTAATGGTCAGGGCGTTGATACTGACATCATAACTTCATCTGCTAAAGCTTACGTCCATGCTCTAAATAAAGTTATGGCGAATGTTGAAAGAGCGCACCCGCAGATCTAATGAAGCCTAATAGAGATGAATATCTTGAAGCGCTTGGAATACCGGACTTTTTATATTCTCCTATCGGCTCTAAAATATTAACTGAAGTAAAATTTAAATTGTTGGTAGTTGAGTTAGATTCTAAAGAGTCATTTTGCGAATCAGGAGCTAGTCAAGATTTATTATTTAAAATGTTAGCTTCTATTGGGCTTGGTTTGAATGAATGCGATCTAATATCGATAGATAAATCTGAAATTAATTGCTTTATTGAAGATCACTCTTCAGACTTGATGTTAATTATGGATTCATCCATTTCTGCTGAAGGCAAGTCTTTGTTTATTACTCATCACCCAAAAGATATAATCAAAAATTCCCAACTAAAGAGAGACTCTTGGGAGGTCTTAAAAAAGGTCAAATTATGTCTAAAGTAGATTATTCTCTTGAATCCTATGAGCGACCTAAGTTAAAAACTCCAAATGGTGAGAAAAAGCTTTTGCTTCACTCATGCTGCGCACCTTGTGCAGGTGAAATTATGGAGGCTTTGGTTGCTTCTGAAATTGATACCACTATATATTTTTATAACCCCAACATTCATCCTTTTGATGAGTATGAGCTTAGGAAAGAGGAGAATATCCGCTTTGCTGAAAAATTAGGCATGCCAATTATTGATGCTGATTATGATAGGGATGAATGGTTTATAAATACCAAAGGTCAAGAGAATGAGCCTGAGAGAGGAGCAAGATGCACGACCTGCTTTGATATGAGGTTTCAAAAAACTGCAAAGTATGCCTCTGAAAATAATTTTGATATTATTTCATCAACTCTTGGCATATCAAGGTGGAAGGATATGAAGCAAATTAACGACTCTGGTGCAAGATCATCGGAGCCACATGATCTTCCCTATTGGGATTTTAACTGGCGCAAACAAGGGGGCTCCTCAAGAATGCTTGAGATCTCAAAAAAGGAAAATTTCTACCAGCAAGAGTACTGTGGTTGTGTTTACTCTCTTCGAGACACAAACAACTGGCGTATTTCAAAAGGTAGAGGTAAGATTGAGAGGGGTGTCAAGTTTTATCAAGAGGCAAAATTAAAATTATCTCAGCTAGATTAGCCTTCAATTAGGTAAAGAAGCAAAGATTTTTGAACATGAAGGCGATTTTCAGCCTCGCTCCAAACAACACTTTGATTGCCATCGATTACCTCAGAACTAACCTCTACACCTCGGTAGGCTGGAAGGCAGTGCATAAAGATAGCATCTTTTTTACCTTGATTCATCATTATTTGATTAACTTGATAGCCCTTAAAATCAGCTTCTCTTTGTCTTTTTTCAGATTCTTGGCCCATACTAGTCCAAACATCAGTAACAACCATATCAGCGTTCTTACAAGCATCCATTGGGTTATTAAAGAAATTAACGTTTTTCTGATATTTTTGAATAAACAGATTAGAGGGCTCATAGCCAACGGGAGTCGCAATAGATAGTACGAAATCAAATATTGTCGCCGCTTGCATATAGGTTTGACAAACATTGCATCCATCTCCAATCCAGGTAATTTTTTTACCTTGAATAGACCCTTTTTCCTCTTGATAAGTCATCAAGTCAGCAAGGATTTGACAGGGATGAGATTCATCTGAAAGCGCATTAATTACTGGTTTATTCGAATGTTTTGAGAATTCAACAATATCCTCATGAGAAGATAGTCTTAGCATGACTGCATCTACCATTGAGCTTATAACGATCGCACTATCAGTAATTGGCTCCCCTCTGCCGAGTTGAATATCTTTTTCAGATAAAAAAAGTGATTGACCTCCAAGCTGAGTCATTCCGGCTTCAAAAGACACTCTGGTTCTTGTAGATGATTTGTCAAAAATCATCGCCAAAGTTTTATTTTCTAATGAGTTGTTTATTTTGCCACTCTTATGCTCTTTCTTAAGGGATATGGCACGGTCAATAATTCCTTGTAAGTCTTGTAAACTAAGATCATCAAAGTTAATGAAATTTTTTGTCATGTTTTTTTCCTAAGAGCCAAGTAGTTTAACAAGTTTATTAATTAAGATGTCTATTTCATTTTTAGAGATTATTAAAGGCGGTAGCATTCTTATTGAATTTCCAGTGACGTTAATAAGTAGTTTATCTTTTAAAGCTTTTTTGACTAATTGACTGCAATCGACCTTATTATCGTCAAGCCCAATCCCAATCATCAGTCCTTTAATTCTTAATTCTTTCACAGCTTTATTTTTTCCAAGCTTGCTTTCAAATTCTGATTTAAAGTATTCACTCATTTTATTGACATTATTAAGAACTTCAGTATTTTGAAATACATCTAGAACACCTAAGGCTGCTGCAGTGACCAATGGGTTTCCTCCAAAGGTTGAGCCATGAGTTCTAGGAGTAAGCATTTCTGAAGCTATACCTTTCGCTAAACAGGCCCCTATTGGAACACCATTACCTAGTCCTTTCGCTAAACAGAGTATGTCTGGAGTGATTTCATTATGTTCGTGTGCAAAAAGTTTTCCAGTTCTCCCCATGCAAGTCTGAACGCCATCCAGAATTAATAACCAGCCATTCTCTTTACAAGTCTTGTGTAATTTATCAAGATAGTCATTTTTTGGGATAATGACTCCTGCCTCACCCTGAATGGGTTCAACCATTACTGCAACGATATCCTGATTATCTTTATATTGATTAACCGCATTAATATCATCATAGTTAACATGAATAAACTCACTCATTAGTGGTGAAAAACCAGCCTGAATCTTATTTTGTCCAGTTGCCGATAGGGTGGCCATGGTTCTTCCATGAAAGCTTTGAATAGCGGTTAGGATTATTGGATTTTCAATATCTTTGCTTCGAGCATAGAGTCTTGCAATTTTTATCGCTGCCTCATTTGCCTCAGCACCCGAGTTAGAGAAAAAAACTTTGTCCATATTAGCTAAATTACATAATTTTTTTGCTAGTATCTCTTGATTTTCAATACGATAAACATTAGAGGTGTGAAGTAATTTCTGTGATTGTTCAACTAGGTTTTTTGTTATAGTTGGGTGACAATGACCTAGGTTAACTACTCCAATTCCTGAGAGAGCATCAAGATACCTATCTCCAGCAGAATCAGTTAGCCAGCATCCATCACCTTTTATAAAGGTAACTTCAAGAGGAGAATAGTTTGACATTAAATTGGACATAAAATATATTTGTTAAATAAATAAAAAAAGCCCCATTATGGGGCTTTTGAAACTAGGTCTTTTTTGCATTTAAGACAAATTAGCCACCATTAATACACACGATTGAATGCAAAATCTTCGTGATTTGTATTGTCTAATTTTGCAACATGTTGTTTGCATGTAAGTTTCATTAATCATAAAAAAGTAATTATAACCTAATTTTAGTTTCCGTACTTTCTGTAATTTGATAATTATCAATGAAAAATAAGTTAAATATTAATGGCTTTTTATGACACAATATAGTTGCAAGAAAAACAATTTTATTTCATTAATCAAAGGAGTAAAAATGCAACTGAACCTTTCTGGTCATCATCTCGATATTACATCCGCCATCAGGCAACACACAAGCGACAAGCTTTCAAAAATTAAACATCACTTTGACAACGTTATGAACGTAAATATGATTTTAGAAGTACAAAAAGACGTTCAAACTGCAGAAGCAACCATTCATGTTAGCGGTGCTGACTTATTTGCAAAAGCACAAAGCAGCGACATGTATGTTTCTATTGATCAGTTAATTAATAAACTAGATACTCAAATAATAAAACACAAAGAAAAGCTACATAACCACAGAGGTTAGCCTATATAAATTATAATACGTTGTAATATCTGCATAACAAGCTACTCTTGTTATGCAGCTCAATTTGACGGGTACTAATTATGGCTGAAATAGAGCTTACTAGTTTCGAAGTAAGTCTGCAAAATTTAATGACCGCACTAGAAGCATCTGAGCATGATGAGGCTAAACAACAAATTAAAGAACTCCATCCTGGGGAGATTGCACTCCTCCTTGAAGCAATTCAGCCTAAAGATAGATCTATCCTGTGGCCAGGAATTGAAATTTCTATACAAGGAGAGATATTAAAAGAGGTCAATGAAGATGTACAATCGCAGTTGATCGATGAGATGACTGTTGACTCTTTAGTAAAGGCTACTGAAAAATTAGACACCGACGACTTGGCTGATATTGTTCCAAATATGCCAGAGTCAGCAGTACATAGTCTATTGTTAACTCTAGATTTTAAGCATCGAGAGCGCCTCAATAAAGTTCTTAGCTATCCAGAGAATTCGGCTGGCGGTTTAATGAATACAGACTTTATTACAGTTAGACCAGATGTTTCAATTAGAGCTGTTATTAGGTATTTAAGGCTTCTTAAAGAGATGCCAGTTGATACAGATCAAGTTTTTGTAGTTGATAGAAACTTTAATTACTTAGGCTCATTATTAATTACCTCGCTTCTCACTGAAGAGCCAAAGCAAATGGTTGAAACATTAATCAATAATGATTTTTCAAAGCCAATTAATGCAGATACTGACGAATCAGAGGTGGCGCTCTTATTTGAGCAGAGAAATTTAATTTCAGCTCCGGTAATAGATGAAAACAATCAACTTGTTGGAAGAATTACTATTGATGATGTTGTTGACGTTATTCTAGATCAAGCGGAGCACTCTGTAATGTCAATGGCTGGTTTAGATGAAGATGAAGATGTCTTTGCGCCTATTTTTCAAAGTACCAAGCGTCGAAGTATCTGGCTCGGGGTTAATCTTATTACAGTTTTTATCGCTGTTTATTTCATAGGTTTATTTGAGGCTACCTTACAGCAAAAAATTGCACTTGCTATTCTTATGCCTGTAGTTGCTAGCATGGGAGGTATAGCAGGTACTCAGACCTTAATCATTGTAACTCGAGGCATTGCTACTGGAAAGGTGACCACTGCAAATATTAAAGCTTTAGTTAATAAAGAAGTCGCAGTTAGTGGACTCAATGGAATTATTTGGTCTATTGTTATTGGGCTTATCACCTATTACTGGTTTTCTGATTTGCTTCTAAGTTTAATCATTGCTCTTGCAATAATCACTAACCTCGTTGTTGCTGCTTTTTCAGGCGCATTTTTACCACTACTTCTTTCGAAATTAAAAATTGATCCTGCCCTTGCTGGCGGAGTTATTCTGACGACAATTACTGATGTCATAGGTTTTGTTGCATTTTTAGGTCTGGCTACACTGTTTATTTAGTAAGTTATAAATAACTAAATAATGAAGCTTATTTATACAAATGAAAATCGAATCATGGTTCTTAATGTTAAAAATGTACTTATGAGCCATGGATTGGATGTTGTTCTTAATAATGAATTCGCCTCAAGTGCATCGGGAGGGCTTGCTCCTTTTGATACATGGCCTGAAGTTTGGTTATTAAATAATGATGACTTTGATAAAGCAAAAAAAGTTATCGATTCGATCACTCATGAAAGTAATTTAGATAATTGGCATTGTAAAAATTGCCAAGAAGAGAATAATCAGTCATTTGATTTTTGCTGGAACTGCCATGCAGAAAATACTTAATACTTTTTTAATAAGAAAATAGAATTATGGAATTAACTGTTTGGGTTGGGTTATTGGCATCAGCACTTTTTATCAGTATTTCACCAGGCCCTGGTGCAATATTTTCAATAAGCCAAGGAACTCAATATGGATTCAAAAGAGCTTTGTTTTCAGTAGTAGGCTTACAATTAGGGCTAATCAGTCAAATTTTGTTTTTACTTTTTGGTTTGGGTGTTTTAATCAATAAATTTCCATCTATATTCATAATAATCAAAATACTGGGGATGGTCTATTTGATAGTTTTAGGAATTATGCAGTGGCTTAAAAAGGTTGAACAGATATCCACATCTAAAGATAATAATCATTTTGCTTTCAGTCCCTTTAAAGCTGTTTTGCAAGGATTTTTTGTAAATTTAACAAATATTAAGGGCACAATATTTTTTCTTGCATTAATCCCATTATTTATCGATTTAACAATACTTAAGCTATCAACCTGCGTTATTTTTACTACAACATTAATTGCTGTCGATTTAATAGTTATGATGGGGTATGTAACGCTTGCAGAAATATCGAAAAGTTTACTTGCTGATCCCAAAAAAATATTATGGCAAAATAGATTAACTGGCTCAACATTGATTCTTGTTGGCTTAGTCATGGGTATTACTTAATTATCTATATTTATGAAAATTTTTCATTTAGCCTGCACTGTTAAAGATCTAGATTCAACAAGACAATTCTATGGAGAACTCCTAGGGTGCGAAGAAGGAAGAAGTTCAGATACCTGGGTTGATTATAATTTTTTTGGTCATCAGCTCTCACTTCATGTTGGCGAAGTTGTTAGAAGAAACAAAACAAACTCTCAAGTTGATAGTATCACTGTTCCAATGCCTCACTATGGATGCGTCATTGAATGGGGTAGTTTTTATGACTTAGCTACTAAACTCCAATCCAAAGGAATGACGTTTATTGTTGACCCCTCGGTAAGGTTTAAAGGACTTCCAGGAGAGCAAGCTACAATGTTTTTTGAGGATTATTCAGGGAATGCGATTGAATTCAAAGCCTATCGAAATCCTTCTGAAGTTTTTACTTCATAGTCAATGAGGCATGACAATGATTGAAATTCTTACTTTTGAAACCATTATTGCTTTTATTGCAGCTTCAGTAGTTTTGAGTTTTGTGCCTGGCCCGGACAATATTTTTGTTATGACTCAATCAGCTTTAAAAGGCTGGAAAGTTGGTTTTTTTACAACTCTAGGATTATGTACAGGTTTAATAGGTCATACTTTTTTGGTTGCAGTTGGAGTGAGTGTTATTTTTCAAACAAGTGCTATCGCTTTTGCTGGGCTAAAAATCGCTGGAGCATGTTATCTTGTTTATCTAGGTTGGTTGTCCTTAAAAAATCAAGAGTTGATTATTGGCGAAAGTAAAGAAAAAAGTACAAATCAATCTTATTATATTACTGGTGTAATAATGAATTTAACCAATCCAAAGGTTGCACTTTTCTTTCTAGTTTTTTTGCCACAATTTGTAGTTGTTAATAATGTTAGTGTAACTATTCAAATAGCTCTTCTAGGATTATTGTTTATTTTGAGTGCTTTATGTGTTTTTACATCAATTGCTTTTCTGGGAAGTTTTCTTGAGAAATTTCTTAAGAAGTCTAAATCAGTTAGCAATAATATTAATAAGCTTGCTGCTTTAGTATATTTTGCTTTGGCAATTAATTTATTTTTTGTCTCTTTATAGTTAGGAAAAAGATATATGAATATTAAATCTAAAATTTGTGATTATAAAAATAATGAAAAAGATATTTGCAGAATAAGATTTGAGGTTTTTGTTAATGAACAAAATGTTCCTGAGGATCTTGAAATTGATGGACTTGATAATGAAGCAAAACATGTCTTAGCATATGTTGATGATCAAGCAATAGGTACTGGCAGAATTCTAAGTGATGGCCATATCGGAAGGGTTGCAGTTCTAGCAAAGTATCGAGGTCTAGGTATTGGTAAATTAATTATGCAAGAGCTCATTAACTGGGCCACAGAATCAAAACTTAATAAACTTTGGTTGTCGTCACAATGGCATGCTCATGGCTTTTATTTAGACCTTGGTTTTATTTGTGATGGAGATTTATATGAAGAGGCCGGTATCGATCATATAAAAATGTTTAGAGAGTTATAGTAAATATAAATTAAAGATTTAAAACAAGATCAATACAACGCACGGTTTCTTTTCGTGAAAGAAAATACTCCTCACACTCACCAACTTCTCTAAAGCCAAGTTTTTTGAGAACATTTGACGAAGCTTTATTGTCTTTAATATAACAGGCAGTAATAACTTTGAATTCTGTTTCATCTTTCACATATTCAATTAAGCCGATTGACGCTTCAGTTGCAAACCCATTGCCCCAATAATTCTTTGCAATCCAGTAACCGAGGTCCAATTGATTGTTTTCTTCAAAGCTAAAGCCAACACCACCAACTAATAATTCATTAAAAAATATACAAAATCTTAAATCGTCAAGACTGGTTCTTTTTATAAATTTTTCAGCATTTTCCTCAGTATAGGGATAAGGGACATCAGATAACCATTTGGCAATATCCCACTCACCAACCAGTGAGGCAAATAGCTTCTTATTGATTGATTTATCTGGTCTTTTTAATACAAGTCTTTTTGTTTTAATTTCGAACAAATTATCATTATTTATTTATAGGTTTTGGTAGTAAGTAATTTGCTTCAAGTTAGTTTATGTTCTAAATATAGTAATTCACTATTCCATATGAGTATAACCCAGTAAAGATTATATTAATCCATTTCAATTGTTTCTCAGTATGAAGCCAAGCACAGTAAACCCAGATTAAGCAAAAAGGAAGTCCAATAAACATTGTGTAAGGATACAAGTCATTAATAATGGCTATTGTACTAAGGATGCCAAGGAATAGCGCAAACCACTTCAACTGTTGTTCATATTTAGCAAATCTCATAATTTAAAGGGAATTGAAGTCACTTTTGCTAATCTTCTTCCCCATGGCGTTTCAACAAATACCTCTGAGTCAATCTCGTTGTTGTCGTTATCTAATGTCGCCATTGCCATATTAATTTTTAATCGTGGAGAATAAGCAGCACTTGAAACTTTGCCACAAATTTGATTATTATTCATTACCTTCCATGGACTTGCACATCCACCAATAAAAGGGTCGCCATCCACAACTAGTCCAACAAGTTTTTTTGTAACACCTTCAGCACGAATTTTATGAAGTGCTTTTCTACTTAGGTACTCTGCTTCTTTATCTAGTTGACAAAAATTAGCCAAGGGAAGTTCTAATGGATTACTCTTGATATCCATATCATTTCCCCAAGAAAGTAAGCCCGACTCAACTCTTTCAATATTATTTGGTGTGCCAGGCTTTATGTCATATTTTTTTCCAGCATTGGCAATGATATCCCATAGCTCCTCTCCTTTTGAACCATCTCGAAGATAAAGCTCAAATCCGCCTTGTTTACTCCAGCCTGATTTTTGAACAATAAGCGGAATCCCTTTTAACTCACACTCTTTAAAAAAGAAGTACTTGATATCTTTAACCCAGTCACCAAATAAATCAATCATTAAAGGCAAATGATTTGGGCCTTGAATAGCTAGAGGTGAAACGTCTGGTTCACTAATTTTAACATCCCAGCCAAGACCACAGGCAAGACCACGTGACCAAAGAAGTACATCACTATCAGCAATAGATAGCCAAAAATGGCTTTCACCTAACCTTAAAATTATGGGGTCATTAATGATTCCAGCATCTTCATCGGTAATTAGAGCGTACTTCCCTTGACCAATCTGAAGTTTGGAAAGATCTCTTGAAGTAATATATTCAACAAATCTGTAGGCATCACTACCAGTAATTTCTACTTGACGTTCTGCCGCTACGTCCCACATAGTAACGTTATTAATCAGGTTCCAATAGTCTGCCTCTGCACCTTCATAAGAGGTAGGCATAACCATGTGATTATAAATTGTAAAGGTTTTGGCGCCAGCTCTCAGAGTAGACTCATAATAAGGCGACTTTCTTAAGCGGTCTGATAGTGTAAAGCTGACATGTCCTTCCATTGGTATGCTCCAAGTTTACGGGTAAAATTACCTCTCAGTGTTTCTGGGGTAAAAAATGTGTATTTTATACCTAATTTTTTCGAATTTCCAACTATAAAGCGTCTGCTGAAATACCGCTAGATTCAAGCCATTTTTTGAAATTTTCCTGAATTTTAATGAGCTCTGCATCGTTATTTGCTTCAAAGCGTAAAACTAAGCAAGGCGTTGTATTTGAGGGTCTAACGAGCCCCCAGCAATTCTCATAGTCGACTCTGAAGCCATCTATGGTATTAATACTGGCGTCAGGAAAATCTATGTTACTTGATAGAGAATCCATAGCTTCGTACTGTTGGCCATGCTCTTTAAAGTTAATGTTGATTTCTGGTGTGCTTATATTTGCCGGTAATTCATTAAAAATCTCTGAGCAAGACTTGTCACTTTTTGATACTATTTCTAAAAGTCTTGCAGCGGTATAAAGTGCATCATCAAATCCATACCAGCGCTCTTTAAAGAAGATATGCCCGGACATTTCTCCTGCAAGCTCTGCATTCGTTTCCTTTAATTTTTTCTTAATAAAGCTATGTCCAGTTCTAGATAGAATGGGCTCACCTCCATTTTCTGAAATTACTTTAGGCAAGAGAGAAGTGCATTTAACATCAAAGATAATTTTTGCTCCTTTGTTGCGACTTAGTACGTCTTTTGCATAGAGCATCATTTGCCGATCAGCCCAAATTACCTGACCTGTATTGTCTACTACTCCCAGCCTGTCCCCATCGCCATCAAAAGCAAGGCCAAGATCTGCTCCTGTATCCATTACCTCTTGAATGAGGTCCTCTAAATTTTCAGGTTTTGAGGGATCCGGATGGTGATTAGGAAATCTACCATCAACCAGACAAAATAGTTTAGAAGTTTCTACTCCTAAAGCCTCAAACAGTTGAGGAGCTATATTTCCTGCAACACCATTTCCACAATCAATAACAACTTTAAGTTCTTTTTCTAATTGTATATCAGATTTAATTGTGTCTATATAGTCCTGATCTATATTGATAGAAGTTGATGTTCCATGACCATTAGTGAAGTCGTTTTCTAGAATCCTTGTATAAAGAGCTTTTATTCTTTCTGCAGAGAGAGTTTCTCCAGCAATCATAATCTTTAATCCATTATATTCAGCAGGGTTATGTGATCCAGTAATCATTACTCCCGATGAAGCTGCTTTAGTATGAGTCGCAAAATAAAGAACTGGAGAGGGAACCATACCAATATTAACCACATGACATCCGCTCTCTATGAGTCCGGAAATAAGTGCTTCAGAAAGTTCTGGGCCTGATATTCGGCCGTCTCTACCTACCACTACCCCTCTTTCACCATTTTGTATAGATTCAGCACCAACGGCTCTTCCAATAAGCTTAACAACATCAGGGGTTAATTCGGTTTCTACAATTCCTCTAATATCGTATGCTTTAAAGATTGAACTAGCGATATTCATTAAATTATTTGTTTGAATAGAAGAGGAATATTTTACAGTATCTAAAAATGAAAAATATAACACGACCGACTTGGTTTCTTAAAGTTTTTTAAGGGATAATAAGAATCCTAAATTCCACAACAATGATATTTCATGTCTGAAAAAGATATCGACCCGCAAGAAACTATTGAATGGTTAGAAGCCTTTAGATCAGTGGCCCGTTTTGAGGGCAAAGATAGAGCCAAATACATTCTTCAAAAATTAATGGATATGGCCCATGAGGATGGCATGGATTTGCCAGATGGCGTAAACACAGCCTATTTAAACTCAATTCCAGTCGAAAAAGAGAGCGAGCTAGTTGTAAAGCATGAAATCGAGCATCGTATTAAATCTATTATTCGCTGGAATGCGATGATTATGGTTGTTAAGGCCAATCAAGTTTCATCCGAGCTGGGTGGTCATATTGCCTCATTTGCTTCTAGTGCTACTTTGTATGAAGTTGGATTTAATCATTTTTATCGAGGTAATGACTTAGACCAGGGTGCTGACCTAATATTTTTTCAAGGTCATATTGCTCCCGGAATATATTCAAGGGCTTATCTTGAAGGAAGAATTTCTGAAGATCAAATGCTAAACTTTAGACAAGAAGCTAATAAAGAAGGCCTGTCTTCATACCCGCACCCATGGTTGATGCCAGATTTTTGGGAGTTTCCGACTGTTTCAATGGGCCTAGGTCCGATTATGTCAATATTTCAAGCTCGATTTATGAAGTATCTGCAACATCGAGACATTATTAAAACTGATAAGAGAACTGTATGGGCTTATATAGGAGATGGTGAAACTGACGAACCTGAGTCTCTTGGAGCGATATCCCTTGCAGGAAGAGAAAAGCTTGATAACCTTATATTTGTTATAAATTGTAATCTTCAACGTCTAGATGGGCCTGTTCGAGGCAATGGCAAGATTATTCAAGAATTAGAGGGGATGTTTCGAGGGGCAGGCTGGAATGTTATTAAAGTTATTTGGGGTAGGGGATGGGATAAACTTCTCGCAAAAGATACTTCTGGACTTCTTAAGCAAAGAATGGAGGAGGTTGTTGATGGAGAATATCAAGCCTATAAAGCAAAAGATGGTGCTTATGTACGTAAACACTTTTTCGGAAAATACCCGGAAACTCTTAAACTTGTTGAGGATATGTCAGATGATGAAATTTATGCCTTAACTCGTGGCGGACATGATCCAAATAAAGTGTATCAAGCTTATAAGGCTGCCAAAGAGCACAAAGGTCAGCCAACAGTTATTTTAGCTAAGACTGTTAAGGGTTATGGAATGGGTGAAGCTGGAGAGGGCAAAAATACGACTCACAGTCAAAAAAAATTAGGTGTAGATGCGCTTGTTCGTGTAGCCCAAAGGTTTGATATCCCTGTAACTAAAAAAGATGCTGAGGAGTTAAATTTTTATAAACCTGCAGAGGATAGTGAAGAGTTAACTTATTTAAGAGAGAGAAGAGAGGCTTTAGGAGGGTATCTACCTACAAGAAGTTTTGAGCTAGAGTCTTTCAATATTCCTAAATTGAATACTTTTGAGTCTCTTCTTAAATCAACTGAAGAAAAAGAGATGTCCAGTACTATGGCATTTGTTCGCTTCTTATCCATTTTAATTAGAGATAAAGAAATTGGCCCTCGAGTAGTCCCTATTGTGCCTGATGAAGCAAGAACCTTTGGAATGGAGGGACTTTTCAGACAAATGGGTATCTATTCATCATCCGGCCAGCTTTATGAGCCAGAAGACTCAGATAAGGTAATGTGGTACAAAGAGGATATTAAAGGTCAAGTTTTACAAGAGGGTATTAACGAAGCTGGCGCAATTTCAGACTGGATTGCAGCTGCAACAGCTTATGCCTCACACAATGTAACAATGATTCCTTTTTATATTTATTACTCAAAGTTTGGTTTTCAAAGGGTTGGTGATCTAGCTTGGGCTGCGGGTGATATGCAAGCCAAGGGTTTTTTAATGGGTGGCACAGCAGGAAGGACAACTCTTGCTGGTGAGGGATTGCAACACCAAGATGGTGACTCATTAATTGTTGCTAACACTATACCGAATTGTATTTCTTATGATCCTACCTATGCATATGAGCTTACAGTCATTCTTCGAGATGGCATGAGACGTATGTATGAGAACATGGAAAACATTTTCTATTATATTACGCTTATGAATGAGAATTATCCTCATCCAAAGATGCCTAAAGGGGTCGAAGAAGGGATTATTAAAGGAATGTACCCTTTGAAAACTGTAGGTAAATCCAAAATAGAGGTTCAATTACTTGGAAGTGGTGCAATTCTCAGAGAGGTTGAGAAAGCCGCTGATATGCTTGAAAAAGATTGGGGTGTTATGTCTCATATTTGGAGTGTAACGAGTTTTAATGAAATTACCCGAGAAGCTCAGCTAATTGATCGAAAGAATCTATATAGTAAATCCAAAACTAAAAAAGTTCCTTATATTACTCAATGTTTAAGTAAATCAAAAGGTCCTGCAATAGCTGCAACTGATTACATGAGAAATTATGCAGAACAGGTCCGTAAATATGTTCCATGTCGTTATGAAGTTTTGGGCACTGATGGATTTGGAAGGTCTGATTCCCGTCAAGAACTTAGATACTTTTTTGAAGTGAATGCCGATTATATTACCTATGTCACCCTAAGTGCTTTGGTAGATGAGGGTAACTTAGATAACAAAATCTTAAGTAAGGCAGCCAAAAAACTTAATATTGATGCTGGTAAGTCTAATCCAATGCATACTTAGGATTTAATGAATACTAAGCAGTACCTTAACAAACTTAAATCAGGAGAAAAATTAAAGTTTTCTGATTTTATTGAATTAATAGATAGAGAGTATAGCTTTTCAAATATTGCATTTGAAAATGGAGAAATCATTAATTCAAAAAATGAGAATCAGGGTTCAGCCAAAGTATTCTGCTTTGGCCATATGCATTCACTCTCTGAATCAGAAGTGCTGAAATGCTTCGCAGAGCATTACCAGTCAGTAATGGAAAGTCCTGAGGATGAAGACTCACATCTAAATATTCGTAGTTTTATGTTCCATGGTTGGAAAGGGCTTTTAATTGATTTTGATGCATTAAAAATTAATAGTTAATCACATGGAAAAAAAAATTTCTCTAGAGCAGAGTAATGCATTTAATAAAGGAGTTTATGCAACACTCTTAGGAGCATTCCTAGTCTTATTTCAAATTGGAATCTATTTTGTTTATATTCCATGGAATGCTGAAAGACTTCAAATTACAGAAGCCGAAATTGGAATTGGGCTGTTTGCATTTGGACTATTAAATTTGATTGGTAATCAGATTTCAGGTCGACTGATTGTTCCTAAAATTGGAACTAAAAATTCCATCGTTATTGGCCTTTTAGGTATCGCCTATTGTCCATTATTTCTAATATTGGCTCCAAGCTATTATTGGTTTTTGATTGCCTCTATGCCTTTAGGTTTTTTTGTGGGGCTTTTCAGCCCGTCATCTCAATCACAAATATCAATGATAGAGAGTAAAACGTCTCGAGTACTAACACCTCTTTATCATGCAGCCTTTAGTTTTGGATCATTGGCGGGCGCATTTAGTGCATTTTTTACTATCAGATATATTGATAGTCCTATATTGATATTTTCAATTTCTGGTTCTGTAATGATCTTAGGAGCATTGTTAATCAATAAAATTGGACTGGACAAATCTTTTGAAGATCTCGAAAAAACTCCAAAATTTAAACTACCAAAAAATACAATACTAAAATTAGGTATTTTAATGATGCTTAATTATGCAACGATGGGGATCATTCTAGATTGGTCAGCTCTATGGTTAACAAAGGATTTACTGGTTCCCTTGTATCTCGGTGGTGCAATCATTTTTGCATTTAATATTGGTGAAATATTAGCTAGATTAATGGCTTCAAAAATGATTAATAAATATAGTGAGCAACTTGTTGGCGGCTACTTAAGTATAGCCTCTGGATTAATTTTGTTTGTTTCAATAATGAGCTCTAACTTCTATATTATTGTTATTGGAGTGTTGTTTTTTGGCTTTGGAACTGCAAATTTTATTGCAGTTATATATAGGCAAGCGATAAGGATTACTGATGAACCAATAAATCTTACAGTTGCAAATTTGGTTACCCTTGGTTTTTCTGGTTTTATTTTTGGACCTGCCTTAGTAGGCTACTTGGCAGAATTTTTGAGTCTGACCTTCAATATGTATTTATTAAGTGTTGTGTGGGGATTAAATGGGGTTGCCTTATTGATTATGATGAGGCGATTAGGTTAAGTAGTGTCTATAAATTTGCAGCAGTTTCGTTAATAAGCATATCGACCACATCATTTAGTGCTTCATCTTTATTTTTACCTGTAGCAATGGATGATTCGTATGTTTTAAGTTGTCGATGAGCACTTGTTCCACGTTTCAATATATTTTTCGCATCCATTACTTCTTTGTTACATCCAAGAACTTTTGCATCCTCAATTGAAATTTCTATAAATTCATCTAATAATTCTTCAAATGGAACAATACTGCCTTTGCCAAAATCAATTAGACCTTCATCGAAACTATAGCGCATTGCACGCCAACGATTCTCCCTAATTAGCATAGAGCTATATTCACGCCAACGCTGATTTTTCATTCTTAGGCGGTAAAGAGCACGTAATGTAGAAACAACGAGAGCTGCGAGTGAAATTGCATCATCTATCCTAGTGCATACATCCATAATGCGAGTTTCAAGTGTTGGATATTTTGCACTTGGCCTGATATCCCACCAAATCTTAGTTGAATCTTCCATGACGCCAGCATTAGTTAAGATCTCAATATGTCGTTTGTAGTCAGAAAAACTCTGGAATTCTGTAGGAATACCTGTTCTTGGTAGATTATCAAATATTGTTAGACGATAACTTTTAAGTCCAGTATCTTCTCCATTCCAAAATGGAGATGAACATGATAATGAGAGCAGATGAGGAAGAAAATAAGCAAGCTGACTCATCAGATCAATACGCAATTCATCGTCATTAATACCAACGTGGACATGCATACCGCAGATAAGCATTCTTCGAGCTACCGCCTGCATCTCCCTTGTTAGTAATTCATAGCGATCTTTTGGTGTTTGTTCCTGCTCAGACCAACGACTAAATGGGTGAGTTGAGCAGGCAATCGGAGCTAATCCATATCGAGCTGTTACTTCTACTATATTTTTACGTAATCTAGAGAGATCCTCACGAGCTTCTTGTATGTTGTTACATACTTTTGTACCAATTTCAATTTGTGAAAGTAGAAGCTCATTGGTAACTTGATTACCAAGAAGCTCTTTACACTCTTTCAATAAAGATTTTGGAGGGTTTATAGCAAGACTTCGCGTAGTCTTATCAACTAAAAGATATTCTTCCTCTATGCCTATTGAGAATTGTGGTATTTCAAGACTCATCTTAAAGATTTCTTAATTTGAATATTGTTAGATTTATTGGCCAATACAAGTGAACTAATTACTTCGTGTAAGGTATTTGATAATCGCAAAATACCATTATCATGATTGATAAGATCTTGTCTAATTTCAATTCCAACATGAGGTAGACCAATTGATTCAGCGTGATAATCTAATGTAAAGTCTTCAGGATCTTTTCCTGAATATGGCTTGTTATCACCCACCAAAAAACCTGCATCTTTAAGTTTATTTATAAAGATTTTTGCAGTAGTTGGATCTTTATCCCAAAGAACTCCAACTTCCCATTCTCTTTTATTACCATTAAACACAGGAGTAAAGCTATGAATAGAGATAATTAATGGACTAGGATTCTCTCTCTTGAGTCGAGAAATTTGAGCATCGATAGCATTGTGATATGGCCAATAAATTTCAGATTCTCTAATCTGTTTATCAATGCTATTGAGATTTTGATTGCCAGGTATATCAATACCATCACTTTGATCAAGGTAGGCGCTGTTATCTGAGAGATTACGATTACAGTCAACAACCAATCGCGAATATTGACACAGGATTGCAGTGACATTAAGTTTTTTTGCAAGGCTCTCTGTAGTAGCTCTAGAGCCAATGTCAAATGTTATATGGCTAACTCTGTCTAAATAATCAAGACCCATTGTTCCGAGTGATTTTGGGAATCTATTACTAGCATGATCACAAACAAGAAGTACCGGAGTAATTGAATTTGGATTAAGGGTCGCATAAGATGAGGTTTCATCTAGAGATAACAGAGTTTTTCTAATTTCAGAACTATTTGCTTTCAATATGCGATGCTTTTTGTCAATTGCTTTAATGATATACCAATTAAATTACTAAAACTATAATATAACTAGTAGTGTGGAGGCTTGTTATCTTTTTCCGATAGATTGGGTTGAGATTCAGATTGACTTATTATTTTTTCATTTGTTTCCTTGATCTTTGAATTGAGCTGTTCCAGTTTCTCGCCTTGACGAAATACAATCATATTTAGCTCATCAATCATATTTTGAAGAAAAGCAATTTTTTCTTCCAGTTCGACTATTTTCTCTTCTGACATAATTTTTTTCCAAATAAAAAAAAGCCACCTTGCGGTGGCCTAGTTTATGACTTTTCTATTAATACCTTTCTAGAAAGTTTGATTCGTCCTCGATCAATTCCAAGAACCTTAACCTCAACTTCTTCGCCTTCTTTAAGGTAGTCTTCAACTTTTTCAACTCTTTCGTGAGCAATTTCAGATACATGTAACAGGCCATCCTGATTCGGCATAATTGTTACAAATGCACCAAATTCAACTATTTTGGCAACCTTACCCGTATAGACTTTATTGACTTCTGGTACTGCGGTAACGTCTTTGACCATCTGAACCGCTTTTTCAAAGCTTTCAGAATCATTAGCAAAAATGTTTACATTGCCATCATCATCTACATCAACACTGGCTCCGGACTGAGAAACAATTCCTCTAATCGTCTCTCCACCTTTTCCAATAACATCTCTAATTTTATCAGTAGGTATTTTAATTACCTTGGTTTTAGGCGCATTTTTAGAGGCTTTATTTGGCTCTGAAATGACCTGATTCATCTGACCTAGTATATTAAGTCTTGCATCCTTTGCCTGCTTAAGCGCTATTGACATAATGTCTTCAGTGATACCATCTATCTTAATATCCATTTGAAGGGCGTTAATACCTTTTGAAGTTCCAGCAACTTTAAAGTCCATATCGCCAAGATGATCCTCATCACCAAGAATATCAGTTAAGACTGTAAATCGATCTTCATCTTTGACTAGTCCCATTGCAATTCCTGCAACAGGAGCTTTGAGAGGGACACCTGCATCCATTAATGAAAGTGATGATCCACAGACACTTGCCATTGAACTGGAGCCATTAGATTCAGTAATTTCAGAGACTACGCGAATCGTGTAAGGGAAGTCATCAAGATTAGGAAGGCAAGCTGAAATACCTCTTCTTGCAAGTCTTCCATGTCCTACTTCGCGTCTTTTCACGCCCATAACTCGTCCAGTCTCACCTACACAGTATGGAGGAAAGTTATAGTGAAGCATAAAGTGATCTTCAATACGATCATTTGATTCAAGTTTTTCGATTAACTGAGCATCTCTCTTTGAGCCTAGAGTGGTAACTACCAATGCCTGAGTTTCACCTCTTGTAAAAAGGGCCGAGCCATGAGTATTCTCTAGAACACTCGTTTCAATAGCAAGCTCTCTGACTGTTGAGCTATCTCTTCCATCAATTCGAGGTTCTCCAGCTAAAATTCTTTCTCTTACAGTTGATTTCTCAATTTTTTTAATATAATTTTTAACCTCATCCTCACTTATTGAGTCATCCTCGCTGATAAATTCTTCAACAGCAGCATCTTTGATTTCACCCATTTTTTCATAGCGCTCCATCTTATCAACTGTTTGATAAGCCTCAGAAATTTGACTTTCGAATTTTGACTTAATAGATGCTAAAAGAGACTCATTTTCCTCAGGCGCAACCCATTCACGCGGCGATATTCCAACTTCTTTAGCAAATTCAGCAACACTATCGATAACTATCTGAAATTGTTCGTGAGCATACATAACTGCCCCCAGCATAACATCTTCTGATAGCTCACTAGCTTCAGACTCAACCATAAGAACGGCATCTTTAGTTCCTGCTACAACCATATCTAATTCAGATGTCTTAAGATCAGAATATGAAGGGTTAATCATATAATTTCCGTCTTTATAGCCTACTCTAGCAGCTCCAATAGGCCCTTTAAATGGTACGCCTGAGATTGCTAGGGCTGCCGATGTAGCAATCATTGCCAAAACATCAGGATCCACATTTTTATTCGAAGATATAACCTGAATCATTACTTGCACTTCATTCATGTAGCCGTTTGGAAAGAGAGGGCGAATCGGGCGATCAATAAGGCGTGAGGTCAATGTTTCTTTCTCACTAGGTCGGCCTTCCCTTTTAAGAAAACCACCTGGAATCTTGCCAGCAGCATATGTTTTTTCGATGTAGTCTACAGAAAGTGGAAAAAAAGACTGGCCTGGCTTTGCTTCTTTGGCACCAACGACACTAACTAGTACTTGGGTGTCATCCATACTTGCTAAAACAGCTCCATGAGCCTGTCTAGCAACTCTTCCTGTTTCAAATGAAATTTGGCTGTTGCCAAACGTAAAACTTTTTTGAACTATATTCATGTCCATTGTGTTACTCCAATAAAATAAAAAGTGTTTTATGGTTTAACGCAATAAGCTTTATATAAAACATACCCTGCAGGTATGCTTGAGATAAAACTTACCAAAATCCATAAAACAGATGAATTATCCCCTAATTTTTTCTCTAAATGCACTAATTTAGTGGTCGCAATAATGCTTTAAGATTGATGTAATTGAACTTATTTCAATAAAATGTATCATTTTCTTGCTATTTGTTTTTTTTGATTAATTATCTATTAACATATAGATAATTTCTGACAAACTATCTTTAAACGATAAGGTTATAGGGCATTATTTATATTAGAACTATGATTAATGAAAAAAATAAACTAGAGTCAATTGTAAATTTAAAGAAGCATCCTATTGATGAAGCTGAATATAGGACAAAATGTAAATTAATGCTAGATAATGATGGTGTCCTTGTCCTTAATAATTTTCTCTTGAAAGAATCCATAAAAAGCATCCTTGAAGAAGCAAAACATCAGGAGAATTTAGCATATTACTGTATTAATGAACACAACGTATACTTGGAGCCTTTTGACAATCAATTTGAAAAAGATCACCCTAGAAACAAAACAGTAATCTCTTCAAAAGGTTGTATAACAGACAATCAAGTGCCTAAAAGTTCATCATTAAGAGCACTCTACAATTCGCTCGATTTTAAAGACTTTCTTTGCAATGTTCTGGATGAAGAAGTCCTATATAAATACGGTGATAATTTATCTTCAATCAATATTCATTATGCAAAAGAAGGTCAAGAACTTGGCTGGCATTTTGATAATTCTTCATTTGCAATTACCCTTCTAATTCAAAAGCCTGAGTCGGGAGGCGCTTTCGAATATATTAGAGATTTTAGAAATTCAAAAATAAATGAGAATAATTATGACCAAGTTTTGGATTTAATAAATGGCAATTGCATTCCTAATAAACTATCAATGAGCAATGGTTCATTAGTTCTATTTAGGGGTAAAGATGCAATTCATCGCGTTACGCCAACAATTGGAGATAGGACCAGAATATTGTCGGTTTTGGCATACAATTCTGAGCCTAATGTCCAGCTCTCTGAAACAGCAAGAATGACATTTTTTGGCAAACTTTATTAATTATGAAAGAAAATAACAAAGGGCTAAAGTTCTATGACAATTTAGATCTTTCAGCGAGTCAAAATGAGGAGGAATTGCTTGACGTTTATAAGAAGTGGGCTTCAATTTATGATAAAGATAATGACGATCTCCTTGGAACCGTTTCACAGCCCAATTCAGTTCAAATTTTTCACAAGTACATTGGAGATAAAAATCAAAAAATTATTGATGTTGGATGTGGGACAGGTTTAGTTGGATTGGAACTTCAAAAACTTGGATACACAAATTTTGATGGAATAGATATCTCAAAAGATATGATTGATATAGCAATTGATAGAGGCTATAAAGCATTATTTTTAGGTAATTTAAATGACTCCCTGCCAATAGAGAGTGATAGTTATGATGCCGCGCTTTGTGTTGGTGTATTTACTCATGGCCATGTTGGGCCAGGTCGATTGAAAGAGCTTTCTAGAATAGTTAAGTCTGATGGATTAGTATGTTTTACAATTAATGAAGATGTATACGAATCCTATGGTTTTGATAAGGCAATACAAAAGTTAGAAGTTGAAAATGTATGGAAACTTCTAGAGTTCAATAAGCAAGACTACATGAAGAAAAAAAATGTCATGGGTTTTTATTGTGTTGCAAAAGTTAATTAGTAAAGAATTCAGTTTGAATGCTCGCTAACCTGAGTTATTGGTGGTAATTTGGTGCCTCTTTAGTTATTGAAACATCGTGAACATGTGACTCTGTCATTCCAGCAGAGGTAACTTGAACAAACTCAACTTTAGTTCTCATGGCATCAAGATTTTTACAACCTGTATAGCCCATGGATGATCTAATTCCACCAACCATTTGATGGATAATTGGTCTAATAGAGCCTTTATAAGGTACTCTACCCTCAATTCCTTCTGGAACTAATTTTTCTGCAGCTAGTTCTGCTTGGAAGTATCGATCTGAAGAGCCATGAGCTTGGCCCATTGCTCCCATTGATCCCATTCCACGATAGGCTTTGTATGATCTTCCTTGGTATAATTCAACTTCACCAGGCGATTCCTCAGTTCCTGCAAGCATTGAACCTAGCATTACACAGTGAGCTCCTGCTGCAAAGGCTTTTGCAGCATCCCCTGAATAACGTATACCCCCATCAGCAATCACTGTAACATTGGTGTTTTTTAAGGCTTTAGCAATGTCAGAAATAGCACTAATTTGAGGTACTCCAACACCTGCTACGATTCGAGTTGTACAAATACTTCCTGGTCCAATTCCAACTTTAACACAATCTGCGCCGGCTTTAGCCAAATCAATAGCTGCATTAGCAGTTGCAATATTGCCAGCGATAATCTCTAAATTTGGAAAATCTTTTTTAGTTTTTTTGACTCGATCAATTACGCCTTGAGAGTGGCCGTGTGCTGTATCAATAACAACAACATCAACACCAGCTTCGACAAGAGAACTAATCCTTTCGCTAGATCCTTTGCCAACGCCGACTGCAGCAGCAGCAATAAGTCTCTCTTGGTCGTCTTTTGCTGCTTTGGGGAAGTCACTAGTTTTTTTAATATCACTGACGGTTATCATTCCCCCTAACTTAAATTTATTGTCAGTAACAAGAACTCTTTCAATACGATGTTTTTGGAGAAGTTTTCTGACAGTGCTCATTGATGCACCTTCCTTAACAGTAATAAGTTCTTTCTGAGGTGTCATTACATTTTTAACAACTTCATCAAGACGTGTTTCGAATAGAACATCACGACTTGTTATTAATCCAACTAGTATGTTGTTGGATACTACTGGCATTGCTGAAATGCCATGCTGAGCCTGAAGATTAAAGACATCTTTAATTGTTGCAGACGGCTCAATACTAATAGGCTCTCTGATGATTCCTGACTCAAATCGCTTTACTTTTCTAACTTCATTAGCTTGAGACTCTATAGACATATTTTTATGAATGACCCCCATTCCTCCCTCTTGGGCAATTGCAATAGCGAGTTTTCCCTCAGTTACTGTATCCATTGCTGCAGAGATAATAGGTGTATTTAAAGTAATTTTCTTTGTGAGTTTAGAGGTTAAGCTCACTTCTTTTGGGAGCACTTCAGAATGTGCAGGTACCAACAATATGTCATCAAAGGTAAGTGCTTTTTTTAATTCTTTCATAAAGTTCTCTTAGAATCTAAAATCGTCTTCTCTTGAGAAGATTAGGGATAATAAGTCCAATAACCATTCCAAAGAAAAGAACTATTGCCCCAACTATAAACCAATTTCTTGAGCTCGTATCTTTTTGAATCTGAGTATTATTTTCTGCGAGCTGGAGTTCAGTTTTTAGTTGTAAGTTTTCTTGAATAAGTTTTTCATTCTTATGCTCTAATTTTAGTGCATCTTGGTAAATTTGCTCAATATGCTCTTTTTCAGCTTTCGATTTTGAACTTTGAACAATTAAATCTGTATTATCATTTTTTAAAGTTACTAGTTTTTTTTCTAGCTTTTCCTTTTCATCACTTAACTTTGATATTAAAAGTGTATTAGAGTTATATTCTCTTGTAAGTTTTTTTAATTCCTCTCTCGCTGAAGGGTTTGAGGATAAATAAAATGTTTTAATCCAGCCAATCGTATCATCAAACTGAATCTGAGCCCAACCATCTTCAGTGCTTTGTAATAATGAAAGTTCTGTGCCTGAAGGTAAAAGACGAATTATATTGTTACCAAAGTTTTTATCGGAGCGAATTGGAAGATCAAGTTCATCAGTGATATAAACAAATGACTCCGCACTAACCTTAAAAGTGAAAATAATTAATGCAATAGTAATAATGTTAAGTTTTTTCATATTTATCTTTTAATAATCCAATTGTATCTTGTTAATGGAAATTTAATTGTATGTTTTATGTGTTTTTTCAATGAATTACACTATATCCCTCTAGAGTTTAGAAATTTTCTCTAGTTGTTGTTGTAAATCCTTCAAAGCAGCTTCGGCTGTTGCAAGTTTTTCTTTTTCATTATTCACAACAGCCTCAGGTGCACCATTAATAAACTTTGTATTATTAAGTTTTGCAGAAAACTGAGATTGAAGTCTAAGTAATTTTTCAATTTCTTTATTGAGTCTATCTTGTTCAGCTCCTTTATCAATAAGACCTGCTAAAGGAATCAGAATTTTCATTTCTCCAACCAAAGCAATTGCAGACTCAGCCTCTTCATCATTTGGAGATAGTAAGTCTATAGAATCTAGTTTAGCTAAAGTAAATAAGATTGATTTGTTCTGATTGATATAGGTTTCATCATTTGCATTAAAATCTTTGATATAGCAGGGTAGGGGCTTTCCAGGAGATATATTCATCTCTCCTCTAATTTTTCTAATGCCTAAAATGAATTCCTTGAGCCAATTAATTTCAATTTCAGCGACATCATTAATAAGTTCTTTTTCTGTTTCTGGAAATGATTGTGAAATTAATTTATCATCAGATTTTGATAGTAATTTTTGAGATTGCTCAAATATTTCTTCAGTAATGAATGGAATAATTGGATGGAGTAAAACTAAAGTCTCCGATAGCACCTTAAATAGGGTCGCTTCACAACCCTCTTTTGTTTTACTATTCTCAAGAAGAGGTTTAGAAAGTTCTAGGTACCAGTCACAATAATCATGCCAAACAAATTCATAGAGCACTTGACTCATTAGGTCTAATCGATAGTCTGCTAAATGTTTTTCAACCTCAATTTTCACGTGCTGAAGTCTAGACAATATCCATTGATCTTGGCTGGATAATTCTGCATTATAATTAATCGTTTTTGACTTTAAATTCATTAAAACAAAGCGTGAGGCATTCCAAAGCTTGTTACAAAAATTTCTATAGCCTTCTACTCGTTTTAAATCAAACTTAATATCTCGTCCAAAGGACGCAAGAGCAGTAAAAGTAAATCTAATTGCATCTGTTCCAAAAGAAGGTATTCCATTAGGAAATTCCTTTTTAGTTTGATTTTTTATCTTTTCAGCTAGCTTTGGTTGCATCATACCTTGTGTTCTTTTTTCAAGGAGGTCTTCAAGGTTTATGCCATCAATAAGATCTATAGGATCAAGAACATTACCCTTGGATTTACTCATTTTTTGACCATTGCCATCTTTAATTAGACCTGTAATGTAAATATCTTTAAAGGGGACATCATCAGCAAATTTAAGCCCAAACATTATCATTCGAGCAACCCAGAAAAATATAATATCAAACCCAGTGACAAGAACACTTGTTGGATAAAATCGAGATAATTCAGGAGTTTCTTCTGGCCATCCGAGCGTTGAAAAAGGCCATAAGGCTGAAGAAAACCATGTGTCTAGTACATCATTATCTTGAGTTAGTTCAATACCTTTTCCGGCTTGAATTTGAGCTTCTTTGAGACTATTCGCAACATAAAATTTACCATCTTTGTCGTACCAGGCAGGTATTCTATGGCCCCACCAAATTTGACGAGAAATACACCAGTCTTCAATATTTTCCATCCAATTAAAGTAGGTTTTCTCCCAATTTTCAGGAACAAAACGAATACTTCCATTTTTTACAGCATCAATTGCAGGGCCAGCTAAAGGCTTTACTTTAACGAACCATTGGTCTGTCATATAGGGTTCAATAATGCTATTTGTTCTATCACCCCTTGGAACCATAAAAGTGTGAGGATTAATTTTTTCGATTAAGTTTTGTTTTTCTAAATCGTCTACTATTAATTTTCTGGCGTCAAAACGATCTAATCCTTGATATTTGGAAGGAGCATTTGAGTTTATTTTTGCATCATTAGTTAATACATTGATTATTTCTAAATTATGTCTTTGCCCAATTTCATAATCATTAAAGTCGTGTGCTGGAGTTATTTTTACGCAGCCGGTACCAAACTCCATATCAACATAATCATCAGCAATGATTGGAATTTTTCTATCCGATAGAGGAAGATTAATTGATTGACCAACTAAATGTTGATATCTCTTATCATCTGGATGCACTGCGACAGCAGAGTCACCAAGCATAGTTTCTGGTCTTGTTGTGGCTACCACTAGTATTTCTTCAGAGTCAGAAACTTGATACTTGATATGCCATAAAAATCCACTTTCCTCTTTGCTAATTACTTCTAAATCAGATACTGCTGTTAACAAAACTGGATCCCAATTTACAAGTCTCTTTCCTCTGTAAATAAGTCCCTCATTGTAAAGCTCTACAAACACTTTTCTTACAGCTACTGAGAGTGATTCATCCATCGTAAAGCGCTCTCTATGCCAGTCAACGGATGCTCCGAGACGTCTCATTTGAGAAGTAATAGTCCCCCCAGATTTTGACTTCCAATCCCAAATTTTTTCGTTAAATTTATCTCTTCCAAGGTCGTGTCTGGAAATATTTTCAAGGCTAAGTTGCCTTTCAACAACCATTTGGGTGGCTATCCCTGCATGGTCTGTTCCAGGCTGCCAAAGTGTTTGATTGCCTTTACTTCTATTGTATCGAGTATAAACATCCATAATGGTGTGCTGAAAGGCATGACCCATATGAAGGCTTCCAGTAACATTTGGCGGTGGTAGGACAATGCTAAAAGCATTTTCACTTGAAGCGTTAGCTTTTGAAGAGAAGAGGTCGCCTTTCTCCCATAAGTCACGATACTTTTGTTCGATAAGCTCTGGGTTGTATGTTTTTTCCATGAAGGCGAGGTGTCGGATAAAACTGACACATTATACAATAACTACATAGATGAGAATAAACCTTTAAATGCTCTCTAGTTGTAATCTTTTCGCCCAGATAAAGCATGTGCAATGGTGTTAATATCAGTATATTCTAACTCCCCACCAAGCGGAATTCCATGAGCTATTCTAGTTGTCTTGATTTGATATTTCTTTGCCAGATTATGAATGTAATGAGCAGTTACTTCACCTTCAATAGTAGCATTGGTTGCTAGAATGAGTTCACTTACCTCTTGATTGCTTAATAAGCCTTCTAGGTCATCCAGCCCTAGCTCAGAGGCACCAATACCATCAATTGGTGATAGATATCCACTTAGAACAAAATATTTACCTGTATAAACACCGCTTTGTTCGATTACATGGATGTCTGAAGGAGTTTCAACCACACATAAAAGGGAATTGTCGCGAGAGTCATTAGAGCAGATTTCACAAATATCTTTTTCAGTTAAAGTTCTACATTTTTCACAGTTTTGGACATTTTCCATGGCATCTTTAAGTGCCTTTGAAAGCTCAAGTCCAGCTAGTCTATCTCTCTCAAGAAGGTAATAAATAAATCTTTGTGCTGTTTTCGAGCCCACTCCTGGTAATTTGCTGAATGCCTTATTTAATTTTTCAATCATAGTCATTGAGAATTAGTTAACTAAAAAGGAAGGTTGAGACCACCTGTAACATTTTTCATTTTTTTCTTTGAAATTTCATTAATTTTAGATGATGCATCATTAATGGCAATCATGATTAAATCTTCTAACATTTCTTTGTCAGAAGTAAGTGATTCATCAATAGATATATGAGTGACTTTATAGTCGCCATTCATTTCAATTTTTAAAGCTCCTGAGGCTGATAATCCTTCACAGGTAAGTGATTTAATTTCTTTTTGAACAGCCTCCATATCCTCCTGCATTTGTTTTGCTTTTTGCATCATTCCTGCCATCCCACCTTTAAACATTATCTGGCTCCTTTGTTGATTTAATAGATTTAAGATCGACCTTTGAATTAAACACCTCCTGAAGTTCTTTAAGGCTATCATCACTTAGATATTGACTCTCCGTTTCTTTGCGGTTTTGCTCCTTTTTGATTGACTCTTTCTGGGATAAAGAGCTACCGTTGGTTTCTCCGAATTCAAAAATAATTTCTACTTCTGGATAAAGTATACAAAGTTCATTTTTTATAGATTCTTCTGTTTTAGGTGTATGAAGGTTTACAAAATCTGAGCTAAGTGTAAGTGTTAGTGTTTGATTATCTAGTGACTTGAATACAGTGTTTTTTACAAGCATTTTCGCAGCACCATTAAAATCAAGACTCTTAATAATTTTCTCCCAATCTTCTTGAGTTCGAATGTCTAGCTGATTTATTTCTTCATTTGATTTTTGTTTTCTTGTAGGAGCTTTACTAGATGATTCCTGAGTTTTGGAATCTTTGACTTTTGAGTTTTTATCAGGAGGTGACTTTAGATTTTTTTTTTCTGCACTGTCATAATCAGGGTGAAAGGCAATCATTCGGAGAAGAGTCATCTCAAGACCAATTTGTTCGCTAGGAGATAGATTCATATCTTTTTGACCATTAATTGCAATTTGATAGTAAAGCTGTAAATCTTGGGCAGAGAATTTACTTGCGAGTTTAGTAATTTCTGACGAAACTTGTTTGTCATCTTGAATTATTGTAGCAATAGATATTTTATGAAAGAGTGATGTCAAGTCTCTTAATGCATTAGAAAGATTTTCTCCTTTATGTGCCAAGCCCTTTACACATAATAAAATTTGTTCAGCATTTCTTTCAGCAATTAAAGAAGCGAGATTGATGATTTCATCATGGTGAACAAGTCCGAGCATCTTTTTAAGATCTTTTTCCTTAACATTTCCATTTCCATAAGAAATAGATTGATCAAGAAGGCTGAGTGCATCTCTCATTGAACCATTTCCAAATTCTGCAATCTTTGATAGAGCACTATCATCAAACTTAAGTTTTTCTTCATTCATAATAAACTTAAGATGTTCAAGAATCTCATTATGAGATAGCTTGTTCAAGTTAAATTGTAGGCATCGAGATAAAACAGTAATCGGTAATTTTTTAGGGTCAGTTGTAGCAAGTAAAAATTTAATATGAGTAGGGGGCTCTTCTAAGGTTTTCAAAAGCGCATTAAAGCTACTCTTTGAAAGCATATGTACCTCATCAATAAGGTAAATTTTGTATAAGTTTTTTGTAGGAGTGTACTGTGCATTTTCGAGAATTTCTCGCATATGATCAACGCCAGTATTGGATGCAGCATCAAGTTCAATTAGGTCAACAGATTGACCTTTGTCAATTTCGATGCAGGTCTCACATTTACCACACGGATTTGAACTTACTCCTTTTTCACAGTTAACTGATTTAGCAAAAATTCTTGCAATTGTTGTCTTTCCAACGCCTCGCGTTCCAGTAAACAAAAAACCATGATGAAGGTTGTTGTTGTCAAGAGCGTTAACGAGGGTTCTAATTGTATGAGTTTGACCTACAAGCTCTTTGAAATTATGTGGTCTATATTTTCTAGCTAAAACTTCGTAGTGTTTGTTCATTACTAATCAGATAAATGAATAAAAGTAGTGCCGAGAATAGAATCCAACACATAAAAAAATTATTACCGTTGCTCCCTTCCAGGCCTGGCGGGGTTCATAACTATTTATTGTCGGTTTACCCTCGACACTAGTCAAGATTTTACTTGAAATGATTATTCTTATTATTTAATATTAAACGATTAAATGAGATTTTTTAGAATTTTAGGGATTGATATTGGTCATAAACCAATGACCAAATTGGTCCTGCATATCCATTCTTAATTTGAATACCATCAATACTGGTGATTGGCAGAATTTCTCGAGTAGAGCTAGTAATCCATACTTCATCAGCATCCATTAGTTGTTCCTTTGTAAATGAAGATTCAATTACATTAATATCATTCACTTTAGCACATTCAATGGCTTTGTCTCTAGTAATGCCTGGTAGAATATTGGGGCCTTTTGGATGAGTATAAATACAGTTATCTTTTACTATTAATACATTAGAGCTTGAGGCTTCAGTGACAATTCCATCACGGTAGAGAATTGTTTCTTCTGCATTGTTCTCTTTAGCCTCTTGTGCATAGAGAGTATTTGCCAAAAGAGATGTTGCCTTAGTATAACTTTTGAGCCATCTAATATCTTCTCTTGTAATTGCTGATTTTCCATTCTGGAGAGAATCTTTCTCTCTGGTCTCAATAGCACTTGATTGAATATATATTGTTGGCATTAATTCACCGTAGGTATGCTTTCTATTTTTATCACAGCCCCTAGAAATTTGTAAATATATTGCCTGATTTTTATTTATTGTATTGAATGAAATGACCTTATTGATTAGTTTTATCCACTCATCTTTGCTGTGTGGATTTTTTATATTTATTGCATCAAGGCCATCTTGTAGTCGATTCAAGTGAGAATCTAGGCCAATAATTTTATTGCCGTAGACTGGAAATACTTCATATATGCCATCACCAAAGAGGAATCCACGATCCATGACAGAGACATATGCTTGATTTTTTTCTATAAAGTTTCCGTTTAAATAGACCAAAATTATCTAAACATAAGTTTAACTGTGTCAATCATTTTAGAGATAAAACCTGCTTCTTCAGCATTTTCAAGAGCTATTAGAGGTAGCGTTGCGATATCTTCATCGTTAAAGCTAATTGCAAGTGTACCTACTTGGTCACCCTGATTAATAGGAGCAATCAAATCTCCAGAAAAGTTAATAGTTTGAGTTGTATACTTAAATTGATTCCTTGGAAGTGTTAAGAAATTTGATTCTGCAACTCCAACTTTAATATTTCCTTTTTTCGATTTGTAGACTGGAACCTGATGAGAAATATCATTGACTGATTGTGTTTCAAAGAAGCGGAAACCATAATCAAGAAGTTTTTCTGTTTCTAAAGTTCTATTTGTAGGGCTCGCAGAACCAAGTACAATTGATATGAGTCTCATTCCAACTCGATTTGCACTTGTCGCCAGACAATAGCCTGCTTTTTCAGTCCATCCTGTCTTGAGACCATCAACTGTAGCATCTGTAAAGAGTAGTTTGTTGCGATTTATTTGTTTTATATTATTATATGTAAACTCTTTTTGACCATACCATTCATATAATTTTGGAAATTCTTTAATGATTGCAGAAGAGAGTATTGCCATATCTTTTGCAGTCGAATATTGATCTTTATGGGGTAGGCCTGATGAATTTTCAAAGCGAGTATTTACCATTCCAATTTCTTGAGCATAGTCGTTCATAAATAGAACGAATGTGCCTTCTGAGCCAGCAACATGCTCCGCAAGAGCTACTGAGGCGTCGTTACCAGATTGAATAATCATTCCTTTGAGAAGGTCTTCAAGCATAATCATTTTTCCAACCTCAATAAAGCTTCTTGAACCTCCAGTTTTCCAAGCTTTTTCACTGATTTTAACTTCATCATCAAGAGAAATAAAATCTTCTTTAAGGCGTTTAAAAACTACATAAGATGTCATTATTTTTGTCAAACTAGCTGGAGATCTTCTCTCTTCCTCATTTTTTGCAGCAAGAATCTTTCCTGAGTTATGATCCATTAGAACATAAGACTTAGCTGAAATTGGAGGAGAATCTGGAATATAAAAGCGTGGTTCTTCAGCGCTTACATTTAAGACTAAAAGTACCAATAAAAACGATTTTAAGAAAGTTAGAATTTTTGATTTCATGAAATATTATTTGTCCAGAATGAGTTTATTGAAGATAAGACTTTAAATTTAGCAAATGTAACTACTGGTTGATTATAACGAGTTACTGTAAATATCTTGGACTTTTATGTTTATGAATTGACATAATAATTCCAAAGCCCGCCATAAGGGTGATTAGAGATGAGCCACCATAGCTAACTAGTGGAAGAGGGATTCCTACTACTGGCAGGAGACCTGATACCATTCCAATATTTACAAAAATATAAGTAAAGAAAACAAATGTAAGGCTTGAGCCTAAGAGTCTAGAAAAGTTATCTTCACAACGGAGAGATAGGTCCATACAACGATAGATAATGAGCGCATAAATAATTACTAATAGAAGAAATCCAAAAAACCCAAGTTCTTCAGCTAATACGGAGAATATGAAATCAGTTGATTGCTCTGGAACAAAATCAAGCTGAGATTGAGATCCTTCTCTTATTCCCTTGCCTGTTAGACCACCAGAACCAATTGCAATTTTTGATTGGATAATATGATAGCCTGAGCCAAGAGGGTCTGATTCAGGATTAAATAAAGTCAAGATTCGCTTTTTTTGATAAGCAATTAATAAGTAGTTCCAAGCATAATAGAGAGATCCAATGATGCCGCTTGAGAGAATTACAAGGTTTAACCAAATATTTTTTACTAACATAACTCTAAAGCCTGAAAAGAACAGAACATAAATTCCTGAGGCTCCTATTAATAATGCAGTCCCAAGATCAGGTTGTTTCGCTATGAGAGCAACAACAACACCTATTGTGATCAATGAAATAATGACTGGAAAAGCTCGAGGAGGAAGTGTTTTTTCACTAAGGATAGCTGCGATTGTCAACGGCACTATAATTTTCATTAATTCTGATGGCTGAAACCGAACAAATCCCAAGTCAAGCCACCTTTGAGCGCCACCACCAGAGCTACCAAAAAATAAAACAAGAATTAACTGAAAAACTCCTAAAATCATTAATATCGGCGTTACCCTTAGAATAACGATTGGAGGGATTTGAGCAATAACAAGCATAACTGAAGTGGCCAATCCAAGATGAATCATCTGTCTATAAACAAGATTAAAAGATCCGCCTGAACTACTGTATAAAATTAATAAGCCTAGGGATGAGAGGAGAATAATAAGAATAAATAATGGTGTATCGATTTTGAAAAATTTATAAAAAAGAATTAGTTTTTTTAATAAATAAGAAATCATATCAACAGTAAACCAACTTTCCTCAAATCTCCAAGAAGAAGGTTGAAGCTTGAGCATGCAGAGGTATTATTCATACATTCAACACCAAGACCAATGCTTGAGAGTTCAATTTGTTGCTTAGGCGTTAGAAATTTTGGTGAATCTCCAGTTCCTATAATTAATAGATCAACCGAATCTTTTGTTAAAAGTGGAAATAATAACTCCTTTCCAATCTCAGTGATATCATTAATAGAAACTTCATTAGAGGTGTTTGAAGAGATAAAACAGGGTCTATTTAATTTAACATGTGAAAGCGATATTGAAGATTCATCTACTGAAATAATGGTGTTATTATTGGCATTTTGTTGAGTGAATTCCATTAATTTACAGATATATTTGGATGTTGGAAGAATATTATAACAGTGTAAAATTGGCAATGATTTAATTGAGCTTTAAATAACTATTATTTAATTTAAACGCTCAAAAAAAATATATATCAGCAATTTATATTAAGAGTAATAAATGAAATCAAGATTTGCTCCATCTCCGACGGGATTTTTACATATTGGCGGTGCTAGAACAGCTCTTTTTGCCTGGCTTTGGGCAAAAAAAACAAATAGTAATTTTGTACTTCGAATTGAAGATACTGACAAAGAACGATCAACTCAGGCATCAGTCGATGCGATTTTGGATGGATTGGATTGGTTGGGCCTTGATTATGACGAAGGTCCAATCTATCAAAGTGATCGAACTGAGCGATACAATGAAGTTATTCATGAGCTACTTTCAAATGGCAAAGCCTATTATTGTAATTGCTCTAAAGAGCGTTTAGAGTCAATGAGAGAAAGTCAAATTGCAAACCAAGAGAAACCCAAATATGATGGATGTTGTCGTGAAAAATCTCTAAAAAGTGGTGTTATCCGGTTTCTTAACCCTGATAGTGGTAGCGTTAGTTTTAATGATTATGTTAAAGGTGAAGTGAGCATCGCTAATTCTGAGCTTGATGACTTAATTATTTCAAGATCAGATGGAGCGCCAACGTACAACTTGACTGTCATCGTGGATGATCATGATATGGAAATTGAATGCGTCATTAGGGGTGATGACCACATCAATAATACTCCAAAACAAATTAATCTTTATGAGGCTATGGGCTGGAGTGCACCTAAATTTGCCCACGTTCCCATGATCTTGGGGTCAGATGGCTCGCGTTTATCAAAAAGACATGGCGCGTTGAATCTTTTATCCTATAAGGATGAGGGTTTTTTACCTGAAGCATTATTAAATTATCTTGTTAGGCTTGGGTGGTCAAACGGCGATCAAGAAATATTTACAATTGATGAAATGATTCAGCTTTTTGAACTAGAAAATATTAATAATTCTCCTGCCACCTTTAATCAAGAAAAACTTGAATGGATCAATCAATCCTATATTAAAACAACTTCTACAAAAAACCTTGTTGAAAACTTAAACTATCATCTAAGTCAACTAAATATTAACTTGGACAATGGGCCAAGTATTTATGATCTTGTTGAATCACTTAGAGAAAGGTCAAGATCATTAGTTGATATGGCAAAGAGCTGCATGATGTTTTATATTGATTTTGATGAGTTTGATGAAGTTCAGGCAAATAGGACTTTTAACGCAAACTCTAAAGAAGTTTTAGAAGACTTGGAAGCTCGTCTTAGCGAAATCAATGATTGGAATGCAGAGAGTATTCATTCCGTTATACAATCGATTTGTGATATACGCGACATTGGCTTTGGAAAAGTAGGACAGCCTTTTAGACTTGCACTTAGCGGAAATGGGAAGTCAGGAAGTATTGATATAAGCGCGCAATTTGTAGGACGGGAAAGAACTTTATCTAGATTAAAAATGGCTATTGATTGGATAAATAGTCAGAATAATTGATTTAATTAGAATAAATTTAGTGCTCTCAAATTTTTTACAAATATTTTTAATAGTCTCACCAGTATTTCTTCTCATTATATTAGGTAATTTTCTTAGAAGAATTAATGTACCAGACCTATCTTTTTGGGAGGTAAACGATAAGTTGTGCTATTGGGTTTTAATACCTGCACTACTATTCCACTTCATCTCTCAGATAAATTTATCTTCTGAAATGCTATATACCTACGCAGCAATTGTATTTGTTGGTTTTTTTATTGCTTTCAGCTCTGCTATTACTCTAGGAAAGCTGCTTGGCTACTCACCAGAAGTATGGACTTCAATCCTCCAAGGTGCTATGAGACAAAATGCATTTATCGCTCTTGCTATAGCAGGAAGTTTCTATGGTGCTGAAGGTTTAAAAATTGCATCACTCTTTATGTTTGTTTATGTTCCCGGTATAAATATTATTATCATAACAATAATGGTAATGAGCCTTAATCAAACTGGTCAAAAGGACTCAAAAAAAATCTTTTTAAACGTATTTATTGAAATCTTTAAAAATCCCTTTATTTTGGCAATGATTGCAGGCTTATTGGTTGCATTATTTAGTTTAGAAAACATGAGCGTTATTATTCATACTACTGAACTTTTAGGTTCAGCTGCACTTCCAATAATGCTTTTAACAATTGGTGCCAAGATAAAGTTGAGAGACTTAACATTAAAAATAATGCCGATCATAATCTCAAATACTCTTAAATTAATAATTCTTCCTATAATTGTATATTTTGTAGCTAGTTACTTTGATTTAAGTCAAACTGAGATAGTTGTTGCGGTTATCTTTTCTGCTGTGCCAACTGCGACCATGTCATATACATTAGCTAAACAGTTTGGAGCAGATGATCAGCTCATGAGGGGTATTTTGACTACGCAGGTAGTTTTATCATTCATAACAATTCCTCTAATACTCGCTTTTATTGCATAAATGTAATTGTTAATTTTTTATATCTATCTAAATAAAAAAAACAGAAATGTTAAAAAGAAGTGTTATAATGGCGTTCTGAGTTAATTCGACTCTGTTTAAACATTCCATTATTTAGTACATGAACGACAAAATTAAAGTAGTCAGTGACGCCTCTTTTGAGGCTGATGTTGTAAATTCCTCAGAACCTGTTTTAGTAGATTTCTGGGCTGAATGGTGTGGTCCATGTAAGGCTCTTGCTCCAATACTAGATGAAATTGCAGATGAATATGAGGGCAAGATTACAATTGCTAAAGTTAATGTTGATGAAAATGTTCAACTTCCTCCTAAATACGGGATTAGAGGAATACCAACAATGCTTTTATTTAAAGATGGAGCGGTTCAAGCTACAAAAGTTGGGGCTCTATCAAAGGCCAATCTAAATGCTTTTTTAGATTCTAATATTTAAATTTGAGACTTACTTAAAAAACAGAAAACTTAATAATCCATTCCCAATGACAAACATACTAGTTTGCTTCATTATTTCAGGCTTAATGCCAAATCTTACAAAATCACAAATATACCTATATGAAACTATCAGAATTAAAAATTAAAACACCTGCAGAGCTTTTAGATCTCGCTCAGTCGCTAGGCATCGAAAATATTTCAAGAGCGAAAAAACAAACTCTCATTTTTGCAATACTTAAGCATAAAGCTGAAAATGATGAGGAAGTTCTTGGTGACGGTGTTTTAGATATTTTGCAAGAAGGCTATGGTTTCTTAAGGTCTTCCAATGATTCTTATGTGTCGGGCCCGGATGATATTTATGTGTCACCAAATCAAATTAGACGCTTTAATTTGTCAACTGGTGACGTGGTAACTGGGAAAATTAGAGCCCCTAAAAAAGGTGAAAAATATTTTGCATTAATTAAAGTTTCAGAGGTAAATGGGGATGCACCAGAAAATATGAGAAATAGGATCCCATTTTCTTCATTGACACCACTACATCCAAATCAAAGGTTAGGACTTGAGTTAGGAAATGGAGGTACAGAAGATATTACAGCTAGAGTTATTGATCTAGTTGCGCCATTTGGAAAAGGTCAAAGAGGGCTTCTTGTTGCTCCGCCTAAAGCTGGAAAAACTATGATTATGCAGAATATTGCCTCTTCGATTTCTATGAATCATCCTGAATGTGAGCTAATTGTTCTTTTGATTGATGAAAGACCTGAAGAAGTAACTGAAATGGAGAGAACGGTCCGGGGTGAAGTTATTTCATCAACTTTTGATGAGCCTGCAAAAAGACATGTTCAAGTAGCAGAAATAGTTATCGAAAAAGCTAAAAGAAGGGCAGAGCAAGGTAAGGATGTTATTATTTTGCTTGACTCAATAACTCGTTTAGCAAGAGCTTATAATACAGTTGCTCCTTCCTCGGGAAAAGTTCTGACAGGCGGTGTTGATGCGAATGCACTTCAAAGACCAAAACGTTTTTTTGGGGCAGCACGAAATATTGAAGATGGTGGTAGTGTAACAATTATTGCTACAGCACTTATTGAAACTGGTTCAAAGATGGATGAGGTTATTTATCAAGAATTTAAGGGTACCGGTAATATGGAGCTCCATCTTGAGAGAAGACTTTCTGAAAAGCGCATATTTCCGGCAATTAATATTAATGCCTCAGGTACAAGGCGTGAAGAGTTAATTACTGATGAACAAGAGCTTCAAAAAATTTGGATTTTGAGAAAAATCCTTCATCCAATGGATACCGTTGAAGCTGCTGAATTTTTAATCGAAAGGTTAAGATTTTCCAAGACCAATGACGAGTTCTTTGATTCAATGAAACAAAAAAAGTAAAAGCTAGCTTTTAAGCTAAAGTATTTTATAATTGGCTTAATGCTTCAAAAAATTTTCAATTATCCCAGTACAATAATTTCTAGATATCTACTGAAAAATTTAGTAGTTTTTTTTATATCTATTTTTTTTATTATCGCGCTCATTGTTTTTGGTAATCAATTTGTATTGACAGTTCAAGAAAGTATAGAGCATGGAATCCCCATTCAAGAATTGATGCCAATTGTTGGTTTTAACATGCTACGTGATTTACCAATCATTCTCTCATTATCGCTTTTTTTATCACTAATTATATCTATATCTCAGCTCTATAAAAATTCAGAAGCTATTGTGATGAATTCAATTGGCATAGGTGACAAAAACTTTATTCGTCTAGTTCAGCCTGTTGTTATCTTTTTATTTGTTTTGGTTTTTTTCCTAACAATTTATGTTGTGCCTTGGGCAAAACATCAAAAAAGTTATGCTGAAGATGAGACTGTAAATGCTTCAGAGTTTTCTTTTATAACTGAAGGAAAATTTGAAAGCTTTAAGAATGGTGAAATAGTTTTTTACGCTTCAGATTCATCAATGATAGATGATGCTGATGAGCAAAATATGGAAGAGATTTTTATTTATGTTTCAAAAGAAGATGGTCCAATTGTGGTTTTGGCATCTGAAGCAACTAAATATACCAATTCTGAAAGTAAAAGTATTTATCTAAGGCTAAAAGATGGAACTCGATATGAAGGATTACCTGGAGATGAGAGTGTAAATATATTGGACTTTGACAGATATGACTTAGAAATAGTTTCAGATGAAGTTCAACAATCTTTATCGAATTTTTCTGAAATAGAAGAAAAATCGTCAATTGATTTATTAATTCAAGGAGGAATACTAGCAAATGCAGAAATGCAATGGCGTTTTTCTCAGCCTATTTCAATTCTAATTCTTTCGATTATTGGTGTGCTTTTAGGAAAAACATCTCCTAGGACTGGAAAAGGACTAAATATCTTGATTGGATTGGGAATTTTCATGCTTTATAATAATGGTTTATTAGTGACAAAAAATTCAATTGAGAGTGGGCAATTAAATCCACTAGTTGGATTGTGGTCAATACATTTATTACTTGTTCTATTTGTGATAATTTTTTATCAGTTTAGACAAGGAAAAATATCGTCTTTTATTGCTAAAATATCCCCTTTATAACTAAATAGAAATAACCATGTCTAGTTCACCAAGTAAAATTTTAGAAGTCTTTGATAATCCAAATGTTAAAAGAGACTTCGTAATTAGAATTGATTCGTCGGAATTTACTTGTCTTTGCCCATTAACAGGCCAACCAGATTTCGCTGATATTCATATAGAGTATATTGCTGATAATTATTGTGTTGAGCTAAAAGCTTTAAAAAATTATTTTTGGTCTTATAGGAATGAAGGTGCTTTTCATGAGGCGGTAACCAATAAAATTATGGATGATTTGGTTGATGTTATGAATCCGAGATTTATTAGACTGAAAGCAGTATTTAATGTTAGAGGTGGTGTTTATACAAATATTGAGTGTGAACACAGAAAAGAGGGCTGGTCTCCAAGAGAAGTAGTTATATTATGAGTCTAATCCGTCAAAGTGTTACATTTGACAAAAAATTATTAGATCCAGATGCTTTAAAGATTGTAAAAAAAATAAACAAATCTGGCTATGAGGCCTATCTAGTAGGTGGCTGCATAAGGGATATGCTTCTTGGTTATAAGCCAAAAGATTTTGATATTGCAACAAACGCAACTCCAGAACAAATTCAAAATTTATTTAAACGCTCAAGAATAATTGGGAGACGTTTTAAATTAGTTCACATCATGTTTTCAGCTAGAAAATTTATTGAAGTGGCGACTTTTCGTTCTGCAAAGAATAATCAACCCTCTGTAAAAGGCATGGTTTTAAGAGATAACTATTATGGCTCTTTGAAAGATGATGTTTTTCGTAGAGACTTTACAATTAATGGTCTCTACTTTGATATTAGAAGTTCAAAGGTAATTGATTATATTGGTGGGCTTAAAGATTTACAAGATTTGCGTATTAATATGATTGGTAATCCCTCTGATAGATTCGAGGAAGATCCAGTTAGAATGATTCGCGCAGTGCGTTTTAAGGTTAAATTAAATGCAACAATTGATTCAAAACTTAATTACAGTATTGTAAAAAACTCTCATTTAATTTCAAATGTTCCATCCGCAAGGCTTTATGAGGAGGTTATTAAGTTGTTTCATAATGAAAATTCACTTGAGATTTTTCATGAGCTTTCAAATTTAGGTATTTTCAAGTATTTATTTTCTCAAACTCAAGAAGATTCTTTTATTACTGATTCTCTAGTGAATACCTCTGAAAGAATTAAGAGTGGAAACTCAGTTACTCCGGCATTTTTATTTGCTGTTTTTCTTTGGTCTGCTCAAAATAAGCGTTTTAATGAAATTAAGAAGAAAAAAATGTCTCGCATTGATTTGATGATAAAGGCATCTGAGGACGTAATAAAAAAACAGGTCCAGCAGGTTATGATGCCTAGATGGTTGTCAGGCCGAGTAAAGGATATATGGTTAATGCAATATCACTTAGAAAACTATAATTCTAAAAAATCTAAAGAGCTTATAACTAACCCTCGATTTAGAATGGCTTATGATTTTTTTGTATTGCGTTCTCAAAGTATTGATAAACAATTAAAAACTAAGGCAGAATATTGGACAAACATTCAAAAGTAAGGGTGGTTTAAAGTGCAGAGTTCAAGCTCTAGAGTCCTATAAATCTAAAAATATTATCAGGTAACCTTTGTAATAAACTATTTGCTTTGTTAGGTAACATATTGTCTAGAAGATTTATGGATATTATTTTGAATAATTTATAAATGAAAGGAAATAACTGATGGCTGAAAAATTTAATTTCAATAAAGGTTTATTAAAGCTTGAAGACATTATTAATAAGATGGACTCTGGTGAATTAAATCTAGAAGAATCTTTAAAATACTTTGAAGAAGGTGTAAAGATTCATAGGCAATGTCACTCAGCGCTCAAAGATGCAGAGCAGCGCATCAGTATCTTGAGCGAAAGTGATAAATATAATGAAGAAAAACCTTTTGGAGACTCTTGATTATTACAGGGAGCGAGTAAACTCCCACCTAGAGTGTTATTTAAGCTCGATATCACCGATTAACTCTTCAAGTAATCAGCTAAAAGATATTATGAAATATAGCGTTTTGGCTGGAGGAAAGCGTTTTAGGCCGATTCTTACTTATACTGTTGCAAATCTTTTTGATGTAGAAATTAAAAAGGTTGACTCTTGTGCTTGTGCAATTGAGTTAATTCATATTTATTCTCTAATCCATGATGATTTACCAGTAATGGATGATGATGATATTCGTCATAATCAACCAACAAGTCATAAAGTTTTTGGAGAAGCCCAGGCAATACTTTCTGGTGATGGTCTTCAGGCATTGGCATTTCAGATAATTTGCAATGATTCATTAATTGATTCAACTATTAAAATAAAATTGCTAAGCTTGTTATCATCGTCTTCATATTTAATGGCTGAAGGGCAATCGATAGACTTATCTATCGTCTCGCAAAAGGTTGATATAGAGGTTTTGAATAATATGCACAAAAAGAAAACTGGAGCACTTCTGAACTGTGCTATTAAATTTGGAGCACTTTTAAATAATACGAGTGATAAGGACTTATCAATACTTGATTCATTTTCAAACAACATAGGTCTAGCATATCAAGTTCAAGATGACGTATTAGATGTTACAACTTCTGATGAAGTTTTGGGTAAACGCCAAAACTCAGACTCAATAAAAAATAAACCATCATATCCAGCTATTATCGGTGTAGATGAGTCTATAAAGACCTTTGAAAGTCTTTATAAAGAAGCTATAGATGAATTATCATTTTTAAGTGTTGATGCAGAACCATTAAGGCTGATAACTGAAAAGCTAATGACGCGCTCTTATTAAAACTCGGCCAATACACTGCCCCAGCTAAAACCACCACCAATACCCTCAAAAAGCAAAGTATCACCTTTTTTTATTCTTCCATCTCTAATGCCAATATCTAGAGCAAGAGGGATTGAAGCAGCTGAAGTATTTCCATGTTTTTCAACAGTTAAAATAATCTTTTCCATTGGTAGATTTATTCTTTTAGCAACAGCTCTAATGATACGAATGTTTGCTTGGTGAGGTATCATCCAGTCGATTTTTTCTGAGGTAATATTGCATTCTTTAAGGGTTTCTTCGGCGAGATCTGATAACTTATTAACTGCAATTTTAAATACCTCATTGCCTTCCATCTCAATAGTTCCAAATTCATTAATTCTATTATTGTTAACGTGAAGTGAGGATAAGTAGTTTCCATCACTATAGAGTTTAGAATGTTTTATTCCTGTGTTGTTATCGGCACTTAGCACAACTGCGCCAGCCCCATCAGCGAATAAAATAGAAGTTGAACGATCATTCCAGTCAACAATTTTTGACATTGTTTCACTTCCAACTACTAATATATTTGTAGCACTCTCATTTTCTATATATTGTTGTGCAGTATTTAGTGCAAAGACAAAACCAGCACATACTGCCTGAATATCAAAAGCTGGACATGAAGCACCCAGGCGATTCTGTAGCATTGTTGCAGTAGCAGGAAAAATTTTATCTGGAGTTGTTGTTGAGAGAATGATGAGGTCAATGTCTTGAGGTTCAAGTTCTGCCATAGATAATGCATTTAGGCTGGCTTCTAGGGCAAGGTCACAGGTACTTTCATTGGTTACAATTCTTCTTTCTTTAATTCCAGTTCTTGAAGTAATCCACTCATCTGTAGTATCGAGCGTTTTTTCAAGATCAAAATTGGTAACAATTTTTGGGGGTAGATAACTTCCAGTTCCGATAATTCTAGCAAACTTTTTCATTATTTATGTTCTTCTAGTTCGCGCGTTAATTGCGCAGAAATCTTATCAGTTATTTTAGCATGTGCCTCAAGATACGCCTCTTTAATTGCGTATAGGAAAGAATCAACATCCGCATTACCATGGCTCTTAACAACGACCCCCTTTAATCCAAGTAGGCTAGCTCCATTATATTTTCCAGGATCAACTTTAGATTTAAAATCTTTCATAACTGGTTGTGCAATAATTGCAACTATTTTGGTAAAAAGATTTTTAGTAAAGGATTTTTTAATAAAGAAAGAGAACATTTTAGCTACTCCTTCGCTTGCTTTAAGTGCGATATTTCCCTCAAAGCCATCACATACAATAACATCTACATTGCCTTTGTAAATGTCATCTCCCTCAACAAAGCCTATATAGTTGAGTGATGAATTTTTTAAAAGTTCTGATGTTGCTTGGCTTTTCTCATTTCCTTTTAACTCCTCTGATCCAACATTCAATAGACCAACAGACGGTCTATCTATGCTTTCAGTATTTTGAACAGCGATAGAGCCCATAATTGCAAATTGAAGAAGAGTACTAGGATTTGAATCAATATTGGCGCCTAAATCAAGTACATGGGTTGGGCCAGTAAGTGTAGGAACTGCAGACATGATGGCAGGTCTATCAACTCCTTTGATTGTTTTAAGTACAAATCTTGCAATTGACATTAGTGCGCCAGTATTTCCAGCACTCACGCAGGCATCAGTCTCTCCACTTTTAACGAGATTTATGGCAACCCTCATAGAAGAGTCTTTTTTATGTCTAAGTGCTAAAGAGGGAGAGTCGTCCATGTTGATAACTTCAGAGGCGTGAGTTATAACAATTCGATCAGTAAATTTTGATGACAAAGAGTTGTTTTTTAACTCTTTTTTTATTTCAGCTTCATCGCCTACAAAATTGATCAAAAGATCATCATAGATGTTTAATGCATTAATGCCAGCATTAATGGTAACTGAGAATCCAAAATCACCACCTGAGGCATCTATTGATACCTTAATAGTCATGAATTATTTAAGCTTCAACTTCTTCAATATCATCAGCTGGAGTTTTAATTACCTGCTTGCCACGATAGTACCCATCTGCTGTAATGTGATGTCTGAGATGACTTTCACCTGTTTCTTGGTCTTCAGACAATGCAGGGTTTTTTAATGCATTATGTGAGCGGCGCATTCCTCTCTTTGAGGGGGTTTTTCTGCTTTTTTGAACTGCCATTTTTACTCCTTGCCAAAGTTGGCTATTTTATATTTTTTAAAACATCGAAAGGATGTTTGTGAACTTCTTTAATTATCTTTTCTTGATCAAGCTTTAAGCCACATTCAAAATTATGAGATGGGACCATAGGAATTGATAATAGAATTTCATCAGTAATTAATTCTATAGTCTCTAAATCTTCAACCTCTCCAACATGGTATATCTCGTAACTATTATCGATTCCATTAGCTTGATTTTCATACTTTACAAACGCAAGTTTTAAAGGGATGTTTAAGTTTATTTCAAGATCATCTAAACACCTCTGACAATCTAAAACTACTTTTAAGTCTATTATCCCCTTTACGCAAGGCGTTTTCCCATTATATAAATGAAATGATAAATCTACTTCAACACTATCATTATCGTTCTTTGCAATTTCAGAAATTCTAGGCATGTTGGAAATTTTACATTCACCATGTAAATTAACTTCTTTCTTAGCAAAGTTAAATAATTTAAGCGTTTTAGGAAGCTGTTTAACCTTTTCCATTGTCTATTTTATAAAGCCGAAAATTATACCCAAAAATTTAGTGAATGTTAAGAGCTTTCTCTTTGCCTCTTACACTCAAAAAGAGTGATTGCAGTTGCTACAGAAACATTTAGGCTTTCAATATTTCCAGACATTGGTATAGAAGCTATTTGATCACAAGTCTTTTTGATTAATTGTCTGATTCCTTTGCCTTCAGAGCCAGCAACTATAGCTGTTGGTCCAGTTAAATTAATATCATAAATTGATGTTTCAGTATTGCCATCTAAACCAATTACCCATACCCCTCTTTTTTGCATTTCTTTTATTGTTCTTG